>JAYTOU010000042.1:0-123143 GCA_043747615.1 Myxococcales bacterium | reverse complement strand
GCACGACGGGGAAAGTGAAATGGCGTTTCTCCGCCGCAGACGCACGGATCAAGCTTCGCCGCCTATACCCTTCCATTCCGTAGAACCGAGGCACTAGTTGGAGTAGAGAGCGTCCATCCACGCGGATTGGCGTGGCGAAATGAGCGAGGGAATCTCCTCGGAAATACGGCGGATCGTCGCGGCGTAGTCGACGAGCCTCTCGCGCTGCGGGAGCGGCGGCGGCACCTTGCGGAGGCTCCCCCGAAGTACCAGGCGCGAGACCGCATCGAGATCCCGGAACTTCAGGCCCAAGCACCTCCCGCGGTCGCCCGGTCGCCGACCATGAATCACGCGGGCGACGATGGCATCGGCGGCGATGTAAATGTTGAAGGCCGAGGTCTTGAAAGAAACGATCAGCTCTTCGCCGGGTACCACGTCCACTTCGGAGGCGACGAGCATCCCCTCGGTCGACAGATCGACGGTCTTGCGGGCCACGAGCTTGAAGTCGCGCTCACGCACGACCTGGCAGTCGATGCGAACGGCTCGCCTCATCGTGCTGCGCTGGCGAACGTGAACGAGAGTCGCGCTCACGAGAGCCGTCCGGAATTCATGATGTTCGCGACGGTCGCGGCGTAGTCGATCCGCGGTTCGCGAGCCGGCATCGAAGGAGGGAGGCTACGAAGTCCAGCGCGAAGGTAGCTGCGGGAAACCATGTCGAGCGCATTGAAGCGCACGCCGAGAGCGCGGCCTGAATCGCTCGGACGCCGTCCGTGAACGACGCGTGCAATCGTGCCCTGCGCGTCGAACCAGCTGCCGATGCCCGGTGCGCGAAGGGAGATGATGACGTCCTCGCCGGTGAGCACGCGCTCGTCGGTGAGAATGAGCATCCCGCCGATCGACAAGTCGACGGCCTGTTCGCTGAGGAGCTTGAAGTCTCTTTCGCGGACGACCTGGCAGGTGACTCGAGCGGCGTGGCGAATCGCGCGGCGTTGGCTGACGGGAATGAGAATACTACCCATGGGAACGACCTCCGTGTGGGAGGAAAGGTACCTATGTAGGATAAGACTGGTCCAATAACTGGCCGAGCAATCGCCGATCGTCGTGCCCGCGACGATGCGGTACGTCAACGAGAGCGGCCGCGGGAGGGCGGGCTCCCCGGTGGATCGACCATACGGAAGACCGCGGTCTCGTCTGCGTCGCCCTCGTCGTAGTCGACCTGCGGAAGTTGGGGCGTCGCCGGGGAGCGCTCGGATTTGGTGACTTCCACCGGCTCGTGTTCGACCACCACGATCACACCCTCGTCTGTCTGCGGGCTCACGTCGCGGGCTTCAACGCGCTCAGATGCCGCCGTTAAACCAGCGTTTCGTGCGATGGCATCCAAGGTCGCGATGAGGACGTCGCTCGCTGTCTGCGACACGATTTTCTCCCAGCCGATCGCGAGCACGATCCCTCTTGCGGTTCCGTCCCCCGACTGTTGAATGCGCTTTACCCATTCGGTCAGGTCCGCCTTGGTCAACCCTTCTGCGATGACGTCCGTCCCCCGCAGCTTCCCTCCGCGCGCCTCGACTGTCTCGAGGAACCAGTGAGCATCGAAGATCCCGGTCTCGTACGCCGTCTCGAGGGCTTTGAGGATCGACTTCTTGGAGAGCTTTCCGCCCCGCCAAAATGCCCACCACTCCGGAAGCGGCACCCAACGAACGAGGACCTCGGAGGTCAGCCCTTGCTCGAACGCGAGGTGCTCGATGTCCCCGGCGATGAGCGCGTCGTAGACGACCGATTCCACCTTCCCGTCGTTGTCGCGAAGTGCCGCCTTGAGTCCGCGGATGCCCCAGCCCGAGAGAATCGGACCGCGCACTTCGTTCGGTATGTGCCGGAAGACTTCGTCCCGCGGTGCTCTCTCGTCGTACGGAAAAAAGTGGGTCAGAAACTCCTGCGTCGTTCGGACGCGACCTTCGGTAGCCCGTCGGTACTCCTCGAGCGCGAGGCAGAACTTGGGCACGGCGGCGGTGAGATCGTTTCGCGTTTGCGGCTTCTCCACGGGTCCCTCCCTCACTACGGAATCCAGTACGGACCGGACGAGTCCGCCGTCCGGAGATCCCATGCTATCCGAGCGCTAAAAAATGCGGGGGGAGTTCGGGACGGGAAGGCTGGGCGTGTGGATTTCGGGCGCCTGCTCGCTCGGTGCCTGGCGCGGCGCATGTGGGCGCTCGGCGGGAGGAGAGTGACCCGGGTCGGGGAGAGGACCCCGCTTCGACGGAGGCTTGGGGGCTTCGGGCATCCGTGTGCTCAGAGGTTTTTGATGAGGGAGTCGCCGAGCGACGGCTGATCGATCCGTCCGAACCAGATACTCCACGTCGCGCGCATGAAATCGACACCGGGCACGGCTGCCGTTGCCCCGCCTTGGACCGAGATGGACGTCGTCTTGGTTGTTGCGTTGTACGAGATGGTGACGAACGTCTTCTCCTTGAGCTCTTTGTTCAGCGCGGCAACGAAGGGCGCGATCTTCGCGGCATCCTTGTAACCGTTGAGGGCATAGGCCTCGGTTAGAGCAGTCCGGATCGCCTCGGCATCGACGTCACGCAGCATCTTCCAGGTGAGTCGTTTGTCGCAATCGGAGTCGATGACCGATTGCTTCGACTTGGCTCCAGGTAGGCACTTCATGTCGTGGCCGATGGCGTAGACGTCGAAGTTGAAAATCTTCTTCTTCACGCGAACGCCATCGCCCGTGTGGTACCAGCCGTCTTTATTGGGCTCGAGAGCCCAGGCGCTGGTAACGGTCGAGATCAGTACAAGCAACAGCACGAGAAACGGCACCGACGTAATCTTCATCGCGCTCATGACGGACCTCTTGCTCGAGCTTACAGGAAACCACACGGACGCGATTTCGCCGGCGCGGTTCTACTTATTCATTGGACGGACGTCCCCACGATTTGAGTCACGCTCAATCGACTACCAACGGTGAAAGGCGGGATGACCCTCTTTCACCGCGACGAAGATGCCGCGGCACGTTGCCGTCACTTTGCCCCCTGCGGTTATCGTCGCTTCGACCGTGGCTCGATCGCTTGTCCACTCGATCACCTTCGCCGAAAGATGGATGGGCCCGCTCATGGGCGTCGGCCGCTTGAGCGTCACCGCGAATTCAGCGGTCACCGTGCACGGCAGGACGCCTGTGCCGGCCTTCGTCATCAGGTGGTAGGCCGCTGCCCAATTCGAGTGGCAGTCGAGGAGAGCCCCGCAGATCCCGCCATTGAGAACGCCCGGAAACGCAAGGTGATGCGCCTCGGGCGTGAACTCGCACACGAGCTCCTCTTCGGTTTCAGCACCTTTAGACGCCGGGCCGGCTTTGACGAAGCTCCGGATGCGCAGGCCTTTTTCGTTCGCAGGGCCGCAGCCGAAGCACTGGTTCGTCGGCGCGTACGTCTCTTGAAGGCTCTTTTCCATGAGCTTTACTTCTTTGCCGCAACCTTTTTCGGCTCGGCGGCTGCGGCCTTCGGGGCGGCCTTCGCTGCTTTGGGTGCGGTTTTTGAGGCGGCGTCGGTCTTCGCGGGCTGCTTCGCGCGCCACGCGGCGAGCTGCTTCGTGCGGCGAATCTTCTGCTTGTGTCGGCTGGCGGGTTCTTGCGGGGTGGTCATGGGCGCGAAGCTACATCAGCTCGCGTCGGCCTTCCAGCGCGACGACGCGGGCCCCGCGCTGCTTTCCTCGCTGAGGGCGGATATCCACGCGTCGATCTTGCCCCGCGAGACGGCATCCCATTTCATCTTGGAGAAGCGGTCCAGGAGCTGCGGCGTGTGGTCTCCAGTGCGCGGTCGCTCTCCGTACGCCCGGCGCGCCTGATCAAGGCTGCTCGCAGCGTCTTGCCAGCGCTCCTCACGCTGCGCGAGCCAGGCCCGCGTGAGATCTCGATGCTGCCGGGGCTCGGCGTCGTCGAGCACGATCGCATCGCAGGAGTCGATGAGCTCGCCGGCATCCGGGGCGTCCTCGGCGAGCGCGACCTGGGCGAGAAGAAGACGTGCTTCGACCTCACCCCACGGATCTTGGAGCCTCTCGTAGATGATGAGGGCGATGCGCGCATGGGCGTCGCCGGCCGAAAAATCATCGGTGTCGATCGCGATCATTGCCAAGAGACGCTCACATGCTGCTTCGCCACGAGGATTTTGCAGCTCCCGAAACGCCGCCCGCGCAGCGAGCGCCCGCTGACGCGCGGCATCCATGGCGGACCCCCGATGGTCGGCGTGACCGAGGACCACGTCGCATTGGGCGAGCCCGAGCCGGTAACCCATGCCGTCGAACTCGGCACGAGCCTCGACCAAGAGCTCCCGCGAACGCTCGAAACCGCCGACGGCCGTGGAGATCATGGCCAGCAAGATCAAGCACTGCGCGTGTCCGAGCGAATCGTCGAGTGCCCGGCAATTCTCGCTCGCTTCGACGAGAATCCCGCGCGCACGGGCGTGCTCCCCGAGGAGATAGTCGATCTCTCCTTGGACGACCTGCGCTTGGGCATAGCCGGCTGCGTCACCTAGATCTTTGAATCGCGCGAGGGCAAGCTCGACCTTCAGACGCCCTTGAGCGGTGGCACCTCGATCGGAATCGATGTGACCGAGAAGACGCAGGGTGTGCGCTCCCCTCCCCGTGTCGCCTGCATGCTCGAAGGCCTTGCGCGCCGTCTCCGCTTGCTCGCGCGCTTCTTCGAGACGACCCATGTGGCGTAGGGCTTCGGCGCGCCAGTACGCATATTCGGCGGCCGTCGATCCGCTCACGCGCCCTTCGAGAAGCTCGAGATCGCGCAGAGTGGCCGCCGTGTCGCGACCGCGTCGCCACGAGCCCTGGATGAACTTGAACATCAGCCCCGCGGCGACGTTGTCGTCTCCTGCGCGCAGAAGATTCGTCACCCGATGCTTCATGATCCGACGCATTCCCACTGCGGGATGTTTCTCGAGCGCGTTCGCCGCCAAGCGAAAAATCGCCGGCGCGTCCTTTCGCTCGTGAAGGCGACCCATCAAGTGCTCGAGGAGGAGCGCGTGTGGCCAGCGAAATTGATCGTTGCCTGCGGCGAGGAGAATTTGCGCGCGCGTGAGAGCGACGAGCGCATCGCGGGGATCCATTCCGAGCGATTGGACGAGGGTCATCAGCACCTCGCCCCGGATGTCTTCGCCGAGCGCCGCAGCCGCATATGCGGAGAGGCGCAAATCGGTGGCCACGGCGCGCAGGCGCTCGTCCCACAGCTCGGCGGTGGTGATCGCACGACCGAGCAGAGCGCTGTCGGGCACGCGGTACCTGCCGTTTTCAAGCTTCAAATAGCCTCCACCCGACCAGGCGTGGAGCAGCTGCAGCGCGAAGAGCGGATTGCCTTGGGCTTGGGCGCTTGCCCGCGCGACCGCGTCGTCGTGAAGTGGCAACGTCGAGCGAAGGAGTGCCTCGGTCTCGTGTTGACCGAGCGGTTTCAGATCGAGGACTCGGCCGTTCCATTCTGCGCGCGCGGCTTCCATACGAAGCGCAGCATCGAGATCGGTGGCCAAGGTTTCACTGCGTGCGGTGGCGATCACCAGCATTTTTACGCCCGGCGCCGATTGACGCATGCGTCCGAGGACTTCGAAGGTGTTCGGTGAAGCGTGATGCAAATCGTCGGACCACAAGAGAATCGGGCGGTCTCTTCCGATGTGCTCGAGCACGCGACGAATGACCGCCCAACGAAGCTCCGGAGTGTCGAGGACGAAGCGCTTCCCGGTTGGTCCGAGCGGGGTCATCGTGCCGGGCGGCGTTGGACGGAGCCACTCTGCCGTGGCGGCAACCCAGGTGAGGGCGTCCTCGTCGTCGGGGCTCACCTCCCAACGATTCATCAACGTCTGTTCGACGAGCGAGCGATCCGCACCCTCGAGACCGAAGTGTGCGTTGACTGCGCCGGTGACGCCGTCGAGCGAGGTGGAAATGCGGCCATAGCGCGCACGCAGGGGAATCATCACCCCGTACTCGTGGACTTGCTCGCACAGCCAGCCGGCAAGACGACTCTTGCCGACGCCGGCCTCTCCGATGAGCGCAACGAGCTGGTGTGAAGGCCCTTCGCCCGAGGCCACAGATTTTACGACCTGCCACAGCTCGTGGCGCTCTTCTTCACGCGCCACCATGGGCGACGGCCGAAGACCAAGGAGACCGGGAGCGAGCGATCGCGCCGCAGCGACGGCTCTTCCCATCGCGGGTGAAGAGGAAGGAGCTGCGGGCGGCGGTGGCGCGCTTGCCACCGTTTCTTCGAGCGTCGCCGATTGGGCCGGGCGAAAACGCCGCCACTCGCGACGCGCATCCGCGGCGAGCTCGAAGCGGTGCCACGGACGTTTCGCGAGCAAGCGCTGCACGTACCCGCTCACCTCTTGAGGGACATCCGCGGGCAGGACGAGGGCGGGCACCGGAGTCCGCTTGTGCGCACGTAGGACTTCTTGCGCCGTTCCCTCGAAGACCTCTTTGCCCACGAGCACGCGGTACATGATGCATCCGAGCGCGTAGAGATCCGTCGCCGGCCCGACGTGCGTCGCCGCCTTTCTAATCTGCTCCGGAGCGACCCAACCGACGGTGCCGGCGCCGGCGTGCGTTGCCAGCTCGGGAGGAGGGGCCCCATCGAGCCGCGGATCGTGGCGTGATTGCCGCAGCCACGCGAGACCGAGATCGAGGAGGTAAGCGCGTGGTCCACGCCCCGGCGACGCGAGATCGAGCATCACGTTCGACGGCTTCAGATCGCCGTGAATGACTCCGCGCGCGTGGGCGTGAGCGAGTCCGGCGAGCGACTGGTCGACGAGCGCCCAGATCACGGGCCAAGGCATCGTTGTAGTATGCATCCATTCGTGGACGCTCCGTCCCGGTAGCGCGTCCATGACGAGGTACGGCGAGCCGTCGCCTAGCGTTCCGAAGTCGCGCGCGCGCACGAGCGCAGGGTGATCGAGCGAGGCCACCGCCCGGGCTTCCTGATGAAACCACCAGCTCTCTTCAGGGCGCGGCGCGGCCTTCGCTTCCTCGGGAGTTCGCAGGCGTTTCAACGCGACCCGCTCGCCGCTCACCATGTCTCGACAGAGATAGACGACTCCCATGCCACCTCGCCCAAGCTCACGAATCACTTCGTAGCGTTGCGCGAGGAGCGTTCCGATCTCGCTCGGGGGCGGAGATGCAGGCTTTTCGCCCTGCGACATGATGGGGCGGAGCTTAGCGCGGACATCCCGCTACGTCCCCTGTTACTGACGCCTTCAGGCCGTTTGGTTGTGCCGAGCTTCTTGCGCGGCCTTGAGGCGGTCTCCAATAATGGACCGGAGCTTGGCAAGGTCGTAGCGCGCAGGCCTGTTGCCCTCGGGCATGTTGGCGACTTCGCGCGCGGCTTCTTCCGCGTGGGCGCGTGGGCGTTCGGGGACTCCGAGCCGCTCACCGAGGAGGGAGAGGGCGCTGGCCTCTTCGGCGGTCACGTCCCCGTCGAGCTCCGCGATCCAGCAGGCGACTGCGTAGACGAAAAGGCGATCCTCTTTCGAGAGGTTCGATCTATCGATCGTTCCCATTTCGACTTTTGTCGCCGTGGCCGCTTCGATGGCCGCAATCTCGTCAAGATCGAGGCCCTCTTCGACGGCCGCGCGGACGATGGCGTCGGCTTCTTCCGAGTCGAGGTTGCCGTCGGCCCAAGCGATCGCTGCGAGCGCGATGAACACGTCTCTCTTCGAAGTCGGCTGCCCCATGCAAGGGACGATAGCACAGCCGTGCTTCTGCCACGAGTGGCAGAGAGTCGTACAAATCGGGGGCGTCTCGGGTGAATTCACGACCTTCCCGAGAGGAGAGGCCTACGCTGGTCGAGTCCTGGAATCGCCGCCGAGTACCAAAAAGAGGCATCGCATGTTCAAATCGACGTTGCGCCGCACCCTCGCCATCGGCTCCCTCGGTCTGTTGGGCTCGGCCCTAGCTTTTACAGCCGGAGCACGCGTCGGTTCGAGCATCGATCACCATAGTCGAAGCGTCCTCGTGGCCCGAATCCCGATGCCGGCGGTGCAGCCGCAGGTTCTGGAGGAGCAGCTCCTGCCACCGAGCGAAGTCGCCCGAAAGTAGAAGTTTCTTAGGAGGCTTCCAGGCCCGCGTTCCCGGGGGGAGCTTCGTCCGACCCGCTTCGCGTTTGCGGCTTCGTCTGGGGCATCGTGTGAAAGACGAGATCCCACAGCGGAGACGAGACGCCGAAGCCGCCATGATGATCGGCGTAGTGGTGGCGCATGTGGTGGCGCTTCACCCATTTGCCGATTCGAGTCGTCTGACGAAAATGGTGAACGGCGTAGTGCGTTCCGTCGTAGCCGAGGTAGCCGAGAACGAATCCCGCGAAGAAGGGCTCCCCGAAGCGCTGGCCGAGCAGGAAGTAGAACAGCGCGTAGAAAAGGATCCCGAAGGGTATGCTCGCGCCGAGAGGCATCACCAGCCGGTCCCTGTCGCGCGGAAAGTCGTGATGAACGCCGTGGATTAGGAAGTGAAACCGCTTCGCGAGCGCAGTCTCTCCCGTCCAATGAAAGACGAACCGGTGGAGGAGATACTCCGCGAGCGTCCACGCGAGGATCGCCGACCCGAACACTCCGACCGTAGCGAGGGCGCCGATGTCGTGGCGAAGTGCGCTTCGGAGGAGAACCCCGACGATGACCGGGATCCAGAAGACGAATGGAGTCGCCGGATGGATTCGGGAGAAGCGCTCGATTAGGTCACTCTCGAACATGCGCGTCGTCTCGGCGCGCTGCCCGGTGGAGGGAGTAACGGAGAATGCCATTTCGAGCTTTTCACGCTAAGGCGTGATCGCACCGGCGGCAAGGCAAGCTTGAGAGCAAACGTCTAGGGAACAGCTAGGGGATAGCCTTCGCGCGAAACTGCGCCTTGTACTTGTCTTTGAAGGAATCGTGACAGCTCTTGCACGCAGCCTTCGCCCCAGCCGTGTCGCCTTTCCGCGCAGCGTCGGCGCCAGCCTTGGAGATCGCCCCCCAATTCCACGACGCATCGGGGGAAAGGGTCGCGGCTTTGTCGAGCGACTTGGCCAGCGTCGGCAGATCTCCGGCCGCCATTGCAGCTCCCATGTTCGCGCGCATCCACTTCTGAAGCGGACAAGGATTCTCTTTGCTCCCGCACGTCGTGTCGTCCGCCGACGCCGAGGTCGGCACACTTGCAAGCACAGCCGACCCGAGGAGCACACCTGCAAAAAGCACAACCCACGATTTTCTCGCGTTCATGGATCCTCTTGATTCGTGTTGGTTCGAGATGGACGGCGGAATCGCACGCCGCATTCAATGACGAGACACAGTCAATCACGAGATAGAGCAAAGAAAGTTTTTCTCGGAGAATTTTTCGAGAAAAAGAACACGGCGTCTCGGCAAAGTTGCGCGCCCGCTTGACGTGGCGACCAAACTTGTAGGATGCATGCGGTCTCCAATGGCTGACCAAGATAGATTTGTCCGTGCCGTCCACGTCGTTGAAAGAGCGCTCGGTCGGATCAGCCGCGAGCGTGCGCGCGGCGTGGTGTTCTTGGCGCACTCGAAGAAGCGGAGTGTGACGCCGCAGCAGGCTGAGACACTGCAGGTCATCTTCGAGCGCGGCGCGGTCTCAACGTCGAGCCTCGCCGTGCTGCTGGGGATCGACCCTTCGACCGCGAGCCGCAATCTAAAAGGTCTCGTGGAGGGCGGTCTCGTGTCGCGTGATAAGGGCTTGGATGACGGCCGCCTGACGGAGCTGCGCCTCACTCCGAAAGGAAAGCGCGCCGCCGACGCGGTGAATGCTGGGTCGCTGAGCACACTCGCCGGCGTGCTTGATCGCGTGCCGCGAGGCGAGCGTCAGAAGGTGACCGATGCCCTCGAGCTCGTCGCTCGCGCCATGGAAACTGACAGCAAGGCCTAAAGAGGCAAACACGGATCAAGGCGGGACGACGAAGCCCGTGAGCATCGTCACGGTGCCTTGAGCGGCGTCGAACGGGTTGATCGCCAGGCGGCGGTAGGCGCTCGAAACGCACCTTCCCGTGGCAGTGCCTTCGAACGGGGGATCGACGAGCGCAGCGATGACGCGGCCGTTTCCTGCAAACGTGATGCGCACGATTCCGTTGCCGGTGGCTCCATCGCCGGCACTGCAGCTCGCTACGGACACGGTCGACAGAAGACGCGCCGCGGTGCCGCGATCGAACGGAGGCGCGCTGCCGGTCTCAGGCTCGCTGCTGGGCACGAGCTCTGACTCCATCCGCACTTGGACGCGGGCGACTTGCGCGTTTGCGCCGCTGAGAAAAAAGGGAACGGTGAGCCGCTCGCCGATCGCTCGGATGGAGAGGTTCCCGCTGACCCGCGCGGCCGTGCCCCCGGCGCGCGTCACTTCGATCGTAAACGCGCCGACCGACGAGCTGGAAACCGCGAGCGCCTCGTGGCGACGACTGGTCGCATCGGCGACGCGGACATTTCTTCCGCGAGCGGCCCAGGAAAGCCTGCTTCCCAACGGATCCACGATCGCGATGTCGACGTCGGTGTTCGCGGCTGCGTCCCAGGTGGCGTCGACGACGATGTCGCCCGACGTTGCGGCTTCGATCGGCGCCGCAGACCCCTTGGCGAGAGCGTCGAAGCGGGCTGCCGTGGCCTCGATATCGGCGCGTTCCTTTCGGGCTAAGAAGGGCTCGAACGCTCGGGCGTGACCGTCGGCGATCTCGCAGGCGAGCGCGCGGGCCACATGCTCTACATCCGACCGAGTCTCGGCGGCTGCGATCCGAAAAGCACACGCAGCCGAATGATCCTGTGCGCGTTCGTGCGTGAGGGCGAGCGCATCAAGCAGGCTTACGTCGTTCGCGACCGCAGACGCGCCCGAGGCGACTCCGTCGAGGATCCGGAGCGCCCTTTCGCGATCCCCTGCCCTGGCCGCCAGGTCGGCGCGCGCGGAGATCGCGTCGGCGTCGAGCGGGTCACGGGTCGACCACCGTGCGAGGACTGCACCGAGCTCGTCGAGCGCGCCGTTGGCCGAGAGGACCCGCACGAGATCTCGGTATCGCCCACGCTCATCGGGTGCCGCTTGAAGCGCAGCGCGCGCTGCTGCGACCTTCTCGGCGGGAACCGGCGGAGGCGCCCCATTCGCAACGCTCGCCTTCCGGAACCACACGCGCTTCATCCACTGGCCGCCCCCGCGCCGCCCGAAGTTTCCGATCGATGAGCTCCGTGGGTCCGAGGGCGACTGGCCTTGAGCTTTGGAGGGCGTCGGCGGCGGCGGCGAGAAGTCTGCTGGCGGACTTGCTGGTGCGGGCTGGGCCAAAGCGCCACCGAAACCGCTGCCGGTGCCGGTGCCAAGGGGATCGTTTGATTCGAGCCCGCTCGGCCTTCGGGGGACCGCGTGCTGCGCGACCTCCTTCTTCTGGTCGTCGTCGCCCCCGATGGCGAGGGCGTCGCTTTTTTCGTTTGCCTCGGCGCGGGTGGCAACTTCGCTCTGCGCGGTGAGCTCTTCACCCGTCCAGGCGGTGGCGCGCGCCGAGCGATCGATCCCGAAGGCGGTGAACATCGCCTCGCTCTCGAGAACGAGGAGCGACGTGAAACGCGAAGGAACTCCATAGCGCTGGGAAAGGGAGACCAGCTCGGCGCGAGCGGCGTCAGGCGCGTCGCGCTCTTTGTCGGATATGCGTGCCGCCGCGTAGAGCCTGGGTACGAAGGCATTGCCGGCCTCCGTCGTCGCGCGCACGTCGAGCGGGTAACGAGCCTCGAATTTTTCGCCCCCTACCTTACCGCTGAGAATGGCGTCGCCCTTCACGTGATCGCCGGTGATTCGTGCGGTGATCAGCGTTTCTCCCCCTGCACGCATCGGGGCGATGTTGCTCGGGGCGACCTCCGACAGACCGTCCGGAAGGGTGAGCGTCACGTCTCTCAAGGTCACGCCGTACGTCGCGTTGAGCACGTCTAGTGCAGCGGTCTCCAGCATCTCGCCTGGTGCGTAGGGGACGACGACCCCGCCGCCGCCACGCGCGATTTCTTGGAGTGTCGTCGTGTCGGCATCGGAGCCGACGGGGACGGTGATGACCTCGGAGCGCGCATCGACAAGGGCCTCTTTGATAGCGGCGGCGAGACGCTCAGGGCGGCGATACCCCGCGCTCGCCACTCCATCAGAAACGAGAACGATGCGGAGATCACGGCTGCGGTCATGGCCCGCGATGCCTGCCGCCGATCGCACCGCGCCGACGAGATCGCTCGCGCCGTCGGGCTCCGATCCCGAAAGGAACGATTCGACGTCATGTGCGCTCGCCGAACCCGCGCCGCCGAACCCTGTTGGCATTGCGCGGCAGGTGACGTCGCAGGCGAGCACGGCGATCCGATCGCGCCGGTCCATCTCCTGAACGACCTGGACGGCGAGGCGCTTTGCGCGCTGATACCGCTCGCCAAACATCGATCGACCCGCGTCGACGGCGAGCACAACATCGCGCGGCCTCGACTCCGTCCAGCCGGGGAGCTTCGGGCGGAGCGCCAGGGCGACGTAGCCTTTTTCTGGGACCCCGGAGATCGCGCCAAGCACCTTTACCTTGGGCGCATTTGGATCGGTGTAGCCCCACGCGGTCACGTCGCTTGCGCGGTCGGAGAGAACGTATTCGATCGCGAGATCTCCGGAGGGGACGAAGTTGGTGGTCGTCTGCGCAAAGCGCTCGCCACCGAGCTCCGAGCCCGACGGGGCCTTCGCGAGCTCGTAGCCCCGCGCTTTTACGGGGACCTTCGGATCGTTGCCGAGCACCTGAAGATCGATACTGAAGATGCCGATCCTGAGGTCACTCGAGGTCGTTTGGGGGAGCGGGTAGACGTAGCGACGGACGCCAGCGACGGGCGCAATCGTCTCCGTATAGGCAATCACCACGCGACGAGATCCGCGCTTTGGGATCGGGAAGATCTTCAGCTCGAAGCGACCACCACGCTGCCACTCGAGGAGCGCGGGATCCCTCCAGGGGCCGGGCACCCAGATGATTTCTTCTTTGGGCTTGGGCGCGGTCGGTGTGGCGTTGTGCACCGCGCCACGGAAGATCGCTGCGCCCTTTGCTTTGTCGACAAACGAGCCGTCGACGAGCTTGCCGTCTACTTCCAGCGCGAGACGCTCGATCTGCGCGTCGGGCGGCAAGGGAAACCGATAGAGCCCTTCGAGGTCATCGCCTGTCTCGTTCGTAAAGGTCTCGTCGACCTCGGTGCGGGCCACGTTGCCGACGATGCGAACCTTGATGTTGTGCGTGGTGAGCGCGACGACGTGATCTTTTTCGTCGGTTTTTCCTGGGCGTCTCGCGCGCAGCTCGCCCAAGCCGCTGACGGTCGCCTCGGCGTCTTCGTTGTGAATTCCTGGAAGACCCACCCCTTCGCCGAACGCGAGACGCTGCGCGAGATCGTTCACCGGCGCGATTTCGAGCTTGGCGTTCTTCGAAGCCACGCCCTCCTGCCCGGCCCCGACTTGAACCAGGTTGCTGCTTGCGTCTTTCAGCTCAACGACGCCTCGCATGACCTCCACCGTCGTGCGGTCGGCGGTGGACGTGAGCGCGAATTTCGTTCCGAGGACGCCCACCTCGCCGGTCGGGGTTACGAGGTGCGCAACGGGCGCGCCCTCGATATGAGCGACATCCGCGACGATCGAACCCTCCTTGAGGCGTAGCGTGCGCGGTCCCGCTTCGACGGAGATCGACGTGGCCCGGTCGAGAACGATGCTCGTGCCGTCATCCAGCTCGATGCGAACGCGGGTGCGTCCGTCGGTCCAGAGTTCGGAGCCTTCGCTGAGCTCCGAGCCTTCGTTTGCGGCCAACTCTGCGCCGCCGAGGAGGCGCAACGTAACGCCGCCCGTCTTCTGCGCCCCTGCCCTTGCGATCTTTGCGACCTTGCCGTGCCAGGCGCGATTCGCCACATTCTCGGGCCTGGGAGTCGCGCCGGCACGGTAGCCGACCACCATGGCTGAGCCGATGGAGAGGACGGCAAATACGCCGATCCTCAGCTTCGCTTTGCGCGCCGGGTTGTCGAGAAGCTCCGCCCAAAACGCCGATTTGGATTGATCCACACCGGCATCAGACGACGCTCCAAGCGGAAAGTTCTAGGGAAAAACGCGCGATGAAGTTTTTCTAGTTGAAGAATTTCTTCGAAATGTGACGAACGGCCTCGGCGGAGCCCGCTGCGATCTGCGCCTCCACGTCCGACTGCGAGCCATCGCCGTCCACGATGATGCCGTATTGCCCCGGTCCATCGCTGAAAAAGCCGCCGGGTACCGTGGACAAGCGATCCCGGCCCACGCTCACGGCTTGAACGGGCAACGCGAAGACCTTTGCGCCCACGTGCACCTGAACGACGCCGATGAGGCGTCCATTGTTTCCAATGTCTCTCATGATTGGGTTACCTCCAGGCAAGCTCAGAAGCTCAGAAACTAAGCACGACCCGGGCCAAAGCAATGTGTGTATCCTCGCTCGGCCGCGCTCCATTGGTTGAGGCGTGGGTCGAACGATCGTTCCTTTTCCAGCGGAGACGCTTCCATGCAAATCGCAATCATTGGCCTCGGGAAAATGGGCGGCAACATGGTCAAGCGCCTGCTCCAGGGCGGGCACAAAGTCGTCGCCTTCGACCGTGATCCCGCAGTCGTCGCGACCATCGCCAAGGAAGGCGCCGTCGGCGCAAGCTCCCTCGAGGATCTGATCTCGAAGATGGAAGCGCCTCGCGCGGTTTGGGTCATGGTGCCCGCAGGCAAGCCCACCGAAGACACGATCACGAAGCTCTCCGAGCTGATGACGGCGAACGACATCGTGATCGACGGCGGCAACTCGAATTTCCGCGACTCCATCCGTCACGCCAAGGAGCTCGCCGAAAAGAAGCTGCGCTTCCTCGATGCCGGAACCTCGGGCGGAATCTGGGGCCTTCAGGTCGGCTACTGCCTGATGGTCGGCGGCGACGAGAGCGCTTACAAATTCGTGGAGCCGGCGCTCACGACGCTCGCTCCCAAGGACGGCCTCGGATATTTCGGCAAGGCCGGCGCTGGCCACTTTTGCAAGATGGTCCATAACGGGATCGAGTACGCGATGATGCAGTCCTACGCCGAGGGCTTCGAGCTCATGAAGGCGAGCGAGTACAAGTACGATCTCACGAAGGTCACCGGCGTCTGGAATCATGGGAGCGTCGTTCGCTCGTGGCTCCTCGAGCTCGCGGAGCTCGCTTTTAAGAAGGACCCGGAGCTCGCGGCGCTCAAGCCGTGGGTGGACGACTCGGGCGAAGGGCGCTGGACGGTAAACGAGGCCGTGGCCCACGCGGTCGCCGTCCCGACCATCGCCGCCGCGCTCTTTGCGCGCTTCGTCTCCCGCCAGGAAAACTCGTTCTCCATGCGTGTCCTCGCCGCTCTCCGGAACGAGTTCGGTGGGCACGCGGTCAAGAAGGCCTAGAAGAGAAGAGAATGAACCCCAAAAATCCGCTGCGGAACGGGCTGATCGACGACAAAACGGGGGAAGCGTGCGCTCTCGTGATTTTCGGAGCGTCAGGAGATCTGACGCGTCGAAAGCTGGTACCTGCACTCTACAACCTTGCCGTCAGCCGGGCGCTTCCTGGAGCGTTCGCCATCGTAGGCGTCGCTCGTCGGCCGAAGACCGACGACGCGTTCCGCGCGGAGATGAAGGAAGGGACCGCCAAGTTCTCTAGGCGTAAGCCGCTGGACGAGGCCGTGTGGTCCGATTTCGAAAAAGGCATAACCTACGTTCAGGGCACCTTCGAGGATCCGAAGACGTACCAGAACATGCGGGAGCATCTCGAGGCGCTCGACAAGGAGCGGGGCACGCAAGGCAACCGCCTCTACTACTTCGCGGTTCCCCCTTCTGACTTCGGGATCATCGTCGACGGGCTGCGCGAAGCGAAGCTCGTTCGCAGCGGCGAGGAGAAGGAAGGCGGTCCCTGGACGCGGGTGGTATTCGAGAAACCGTTCGGCCACGATCTGAAGAGCGCCGTCGAGCTCAATGATACGATCGCCCGCGTTTTCAAGGAGAACGAAGTCTTCCGCATCGACCACTATCTCGGCAAAGAGACGGTGCAGAACCTGCTCGTGTTTCGCTTCGCAAACAGCCTATTCGAGCCGGTGTGGTCACGCGAGCACGTCGACCACGTTCAAATCACCGTCGCGGAAGAGATTGGCGTCGAGGGGCGCGGGAAATTTTTCGAGCAGACGGGGGTGACCCGCGACATCGTCGAGAATCACGCGATGCAGCTCCTCTGTCTCACGGCGATGGAGCCGCCGATCTCGCTCGCGGCCGATGCGGTCCGCGACGAAAAAGTGAAAGTCCTGCGCTCGCTTCGTCCCATCGGACGATCGCAAGTGGCGACCAACGTGATCCGCGGCCAGTACGGTCGGGGCTTCGTGCGCGCCGACGAAGTGCCGGCCTACCGCGAGGAGCCCGACGTGTCGCCTACGTCGCAGACCGAGACGTACGTAGCCATGCGGGTCTTCATCGACAACTGGCGGTGGGGCGGCGTCCCCTTCTACGTTCGCGCTGGAAAACGGCTGCCGAAACGCGTAACGGAAATCGCCGTGACGTTCAAAAAGGTCCCGCACACTCTCTTCCGCGCGGCCGACGGTGGCATCACGCCGAACGTGCTCGCGATGCGCATTCAGCCCGACGAAGGGATCGCCATTCGCTTCATCACCAAGGAGCCAGGCCAGGCCACCGTCCTGCGCGACGTGGCGATGGACTTCCGCTACGGCGCAGCCTTCGGCTCGAACACGCCCGAGGCATACGAGCGGCTGCTCCTCGACGCCATGCGCGGCGAGGCGACGCTCTTCACGCGGCGCGACGAGGTCGAAGCACAGTGGTCGTTCATGGACCACGTCTTCGAGGCCTGGCAATCGGAGGCCAACGCGCCGCCCCCGATTCACCCCGCGGGCACGTGGGGCCCGGAGCAAGCCGACGATCTCCTCGCTCAGGATGGCAGGCGCTGGAGAAAGCCGTGAGCGTGACCCGCGCGTCCATGTCTCCGGCGAGCCAGCCGACGAGCTCAGTCATCACCGCGATCGAAAAGCAGCTCCGCGACGTGTGGGTGGTGGAGCCAGGACAGCCCACGAAATCTAGGGTCTGCACGATGAACTTGGTGGTTGTCGCCGGGTCGAAGGACATCGCCGAGCGCTACTTGGCGATCGTCGACGAGGTGACGAGCACGACTCCTGCGCGGGCGATCGTCGTCACGCTCGACGCCGATGCACCCCACGGAGCCCTCGAAGGCGACGTGACCGCGGTGTGCGGCATCGGTGAAGACGCCACGTGCTCCGAGCGCGTGCGGCTGGTCGCAAGCGGTTCCGTCTGTGCGCGTGTGCCGAGCGCGGTCGAAGCCCTGCTCGTCCCAGAGATCCCGACGTCCCTCGTGTGGCTCGGGCGCGTGCACGTCGAGGACCCCGTGTTTTGCGCCATCGCGATGCAATCCCAGCGCGTGGTGCTCGACACGGAGTACACGTCGCTCACGAGTCTCCTTCAGCTCGCACGCTGGGCGCGCGCTGAGCCGGATCGTCCGGGCGTCATGGATTTGGCTTGGATTCGGCTAGGCCCGTGGCTCGAGATGTGCGCGCGTTTCTTCGATGAGCCGAAGCTCGGCGAGCACGCGATGCGCGTCACCAAGCTCACGATTCGGCAGCACTCCGATGCGGGCGCGCGCCTGGGCACCGAGGGCGCGTTGCTCCTCGGTTGGTTTGCGACCCGTCTCGGTTGGAAGCTCGATCGCCTCGGCGGCCGACTCCGGTACAAGCGACCCGACGGCGGCGTGGTTGCCATCGTCCTTGGCGCGGTGGCTCGGCCACCGGCAGATGTCGCCCCCAATGCGCTCGCGGCGGTGCGCGTGGAGGCCGAAGCAAACGGCGTGGCCGTTCATGGGTCCGTCGGTCGCGATCCTCAAACGGCCGACATGCTCGTCTGGAAGCTCGACGTCGACTTGCCGAGCGCCACGGAGCAGCGCGTCCGCCTCGGCGCGAACAAAAGCGCGGGGCTCCTCGAGCGCACGCTGCATCGCCCGACGAACGATCTCGCGCTCATGGAATCCGTTGCGTTCGCCGATCAACTCGAAGACGAAGGGATCTTCTGCACATGACCACGAAAGTCGTTCCCGGCCTCCTCATCGCTTCTGACGACGTCGGGGCCGTGGCCCAGGGGGCATCGGCGCGCATGGGCAAGGCAATCCGTGACGCGATCGCGGCGCGCGGGACCGCTTGCATCGCGCTCAGCGGAGGCGAGTCTCCGCGAGCTGCATACAAGCTCCTCGCAGCCGACGAGAAAATCCACTGGTCGAACGTCAACGTCTTCTGGGTCGACGAGCGCGCGGCACCCCCGACCGACGACCGCAGCAACTACCGCTGGGCAAAAGCGAGTCTGCTCGATCCCGCAAAAATTCCGGCCGCCAACGTGCACCGCATGCCGGCCGACGCCCCGGATCTCGACGTGGCCGCGCAGGCGTACGAGACGCTCATTCGGAAGGTTGTGCCGGTCGATGCGATGGGCGTCCCCTCGTTCGATCTCATGGTCCTCGGCATCGGCGAGGACGGCCACACCGCGTCTCTCTTCCCGGGAGAAAACACGATCGACATCACCGACCGCCTGGTGACCGCCGTCCCCGCGGCCGAAAAGCGCGAGGCGCGGATGACGCTCACCGTGCCGGCCATCGAGCACGCGCGGTTGGCGCTCGTCGTCGCCGTCGGAAAAAACAAGCGCGGTCCCCTCGAGCGCGTCTGGCAGGTGAATGGCGACGCTCACGCCACCCCCGCCCGCGTCATTCGGGGCGTGCGCGGCGGCATCATGTGGATCATCGACAAGGCCGCCGGCGGCCTGGGTTGATGCGCGAGAGTGCTGACGTAATGGTGATCGAACACTTCGACGTTCTCGTCGTGGGCGCTGGTCTCTCCGGGATCGGCGCCGGCTACCATCTGCAGGCGAACTGCCCCACGAAGAGCTACGCGATCCTCGAGGGCCGTGACTCGATCGGCGGCACCTGGGATCTCTTCCGCTACCCCGGCGTTCGGTCAGACTCGGACATGTACACGCTCGGCTATTCCTTCCGGCCGTGGAAGGAAGCCAAGTCCATCGCGGATGGACCGTCGATCCTCGATTACGTTCGCGATACGGCGAAGGCCCACGGCATCGACAAGAAAATCCGATACGGCCACCGCGTCACCCGTGCGTCGTGGTCCACCCGAGACGCGAAGTGGACGCTGGACGTCGAGCGCGGCGCAACACGAGAGCGCGTGCAGATCACAACTAACTTCATTTATTTGTGCAGCGGTTACTACAGCTACGTCGAAGGTTTTACCCCCGTATTTCCAGGCGCTGATCGCTTCGCGGGTCGCATCGTGCACCCCCAAAAATGGACGGACGACATCGACTACGCGGGCAAGCGCGTCATCATCATTGGCAGCGGAGCAACGGCGGTGACGCTCGTGCCGGCGATGGCCAAGTCGGCCGCGCACGTGACCATGTTGCAGCGGTCGCCGACGTACGTCGTCGCGTTGCCCGACGAGGATCCGATCGCAAACTTCCTTCGCCGACACCTGCCTTCGAAACCCGCTTACGCCATCACGCGATGGAAAAACGTGGCCCTCGGCATGGCATTTTTCGAGCTGTCGAGACGTGCGCCGAAGCTCGTCAAGAAGTTGAATCGGATGGGCGTGAGGCGCGCCCTCGGCGCCGACTACGACATCGATACCCATTTCACGCCCCGCTACAATCCCTGGGATCAGCGGGTGTGTCTGGTGCCCAATGGAGATTTTTTCGAAGCCATAAAGGCGGGGCGAGCCTCGGTGGTCACCGATCACATCGAGAGCTTCACGGAGAAGGGGATCAAGCTGCGCTCCGGGGCGGAGCTCGACGCGGATCTCGTCGTGACCGCGACGGGGCTCGACCTCGTCGCTTTCGGCGGAATGCAGCTCAGCGTCGATGGCCGAGACGTCGATCTCGCAAAGACCCTCAGCTACAAGGGCATGATGTGCAGCGGTGTGCCCAACCTCGCGTCGGCCATCGGGTACACGAACGCGTCGTGGACGCTAAAGTGCGATCTCACGAGCGAGTACATCTGCCGCCTCTTGAACCACATGGAAAAGCACCGGTACCGCGTGTGCACGCCGCACAACAGCGACCCGTCGATCGTCGAGTTGCCGCTGCTCGATTTTTCATCGGGCTACGTGAAGCGCGCCATCCACAAGTTCCCCAAGCAAGGCTCGAAGGCTCCGTGGAAGCTTCGCCAAAATTACGTCCTCGACCTCCTGATGCTGAGATATGGAGAGATCGAGGATGGCGCGATGGAGTTTTCGCGCTGAAGGTTGTCGCGAACGCCGGCTAGAGCCAGGCGTTGATTTTGGCCATCACCGCGTCCGGCGTGAAGCCAAACTTCTCCGCGAGGACTTTGTCGGGAGCGCTCGCGCCGTAGTGATCGATGCCGATGTTCAGGCTGTTTTCGCCGAGAAAGCCGCGCCAACCTTCGGTGCGGCCGGCTTCGATCGAGACCATCTTTACGCCCTTCGGAAGGACGGAGCTGCGGTACGCCTCGTCTTGCTTGAAGAACTCTTCGATGCAGAGCGCGCTCACCACACGGGCCTTCTTCCCCGCTTTTTCGAGGCGGATGCGCGCTTCGACGGCGAGGCCGAGCTCACTCCCCGAGGCCACCAGGATGACGTCCGGTTTTCCGCCGGTGGCTTCCTGCGCGATGTACACGCCCTTGAGTGCGCTCTTGGGATCGAAGCTCGCGCCGCGATCAACATTGAGGAGCTTCTGACGCGTGAGGGCAAACGCGGTCGGACCGTGCGTGCGCTGGAGGGCAATCGTCCACGCCGCGGCGACCTCGAAGGAGTCACCGGGGCGCACCACGGCGAGGTTGCAAATCATCCGGAGCGACCAGAGTTGCTCGATGGACTGATGGGTCGGGCCGTCCTCGCCGAGCATGAAGGAGTCGTGCGTGTAGATCCACAAGCACTGCTGCTCCATCAGCGCGCTCAAGCGGATGCTCGGGCGCATGTAGTCGCTGAAGATGAGGAAGGTGGAGCCGTAGGGGATGATTCCGCCGTAGAGCGCCATGCCGTTGCAGATGGCGCCCATGCCGTGCTCGCGAATGCCGAAGTGCAAGTTGCGCCCCGCGAACTCGCCACGAGAAACGCCCGCGCTGTCCTTGATGAGCGTCTTGGTCGACGGGGCGAGATCGGCCGAACCGCCTATGAGCGACGGAACGAGCTTGGCCGCCGCCTGTTGAATGATGTTGGAGCTCTCGCGCGTGGCGACCTCCTTCGCGGGCATGGCCTTCATGAGCTGCTCGAAGATGTCCGCGGGGACGGTCTTCTGCATGTACCTGTCGAGCTCGGAGGCGAGCGGGCTGTTTGCTTTTTTCCAGGCGTCGACCCGCGCGGTCCACGCCTCTTTCTCTTTCAGGTTGTCGGCGGCACGCTCTGCGAAGAGAGCAGAAACCTCTTTCGGCACGGTAAAAGAAGGGTAATCCCAGCCCATGGCTTTTTTGGTGGCGGCGATTTCTTCGGCTCCGAGAGGGGCGCCGTGCGCTTCGGACGTGTCGTGCGCTTTCGGAGCGCCGTTTGCGATGTGGGTACGCGCGACGATGAACGACGGACGATCTTTCTCCGCGATGGCTTTGTCGATCGCGGCGCGAATTTGCGCGTGGTCGTGGCCGTCGATGCGCTGGACGAACCACCCGTACGCTTCGTAGCGCTTGCCGGTGTCCTCGGTGAAGGCGAGCGTGGTGGCGCCTTCGATGGTGATCCGGTTGTCGTCCCAGATAGCGATCAGATTCGACAGACCGAGGTGCCCGGCGATGCTCGATGCCTCGGCGCTTACCCCTTCCATGAGATCGCCGTCGGAGCAGATGGTGAAGACCTTCTGGCCCTTGAACGGCTCGCCGAAGCGGGCCTCGTTCAACTTCGCCGCGAGCGCGAATCCGACGGCATTTCCCACGCCTTGACCGAGCGGACCGGTGGTCGTCTCCACGCCCGCGGTGAGGCCGTGCTCCGGGTGACCCGGCGTCTTCGAGCCCCACTGCCGGAACTGCTCGAGCTCAGACATCGGCAGGTCGTAGCCCGCGAGGTGCAGCATCGAGTAGAGGAGCATCGACGCGTGACCCGCGGAGAGCACGAACCGGTCGCGCCCGATCCAGTTCGGGTCCTTTGGATCGTAGCGCAGGTACCGCGTCCAGAGCTCGAAGGCGATGTTCGCGAGGCCCATCGGCGTGCCGGGGTGACCGCTCTTGGCCTTCTCGACGGCATCGATCGAAAGCGTCTTGATGGTCCCTACGGCAAGCGAAACGGACTTCGGATCGTATTCACGCGGCATGGTGGGCTCCTCAGCGCAACTTATCCCGAAGCGATGCGGCGTGGCGAGCGCTCCCTGCGAGGCCGATGTCGGAGTCGAGGACAACCGCGACCGGCACCTTCTTCAGGAGACCGGACATTCTTCCCTTGTCCATAAACGAGTGCATGAAGTCGCTTGTTTTCAAGGTGTTTGCGAGGTGACCGGCGATTTTTCCGGCGACGAAAACTCCCCCCATGGCGAAGGACTTCAGCGCCAGATTCCCCGCTTCCGCTCCGTAGAGGCTGGCGAAGAGATCGATCGTCTTGGCGGCGGCGTTGCTTTTTCGCGAGGCCCCGAGCTCCGAGATGGCCGCGTTCCGGTCCGTCGCCTCTTTAATCCGCTTCGTGTTGGGGGCGCTCTCGGCGACGTTTTTTCGTTGCCGAAAAAAATCATACACGTTGCCAATACCGGGGCCCGAGAGCACGCGCTCGTAGCTCACCCGCCCACCGACCCGCGTGATGAGAAATTCCAGGAGCTCCATTTCGAGCCTATTTCTAGGCGCAAAATCGACGTGACCCCCTTCGGTCGCGCACGGCACATGCTCGCCGTCCCACACGAGCATGGCCTCACCGAGCCCGGTGCCCGCGGCGATCACGGCCACGGTCGCGCCTTCGGTCTTCGGAGCCGTGCGGCCGTTGAGAAGGACGAGCTTCGCCTTTGGCACCCCGAGAGCGCCGTACCCGAGAGCCACCAGATCGTTGATGAGCGTCACCCGAGGAAGCACGAGGAGCTTCGCGAGAGCGGGGCCATCGATCACCCAATCGAGGTTCGGCATTTTGCAGCGCTGGCTGACGATGGGGCCGGCGACGCCAAACGTGGACGCCGTCAATTTTGGCTTTTTCCCGGCAAAAAAAGAGGAAATCGCGGACGCGAGATTCTTGTGGGCGCTCGTTGGAAGCGTGGCCTGCGAGACGCGCCTTTTGCCGTCGTCGCTGAAGAGCGCGAGCCGCGCGTTGGTGCCGCCGATGTCGCCGGCGAGAATCATGGCTCCGTGCCCGGGTCACCCGAAAGGACGACCATCGCCGCGACGCCGAGAAGAACGCCAACCGCGCGCCTGGCCGTGAAGCCCTCTCCGAAAATCCACGGGGCAACGAGCGCGCTCATGGTCACGCCTCCGCCGAGTACGATGGTGCCCGTAGTCGCGACCGGCCCACCGCGCCGAAGGGCCATGAAGAGCAGGATGCTTGCGCCCGAGATGGCGAGCCCGCTTGCCATGGAGAAGAGGACGCCGAGCTTGGTCGTGACCACTTCGGCGCCGCGGAGGCCGAGCAGGTACGCGAGAGTGATGCCGACCACCGCGCTCCCCTCGAGAATGAGAGCCCCGAACGTGTCGGTGAGGCGGCCGGAAGCCGCGCGCAAAAAGGCGTAGTGGATCGCGATGAAGCATGCGGCTCCGAGAGCCGGAGGAAGCCAGGGCTGCATTTCGCGGTCAGCCTAGCCGACCTTCGGGCGACCTACGATCACCGCTTCACGCCCGCATCGGATTTCTCCCGGGGCGCATCGACCGCCGCAGCGTGCGCGCCGTACGTCTCCGAAAAGGTGTGCCGTCCGCCGCCTTTGGCCACGAAATACAGGTAGCGGCTATTGCCGGGCGCCATCACGGCTTCGATCGATTTTGCGCCCGGGTTCGAGATCGGCCCGGGCGGGAGACCTTCGTGCTTGTACGTGTTGTATGGGTTGTCGGGGTCGGCGACGAGATCGTGCCCGATTTTACCGGTAAAGTTGGCGCAGGACGGAATGTGCGCGGGATCGACGGAGCAGCCGTACGCCGCCGTAGGATCGCACTGCAGAAGCCGGGGGACGAACTTCGGATCGCGCAGGCGATTCAGAAAGACGCTGGCGATCACGGGGCGTTCGTCGTCGACCACTGCCTCTTTTTCGATCATCGACGCGAGGATCACGATTTCGCGCATTCCCCAGTGGAGCGACTCCGCGAGATCGAGCACTCCCGACGCGTGCCGCTCGTCGAGCACGGCGTAACGCTTGTCGAACTCGGCCTTCATTCGTCGGACCACGTCGTGGCCGTCGCTGTCCTGCGGGAGCTCGTACGTCGCTGGGAAGAGAAATCCCTCGGCGCTCTCCCCGGCAATCCGGAGCTCGCTGAGGAGCGCGGTGTCGGCGGCCGCTTCAACGAACGCGCGCTTCGTGCAAACGTGGACGGACGCCAAGCGTTTGCCGATGTCGTAGAGCGTCCAGCCCTCAGGAATGACGACCTTCGCGCGTGCCCCGGCGCCGCGTTTTTCGACGCGCGTGAGGAGCTCTCGCGGGGAGAGATCATCGGTCAGAAGATGGGCTCCCCTGGCCACCCGATTGGCGGAGCCGCTCGCTCGAACATAGAGCGCGAAGATGCGGGCGTCTTTGATCACTCCAGCCCCCGCGAGCTTGCCGGCGAGGGCATCGGGTGATTCATCACCGTCGAGGGCGAGCTCCACTTCGCGCCCTTCTCCTGGACCGTGGCTCGCGGGGTAGACGAGGAGGAGAGCGCCCGCGAGACCTGCCGCGATGACCGCGAGGACCACGAAAATCCACGAGCCCAGTGGCAATCGGCGAGCGTCGGAACGTGAGCCTTTCGCGAGCGCAGGAGCTTTTTTTTTCGCTTTCTTTCGCTTCGAGGGTGGAACCGTCATTCCCGATGCCTCCGGCTCGGATTCCGCGCGCTGTCCAGCCAGGCCTGGAGAATCGTCACCGCGGACGCTTCGTCGATCAGCGATTTGGCCTTTTTTCCGTGGACGTCGCTCGAGGCCAGCGCTCTTCGCGCCTGGACGGTGGTGAGCCGCTCGTCCCAGAGCTCGACCTCGAGGCCCGTGGCATCCGCGATTTGCTGGGCTACCTCACGCGCTTTTCGGGCCGACTCCCCCTCTCCCCCCTTCATGTCGAGCGGCAGCCCGACCACGAAGCGCCCGACATTTTCGGTGACCGCGAGCTTTTTCAGCGCACCGACGAGCGCGCGTTTGTCGCGGCCTTCGAGGACGCCCCGGGGGTGCGCGTACATGGCGAGCTCATCGTCGATGGCCACGCCAACCCTCCTTCCGCCAAGATCGAGTGCGCAGGTACGTCGTTTGGACACTGCGGGTGACCATACATGATAAGAGTGTCGCGCTCACGTGACGCCCCTCCGCGCGGTAAAGGGAATGAACGACGTTTTGCCCGACGAGATCGCTCGTTGGCAGCACGTGGAGAGAGCCTTTGCCTCCGCTGTCGAGCTCGCCGGCTTCCGCGAGGTGCGGACGCCGTACGTCGAACCGACTGCGCTTTTCGTGCGAACGATTGGCGAGGTCACGGATGTCGTCGAAAAAGAGATGTACTCGTTCCTGCATCACGAAGAGCCGCTGACTCTTCGTCCGGAAGGAACGGCGGGGGCCGCGCGGGCGTACGTCGAGCACGGGGTGCACACCCGCGAGCCGGTGAGCCGCTGGTACTACACGGGGCCCATGTTTCGCGCCGAGCGGCCGCAGCGCGGGCGTTACCGACAATTTTATCAGGTCGGCGCGGAGATCTTCGGCGACCAGGGTCCGGGCTGTGACGCCGAGATGATCGACATGCTCGTCGGCTTTCTTCAGTCCCTCGGGATTCCGGATCTCGAAGTGCTCGTGAACTCGATCGGCGGACCCGACACGCGCGCCCGCTACCGCGAGGCACTCGTCGCCTACCTCACGCCGAAAAAAGATCTCTTGAGCGCCGAGTCGCAGCGCCGTCTCGTGACGAACCCGCTCCGCATTCTCGACTCGAAGTCGAAGGCCGACGAAGACGCGATTGCCGGCGCTCCGGCGATCACGGAATTTCTCGACGACGCGGATCGCGTTCATTTCGAGGCACTTCAGCGCTATCTGACCGCCCTCGGCACGCCCTTCACCCTCGCGCCGAAGCTCGTGCGCGGCCTCGACTATTACACGCGCACGCTCTTCGAGATCAAAGGCGCGGCGGCAAAGCTCGGCGCGGGCAGCACCCTCGTCGGCGGCGGACGGTACGACAACATGGTGAAAGAACTGGGCGGTCCCGCGGTCCCCGCTATCGGATTTGCGGCGGGTCTCGAGCGTCTGCTCATCGCCAGCGAGCTGCCCGCCCCGACGTCCGGAGTCTTCGCGTACGTCGCGCCGCTCGGAGCCGGCGAAGTGGAGCACGCGCTGCGGCTCGCTCAGGATCTCCGGCGGGCCGGCGTGACCACCGAGGTCGATGCGCGCGGCGCCTCCTTGAAGAGCCAGCTCCGAAGGGCGACCGCTCTTGGGGCTCGTTTCGCGCTCATCCTCGGCGAGAACGAGGTCAACGCCGGGATCGTTCAGGTAAAGGATCTCGCCGCACGCGCTCAGGAAGAGCACCCACGCGGAGACGTCGTGCGAATCTTGGCTGATCGGAGGCCGCGATGAAATCCAAGCTCGTCGCAGCGCTGCTTTGTGCGTCCGTCTCGCTCGGGAGCTTCGCGCGCGCCCAGGGCGACGACCCTGACCCCGCGGGCTCTCAAGGAGGGCCGGCAACCCAAGTCACCCAGCGCGCGGAGCCTGCCGCACAGGCTCCAGCCAACCCGCTCGAGATGAGCCCCGAGGTCCGCGAGCGCATCGGAACAGACTCGGATCACAAGCCGCCGTCGCCCGAAGGCGCGCTCGAGCGAAAATTTTTTCCCCTCTACGAAGAGCGCAAGGGCGACTACCGCTTTCGCTTTCTTCCGCCATTTTTCCTGGAGCACTCGCGCGGTCTGGCGGATCCGGCGCATCCGGCGCTCAAGGTCTCCGAAGACACCGAGACGCTCTGGGCGCTGCTCTTCTACCAGCGCCGCTCGGACAAACTCGACGCGGACGTGCTTTTTCCTCTCGCTTGGAAGATCCGCGAACGCGAAAACCACGTCCTAGTCCTCGGCCCGCTCGCGCATCGTGAAGCGCCGAACGAGCACGACAACTGGGTGGCTCCGCTCGTGTTCGAGGGGAAGCGCTTGGAGTCCGGGTATCTTCACGTCCCGCTTCTGCTGTCATCGACGCATTACAGCAAAGAAGCAGCGTTCACCGTCTCCGGCCCCTTCTTCCGCGACCGCACGGGCACCGACGTCGACATGGGCGTCGTCCCGTTCTTCTTCCACGGCAACAACGGAAGCATGGACGGCAACGAGCGCGCGTACACGCTCATCCCGCCGCTCCTTTTTTACCATCGCTACCGCGAGCTCGAGGAGAGCCACCTCACCGTAGTCGGCCCGCTCATCTTCAAGAGCGATCCCAAGCGCAGCATCTTCGACGTTGCTCCCATCTTCTTCCACATCGAGGGCAAACCCGAGACGGGCGGCGTGCGCGAGCAGCACACCACGATTTTCCCTCTGTTTCACTACGGGAAGAGCCCTGACGCGTCGCTCTTCGTGGTTCCTGGCTACCTGCGCCGGGTGACGAGGACCGCGGACACGCTGATCACGCCCTTCTTCACGAGCGCGTACACCCGCAACGAGTCGACGCATTTCACCGCCATCGGCCCGCTTCTGCCGCTCTTCTACAACTACACGGACCGGGACATCGGGCTTCACGCCTTCGCCGTCGCGCCGTTTTACTACCAATCGGACAGCCCCAAGGGGCACGACTTTTTGACACCGCTCTACGGGAAATTCGAGAGCTACGGAGTCTCCCGCACGTGGTGGACGTTCCCGAGCATCGTGGTCTCGAAGGACAATCACGGCTGGGAAACCGACGTCCACCCGCTCGTCTACCTTGGTCGCAACGACAGCGCGTCGCACACCGTTCTCGCCCCGGTCTTCTGGGATTTCACGAGCCTCCATGGCCGAACGACCGTCGGCTTCCCGGTATTCTGGCGCTTCTCCACCAACGCGGACGACTCGATCATCCAGGTCGCTGGCAACACGCTCTACATGCAGAAGCGCGCCGTGGGCGGCAGCGACTGGCAATTTCACGTCCTTCCGCTGTTCTCGTACGGTGAGGATCCGCAGGGTTACTTCTGGAACGTTCTCTTCGGCCTCGCGGGCTACCAGCGCCAGGGGAGCTATGGGCGGGTGAAGGCGTTCTGGATTCCGATTCAAACGTCGGGGCCTGCCACGCCCGCCCCGCAGCAGGCCGCCTGGGCTCGCTAGAACGATGCGCGCGCGCGGTGGCTTCGGCTCTGCGCTCGTTTTTTTCTTGAGTTACCGACGCTTGGATCCCATCCCGGATCGGGTTTCGAGATCGTCCGAATTCACTGAACGTGCGGCCTCGAGTCGACGAGCGTTTTCCATTCAATGGAACGCGGCGCGCGCGAGACCTCCCAACGCATTTCGCAACGATGCCCACGGCTTCGCTGGGCTGCGTACTGTGAACTGTGAAGTTTCGCCTACGATCTCACGCGACTTCTCAGCTCCGACGAAGCACCTTGAAAAAGGCTGAAATCGCCAATTCTACTTCGTCCGTGGTGCTCGACTCCCCGAGGGAGATGCGGACGGCCGACGCGGCGCGATCGGGTCCGAGCATGGCGTCAATGACCGGTGATGGCTCATGCGTCCCGGCGCTGCACGCGCTCCCACTCGAGACCGAGATCCCTTCGAGGTCGAGGGCGGCCACGAGCTCCGGACCGAGCCAGCGCGGGAACGAGATGTTCGTTACGTGCGGCGCGCGGGCCCCTCCCCCGTTCACCTGAGCTCCGGGGGCAAGCTCGATGAGCGCGCCCTCGAGTCGGTCACGGAGCTTCTCCACGGACGCATAGCGGAGCGCGCCATCGCCAGCGTGGTGGGCAGCAACGGCGAAACCGGCTGCCGCGACGGGGTCGATCGTTCCGGGGCGGATCCCCCGCTCCTGCGCGCCGCCGAGGAGAACAGGCTCGATACGGACGCCCGTCCGGGTGATGAGGGCGCCGATCCCTTTTGGTCCGCGAATCTTGTGGGCGGCCATGCTGCGAGTGGCGGCCCCCTGCCCAGTCTCGGCGACGCGGCCGAAGGCTTGGACGGCATCGACATGCAGCGGAACCCGATGACCCGTTCGTTCGAGGACCGCGCGGAGCGGCTGAATGACGCCTGTTTCGTGGTTTACGGCCTGCACCGCGACGAGGCGCACGTGGGGAGCCTCGAGGGCACGGTCGAGATCCTCGAGGTCGATCGCCCCGCCTGGCGCGACACGCAGCCAGTGAACGGTCGCCCGACCTTCGCGCGCGAGCGCCTCGGCGACCCGGGTGATGGAGGGGTGCTCGAGCCTGCTGGTGATCAGGACCCCGCCCGGCGAGAGGAACGCCGATCGGAGCGCCAGGTTGTTCGCCTCGGTGCCGCCTGAGGTGAGGATTACGTCGCGCGGATCCATCGCCGCGAGCTCTCCCACGCTCGCCCGCGCATCTTCGACGCAGCCCCGCGCGCGCCGTCCGTCTCCGTGAACGCTGGAAGGGTTGGCCCACGCCTTGAGCGACGCCTCGTGCATCGCATCGAGCGCCCGAGCGAGGGGCGGTGCCGTGGCATTCCAATCGAAGTAGACCCTTGCTCGCAGTTTTTCGCTGTTTTCGAGGCTCGGCTTGTCGACGTTCGCCTCGACGTCGAAGGTTTCAGCCATCGATGATGACCGACGGCGCGCGCTTGGCTACGGAGAGCGCGAACGCCGCCCCAGGGAGAAACGTCCCGTCGATGGTCGCGCCCTGCTCGACGCGCACGTCTCCGCCGAGACCGCGGGCCACGCGGCGAACGATCGCTAAGCCCACTCCGACGCCCCCAGCGAGGCGCGTGGTCGAGCCATCAACCTGAAAAAATGGCTCGAAAATCTTCTCCGCGCGCTCGGGAGGAATGCCCGGTCCCGTGTCGGCGACGACAAGCTCGTACGTGAGTTCGAGCTCCCAGATGCCGATCCCCACCACGCCCCCTTCGGGCGTAAATTTTCCGGCGTTGTCGAGCACCTGCTGAATCGCCCGGCCGAGCCGCTCCGAGTCTCCGTACGCCGGTAAAGGTCCCCGCGGCAGCTGCTCGAGGAGCGTCTGGTGTCGCTCGGCAAAGCGATCGGCGTGAGAAGCCATCGCCCGGCGCACGGTGTCCAAGAAATCGTACGTCCGGTGCGCGAAGCGCATTTTCCCGGTCTCGAGGCCGATCACGTCGACGAGGTTGTCGAGAATTCCGCGCAGCCGCCGGACGCAGTCGTCCATGGCCTGGAGCGCTTTTTTCTGAGGGTTCGTGATGTCGCCGAGCTCCTCGTCGATGAGCATCCGCAGGTAGCCGACGATCGGAGTGAGCGGCGTCGCCAGCTCGTGAGATACGTTGCGGTAAAACTCCGTGCGCAGACGATCCATGTCCCGAAGGCGGTCGTTCGCGGCGACGAGCTCGGCGAGCTTTCCCTCGAGGTGACCGACGATGCGCCCGCTCTGGATGCGAAGCCGCTCGCCGGTTGCGTCGGCCGAAGAGGCGAACGCCTCGCGGTGACCACCGAGGTACTGGCGCACCTGGCGGGCAAAATTACGGGCGTCGATGGGCTTCTGAACGAACCCGTCGCACCCGACGGCGAAGCTCGTGTCGCGCTCTCCTTCCGCGGTGATCGCCACGATCGGGACACCGGCCATGGAGGGCTCGCCACGGAGGCGCAGCGTCACCTCGTAGCCGTCGAGGCCCGGAATGTTGAGGTCGACGAGGATGAGATCCGGACGCTGAGCTAGGGCGAGCTTCACCCCTTCGAGACCGTCCACCGCGTCGATCACCTCGTGGCCGTCGGCGGAGAGAAGCTTTCGGACGAGGAGCCGGTTGCGCGGATCGTCTTCGATGTGGAGGACGCGCGACATGGGATCCTTTACTTAAAGTGTAGCCCTACTACGTTCTTGCCGCCCCATGAACCGCTTTGCTAATTGCCCCCACAGTGTTCCAGGTCACGTGACCGTCCTCCTCGCCACGTGCCTCGCGTTCCTCGGTTGCTCCAACCTCACTGCGCCGCCGACGGTCGAGCCCATTTCGGCCGAGACCCCCACGACGGTTGCGAGCGCCGCGCCCGTCACGTCGATGGTCCGGCCCCAGGCCGCGCCGCCTCCCCCCGAACCGCCGCCTCCGGCCGGCCCCGAGGGCAAGCTGGTTTCGAAAGATCTCGTCGTGGGAACGGGCACCGTCGCCAAGACGGGCGACACCGTCAGCGTCCACTACCTCGGCACCTTTGCCGACGGCAAAGAGTTCGACGGCTCGAAGAAGCGGGGAAAGCCCTTCGATTTCACGCTAGGTCAAGGCGGCGTGATCAAGGGCTGGGACCAAGGTGTCGTGGGGATGAAGATCGGCGGCAAGCGCAAGCTCGTGATCCCGCCGTCCCTCGCCTACGGCCCCAGCGGCCGCCCGCCCGTCATTCCGCCGAACTCCACGCTCACCTTCGAAATCGAGCTCCTCGGTGTGACGGCGGCGCCCGCCGGAGGCGCTCCGGGCGCACACTGACCGATGGACGTGCGAAAACGGGTGCTCGTCGTCGAGGACGATCCCTCGGTGCGTCAGATGCTCGTTCGCGCGCTCGGCGTGCAATTCACGATGTCGGAGGCGTGCGACGGCGCCGAGGCAATCACCCTCCTGAGGGGCGAGCTTGTTCCTGACCTCATCATCACCGACGTCATGATGCCGAAAATGAACGGCTACGCGCTCTCGCGTCACCTCAAGACCGACCCGAGACTAAAGGCCATTCCCATCATCTTTCTCACCGCCCGCACCTCGGCGAAAGACGTCGTGGAAGGAATCAACGCCGGCGCACGTCACTACATTTCCAAGCCTTTTAGTCTCAGAGACGTGCTCGACAAGGTCGTCAAGATCCTCAAGTGAGCCCCCAGCGAGGCCAACTGATTCCGCTCGACAAAAAACAAGCAGCCGCCGCGGCTGTCGTGAGCGGGCTCCTGTACTGGCTGGCCTTCGCCGGAAAAGTCGAGGCGTGGCCGCTTTCGCTGCTGACGTTCGTGTGCTTCGTTCCGATGTACGTCGCGCTCCAGGGGCAAGCGCCGAAGCGCGCGCTGTGGATCGGCGTCCTCACCGGCATGACGATGAACCTCGCGGGCTTCTATTGGCTCGTGACGATGCTCAAGACGTTCAGCGGATTTCCAACGGCGATCTGTCTTCTCCTCGTAGCGATCATCTGCTCCTACCAGGGCGGGCGACTAGGCCTCATGGGCTGGCTGCATGCGCGAGCGTCAGCGCGGGGATGGCCGGCGGCCCCCGTTTTCGCCCTGGCCTTTGCGGCGAGCGAGTTCGTCTTTCCCCTGCTTTTTCCCTGGTATTACGCGACCACCGTTCACACCCTGCCGATCCTCACGCAGACCGCGGAGATCGCCGGGCCCACCTTCGTGGGTGTGATCCTCATCGGCGTGAACCTCGCGATCGCCGAGCCGCTCCTTGCTCGGATCGAAAAGCGCGCGCCGGACCGGCGCATCGTGATCGCAGGCATGGGGGGGCTCGCCTTCGCGCTTCTTTACGGCGCGGTGCGGATCCCGATGGTCGACGCGCACGCTCTCGCCTCCGAGCCGCTCAAGGTGGGCATCGTCCAAGGAAACATGGGGCTGATGGAGAAGCGCTCGAACCACGCCGAAGGGCTCCGTCGCCACCAGCGGATGACCAAGGAGCTCAAGGACCTCGGCGCCGAGCTCGTCGTGTGGAGCGAGTCGTCGGTGATGTTCTCGGTGAACGAGAAAATGGCCGAGCCGTTCATGCGCGACACCGTGGCCTCACGCCTCGGAGTCCCGACGATCTTCGGCGCAGTCTTGTGGCGCGACACGCCTGGCGATCGCGAGCGGTGGTTCAACGTGGCCCTCTCGACCGACGTCAAAGGAAAGATCACCGGCCGGTACGACAAGGAATTCTTGCTCGCGTTCGGGGAGTACCTCCCCTTCGGAGACACCTTCCCCATCCTCTACGAGTGGTCACCGAACAGCGGCAAATTCAGCGCTGGAACGGTGCTCGATCCTCTGCTCGTGACTACTGCCGACGGGAAAGAGCACAAGGTCACGGCTCTCATTTGCTACGAGGACATCCTCCCCTCGTTCACGAATCAGGCGGTGCGCCACGCCGACCCGGAGCTCCTCGTGAACATGACGAACGACGCTTGGTTCGGAGATTCGAGTGAGCCCTGGGAGCACCTTGCGCTCGCCGAGTTTCGCGCGATCGAGCATCGTCGGTACCTCGTACGAAGCACGAACAGCGGGGTCAGCGCGGTGGTCGATCCGGTGGGCCGGGTAATCGCCAAGACCGGAACGTTCAAGACCGAACGGCTGGATGCGATGGTGCACTGGATGCACAGCACGACCCCCTACGAGCTCATCGGTGACTCACCTTGGTACCTCGGTACGTTGGCGATTTTTGTGGGCGCATTTAGGCGCCGCCGCCCGGAAAAAGTGGCGGTGTGAAGACAATCGGGTCCCGCTTCGTCCAACAATAAGCGTTGACGGACGGCGAGGCTTGGGGACACTTACCCAACGAATTGAGGCGGCATCCGCCTCTCGGAAGGAAAGAATCGCATGAAATCTTCTTTAACCAAGCTTGGCATTTCGGTTGGATTCATCGCGGCGGTAGCAGCGTGTACGGTTACGACCGGCCCGTTCGTGCCCGACGAAGGCGGCATCTTCGGCGACGGCGGCTCCACCGATGGCTCCTCTGCCAGGGACACCGGCACGGGCGGCGACTCCGCGGTCATCGATGCCGGCATGTGCACCCTCGTCGTCACCCTCAACAACGCCACGTGCACCTCGTGTCTTCAGACGAGCTGCTGCGAGTCCGTCAATGCGTGCTTCAAGCCGACGGCGACGGGCGGCGAGTCCGACTGCACCCTTCTCCAGAGCTGCATCAACACCGCAATCATGAACGACCCGGCAGACGGCGGGGGCGACGCTGGCGGAAAGTTGCAGGACGACATCCAGTTGTGCCGCGACGCGCACTCCGCCTCGGTCGGTCTCGAGCAGACCTGGGTTGCGTGCCTCTCGGCCCATTGCAAAACCGAGTGCCAGTAAGCCAAGCCAGCGCGGAAGCGTGTTGAGAAAGAAGCCGGCGCGAGCGGATCGCGTCGGCTTCTTTTTTTAAAGCTTCATCGCTTTCTTGAAGCGCTTGGCGTCCGCGAACATGTCCACGTTGGTGAAAACGTACGTCGCGTCTTTGTGCTTCGCCTTGCGGGCAAGCTCGGCAAGCTTCTCGATCGCCGGATCTTCGTAGCGGCTCTTGTGGCCGGCCGGGCCAGGCATCCGGTAGTAGGCGATCGGCGCCGTCGTCACGCCGTGTGCGAGCGGATCGCGGGAGGCGATGACCCCGGCGTCCGCGGCGAGAGCAGCAGCATCGTCTGCGTCCCAGAGGGGCGGCGGCTCCCAGACCACGCGATCGAACTTCTTGCGCACGGTCGCGAGGAAGTCCTTCAGGGCGGACTTATTTCCTCGGCTCGTCGTGAACTCCGGAGGGGCCACGAAAATGGCAGTCTTCGCGTCGAGCTCCTTGCCGACCTCGACCAGGCTTTTGAGCGCGTTCTCGGTGACCTTCCCCTCGCGGAATCCTTCCTGCCCGATTTCTCGAGGAGCAAGGAGCGCAAAGGTGAAGCCCTCGGGCGCCTCGCGACGCCAGCGCCGCACGGTTCCCGTTCCAGGTACGGAAACGTGGGTTTCCTGAACCTCGACGAAAAGAAACTCTTTAAAGTAGCGCGTGGCTGGGACCGGAAACCCCGCGCAGCCCATCGTGATCAGAGGGGTGCTGAGCGGCGTGCTTACAACCTCGGGCTTCTCGGCTTTCATCGGACCATCACCGGCGGCACGGTACCATGCTTTCAATCCCCGCGGTCGCCCATCGATTCGTCCCGCGCCACGGGATGCCCGAGGACACGCATCCCCAAGCGTTCGCCGACACGGCGGGCAACTGCGCGCAGAGCGTCGTCGTGGCGTAAGCCCTCGGCCCCGAGCTGCTCGGATCCCCTCGTCGTCACCGCGTCGAAAGCGCGAACGTCCCCGGTGTCCGCCTCCCTCCGACCGCCTTCGAAGCGGATCAACCATGCCCGCGCGATCACGCCGACCTCGCTCGCGCGCGCTCTCGGAACACCCGTGACGCCACCCACGGCGGCGACGCCGTCGCTCTTCTCGTCGGCGCGAAGGACCTCAACCTCGACGCGCGGATATCCGCTCCCGGATGCGAGGGCGCCCTCGCGTGCAAGGGTCGCTCGCACGCCGCTCAGCACCTCGTCGCTGGCAATTGCATCGGCGACGACGGTCCGCACGAGGGTCACGTGCAAGCGGGAGACGGCGCTGTCTCCACCGTAAAGCGGGCGATACCCGCACCCCGTGAGAGCAAGGAGAACGAACGCTACCGAGCCGAGCTCCTTCACGCGCGTCAGCCGACGATGAAGTTCAAGATCTTCGCCGGGACGTAGATGACTTTCTTCACCGTCTTTCCGTCGAGGTGCGCTGAAATTTTCGGCTCGGCAAGCGCTGCGGCGCGGGCAGACGCTTCGTCGGCGTCGATGGCGATGAGGACGGCGCCCCGGAATTTTCCGTTCACTTGCACGCCCATCTCGACCACGTGGTCTTTGACGAGCGCGGCGTCGAACGTCGGCCAGGGCTCGTCGGCCAGGCTCTTGGCACCGCCAAGACGCTGCCAGAGCTCCTCGGCGGCATGCGGCGCGTATGGAGAAAGAATGAGCACGAGCGTCTTCGCCGCGGCGCGTGGCACAGCCGGGAGCGCTTGGAGATGCTTCGCCAAGATCATCATGGCGCTCACCGCGGTGTTGAAGCGCATGTGCTCGATGTCGTCGGTCACCTTCTTGATCGTCTTGTGAACCTGGCGGCGCGTCTCGTCGTCGTAAGCCAAGGGGTCATCGGTGATCTTGAGCGTGCACACGTTCCACACCCGATCGAGAAACCGCCGAACGCCTTCGATGCCGCTCGTTTGCCAGGGTTTCACCTGCTCGAGCGGACCCATGAACATCTCGTAAAGGCGAAGGGCGTCGGCTCCGTTCAGCGCGACGACCGCGTCGGGGTTGATCACGTTGCCCCGGGACTTGCTCATTTTCTGCCCGTCTTCACCAAGGATCATTCCTTGATGTACGAGCTTCGTGAATGGCTCGGTGTCTTTCACCAGGCCGAGATCGAAGAGGACCTTGTGCCAGAATCGCGCGTACAGGAGGTGCAAAACCGCGTGCTCGGAGCCGCCGACGTACAGATCGACCGGCATCCACTCAGCGTAGGCGTCGACGCTGAACGCTTCCTTCGCGTTCTCGGGGTCGAGGAAGCGCAAGTAGTACCAGCACGATCCTGCCCACTGGGGCATCGTGTTCGTTTCTCGCGCGAACCACTTTCCATCTTTCTGGAAGAAGCGCCACTCGGGCACGCGCGCGAGGGGACCTGCAGGATCGTCTCCGGGACGAAAGTCCTCGAGCTCCGGGAGGAGCAGCGGAAGCTCGGCCTCGTCGACGGCGATCGGCTCTTCGAAGAGAACAGTGTACTCTGCACCTGGTTTGCGCGGGTCGCCTTCGCACGCTACGGGAAAATAAATCGGTATGGGCTCGCCCCAGTAGCGCTGGCGCGAGAACACCCAGTCGCGAAGGCGGTAGGTGACGCGCGACAATCCCGCGCTTTTTTCCGATAGAAATGCGGTGATCCGCGAACGAACGTCTTCGCTCGGGACGCCGTCCGGAATGAAGACGCTTGCCCGAATCTGGTACGACGCTCCGTCTTCGGTGAACGCGGCGTCGTGCACGTCGAGCTTTGCCCCGCTCTTCGGAGCCACGACTTGCACGATCGGAAGGTCGTACTTTTTTGCGAACGCATGATCGCGATCGTCGTGCGCGGGGACGGCCATGACCGCGCCGGTGCCGTATGTGCCGATGACGTAGTCTCCGACCCACACGGGGATCTTGTCTCCGTTGAGAGGGTTGATGGCGAAGGAGCCGAGCGGAACGCCGCTCTTGGTCTTCGTCATGTCCGAGCGATCGATGTCGCTCTTTTTCTTCGCGGCCTCGACGTACGCGCTGACTTTTTCGCGCGCGTCGGGCGTCGTGAGCTCGCCGACCAGCGCATGCTCGGGCGCGAGCACCACGTACGTAGCGCCGCTAAGAGTGTCTACGCGCGTCGTAAATACGCTTATTTTCGAGCTCCGCCCGTCGATGGCAAAGTCGACGCTGGTGCCGACGCTCCGCCCGATCCAGAAATGCTGTTTGGCCTTGGTGTCTGGCCAATCGACGAGCGAGAGATCATTGTCGAGGCGGTCGGCGTACTCCGTGATGCGGAGCATCCACTGCCGCAGGGGCAAGCGGACCACGGGGTGATCGCCGCGCTCGCTCTTGCCGTCGATGACCTCTTCGTTCGCGAGGACGGTGCCGAGCGCCGGGCACCAGTTGACCGGGATCTTTGCCTGGTAGGCGAGGCCGCGTTTGAAGAGCTGGAGAAAAATCCACTGCGTCCATTTGACGTACGCGGCGTCGGTGGTGTCGATCTCGCGCGACCAGTCGTAGCTGAAACCAAGGCTTTTCAGCTGCCGCTTGAAGGTGGCGATGTTCTCGAGGGTGGTCGCGCGCGGGTGCTTGCCGGTGGCGATGGCGTGCTGCTCAGCGGGGAGACCGAACGCGTCCCAACCCATCGGATGGAGAACGTCGACCCCACACATACGCTTGTAGCGCGCGACGATGTCCGTCGCCGTGTAGCCCTCCGGGTGGCCGACGTGCAGCCCGTCGCCCGACGGATAAGGGAACATGTCGAGGATGTACGCCTTCGGCTTCCCCGGGTGACGCTTCGCGCGGAAGGTGCCGTTCTCTTCCCAATACTTCTGCCACTTCGGCTCGATCGCAGCGGGATCGTAGCCAACGCGTTCGCTCGTGGACGTGGCCAAGTCCTGATCATTCATACGACGCGATTTATCACGTTTGACGGCTTCGGCGCGGCGCCGTCGGATTTTGGGGAAAGAGAGCGGCTTGCTTGGGGCGGCTGGCCTTGCGCGAAAGGCGAAGGGAGCGCTTCTCCGTGGCCGCCGTCGTCTCGCCGGTCCCTTGGGCCACGATGGCCAGCGCGCGCGCGGGCTCTTTCGCGAAGTGCTCGTAGAGCTTCGCCAGCTCGAGTCGCACGTGCACGTCGTCCACCAGTTCCGAGAGCGCTGCGTAGTCGCGAAGAGCGTGATCCCGCTCGCCCCGCGCTTTGCAGATCTCGGCTCGCGCACGGAGTGAGTCCGACCCTGCGCCTCGCTCGACCGCGAGGGTCACGGCGGCGAGCGCGTGATCGACCTTCCCTGCCCGCTTCAGCGTGCGCGCAAGTCCAATGAGATCGGCCGGCGCAAGGGCGCTTCCCTCGAGCGGCTCGCCGTAGAGACCGACGAGAGCGGCCATGGCGACGACGTCCCATGCGTTGTGCTCGATGACGCCGAGGAGGGCGCGCGTCTCGCCGGTGCGCAGAAAATGCAGGTAATGCGCGCTCACCTCGCCGGACGGGCAATCGTCGACTCGCTCGAAGCCGAGCACCTCGCGCTCGATCGTGGTGAGCTTGCACTCCACGCCGCGCCGCTTGTGGAGACGTCGTGCGACGTGAAGAAGGTCTAGATGAGGCGGCTCTTCCGGCCGCGCGATTCGCGCCATAACGAAGCGCGTTCGCAAGAGCGGGAGGTCGAAGCTCTTTCCGTTGAAGGTCACGAGCATCGATGCTTCGCGGATACGCCGGGCAACGAACTCGAGCATCGGCCCTTCTTCACCGAGATTCCGCACCAGGAGTTGCTCGAGGATCAGGCCGCCGCTTGTGTGCCCGTCCTCACGCTCCGCGGGGGCCCAGCGAGCCAATCCCACGAGAAAAGCCACCGTTCCCGTGCCGCCGGCGAGCCCCGTTGTCTCCGTGTCGAGGTAGAGCGCTCCCGCTAGCTTGCGCGGCGCGATCGTCGGATCGAGTGCGAGGAGCGCAAGGAGCTCCGAGCTGGCGTCGCGCGAAGGCAGAAGAGAGGCCCGACCCATGCGATGAGCCGCGGAGAGGCGCTGCGTTCGCAGATGAAGGGGACCGAGCGGCGTCTCGCTGGTGACGAAGGGGAGGTCGGGAGTATCGACCGCTCGCGACCGCGCTTCACGACGCGCTGTCTTCTCGAGGATGCCGTCAATCTTCGCGCGCAGATCTGCGAGGAGCCCAAGCTCTCGCGGAGCAACAGGAGGGGCGAGGCGTGCGAGCTTGCTGCGGAGAGACAAGCAGCCACGGTACATCTGTACAGGTGCGGACGGAAGCCCGTCGAATCAGAAGCCGAGCTGGCTCGCCGTGTCCTGGTTCGATCGCACCTGGGCTTTGCCTTCGTGCGAATCCTGGGGCTTTGCGCGCGGGGGGGAGGCGGCCAACCCGCCACCGCCGGCTTGGGAGACAGGAGCGGCTGCGGCGGGGGCAAAATTCGCTTCGGCGGAGGCGACCGCCGCGAGCTGCGATTCGAAGTCGCGGTCCAGCGCCCCGGATTTGAACGCATCGGCCGACGGGCTCTTCTTGGCAGAGGCGCGCGCCGACGTTCCACTCGCACGCAGCTCGGTCTCCTGCCGGGCGAGCTTCGCCTGCGCCTCACCGATGCGTCCTTGCTCGAACAGAACGTTGGCCTCGGTCAGCGTCTGTGCGGTGCGGCTTCGCTCCACGCGTGCGGCAACGAAAGGGTCGAGCTCCCGCGGACCGCTGCCGTCGCTCGTCACCATGAGCGCGAGGTCGCCCTGGCAGCTCGCGTTCGAGCGCTCGACGAGATCGCGGTACGAGAGCTTGACGGTAGCGACGGGCTTCATTCCGTCCTGGCTGCCAGCGACGCGCAGCTTCATGAGCACTGTCTTTTCTTGCTTGGCGCTGAACGTTCCGAAAGGGACGATGATCCGCGAGCCCTCGCGCCGGAACGAGCGATCAAAGACTTGCTCGAGCTCGACGCCGGGCGCGAGATCGATGGCGAGCTCACTGTCCCGAGCGACGGTGCTGAGGAGGTTGTCGAACTCCTGCGCAAAAATCGCGGGCAGGCCGCTCGGGTTGGCCACGAAGTAATGCCGACCGTTTGACTCCACGGCGATCGCCGCCATCACCTTCTCGTCGAACTCGACATCGACACCGATCGTCGAGATCGAGCAGCCGCGATCGCGCATGCGCCCGGCCATGGCGCGGAGGCCGCCGATGTCTTTGATGCCGTGATTCGTCGCGCCGTCCGACAGGAGGAGCATCCGCGTCACGCGATCGCCGCCTAGGTTCGCCTGCGACAGCTCCGTCATTCCGAGGTCGAGGCCGCACGAGATGCACGTGTCACCGCCCAAGCGAATGGCCTGGATCGCTGCCTCGATGCTCGGTCGCGTGGACGAGCTGGCGCGGGTCGGAGGGACGACGACTTGAGCCTCGGTGTCGAAGCTGACGACGGTGACGCTATCGCCGTCCCGTAGGCGCTCGATGGTGCCCACCGCCGCGGCGATCGCGTTCGCGATCCTGTCTCCCTTCATCGATCCCGAGCGGTCGATCACGATCGCGAGATTGAGAGGAGGTGCCGCTTGGCTGGCCGCGTCCGAGCCGGCGACGGACGCAAAGAGAAAGGTGTCGCTGGGGCTGCCGTTTGCGATGGCCGCGTGTCCGAGCCGCCCGTCGACGGTGAGGGTTTTTCCAGCCGTGAAGTGGGAGATGTCGGCCTGGATCAGGTTGGTCTTCCCGCCCCCCGTTCCGCCGCTTCCGCCCATGTCCCCCTGAATGCTCGCCGTGGAATTTGCCGGTGAAATCGGTACGGCCATGGCCGCAGCGCTCGATGCCACCATGCCAAAAAGCGCCCACATCGCGACGGTCGGAATCCTCATGATGTCCCTCTTACGTGTGACGATGGAAAACGATTTCTGACGTCAGAACTTTACCCCGGCCCGGATGAGCAGGTCGCTGCTCGCCACCCCCCCGATGAGGACGATGATTCCATCCGTAGAGACGATGCGTTTTTCACCCCGCACCACCAGGGTAGCGCGACCCACCTCGACGCGGCGGACTTCGCTCTCGAAGATGAGCGTGATGCGCCCCCGGGCGACGAGCGACTTCAGCTCGGCGATGTTCCGCGCCTTGCCCCGCGCAAAATCTTTTCCGCGGTACGACACGGTGACGGTCGTTCCCGGCTGGCGCGCGATGGCGACAGCAGCTTCCATCGCCGAATCCCCGAGGCCAACAATGAGCACGTTCTTGTCGGCGAAGCTCCGCGCGTCGGCGAGCGCATAGCTGACGGAGGTCTCGGCTGCGGCGTCGATCTCTGCGTCGAGTGGCCGCGGTGTTCCTCTGCGGCCGATCGCCAGAACCACGCGGGTCGCTCCAAACGTCAGCTCCTCGTTCTGTCGCGCGAGCGCGGTGACGGCGTAGCGCCCACCTTGCCTGACGATGTCCGTCACCCGATGGTGCTCCGAAATAGCCAGTTTTCTTGCGCGAACGATGCGTGCCCACTGGACGAGGAGCTCCTCCTTGGACGACTCGCGCATCCAGAGCTCGCCTTCCACCGGCAGATCGAGCGGCTGATCGAAGATGAGCTTGTCGCGTGGGAAGCTCTTGATGCTGGCGGCAACGGTGGCCTGCTCCAGGGTGACGTACGAGAGCCCAAGCTCACGCGCGCGGAGGGAGGCGCTGATCCCCGCGGGGCCCGCGCCGATGATCACCACGTCCACGTTTTTTCCGTCGCCCCTCACGCGATCTCGTGCGGAGATACTCTCGGCTACCCGGTCGATCGCCCGTTTGCCTTGGCCGATCGCGTTTTTGATGAGCGGAAGCCCGGTGAGATCCCCGGCGAGAAAAATCCCCGGCGCATCGAGGCTCTCCAGCGATCCATCCACGCGTGGTCGGGTCTCGATCGGGGCACCCTCGGTGATCACGAGCGACCCGTTTGGACAGGCTTGCTCGCAGAGGACCACACCGCAGCAGTCGGCGGGCCGCGCGACCACGGCTACGTATTTTTCAATCTCGAGAACGTCGAAGGGGCACGCGTCGACACAGGCGTAGCAGCCGAGGCAGGTGTTGGTGTCGATCTGCGGAAGGCGCACGCGCGCGGCGGCGGCAAGCGGCGTGGTTTTCTTGGCCGGTGCGCGACGAAACCGCCTGAAAACACGAGTTCCAACGAGCATCAGACTCGCCCCAGCGAAGGGCGAAAAGGCCCACACCATCGGCGCCGCGTGAAACTCGCGGACGCTCGGCGTGGTTGCCGCAACCTCGCGCGCAGCATCCCAGGCCACGAAGCGCGACGGAACATGCTGACGCGCGCACACCGCCGCGCCCGGAGCGCCGAGTCGATCGACGCGTTGGTGCTCGTCGAAGCAGCCGCTCGATCCGCTCGCCGTCAGGCACACCCTAAGAGGATCCGACGCGCCCGCTGGATCATGACATCGCGTGCACGTCGTGAGCGGCAGCAGCGGCACCGTCGCCCCCTTCGGCGCGTCACCGTTCTTCAGCGTTCCCTCGACGTCGTCGCCGTCGCCCCAGCGAACAAAGCGTTTTTGGCCAAGAAAAGTGACGCCTTCGCCCGCTCCGTGCGCTGGATGGCAGCTCACGCAGCCGAGCTTTCCGGCCGCAGCGAGGGCGCGGTGGGCCGGGCGCGTCGATGGGTGAGCCGCCTGTCCGTGGCAGGTCGTGCACGCCCCCGCCGCTCCCTTCCCGTCGCCGCGGTCTGCATGGCACGAGCCGCAGGCGATATGCGCCGCCTGGTGAGGTCGAGCGAGTGGGCCGGGTGTGCGAAGCGACGTTGGCGCTCCGAAAAAAAAGAGCGCGAGGGCGAGCGCTATCCCTGCGCCGAGAGTCGCCAGCGCGATCTCGCGAGCGCGCTTCACGTCGCTCGAAGCCGCCGCCCGAATTAGGGCACGTGCCCGACGAAGCCCCCCTTTGGCTTGCGAACCGCCCGAAAAAAGAGCCTCGTCACTCATCGGTAGGCGACCGCGAACACAGCGTGCAGAACGAGCAGGATCACCACGAGAACGGAGACGGCAACGTGGAGAGCGAGCCAGCCGCGCAGCACCCCTTGAAGGAATCGCTGCGCCGTCACCGCGCGACCCTCGACGACGACCGCGATCAGATCATCGAGCCCCTGAAGCTTGTCCCCGGACCGCCCCTCGATGATTTTTTCGATCTCGCTTCGCAGGCGACGCTGCTCCTTCGCGAGCGTCGTGGCGCGCGCCACGAGAAGAATCGGCGAGAGCGGTGAGCGGCGGTACGGATCGAGAATTTTCCTGAAGATTGTTTTGACGAGCTCGCTGCGCCCGCTCAGCTCGCGGAAGATTCGCGCTTCGAGATCGCGCGCGTGACCGGGGAGGTCCTCCGGCAGCGCCCCGCGCTTCTCGATGCGCGACAGACTCTTGGGGACGAAGCGGTAGGCGAGGGCTCCGAGCACACCGAGGCCAGCGGCCACGAAAAAAGCTAAAAAAAGGCTTCCGCCGAGGTTGGAGGGGACGCGCGATCCGGCGTGCGCGAGGACGACGCCGACGACGACGATGCCCATGACGAGATGCGCGATGAAGTGAGGCCGCAGCTTTGGGGCGAGCCTGCGCTTTATGAACGCGTACGCGGCGAGCGCGACCATGAGCAGACCGCTAAGGATTCCCGTGCCGAGCTTGGATGTTCCCGCCGGGAGCACCGCGATGGCGACGGACGCTAGTGCCGCCCCGGCAACCCATGGCCACGCAGGCGCCGGACGAGGCATCAGCTCCGCGGGTCCTTGTTTTCCAAGAGCGTCCCGTACGTCGAGCAGGACGGCACTCGGGCGAATGCGGAGGATCGACTGCGTGGGGCACGACGCGACGCACGCCGGCCCGTCCGCGCGATCGCTGCAGAGGTCGCACTTTACGGCTACCTCCGGTGAGCCTCCGACAGACCCGAAGACGCCGGTGTCGACGGTGAGGCGCGCCGCCATCTGGATGTTGTCCCAGGGGCACCCCTTCGCGCAGTTGCCGCAGCCGGTGCAAAGGTCCTCACGGATGAACACCTCGCCGCGCGGATCACGGCCGATCGCCCCCGTGGGGCACTCCGGCATGCAGCTCGGATTTTCGCAGTGCTGGCAGCTGTTGGGCAGAAGAAGCGAGGCCGTCCCGCCCCCTTCGAGCTTGCTCACCACTTTGTCGCCGCGCCGGACGAGCCGCGAGACGCCATCGTCGTGGACGCTCGCGCAGCTCCACGCGCAGTGCCCGCACCGCACGCACGACTCCTGATCGATCACCAAGAGCGAACGCGCCACGTTCAGTCGATAGAGATCCTTGAAGACGTGCTGCGTCGTATTCGCCGAGACGGCGATGGCGAGGAGCCTGTCCTCATTTTCCTCCACGACCCGACGAATACCCTGCAAAAGACCTGGATTTCGCGCGTCGACGGCGATGAACACGCTGCGCGGTACGCCGAGGGCCCAGGTAGCACCGCTGGCAACGGCGCTCGTTCGCCGAGGCTCGCCGGTCGAAATTTCGCCGTCGCCGACGACGTCACCGCGTCCGAGGTACGCGCGCACGTGGAGCTTCTCGTCGTCCTCCACTTGGAGCTGCACCATCCCGTCGGCGATGAAGTACACGTGGGTCGCTGGGTCTCTTTCGCGAAAGAGGTACTCACCACGAGCGAGCTCCACGTGCGAGACGCTGTCGAGCAGAACTTCGATTTCGCGATCCGCGAGCTTGCGCGCAAACGACGTCGTCCTCAGCAAGTCCAGCGTCGCCGCACGACGCAGAGTCTTCTTCAAGTTGACGGAGGCTTCGCCCTCGCCACCGCGCTCGGCCGTCCGCGTGAAAAGCGGAGCCGGGATAACCGCGACCCGCGTGGTCTCGAGACACACCGCCTCCATCTGCCGGGTCGAGCCGGCACGCAGGGTAGATTCTTCGCCGAACGATTCGCCGCGCACGACCTCGCGAATGATCCTGATTTCCCCTTCGCCACGGGGGATCGCCCGAACGGCCACGCGGCCCTCCTCGACCACGAAAAAAGCATCGGCGGGTTCACCCGAGGCGAAGATCTTCTCACCCTTCGTGCAAGCGCGACTCGAGCCTGCGGCTTCAATCTCGGTGCGCGCGCGATCGTCGATCCCGCGGAGCACGGCGGCGCTCCAGACGACGTCGGGCCAGCTCACGGGGTCCTCACATCGATGCTCGCAAGATCGACCACGTCGATCCGCCTCAGCATCGCCGGCACGACCTGAGGACCGCTTGGCCTCGCACGCGCCGCGTCTTTGCGCGCTTCGTAGTCGGCGAAGGCCTTTACCAAGAACGGAGGGAAGGAGCGGAAGCGAAGCTTGGCCTCGATGTGAAACGGCACCTGCCGCGCGCGGGCATCGAGCTCGTACGTGTAGAGGATAGGCACGTTCGGAGGTGCGGATCGAAGATCGACGATCGCATCGGGCGCCTTGGCTATGCCTCGATCGGCGTCGAGCGCGCCGACCGGGAAATAGGTCTCGAAGAACTCGTTTCCGCCGCTCAAGTTCGAGCGGCACTCTCCGGTGTCGAGGTCGTATGCGCCGTCATCGAAGCGATCGGCCCGGGTTCGTCCCTGGCCGGGGCCCGCCTGGCAGCGGCCGGCGTCGTCGATGGTTCCGATGCAGCGCACGCATCTCAAGAATCCGTTTTGGAAGTTGATGAGGCCGCGTCCGCGAAAGGTCGTGCCGCCGCGCGCTGGATCGGGAGACCAAGCGGGCACGTCCGGACCGTCGGCGACGTCGGCTCCGAAGACTCCAAGCGGCCTTCCCTTCGAGTCGACCGCGCTATCGCTCGTGTTCACGCGGAGAAAAATTTTGTCCTTCAGGTCGGCGTCGTCCGTCGCAATTTTTCCGACTTCGTAGACGAGCTGGCCGCGTGCATCGGTGACCGTCAGCTCCACCCAAATCTCACGCTCCTGGCTGAATCCTGCGGGAACCCTGTGCCCGGCTCCGGTGTTCTCGATCCGAACCGGAACCTCGAGTCGTCCGCCGGCCACGCGTACGTCTCCGAGCTCGAAGCGAAATGCTTTTCGGAGAAGCATGTCTCTTCGCTGGCGGAGGCCCACGGGAAGTCCGGCGCCGTCGAGCGTTCGATCGGACGCGAACGCTTCGGGATAGCTGTCGGTGAGGGGAACGTCGACGCTCGTAAAGTAGTGCGAGATCTGGCGCGGCGTGCCGAAGTCACCGGCAGCCTTCGCCTCGAAGTGCGAACCGTCGGGGCAGTCACCGACTTTTCCCGTCGTCCCAGGTGCGCAGACCCCTGGATACAGGCTCATGTGGCAGCCCTGGCAGGTGGCCGCCGTCCGCCCTCCGCGCTCTTCGTCGGTCGCCCATGCGCGCCACTCGGAGTACGCGTTGCGTAGGCGCTTGAAGTGCTCGCCGCGCTCACGTCCGCCAATGGCGTCGGTGCCAAAGAGACGAACGTCGTGGCACGCGCCGCAGAACTCGCTCGACGCGAGGTAGCGCGAGGCCTCGCGCGAAGGACGCTTGTGGACGGGAGGATCTCCGACGCGCGTGCCGAGCGTGGTGGTCAGAAAGGAGCGGGCATCGAGATTGTATCCGCTGTTCGCGATGCCGCTTCTTCCCTGTAAGTCTTCGGGTCGCGCGAGGAAGGTCGAGCCCGTATTTGCGGAGACCCAGGAGGGATTTCCCTCGTAGCCCGAGCCGGCGCGCAACGTGTGTGCCCTGACCGGCCCGATCGCGGTGTGGCAGCCCGCGCACGAAATTCCCTCCATCGATGACGGCGAGAGCAGATCACGTACGGGGGCGCGCCCCTCGCGTGAGCCGAACGCGCTCCACGCCGGCATCCCCGGGTTGAGATTTTCTCCGGGCACGTGGCAGTTCACGCACCACTGCTCGCCGCCCGCGCCGGTCTCGGTGATGCCGGTCTGTTCGTTGCGGCAAACCTCTGCGCCTGCTTTTCGGAGGGCGCCTGCGCCGTTCGGGCAGCGTGCATCGCGACCGACTTGCTCCTCGACGACGCTCTCGAGCGAACCGTAAAGAGGGCTCTTGGCGGCGTGCGCCATCACCGACCGTTCCCACTCCGCGACCTCACGCGCATGGCAGGGCGCGCAGTCCGCGGCGGTCGTCGAGCCCAGCGGGCGCAGAGAAGAGATGACGGCCTTCGCCGGACCTTCGTCGCGCGCCCCGGCCACGAGCGCAGCGACGGCGACGACGATCCCAAGACCCAGGGGGACGACGCTTCGCCACGAAGGGAACCCAGCTTTCGGCGAGGAGCGGTTGGTGGCAAGCACCGCAAAAATGTTTCTCGGGAGCGCGGCCCGTGGCTCCGCGCGTCGCGCTTCGCGGTGCTCGACGGGAAGCGAGCTTGCCGCAACGATTTCCCCGCTTTTTTCCGGCGAATCCGCGAGAAGCTCGGCGCACGTCGTGACGATTTCGCTCGCGCTCGAGGGGCGCCGTGATGGGCGCGGATCAATCAGCTTGAGGACGAAGCTCTGCACACCCGGACGAATGGTGAGGCGCAGCTCGTCGTCGAACGGTGGCGCCTCGGCAGACGCTTGCGCAGAGAGCGCGTGACGCAGACCGCCGCCGCCAAACGGGTGCTTCCCCGCGATCGCGCGGTAGGCGATGAGACCTAGGACGTAACGATTCGCAGCGTTGTCCCACGCGGCGCCTCCGGCTTGCTCGGGCGGCGTCCACTTCGGTGACGGCGCGGTGCTCGGATGAGCAAGCTCTCCCACCTCTCCGGCGATCGCACGCACGAGCGTGTCCGCGGCCAAGAATATCGTAGGCTCGAGGACCACGTCGCTCCGCCGAAGAGGCCCCGGAAAGAGCGCAGATGTCTCGCAGGCTGCAAGGCCGGTCGCGATCGTGTGAACGATTTCGAGAGCCTTTTTCCACGGCAATTTCTCGCTCCGCGCGAGCCCATCGAGGCGACGAATCGGGACTTGCCGTACGAGCCATGCTCCGCGTTCGTCTTGTCCGCTCGTGGAGAAGCCTCCGACGTTCGCCTTGGCGAGGTGGGCCAAGCGTCTGGCCACGCGCTCGTCGGCAGCGGAGAAAATCCAGAGCTCTCCCTCGGAACAGACGAAACGCCTCGCGCGTCCGACGGAGTCGAGCGGAGCGCCTGAGGACGGAGTGCTCACCGAGCTCACCTCTGGCGGCTGGGGGGCTCCGCCGCGACCGATGCCGTGGCAGCCGGCGACGGCGAGCTGGTCTTCGCGCGCACGAGGTACGTGGCGAGCCCAGCGACGATCGACAGGCAACCGATCACGAGGAGCGCCCGACCCGTCGAGATCTCGCGGGCCTCACCTGCTCGCTCGACGAGACCAATGGTGTCCGTGGGCCGAGCCTTCCGCTGCGCGGATTTGCCTTCTTTTTTGCGGGGTGGCGTGTGACCGGCCGGCTTGTCCTTGTCCGCGTCGGGCGTGGCCGGAGCGACTTTATGCGGCGTCGACTGCAGCGTGTCTCCCGAGCGCGCAAGGGGGTTCGGCGCCGCAGCGTCGGCGGAAGCAGGCGCGTCGACGCTCGGTTTCTCTTGCTTTGAACGCGGACGCTGCACGCGATCGGACGCTATGCGGAACGGCGCCAGGCGATCGATCACCTCGACCGCGCTGGGCGGGCGATCGTCGGGCGACTTCTCTAAGAGCGAGAAAAGAAGCTCTTCAACGCCGCGGGGCATCGTCTGCCGCACCTCTTCGCCCAGCGGGGGAGCGGGCGCCGTGCACTGCATGTTCAAGAGCTCGCGCGGCGACGCGGAGTGAAAAGGGGCCTTGCCCGAGAGCATCTCGTAGAAGAGGAGCCCGAGCGAGTAGAGGTCGCTCCGCGCGTCGATCGTGTGCGCGTCGATCTGCTCGGGGCTCATGTATTGCAGCGTCCCGATGCTTTGGGTGTTGGTGGCGTGCACGGCCTCGAGCACCTTGGCGATCCATAAGTCCATCACCTTCAGACCCGGCGGCCCACCGTCTACTTCGGTGAGCATCACGTTTTCAGGCTTCAAATCTCGGTGAATGATGGGCGGCTCTTGGGCGTGCGCGGCGTTGAGCGCTTCGGCCGTCTTCGAGATGAGCTCGACCGCCTCGTGCCAGGGGAGCTTCCCACGCCGGGTGATCTCCTCGCGGAGCGTGTGACCGTGGAGAAACTCGAGGACCATCACGAGCTGACCGTCTACTTCCATCGAGGCCAGACTGCGGACGACATTCGGGTGCTCGAGGTGCGCGAGAATCTGCATCTCGTTCAGGAAAAGACGCCGCCCGTCCTCACTGCGCGTGAGCTCCGGACGGAGGATCTTGAGGGCCACGCGGCGCTTCGAGAGCCGCTCTTCGGCCTCGTACACCTTGCCCATACCCCCCTCACCGACCATGCGCTTTATGAGGTATTCGCCGATCTTTTCCATTGCCGTCCCCTAGCCGACCTTCGGCAGGCTGTGTCGCATGAACTTCGTCACGCCACCTACGTACGAACGAGCACGCACCAAGTTCTCCGGGAGCGCTATTCGACGAGGGCGAGCTTACCTGAGGCTGCGTCGTTGAACATGTCGTCCATGCCCATGGCGAGCGGGCGCGGAACGTCCTTGGTTTCGAAGAGCGCCACCTCCCGGATTTCGAGCGGATTCTTTGGAGAAAGGACGGGAATCTCGACCTGGCACTCGACGAGGATGGTCACTGCGTGGAAGCGCACATCGCGGTCGGGGCGTGAATAGACGCCGATCACCCTACCCATGGTTGGGTTGACGATCCCGGCCTCCTCTTCGAGCTCGCGGGCGAGGGCCACCCGAAGCGTCTCTCCCCACTCGAGCGTCCCTCCCGGCATCGCCCACGTCCCGGTGTCGGCGCGGCGAATGAGCACCCACCGACCGTCTGGAACACGGGCGGCGGCAGCGATTCCCACGACCGGTCTGCGCAGGAGGTGGCGCGAAACCTCGTAGAGAAGCGCGAGGATTCCTTTTGGGAGAGAGCCAAGCGGAGCAAACGCCATGCCCCTAACCGACCTTTGGGAAGCTGTGTCGCGTCATAAACATCATGCGACCTATGGTAGAAGCGCAGCATGAAGCTCGTCACCTTTCACGAACGGGGGCACGCGCGCGCTGGCGTCGTCGTCGGGGAGCACGTGCTCGATCTCGTAACCGCCCTCGTTTCGTTCGAGGAAGCGCACGGGCGAAAGGCGGACGCCTCCACTGTGAAGGAGCGCTACGGCGAGGGAGTCCTCGGCTTCATCGAGCACAACACGGAAGCGCGCCCCGCAGCAGACCAGATGGTCGCCTGGCACACGGAGAAAAAGCTGCCTCCCGCGGTGCGCGTGTACGCCCTCGCCGACCTCAAGCTCCTCGCGCCGATCCCCCGCCCGCCTTCGATGCGCGACGGCTACGCTTTTCGCCAGCACGTGGAGACCGCCCGAAAGAATCGCGGACTCGAGATGATCCCTGAGTTCGACCAATTTCCGGTCTTCTACTTTACGAACCATCAGGCGGTGATAGGGCCCGGTGAGGTGGGAGTGCAGAAGCAGCACTTGGATCGCCTCGATTTCGAGCTCGAAGCTGCGATTGTGATCGGCAAGCAGGGAAAGAACGTGCCTGCCTCGCGCGCCGACGAGCTCATCTTCGGGATGACGATCATGAACGATTTTTCTGCGCGCGCTCTGCAGATGGAAGAGATGAAGCTCTCGCTTGGCCCCGCGAAAGGGAAAGATTTCGCGACCGCCCTTGGCCCTTTCCTAGTCACACTCGACGAGCTCGCACCTCACACCAAGAAGACCGCAAACGGCGCGGTGTTCGATCTAAAAATGCGCGCCATGGTGAACCGCATCGAAGTTTCGCGCGGCAACGTGAAGGACATGAATTGGACGTTCGCGCAGATCATCGAGCGGGCGAGCTACGGCGTCACGCTCTATCCGGGCGACGTGATCGGATCGGGGACGTGCGGGACGGGCTGCTTCCTCGAGCTCAATGGATCCAAGGTCACCCACAACCAGTGGCTCGCCGCCGGGGACACCGTCACCCTTGAAATTCAGGGAATGGGGCGCCTCGAGAACACCGTGGTGCTCGAGGACGAGACGCCGTACGTCGCCTGATCTGGCGTCTGTTCTGGGATCCGAAAGTCAACCGATGACGAGCGCGCGCAAGCGAGCGTCGCCGAGAATTTCTTCGGTCGCATGCCGCTTGGCGACGAGGAGGACGGCGCCCTTCGCACCGGCACGCACGGTCGCGGGGGCCGCGCGCTGATCGGCGAGCTCGCTCGCGAAGAGGACCCCCCCGACGGTGACACGTTCGACGATCGGACCGTCCGCCGCGGGCGCGGAATGAATCGTGAGCTCGCCGCCGCCCACGAGCACGAGGGCCCTGACTTTCTCCGCTGCTTTCACGGCGAGCGTGCCTGGAGCAAGTCGACGAACCTCTAGCTTTTTTCGAAGCTCGTCGAGGAGTCCGGCATCGAGACGTGCCCCTAGATCGCCCTGAAAAAGGCCGGCAAATGCGTGAAGATGTTCGGCCCATGTGTCGAGCTCTTCTGCGACTCGGGGGGCGGCGGCGCGCAAAGCCTGAAACGCATCGACACGCAGAACGAGACCGTGCGCGCCGACGGGGCCGCCGACGACGACGAGGCTCGACGGTCCCTTCAACAAGCGCACGTGCAACGCGTCGATCTTCTCGATCGCGCATGCGCTCTTCGCGGAACGCACCTCGAGCGATCCATCCGTCAGGACGAGAAAGTCGGGCGCAGAAAGCTCTTTCCCTGCAGCGACGGTGAAGGGCTCGGCGCCGGCGAGCAAGGCTTCGCGCACTTCGCGCGGTACGTCAGCGAGCGCTTCGACGTGATCGAACGCGCGTGTCGAAGGAGGCTGCACCGTGTCTTGAGGAGGGTCCGCAGGGCGCTCGGGTGCCGGCTTCGCAGGGGGCGCAGCGGCGGTGGGTGACGGCGGGACCGGAAGTGGCGGCAGTGGCGGCGGCGCTGCAGACCCAGGGAGCGGGGGGGCTTTGGACGTTCTCTGCGGCGCTTTCGACGCAGCCGTCGCCAACTCGATCTTGGTAGTCGGCGCCAAACGGGGCGCGGTAGGGGCCTCTTCGCCGAGAGGCTTCTTCTGCGCGGGCTCGTCGAACTCGAACATCTCGTCGACCTCGGAGGCCGAAACCGGCCTCTTCAACTGATCGGCGTCGACGATCTTCGCGAGCGCCCCCGCCGCGCGAAGGAGCTCGAGCGCGCGTGGCTTTGCACCCACCTGTGCGGCGGCTTCCGCAGCTCGCTGCAGCGCAGACAGAGCGTCCGTGGCGTTGTGCTGCGACCACGACAGGACGGCGGCCGTGAGCTCGCGAGCGACTGCGGGGATGTCGTCCGGGCGGGGACGAGGAACGCTGGTTACCGGCGGTCGCTCAGCTGACATCGTTTTCGGCATCGCGATTCTTGGGCGCGGGAATCGAGGGAGGAGCAAGTGACTCCATCAGCGAAGGCTCTCCGCTCGCGACGACGGGCTCCGGGGGAGGCGCTGGCGGCGCGGGCATCGCTTCGAGCTCGAGGACCTGAGCCGCGCGGACCACGAGGTTTCGCAAGGCGGCGAGGGGCACGCTCTCGGCCAGGCTGTCGACGAGATCGCGCGTTCCGTCGGGAGTGCGAACGCAATCGAAGAGATCGGTGTCCGTGAAAGGCTTGCTCTCCCGGGCGGCGCGCCGAATCGCCCCCCGGATCGCGGTCCTCACGGCGACCGGAAGATCGCGCTCGAGTACGTCGTCGCCGATCGCGTCGATGAGGTCGCTGTCGGAGAGGATCTTGTGGCGGCGAATGCTTTTGATCTCGGCGGCCATGAGACGGCGCGTGGCATCCGTTCCCTTCTCCCACCACGAGCCTTGCGCCTCGTATGCCCAGAGCTCGCGTGCGGGCAGGTACGCGGCGAGATCGATCGGGTCGAGGTACTTGAGGTAGAGCTCGTGGACCGACAGAGCGCGGTCTTCTTCGGCGCGGACGGCGCGCTCGTCACCGGGAATGTCTCGATCTACGAGGAGCTCGATCTGAGCGGTGATCACGGCGGGCGCCATACGCCGCGTGAGCGACGGCGGCCCTGCGGTCAGCGCCTGCAACACGCGCGCGCGAAGGTCAGCCCGATGCTCGAGAGCCTCCATCGTGACGGACGCCGGAAATTTTTTGTAGAACATGGCGGCGCTGCGCACCGGATCGGGACGGGCGTGAAGCGCGGCCAGTACGTCAACGAGAAATCGCACGCCGGGGTGGGCATCGAAATGCGCGCGCACTTCACGCTGCATGTCCGCATCTGCCTTCGCCGCTTTTGAATTGCGAAAAACGCCCTGCACGGCCAGAGACTCCATTCTGCACATTGTCTCGCCGGGTCCATGCCGCGGTCAACGTCGAGCTGTGTCAATCGCCTCCGGCGATGGCCCGGCCATGTGGGCCTAGATGCGCTAGCACTCCTCGCCCAAGAAACGCAGGACACGCCGCATGGCCCACGTCTCTACCCAGTGATCCTCGGTCAGTCCTCCGAACCAACCGACGTGCCCGCCCCACTCGCTCCAGGCCACGCGGACACTGCGGGGAAGCTCTTTTAGCCACGGACGCACCGTGAAATCGGGGACCATCGGATCGTCGGCGGCATGCACGAGGAGGGTCGGCACCTCGATGCGACGAAGGAACGGCCCGCAGCTCGCCGACCGGTAGTACGCGAGGGCGTTGTCGAAGCCGTGCATCGGAGCGACGACGCATTCGTCGTACGCGCGCACCGTACGGAGGCGACGGAGATCCTCGAGCGCGTAGTTTGCACGCGCGGGATGCATGCGGCGAAACGCGGTCGCCTGTGCAACGAGATGGCGCAGAACGTAGCGGCTGTACGGATACGCGCGCCAACGCTCGAAGGCCCGCGAGACCTCGACCAGATTCAGCGGTGCGGAGAGAGCCGCAACGGCGCGCACTCCCTTCGGCACGCTCGACCCCCACTCCCCCGCCATCTTCAGAGAAGCATTGCCTCCGAGGGAAAATCCAACGAGTGCGATGTCTGCGACGCGCGGATCGCTGCGTAGCGCATCGACGGTGACCGAGAGATCTTCGGTGAGACCCCCGTGGTAGAGCGACGGCGCGTCGATCATGCCCTCACCTGCGCCCCGGAGGTTCAGACGGATCACGTGAAAACCCGCGCGGTAGAGGGAGACCCCCGCGCGCAGTACGTACTTGGACTCGCTCGTGCCGCCCACGCCGTGAACGAGGACTACGGTGCGCGCCTTTTCCTGCTGCCACCACACCCGCGCGTGGAGTGCGCCGTCACCACCGGGTAGCGGGTAGCGAACCAGCTCGGCGGGCCGAGTGCGGAACGACGTCCACAGGGGAAGCGCGGCCCCAAGCGTTTGCAAATGCGCGCTCCGGAGCCAGCGTGGAACCGTGAACGATTCGGGACTCATGGATGCTTCTTCCCTTAGTCGAGAACGACGTTAACCACTATCCTGCCGCGCATGCCTACGCTTCGCCGGTACACAGTCCTTCCGCGCCTCCCCAAGTCCTTGGAGCGACTGCGCGAGATTGCCCACAACCTCTGGTGGGCGTGGTCCCCGGTAGCAAGGGAGCTTTTCCTCCGCATCGACGCGGACCTCTACGAAGAGGTTCATGGCAATCCCATCGAGCTTCTCAGCCGTGTCGACCAGAAAGTCCTCGACGACCTCGGGCAAGACGACGCGTTCCTCAGCCATCTCGAGGCCGCATGGACCACGTTCCAGAGCTACCTCTCGCGCGGCGGCTGGTTCAAGAAGCGCTTCCCGGAAGCGAAGGACGCGACGATCGCCTATTTCTCGATGGAGTACGGGCTTCACGAGTCGCTGCCGATCTACTCGGGCGGTCTCGGCGTCTTGGCCGGCGATCACCTAAAGACGGCTAGCGATCTTGGGCTTCCTCTGGTCGGCGTCGGCCTGGCCTACGCGGAGGGCTACTTCCGCCAGGTGTTGAACGACGACGGCTGGCAAGGGGAGCGCTACCCGATCAACGACTGGCATCGCCTACCGGTGCAGCCGGTGCTCGACCCTGCAGGCGCGCGCCTCATGATCCGCGTGGCCTATCCGGATCGAATTATTTCGGCGCAGCTGTGGCGCGTTCAAGTCGGCCGCGTGCCTCTCTTCTTGCTCGACGCGAACCTCGAAGTGAATGCCCCGATCGATCGCTCCATCACCGGCCCCCTCTACGGAGGGGACTCGGAGTTCCGCATTCGCCAAGAGATCATGCTCGGCATCGGCGGCGTCCACGCCCTCGAGGCGGTCGGCATGTCCCCCACGGTGTGCCACATGAACGAGGGGCACTCGGCGTTCCTCGCGCTCGAGCGGATCGGGCGCTTGATGCGTGATCGCGGAGCGTCCTTCACCGTCGCCAAAGAAGCGTGCTCGGCGCAAAATATTTTCACGACCCACACGCCGGTGCCCGCGGGCAACGACGTCTTCGCGCCGGAGCTGGTGCGCAAGTACCTCGAGCCTTACCGCGCGGCCCTGGGAATCACCGAAGATCAGCTGCTCTCGCTCGGGCGCATCGACGCGACCGACAAGGCGGCGAAGTTCTCGATGCCCGTGCTCGCGATCCACTCGTGCGACCACTACAACGGCGTCTCCGCGCTTCACGGCGACGTCTCTCGAAAGATGTATCAGCCGCTCTGGCCCGGCCTCCCAGAGCACGAGGTGCCGATCGGATCCATTACCAACGGCACCCACATCGCGTCCTGGATCTCTGCCGAACATGGTGCACTCTACACGCGTTACTTGGGCCCGCGTTGGGCCGAGGCGACAGACGACCCCGAGCTGTGGGCGCGCGCACAGGACATCCCCGACGCGGAGCTCTGGCAGGCCCACGAGCACCGTCGCCATCGTCTTGTCGCCCTCTCACGCAGGTGGCTGCGGCGCGCCGCAGAACGAAAGGGCCAAGCCGCCGAGGCCATCACCAGCGCCGACGAAGTGCTCGATCCGCGCGCCCTCACCATAGGATTCGCGCGACGGTTCGCGACCTACAAGCGAGCGGCTCTCCTCTTCAGCGACATGGATCGCGTAAAGCGCCTCCTCAGCAATACCGATCGCCCCGTGCAACTTATTTTTGCGGGCAAAGCGCACCCGCAAGACAAGGGCGGCAAAGAGCTCATTCGCTCGATCGTCCACGCCAGCCGAGACAAGGACCTCATTGGCAAAGTCGTATTCATCGAGGACTACGACATGCGCATCGCGCGGGCCATGGTCTCCGGAGTCGACGTCTGGCTCAACACGCCGCGTCGACCGCACGAAGCGAGCGGCACGAGCGGAATGAAGGCCGCTGCCAACGGCGCCCTGAACCTGAGCGTGCTCGATGGATGGTGGGCGGAGGCCTGGGACCGCCACGGCTGGGAGGTTGGCTGGGGCATCGGCCGCGGAGAGGAATACGTCGAGGGCGCAGGCGACGACGTGGAAGCCGAGGTCCTCTACGATCTTCTCGAGCGCGAAGTAGTCCCCCTCTTCTACCTGAGAGAGTCGCGCAATCAGCTTCCCCGCGCCTGGATCAAGCGCATGAAGAATGCGATCTCCAAGCTCGTGCCCGAGTTCAACACCGCACGAATGGTCCGCGAGTACACCGAGAAATATTATGTGCCGGCGATTGCTCTCTCCGAGACGATGATGGCCGGAAACCTGAGCGGCGCGCAGAAGCTCGCCTCATGGAAGGAGAGCGTGAACCTCGCGTGGCCGAACGTTGCCGTTCAAGAGGTCGCGCTGAGCTCGGCCGAGCAGCTTCATGTCGGTGAGCGGATGCGCGTCGAAGCTGTCGTGCAGCTTGGCACTCTCGTGCCGGACGACGTCGTGGTCGAGCTCTATCACGGTCCGACCAACGGCGGTCACGAGCTCGGTCATGGGGCCGTCGTGCGCATGGACCTCGTCGGAAAGGCCGACGACGGAAGCTTCCGCTACACCGGCGAAATCCCTACAAACGACAGCGGCGCGCACGCCTTTGCAGCGCGCATCCGTCCGTGGAACTCTGCTCTCAGCCACCCGTTCGAGACCTCGCTCGTGCGCTGGGCGTAGCGGCCTACCTCACGGAAGTCGCGTTGGTCCGACGTTGTGCGGGCGCCGCGGCGGCTCGGGCTTCGGCGGCTCGGGCTTCAGTTCGACCTTTACTTCCTTCACCGGCGGCGGCTTCACGGGATCGGGCGGTGCGGCTGCAGAAGGCGAAGCGGCTGCAGGAGGCGGAGCTGACGGGGCGGGCTCGCTCACGCTCGGTAGGCTCGCGGGCGGCGGTTGCTGAACGACCAGCGGCGGCGGCTCGACCTGGGGCGCAGGACTAAAGAATTTGCGCGCGGTGTGGATTGCGAAAATCGCAACGAGTCCGACCACGAGAGCGACGCCGATTCCGATGGCCATTGCCAACAAATATTTCCCAATGCTCGGCGGAGGCTCCTCGCCCGCTGCGTAACCGGAGTCCGACTGCATCGACATCGCGTTCGACACGGCCGCCGTCGCGCCAGAATGAACCTCGGCCATCGCGGGGTCCGGGACGTTCACGCGGTAGGCCGCGTTTGCGATGGGAAATCCGAGGTCCGAAATCTGCGGCGGGGGCGGCGTCACTCCGGCGACGTTGCTGTAATCACCTGCCTTGGGAATTACACCGCTCGCCGAGGGCTGGATGGCGTGAGACTGAGAAGGCGTTCCGCCCGGGAGGCTGATGATCGCACCGCTTGCACTGACGCTCTGGTGCACGTGCGAGGCCACGCGAATTTTCTCGCGACGTTTTTCGAGGACCGCGCCGATCCGTGCGCGAACGACCATCGCGACGTGCGGCGGCGTGACGGCGGGTCCGGAAGCGGCGAGCCAGTCGTCGATCCCGATCTTCATTTCGCGCGCGGTGTTGAAGCGATCACCAGGGTTGGGCGAGATCGCCTTGATGATGATTTTTTCGAGGTCCCGCGGGAAGCCGTGGAGGATCTTCGATGGGAGCGCGTACTCGCCCTTTAGGAGCGAGTGCATGATCTGGTGATCGCCCTCTCCTTTGAACGGGAGCTGCCCGGTCGTCGCCTCGTAGAGAATGCAGCCCGCGGAGAACACGTCGCTCCGGCGATCGATGGGCGCACCCGTCACTTGCTCAGGGGCCATGTACGCCAGCTTGCCCTTGATTTGCCCGGCGACGGTCGCCTGATGGGTTTGCCCGAGCGCCTTGGCGACGCCGAAGTCGGCCACCTTAACGTGACCCTCGGCGGTGAGGAGGAGGTTGTGCGGGGACACGTCGCGATGAACCACGTTCATCGGATTGTTGCCTTCGTCGAGGAGCTCGTGCGCCGCGTGAAGCCCTGCACATCCGTCGGCCACGATGCGCGCAGCTACCCTGAGATCGATGGCCTCGAGACGCGCCTCACCGTTGTCCCCGTAGATCCGCAGGACGTGCATGAGCGAGTCGCCGCTGACCCACTCCATCGCGAGATAGAGGACCTGCCCCTCTTCGCCGAGCTCGTAGATTTCGCAAACGTTCGGGTGGTGGACGAGCGAAGCAATCTTCGCTTCGTCGAGGAACATCCGCTCGAACTCGGGCTCGCGTGCGAGGTGGGGGAGGATGGTCTTGATCGCGACAAGCTTGCTGAAGCCCCGCTGTCCGTGCTGACGCGCCGCCCACACCCTCGCCATGCCGCCGGTGGCGATGGGCAGCAGAAGCTCGTAACGACCGAGGCGCGTCCCTCCCTTCAAGGATTCGGACGTGGTCCCCGAAGTGTCCAGGTCGTCCGACGCGGAATGCTCGGCCATCTCATAAAAGTGTACACGGTTGACCTCGGAAATTCACGCGAATCACTCGGGATGCACGTACGGTCTGTCCCTCGAATTCCGATGAAACCAGCCCTCTCTCGAACGCAAGGATGGCTCGTCGCCCTGATGGCCACGAGCGCGATGAGCGTCAGCTACATCGATCGCCAGACCCTAGCGGCGCTCGCTCCGACGGTGAGAACCGCTCTTTCCATCGATCGAACGCACTATGGGTGGCTCACGAGCGCGTTCTCCATGGCCTACCTCGTGGCCGCGCCGCTCGCAGGCACGCTCGTCGATCGCGCAGGCGCTCGACGTGGGCTCGCGGCCGCTGTCTTCGTGTGGTCCGGAGTAGCAGCACTCCATGCTGCCGCGCCTACGTTCTCTATGCTCTTTGCGCTTCGCATCGCTCTCGGGCTCGCGGAGGCTCCGTCGTTTCCCGGCGCGGTGCAGGCGGTGAAGCGCGCGCTTCCCGAAGGTGATCGCTCCGCGGGGGTCGGACTTCTTTTCACCGGCAGCTCGATCGGGGCGATGATCGCGGCTCCGGCGGCGGTCGCTCTCAATAAGCACTTTGGTTGGCGGTTTGCGTTCGTGGGGACGGCGCTCATCGGACTCCTTTGGATCCCGTGCTGGTTGCTCGCCACACGCGGCGCAACCGCGGAGCTTGCCCCTCGCCTGCCCGAAACGGCACACCCGAAGTTTTTTCGAGAGGCGGCGACCACACTTTCCGAGCTCGGGCGGCAGGGGGCGGTAATTCGCGCGGTCATTCTGGTCGTCGCGTCCGCGCCCGGGATCATGTTCGTCCTGAACTGGTTTCCGCAGTACCTCGTCGACGCCCACGGGCTCGTGCAGGACGACCTCGGACGTTATGCGTGGTGCCCTCCCCTCTTCTTTGATGTCGGCGCGGTCGCGTTCGGCGTGGCAGCGAGCCGGAGAGAGAGAAACGGATCCGTGGGCTCGCATGCGGATTTCGTCGCCTTCGCGGCGATGCTCGCGGCGACACTGGCCTGCTTGCCACTCGCCGCTGACGCGTTCGAAGCGACCCTGGTGGCCTCAGCCGCCATGGCCGGCGGTGGGGCGCTCTTCGCCCTTCTTACGGGGGACATGCTCTCGCGCATCGATCCGTCTCGGGTTTCGCGCGCAGGCGGGCTCACCGCGGCTGCACAATCTGCCGCGTACGTGGTCGCGAGCCCGATCCTCGGCACGGTCGTCGACCGCACCCATACGTACGATCAGGTTCTGCTTGCCCTCGCCGCGCTCGTCGTACCCGGAGCCGCTGCGTGGATCGCCTGGCCGGCCATTGCGCCGCGCCGGAGGGACTGACTATCGTGGGCTCATGCGGCTGCTCCATACGATGCTACGTGTTGGGAACCTCGGTGCGTCGAAGCAGTTTTATTGCGAGGTCCTCGGGATGAAAGTGCTCCGCGAGACCGACTACCCCGGCGGCAAATTCACGCTGTGCTTCGTCGGCTACGAGGACGAGAGCAAGGGCGCGGTGATCGAGCTCACCCACAACTGGGACACCTCTTCGTACGTGATCGGTGACGGCTACGGCCACGTCGCCATCGGAACTGAAGACATCCACGCGACGGTGGAGCGCGCGCGAGCGGCGGGGGCAAAGGTCACCCGCGAGCCCGGTCCAATGAAGCACGGGACAACCGTGATCGCCTTCATCGAGGATCCGTCGGGCTACAAGGTCGAGCTCATCGAAAGAAAGGCATGACATGGGATTCGTAGCGTACGAAAAAGGCGACGCGACCAACCGAAACGCGGCCGGCAAGCCCTCCGAAGACACCATTCGCAGCTACGCACCCGCGAGCGGCGAGCTTCTTCGCGAGATCAAGGTCACCGCTCCGGCGGAGATCACCGCCATCGTCGCGCGCGCCCACAAAGCGCAGGCCGCCTGGGGGGTCCTGCCGGTCGAAGAGCGGTGTGAGCGTCTGCTTCGCTTCCGAGATGCGATCGTCGATCGCGCCGACGAGATCGTGGAGATCATCACGAAGGAATGCGGCAAGCCGCGCCACGAAGCGCTCGCCCACGAGGTCATGCTCACCGCGGACCTCGCGACGTACTACTGCAAGAACGCTGCGAAGATTCTTGCTCCGCAGCAGATCCCGCTCCATCTCCTCAAGCACAAGAAGAGCTACGTACACTTCGCGCCGCGCGGTGTCGTCGGCGTCATCTCACCGTGGAACTATCCCTTCTCGATTCCGATGGGGAGCGTGCTGGCGGCGCTGGTCACCGGGAGCGCCGTTGTCGTGAAGCCGAGCGAGGTCACGTCGCTCACCATGCTCAAGGCCAAAGAGATCTACGACGCGACCGGTCTCCCGGAGGATCTCTTCGGGGTCATCGTCGGCTTCGGACCGGCGGGAGCAGCGCTGATCGAAAGCGACGTCCAGAAGGTCATCTTCACGGGCGCAGTGCACACCGGAAAACGGGTCGCCGCCGCTTGCGGGGCGCGCTTGATTCCGTGTGTGATGGAGCTCGGAGGAAAAGCGCCGCTCATCGCCTGCGCCGACGCGGATCTCGAGCGCACCGCGCGCGCGATCGTCTTTGGCGGCTTCAGCAACTCCGGTCAGGCCTGCATCTCGGTCGAACGCGTCTACGCTCACAAGGACGTCTACGACCCGTTGGTCGCGCGCGTGCGAACGCTCGTCTCGGAGCTGAAACAAGGCGATCCATCGAAGGACTACGTCGACGTCGGAGCCATCATTTTCCCGAAGCAGATCGAAGTGGCCGAGGCGCACATCGACGACGCGCTCAAGAAAGGCGCGGAGCTCGTCGCTGGCGGGCATCGAAAACAGGGCCCCGGGCAGTTCTTCGAACCGACGGTCCTTGCCCGCTGCAGCGCCGAGATGACGGTGATGAACGAGGAAATTTTCGGGCCCATCGTTCCGATCCAAAAGGTGGACTCGGAAGAGGAGGCGATCGCTCTTTCGAATGCGTCGCACCTCGGCCTGAACGGCTACGTGTTCACGAAGGATCGCGACAGAGGCATCCGCATCGCCGAACGGATCGAGGCCGGCAGCGTCGTCGTGAACGACGTGCTCATCAACTACGCGGCGATCGACACCCCGTTCGGAGGCATCAAAAATTCCGGCTTCGGACGCGTCCACGGCGACGACGCTCTTCGTGACATGGCCTCCATTCGCCACGTCAACTACGACCGGTTCGCCCCGCCATCACGGGATCCGCTCTGGTTCCCGTACTCCGCAAAGAGCTTTCACTGGATGATGCGGGGCGTGCGCGCTCTCTTCGGCGGCACCGGGATCGTCCAGCGCATCGGCTCGCTTTTCTAGGCGAGCCGGTCTCTTATTCAGGCATCGAACCGCAGCCCGCGAGGCAATCGCTCAAACTACTGATCCTTCAAATTTCTTCAAATACCGTCTTTCAGGCGGCGCGCTTCGAGAACGAAGAGGAGGCAATCGGTGGCGGAGCGAAGAGTGATCTCTTCGTCCTGACGTGCGGCGCGGACCACGGTCCGGAACCGAAGGTAGCGACGCCCGTCGAGCCCGATCAGGAGGCACACCAGCCCGGGATCGCGGGGAGCGTCGAGGGACCCGGTGAGGGAGGCCGCCGACGCGAGAATACGCGCGAGAAGGAGATCGCACGCGAGGACCGCGCCTGTGGCGTCGCGTGCGCCGAGGAGCGCTTCGGCCTTTCGGATCCCATCTCGATCTCCTTCGCCCCAGAGCTCCGCAAACGAGAAAAGCTTCATCTCTTCCGGAACGGGCTCTGGCATCGCTTTCGCGGGGGGCGGCGTGGGATCGCGCTGCGAGGCTCGTTGTAAGGCCGCGCCGGGTGACGAGCCGAGGATCTTCGTTGGCGGTGCATCGTCGGCGCTGGCTTCGTCATTTGCAGCGGCGGTCGGCGTCTCGGTGAGCCCACGGATGGCGTCGGTCAGGCCCTCGTCGGAGGCTTCAAGGAAGGTTGCAAGCTCACGCCCCCCTTTCGGCATCTCCGCCCGGTACGCGTTGATGACCGCCTTCGTAATCTGCTCGAGGGACTCGAAGACGCCGTCTCCGCGAGAAGCGATCGTCTCCACCGCCGTGACCCCGAACAGATTGAAGCGCCGATCGAGCTCGGCGGTCGGCAAAACCTCGGGGAGATCGCGCTTGTTCCACTGAAAAATGTGGGGCGTGTCCGAGAGGGATCGCGCGTGCTCCGCGAGGTTCGCATTCAAGTCCTCGAGGGACTCCTGGTTTGCGTCCTGCCGCTCCGGCTGCGAATCGGCCACGAAGACGATTCCGTCCGCCCCCGTGAGGACCAGCTTTCGCGTGGCGCCGAAATAGACTTGCCCGGGCACCGTGAAAAGCTGCAGCCGGACGTTCATGTTCCGGACTCGAGGCACGCGGATCGGCAGGAAATCGAAGTAGAGCGTGCGATCCGTTGGCGTCGCCAGCGACACGAGGTTGCCGCGGTTCTCCGGTTTCGTAGCGCCGTGGAGGTGCTGGAGTGTGGTGGTCTTACCACCAAGGCCCGGTCCGTAGAAGACCACCTTGAAGACCAACTCGCGCGTCAGCGGATTGAGCGATGCCATTTGGTTGAGAGGAGAGACTCGGTGTGCCCCTGAGGCATCAGAGCCTCGTCGTCATGTTAGTCCATCGCCCGTCCGAAGAGATACCGTGGTAACACCCCGCGGCCGAATATGCGTGGATTCATCGATCTCCACTGCCACTGGATCGCCGACATCGATGACGGCGTCCGCTCGCCCGAGGACGGCATCGCCCTCCTGCGCGGGCTGCACCAAGCTGGTTTTTCGACCGTCGTCGCCACGCCGCACATGCGCCCGGGCATGTTCAACAATGACCGCAACGCACTCGAAAAGGCGTTTGAAGCGATGACCCCCGTGCTCGCCCAGGCCCGACTTCTGGACGCCGGCCGTCCGCTGCCCGAAGTGCATCTTTCGAGCGAGCACTTCTTCGACGACGTGGTCTTCCAGCGGCTGACACACGGCCAAGGGCTGCCGTATCCTGGCGGAAAAACCGTGCTGATCGAGCTTCCCACCACCGCTTTTCCGGCGTTCCTTCAGGCGCGGCTGTTCGATCTTCGACGCGCGGGCCTCACCCCGGTCATCGCCCACCCCGAGCGGTACCAGCCCGTCTGGAAGGACGATTCGTGCCTCGATCCACTCTTCGATGCGGGTGCGCTCCTCTTGCTGGACGTATGCGCCTTGGTCGGAAAGTACGGGCGTGCGTCGCAGAAAGCCGCGGAGCGCCTGCTCGAAGACGACGCGTACGAAGCGGCTTGTTCCGACGCGCACAAGCCCGAGGACGTCGCCATCGTGGTGAAGGCCATCGAGCGGCTCCAGTCGCTTGCAGGAAAAGAAGAGACGAAGCGGCTCCTGGCAGACGGTCCCCGGGCCATAATTTCAGCAAACTAGAACACGGAGAAGATCATGAAAGAGCGCATTGCGGTGATCGGGTTGGGTTACGTGGGTCTCCCCGTAGCGTTGGCGTTTGCCCGCAAATTTCCGGATTGCGTCGGCTTCGACATCTACTCGGAGAAGATCGCGGAGCTCAATCGCGGCTTCGACCGGAACAAGGAGGTTCCCGAGGAAGTGCTCACGTCGACGACCCTCAAGATGACGAGCAACATCGAAGATCTAAAGGGAGTGACGTTCTTCGTCGTGGCCGTTCCGACCCCGGTCGACAAGAACAACGTGCCCGATCTGACCCCGGTCGTGAAGGCCTCCGAGACGGTGGGAAAGGCTCTGCAAAAAGGCGGCTGCGTCGTCTACGAGTCGACGGTCTACCCGGGCGTGACCGAAGACATCTGCGGGCCCATTCTGGCGCGGGCCTCAGGCCTTACGCAGCGCAAGGATTTCAAGCTCGGATATTCCCCCGAACGTATCAACCCGGGCGACAAAGAGCACACCCTCGAGCGGATCACGAAGGTCGTTTCCGGTGAAGACGCAGAGACCCTCGAGCGCGTCGCCGCCGTGTACGGAGCGGTGATCGATGCCGGCATCCACCGCGCGCCGTGCATCATGGTCGCCGAGGCCGCCAAGGTCATCGAGAACACGCAGCGCGACATCAACATCGCCCTAATGAATGAGCTTGCCCTGATTTTTGATCGCATGGGGATCCGTACGAGCGACGTCCTCGCCGCGGCGGGAACGAAGTGGAACTTCCTGAAGTTCAAGCCGGGCCTGGTCGGCGGACACTGCATCGGCGTCGACCCTTACTACCTCACTACGAAAGCCCAGGAGCTCGGCTACCAACCCGAGGTCATCCTCGCCGGCCGCCGCATCAACAACGGGGTCGGTCCGTACGTCGCGCAGCGCCTCATCAAGATGATGATCAACGCCGACATTCCGGTCAAAGGGGCAAAAGTCGGGGTCCTCGGGATCACGTTCAAAGAGGATTGCAACGACATCCGCAATAGCAAGGTGCCCGACATCCTCACCGAGCTCCGGGGCTACGGCGTCGAGGCCATGATTCACGATCCCATCGCCAGCACCCCCGAGGCCATGCACGAGTACGGAGTGAAGATCACCCCGCTCGAGGAGTTCACCCAGCTCGATGGCCTCGTGCTCGCCGTGAGCCACAAGGCCTACCTCGCTCTTGGGCAAGACAAGATGCTCGGCATGGTGAGAGACGGCGGCGTCGTCGCCGATGTAAAGAGCGCCCTCGATCCCGCCAGCATCCCCCGCGGAATCCGTTACTGGAGTCTCTGACCTCGACGGACCCAGCGCAGCAGGCGACCTGACCGTGCTATAGAGCGCAGCAGAGTGGCCTCCGAAACCGCGGACTCACCGAGAAGAAGCACGACGCCCCCCCCGAGCCCCAGCGACGGCGGCTTCGTGCGCCGGCACGCGGGAAAGCTCGTCGCTTCGGCGATCATCACGGTCAGCCTCCTATTCACCCTGCAAAAAGGGGGGTTGAAGCTCGTTCCCGAGGGGGGCAACTTCGCCCACGTCCGGTGGTGGACGGTGCCGGCCTACGCGGTGACCCTCGTCGCGATGAGTTATTTTCGGGCGATCCGCTGGCGGTTTCTTCTCCGCTCCATCGCCAACATTCCCCAGCGCCGCATCCTCGCTGTGTCGTGGATCGGCTTCGGCGCGATTCTGATCATGCCGTTCCGGCTCGGCGAGTTCGTCCGCCCCTTCATGATCCGCGAAAAGGGGAAGGTCTCGATGACGGCGGCCACCGGCACCGTCGTCGCCGAGCGGGTGGTGGACGGCCTTTTTTTGAGCATGATTCTCGCGGTCGCGCTCTTTTTCGTCGACCACATCGAGCCCCTGCCGAAGACCGTCGTAGGCCTGCCGGTAAGCGTCAGCCACGTCCGCGACATGGGCTACGCGATGCTCGGAGTGTTCTCGACCGCCTTCATCGTCATCGCCGTTTTCTATTTTGCGCGTGGCTGGGCGCACCGCACGACGCTCCTGGTGTTCGGCATCGTCTCCAAGAAGCTCGGCGAAAAGCTTGCTGGCATCGCCGAGCGCCTCGCCGACGGCCTCCACTTTTTCGGCCGCAAGGCAGATGCCCTCGGATTCTTCTTCGAGACCGGGCTCTACTGGGGATTGAACGTGCTCGGGATGTGGCTCCTCGCATGGGGCTGCGGGATCATTCACGCCGACGGAAGCTCCATCACCTTCGGCGAGACATGCGCCCTCATGGGGATGCTTGGAATCACGATTCTCGTCCCGGGCCCCCCCGGTCTTCTCGGCGTCTTCCAGCTCGGCATTTACGCGGGATTGACCATGTACTTTCCGACGAGCGTGGTGACGGGTCAGGGTGCGGCGTACGTGTTTCTCATTTACGTAACCCAGCTTGCTTGGACCGTGGTTGCTGCGCTCATCTTTCTCGTCGGTGACCGAACGACACTCCGGGCCTTCAGCGCTGCCGACGAAGTTGCAACCGCCGACGCATAGGTAGGCGCACGCGATCATCGTATTTCTTGGCGATGAGTCGCCAGATAATTTGGCCGTCCACGACGGTTCAACGTATCCGCAGTGGATGCGCCAAGGAGTTGTTCGATTCGTCGCAATCCTCGGAGCCGCTGGGGCCATGTTCCTCGGCGGCGCGCATGCCAATGCAAAGAGCTCCTACGACTCGGCGTACGGGTTCGACCGAACCTGGAACGCGGCCATGCGCCTCGTCCGCGTCGACATGGGGCTCAAGGTCACGGAAAAAGACGACAGCACCGGTTACCTGCTCTTTGATTACCACTCGTCGGAGAGCGGCACGAAGGTCACCCCTGGCTCCATCGAGGTGGTGCGGCCGCGCGAGCCGGGCACGCCTGTTCGGGTCCTCGTGCAGCTACCGGAGATGCCGCGCTACCACGAGCAAGTCATGATCGATTCTCTCACCCGCAAGATGCGCCAAGAGTACGGCGAGGCCCCTGCGCCCGCTCCTCGGATGAAGCCCCCTCCGCCCGACGCAGGCGCCGAGGGTAACCCTCAGACGCCCTAAGTCGCCTAGCTTCCGGCGAGGATCGTGTTGTCTTTGGCGCCGATCGACGGCAGCGGGTTCTGACGCGAACCGCTGTTCGGGTTTTCCTTCACACCGGAGCCGGCGGCGGGCGCGCTCGTGTCGCCGCAGCAGCGAAACCCGATTTGATAGAAGATGAAGTCTTCGTTGTGTGCCGTCGTCGAGGGGCGGCAGCGATCGCGAACGGGGCCCCAGTAGCCGCCTTTCAGGCTGCTTTTGTAGGGGTGACCGCTCTCGTTCACGACCCACTCGTCTACGTTGCCGGTCATGTCGTTGACGCCGTAAGGGCTGACGCACGCCTCGCGGGCACCGGAAGCGTCGCGCTGGTCGAGTCGCGCAACTTCGGCCGAGCGCGTCGCGGGGTTCGCGATGGCTTTCTCATCCGGGTCGGGATGGGGCTTATCGATGTTGCATGCCTCGGCGTTGCGGGCGTAGCCGTAGGGGTACGGGAGGTGCTCTTGGCCTTCGCAGGCGAGCGTCCATTCCGTCTCACCGCACAGTCGCTTGCCCGCGCCTTCGCAGGTGGCCTTCGCTTCGTTCCAGGTCTTCATGACCACCGGCTTCTCGCCGGGCTTGTTTGGATATTCAAAGCGGTCGATGCAAAAGTGTTTATGCGTCGTCTTCGACTGGCATTGCGACGTGGGCGCAAACTCCGCGCAACGCATCTTCGTCTCGGGATCGAGCCAGCGCAGGCACTTTTGCTCGAGCCAAGGGCAGTAATCGCCGTCGACTTCGACCATTCCGGGAGCGCAGCTGCCGGTCTCAGAGAGAACGGGGGTTGCCGTGTTTTTCAGGGAGATGTTGGCCTGGACGGCTTCGACCTTGGCCTTGGCCTCGGCGACGACCGGTACGGCTTCCAGAGCCGATGCCGGCAGCGCGGCGAGCGGCGCTTCAGTAAGCAGGACGACCGGCGTGGCCTCGACTCGCGTGGTTCCGAGGAGAACGACGCCGCCCAAAACCGAAATCAGTAATCCAAGTTTGCGGGGTTTCATCTGACTTACTCACTCCATATAAGCAATTGTCCCGCCAACGACCTTTGCCTCCGTCGTTGGCGATTTAGCGCAACGGATGCAGGTGTGCGGCGGCGTCACTTCGCCAGGCGTCCCCGCACGGGCCGGCGAAATCACCTTGTTTCAAGCGAGATCGAACGGTAGCTGGCGGCGCGCAATGCCGTCACATTTCCGGCAGAATCAGCGCGTTCCATGACGACGGTGGATATCGAACTACGGTCTTCGATGTCTCACCCTGGATCGCCAAGACATCCTGACTTGAGAGTCACACCGGGCACACCTGCGTGTTCGCGGTGCGAAGATCTCGACGCGCGAAACGCACACGCGCCTACACATCGGTGGAGGGGCTTTCAGCGAGCGCAGAGGATCGGCAGAGCGGCCTCTTGGGTGATTTCGTCGAAGAGCATGCGCTCCCCTTCCGCGCATCCTTCGGTGCAGACGGCCACGGGAATTTGGCCGCCATCGGCGCACGCCGAAACGAGGCCGTCCTGGCATCGGTACTTCTCGACTTCGCACGCGATGCCTAGGTCCGTTTCGTCGGAGGCATCCGCGTTTGCAGGGGCGTGCTGCGTTTGCGCTGGGATGCGGGAACCAGGGGGAAGCACGCGGTAGAACGACGCGTCGGCCGGGGCGCAGAGCTGGGTGGCCGCCACAGCCGGGGGCATTTCGAGCTCAATTCCGTCGAGGACGCATCCCCGGGCGCAGCTCCCTGCGTCCACCCAGGGGCACTTGCAGCCTTCGGGGGAGCAGGGCGAAGCGGGCATGAACGAGACGGAGGTCCGAACGTTCCCGCCGGAGCATCGCGCGAGCCCGTCGGGACATGGCACGTCCGGTCCGTGGGGGAGTAGACCCTGTTTTTGCGGGCTGTCACCCCCGAAGCCGTGCTCCGTCAGCCATGTCGAGAGGCAGCCGCGCTGACATCCTCCGAGGAACGCGACGAGGCTGACGACCAGCGCCGCCCGCTCCGGACGGCTCTTCATTGGAGAGCTCGAATGGCGACGTTCAGCTCGGCGCGCATGCACATACCGCTGACTTTGTGTTTCTCGGCGCAGACCCCGCGCACCGTCGTGCGCTCCGTGTCGTAGGCCCCCTTCGAAAATTCGACCCGGCAATCTTCCGGGAATCCGGTGCCGCCTCCGGTGATGCTGTAGTCCCCGAGCGCGCCTGTTTTTCCGACCTTCTCACCGATGTCGCTTGGCTCCGGGCAAAAGAGCTTCACCGTCACACCGGCGACGGTGGCTCGCCCCGTGTCAGTGACGGTGCCCGAGAGCTTCCAGCCCGGTTCACTGCACGACGGAAGCGTAAGGCAGAGGAGCGCGATCGCAGGTAGTTTGATGGTGGCCCTTCAACTCTCGATGAACGATCTGAGCTTCTAGCAAGGCGATGCCGAAGCGCAATCGAAGCACCGATAGTCCCCTTTTGGATCGCCATCGTGCACCGTCCCTCGGAAAAAAGAAAACGCCCGCTTTGCCGTCTTGGGGCGGAGATCCAGTCCAAACGCGCCTTTTTTCACGGTTTCATCCCATGCTTCATCTTGTTTCTTTGGGAGGCTTCCGCGGCCAGGCTCATCGAAGCATCCCAGTCTCCCTCGGATCTGTTTTGCTCGCGCGCGCTCTCGTCCGTCTCTTGAGAATGAATCAGAGCCTGCAGCATCTGCGAGTTCATCAAGAGGCCTTCTTTCGCAGCTTCGACGGTCGGATGGCTCGGACCCGCCAGATGCTCGGACGCAAACGCACGGATCGCCGGAGGGACCTGGGCAAGAAACGAGGCCGTGTCGAGCCCCTTCGCGCCGAAGGAATCACGCAAAGCGGCGATCGTTTGCGCCGACAGCCCCTCGAGCATGCTCAGTGTGGGGACGACGTCCCGATCACGGAGAAGCTCAGGAAACTCGATCAGCGCGCCGACGATATTTCCGCGGAGCTTGGCGCCCGGGATTTTGTGGGCGATCCGCGCCTCACGCGGGCTCGATGCATCGCTCTTTCGGGGGCCTGCGGCGGCGAGCGCCTTGCGGACACTTTGCTCGAGGCTGCGAAATGCGCTGGGGGCGGACCGGACCAGATCGAGGCGTCCGGCAATCTGATCGGCGTACGCTTTTGCCATCTCCCGCACGAGTGGATCGTCCTCGTCGGCGAGGAGCTTCGAGATGCGCTCGACGCGCGCCACACGTTCGTAGGCGTCCGCGGAGTGGAACGCGTCGTCGAGCGCTTCCTCGATCAAGAACTCGAGCATCCCTCGGGCGCGCTGGGTAATTTCGCGGAGCGCATCGACGCCTCTGTTGCGCGCAAATTCGTCCGGGTCGGTGCCTTCGGGAAGGTTCGCTACCTTGGCGCTCAGCCCCGCTTCTTTGAGAGGCGCACGGGAGAGGCGAACGGCTTTTTTTCCTGCGGCGTCACCGTCGAAGAGGATGACGACGTGCGGCGCGAAGCGGCTGAGGAGGCGCGCTTGGTCAATGGTGAACGCCGTGCCGAGCGGGGCGACGACGTTGCGCAAGCCGCGCGCATGGAGCGAGACCACGTCGAAGTTCCCCTCGACGACGATCGCCGACTCCGCTTCGCGAATGGCGTGACGCGCCTGGTACAGGCCGAAGAGCATCTGACCTTTCGTGTAGATCGGGCTCTCCGGCGAGTTGATGTACTTCGGCGGCTTCTCCGCGTCTTTTTTGGCGTCGGCCGACTCCGGAATCGGTGCGAGCGCGCGACCGCTGAAGGCCACGACGCGCCCCTGCGGATCGACCACCGCGAACATCAGGCGATGACGAAAGCGATCGTAGTAACCCGTGCCGCTCGACCGCGGTACGAGGAGACCGACGTTCTCCGCAGCCACGGGCGAGACGCCTTGCTCTCTCAGGAATGTGGCGAGACCGTCCCAGCCAGGGGGCGCGTAGCCGATTCGAAATGCCTGGAGCTCGTCGTCGACTGCGGTGAAAACGGCCTCCGACGAAGCGTCGCTCTGCGCGTTCGCCCAGCTCGGAACGAGGCCGCGGCGCCCGAGCTCGTCGAGCGCGTAACCCCTCTGGGCATGCTCCCGGAGCTGGTGCTCGAAGAACGTCGCCGCTAGCTGATTTACCGCATAAAGATCGTCTTTCTGTTTCTTCTGCCGGTCCACTTCGGTGCGCTCGCGATGATCTTCTTCAATGGCGATTCCGGCCCGCTCGGCGAGGCCACGGACGGCTTCGGGGAAGGTCTGCCCTTCGAGCTTCATGACGAAGTCGATGGCGCTGCCAGCCTCTTTGCAACCGAAGCAGTGAAAGAAGCCGCGGTCTGGATTCACATGGAAGCTGCCGGTTTTTTCCTTGTGGAACGGGCAGAGTCCGACCCACGAGCGCCCGCGCCGCTTGAGTGTGGGCACGCTCTCCGTGATCAGCGCGACGATGTCCGTGCGCTCGCGGACGAGAGCAATCGTTTCAGGAGAGATCAACGAGCCCAAATCTCCACGTCTCGGTTCTACAGAGCGTGCGGCGAGGGTCAAGCCTCCGCATACCCACAACCGCACACCATTTCGATCTCCGCGAGCTGAGCGGTTCTCTCGCTTTGCGAGGCCGTTCCTCGTATCCTCGAAGGCGTAGCTTGTCCTCGAGGAGCGACTGTTGACGTTAGCCGAGCAACCCGAAGCCTTCCGACGCGGCGCCCAGCGCGTAGGTTTACTCATCAAGGGGAAATACAAGCTCGAAAAGCTGCTTGGCGCCGGGGGCATGGCGTCGGTTTACGCCGCGACGCACCGAAACGGCATCCGCGTGGCCGTGAAGATCTTGCATCCCGAGATGTCGCACGATCCGGAGATGTGCCAGCGCTTCCTCCGCGAGGGCTACGTCGCGAACAAGGTCGGGCACAAGGGCGCCGTGCGCGTACTCGACGACGACATCTGCGAGGACGGCTCCGTTTTTCTGGTCATGGAGCTCCTCGATGGGGAGACGCTGGACGCACGCTTGGAACGGTCGGGGGGGCGCTTACCACCGCAGCAAGTCCTCAACATCGGCCATCAGCTTCTCGACATTCTCGCCGCAGCGCACGCGCAGCATATCGTCCACCGCGACATCAAACCGGACAACATCTTTCTAACCAACCCGGACGACGCGGTGAACGTTCTCGATTTCGGGATCGCTCGACTTCGCGAGGGGCTCGAGGGCTCGGCCACGGCGACGCGTACCGGACGGACGATGGGCACGCCCGCCTTCATGCCCCACGAGCAAGCGCTCGGTCGGGCAAAAGAGATCGATCACCAGACCGACATCTGGGCGGCCGGTGCCACGCTGTTCACCTTACTCACCGGGCGGCACGTGCACGTCGCCGAGTCGGTCAACGAGCTCCTCGTTTTCGCTGCGACCAAGCGCGCGCCGCCGGTTGCAACGCTCGCGCCGGACACCCCCCGCGAGCTTGCAAATGTGGTCGACCGGGCGCTCGAGTTCGAAAAGGCCCTCCGCTGGCCCGATGCACGGACGATGCAAGTCGCGCTCGACGCGGCCCGAGGGGCGGTTGGCTCGCACATGCTCGTCCTGTCGAGCGGCCGGCTCTCCACTGCAGACCCTGCGCCGCCCGCGCGCGAGTCGTTTCATGACGACGGGGGCGCCATATCGCGCGAAGCGCTTGCCGCCACCGTTTCCTCGGTCTCGTCGATCGAGAGCGCAGTGGCGCTCGTCCGCCCTCAACGGCAGACGGGTGACTTTGCGGAGAGTGCGACGATGGCGAGCGGCGACGTGCAAATCGCCAACGTTCCATCGACTACGCACGTCGGCGTCGCCTCGAGCAGGCGGCTGGAGTCGACGGTGCCGCTCTCGGTCGGGCGAGGTCCGAAGCTCGCCATGGCAGGGGGGGCGGCGCTCCTTTTCGCCGCGGTGGTCTACGCCGCTTTCCTTCGGCCCGTGCCGCATGCGCCGCTTTCCACCAGCGGCACGGCACGGATCGAGGTCGAGCCTCCGGTGAGCGTCGCAGTACCGGCGACACTACCGACGATGCCGAGCGCAGCTCCGAGCCAGAAGCCACCCGCACTGCTCCCGTCGGCATCGAACGTCGTGATCACTCCCACTCCGTCCACGCCGCGGCCGCGAGCAAGCGCCGGAGCAGGACAAGGTCGCAAGCCGCCAAGCACCCGACCCGCCACAGACCCCTACGGAGCTCAGTGAATCGCCTTACGTGCAGTCTCGTATTTCTAGCGGCGATCTCGGTCACGCCCCTCTCCTTCGCGCAGCCACGCAATCCGCAGGCGGCCACTGAATTTTTCGCGCACGGACGCGAGGCTGTCAAAAAATCGGATTTCGCCGCGGCAGCTCGGTTCTTCGCAGAGAGCCAGAGTCTCGATCCCAAGGTGGGGACGCTGCTCAATCTCGCCGACAGCGAAGAGCACGTCAGTCAGCTCGCCAGCGCCCGCCAGCACTGGCAGCAAGCGGTGGACCTCGCACACTCCCTCGGCGACGAACGTGAGAACCTCGCCAAGGACCGCTTCGTCGCCGTAGACAAACGCGTTCCGAAGCTGACGCTGAAAGCGCCGGCCAACGCGCCCGCTGGCATGACGGTGAAGCGCGACGGAGTGGAGTTCGGCGCGGTGGGCTACGGCATTCCCCTCCCCGCGGATCCCGGCGAGCACACCATCATGATCAGCGCGCCCGGGCGCGTTGCACGAGCCTTCCATGTCGAGCTGAAGGAGGGTGAGCAGAAGGAAGTGCAGCTTGATTTCGCGCCACAGGGAGCCGAGGCCCCCGTGCCGCTCACTGCGCGACCGACCACGCCCGCCGTTGCCGCGACGCCCGGCGCCGCCGTTGAGGCCGCGCACGAGCCGCCCAAGCCGAGGCCGGAAGAGCCGACGAGCTCGAGTGGCCCGCGCAAGACGCTGGCCTACGCTATCGGCGGACTCGGAATCGTCGGGCTCGGAGTGGGAACGATCTTCGGCCTCCAGGCGATGTCCAAGAACAGCGCATCGAACGCCGACAACCACTGCACGAACGGCTGCGATACCGTCGGGAAATCAGCCCGAAACGACGCACTCTCCGCGGCACGCGTCTCGACGGTCGCCTTCGTCCTCGGCGGTGCTGCTCTGGCCGCCGGAGTGGTCTTTTTCGTCACGGCTCCGACGGAAAAGAAACCCGATCAGACGGCGGCGCGCGTCGAGGCCGGCGCACAGCTTGGTTCGGGCAGCGCGACCTTCACTCTTAAAGGAACCTGGTAGCGCGCGAGTCTAATCGCTGCGGAGCGTCTGGCAGTTCTTACCGATCTCGACGCGCTTCATCTTCCGGCTGACGCGCACGTGAGCAAGACCAAAGCCTTTGTCGTCGACGAGCCAGACGGTGAGGTTTCCTTCGGCGTCGCGCGCCAGGTGGGAGGTCGAGCCGCCGCGGAGGGTGAGGAACGTCCCCGTCACTCCGTTCGGCGTTTCTCCGAGGTAGATCGGAGAGCCGGTCGGACAATCGGTGTGCACCTCGACCGGGCTCGAGATTGGCTCCAGATGGGGGGCACGGTGCGGCGCGTCGGGGTCGGCCGGCGGCGGACGAGACCCGCAGCCCACCGTCATCGGGAGCACGGCGAGGAGGACGAGGCGCGACGCGACACGACGCATCCGACTAGTCTTACCGGCTCGACTGGCAAAAGGTCACGTACTCCAGGGAATCTTCGAGAATTCGAGGACCATCCGCGTTAGTGGCGGAGGCGACGAGGTTTTATGAAGCGGCGATAGGTTTGAACGAGTGACGAGTGGCCCTAGGTCGTGGTAGACGCCGCGCGAGCTAGAGCGCGAACAAGGAGCCTCGAATCTGCCATGACGCAATCGACTATCCCCGGAAGCGGGGGCCCCGCAGCCAGACTGAACAACAATGGAAAAATCGTTCAGGTCATTGGCCCCGTGGTCGACGTGGAATTTCCGGAAGGACACCTTCCCAAGATCCTCAGTGCACTAAAGCTCACGAACCCGAGCATCTCGTCCAAGAAGGACAACCTGACGCTCGAGGTCGCTCAGCACCTTGGCGAAAACACGGTGCGCGCCGTGGCCATGGACTCCTCGGACGGTCTCGTTCGCGGGATGGAAGTGCGCGACACGGGCGGGCCGATTGCCATGCCGGTCGGGCCGGAGTGCCTCGGACGAATCCTCAACGTGATCGGTGAGCCGGTCGACGAGGGTGGTCCGGTTCTCACCAAGAAGACAGCGCCGATTCACCGCGCCCCCCCGACGTTCCAGGAGCAGTCCACCAAGGTCGAAATCTTCGAGACCGGAATCAAGGTCATCGATCTCCTCGCTCCCTACCGAAAAGGCGGGAAAATCGGCCTCTTCGGCGGCGCCGGCGTCGGCAAGACCGTTCTCATCATGGAGCTCATCAACAACGTCGCCAAAGCGCACGGCGGCGTGTCGTGCTTCGCCGGAGTCGGCGAGCGCACGCGTGAAGGCAACGACCTCTACATCGAGATGGGCGAATCGAAGCTCGAATCCGGAGCAACGGTTCTGTCCAAGACGGCCCTCGTCTACGGACAGATGAACGAGCCGCCGGGCGCGCGTCAGCGGGTCGCGCTCTCTGCGCTCACCGTCGCCGAGTACTTCCGCGACGACGAAGGGCAGGACGTCCTCCTCTTCATCGACAACATTTTCCGCTTCACGCAGGCCGGCTCCGAAGTGTCCGCGCTCCTCGGGCGTATCCCGAGCGCCGTCGGTTACCAGCCGACGCTCTCGACCGAAATGGGCGCCCTCCAGGAGCGCATCACCTCGACCACGAAGGGTTCGATCACCAGCGTCCAGGCCGTCTACGTTCCGGCCGACGACTTGACCGACCCTGCGCCGGCCACGACCTTCGCCCACTTGGACGCGACGACCGTTCTATCTCGCGCGATCGCGGAGCTCGGAATCTATCCCGCGGTCGATCCACTCGACTCGACGTCGACCCTCCTCGATCCGCAGGTCATCGGAGAGCGCCACTACGGCGTCGCCCGCCGCGTCCAGCAGACGCTTCAGAAGTACAAAGACCTCCAGGACATCATTGCCATCCTCGGCATGGACGAGCTCAGCGAGGACGACAAGCTCATCGTCTCCCGAGCCCGTAAAATCCAGCGTTTTCTCTCACAGCCGTTCTTCGTCGCCGCGCAGTTCACTGGGCTCGCGGGCAAGCTCGTGAAGCTCGACAAAACGATCGACAGCTTCGAGCAGATCCTCGACGGAAAATACGACGACGACCTGAAATATCCGGAGCAAGCGTTCTATCTCGTCGGCGACATCGACGAGATGAAAGCCAAGGCCGCGGAGCTCACGAAGGCCAAGTAATCAAATGGCGACTGACAACAGGATCGACCTTGAGATCGTCACGCCGAAGGGCAAAGCGCTTGTCGCGACGGTCGATGAAGTAACGGCTCCGAGCACCGAGGGTGAGTTCGGCGTTCTCCCCGGCCATGTCCCCATGGTGAGCGCGCTCCGCACGGGGCTCGTCACTTACCGCGACGGAGGCGAAACGCATAAGTGCGTCATCGGCCCGGGCTTCGCGGAAGTTGGAGCGAACAAGCTGGTGATCCTCACCGATCACTATGCCGTCCGAGAGGATCTCGATCCGGTGATCCTGCGCAAAGAGCTGGCCGAGACGGAGGAGCAGATCTCCAAGCTCGCGCAAGAAGCGGTGAGCGATCCGGTCGCCGTCGATCAGCGCCGCGTGCTTATTTTCAAAGAGAACTGGCTCGCAGCTCAGCTCGAGCTCTACGGGGATCCGCCCCCGCCGACGATGCGTCCGGCCGAGGAGTGGGGCCCTCCCGCGCCGATGGCCGACGAAGACATCCCGGACGACGACGCGTCGAGCACCGAAAAAAGCGAGTCGTGAAACCCGAACACCACCGCATACTGACGATCGCCCTGGCCGTCGCCGTCGTCGTGCTCGGCAGCATGCTCATGATGCAGAAGTCGAAGACAGTATCGGCACCGGATGCAGGGGTCGATGCCGCGATCGCCGTAGCGACGGTAGACATGTTCGGGCTGACCGACGCCGGAGAAGCCTTCGGCGAGATGGCCCGAGGGACCACGCCCGACAACCGACTCGATGCGGGTGTCGGATCGAAGATGGAGGATGGAACCGCGGTGCCTCCCCTGCCCTCGAAGGCTCCGAAGCAGGTGCGGTTCGGGGTGATCCTCGTCTCGTACGCCGGCGCGCAGGGCGCCTCGCCGACGGCTCGCTCGAAGGCGGTCGCGAGCGAGCTCGCGGTCAAGCTCTCCTCCGATGCGCGCACCGATTTCAAGGGCACCGTCGCCAAGGGGGATCCAGGCTCTGCAGAGGACGTTGGGCGGGTTCCGCGTGGCGTCCTCGAGCTTGCCCCGGAATACGCGCTCTTCATGCTGCCCGTGAACGGCGTCAGCGAGCCGATCGACACACCAAAAGGCTTCTGGATCGTCAAACGCACCGAATAAATTTTCCCTTTAGGACCGAGGACACCGCCATGGCCACGATCGATATTTCCCGGAACCACGCTCTTCCGCTCGCCGACGCAAAAAAGAAGGCCGAAGAGCTTGCCGCCGGCATGGCCATCAAGCTCGGGATCGTGTGGAGCTGGGAGAACGACACGATCGTATTCCACGCCCCGTCGGGGATGGCGAAGGGGGCCAAGGGCACCGTGGACGTGAGCACATCGGCCGTGCGCGTGCAGGTCGACCTTCCGTTCATGCTGAAGATGATGAAGGGCACCGTCGAAGAGAAGATCAACGAGAAATTGAAGACACTTCTTTAATCGGGCCATGTCGGGCGGTCGACTTCGCATTTCTGTCGCGAAATCACCTTTGATTCGGTACCTTCTCCTCACGTGACGGTCGCGGACTCGTCGAACCAACAGGGCGATGTTCACGCAGACGGCGAACCCGCCGACTCATCTGCGCGTCCTGACGCGTGGAAAACGGAATCGTCCATCGCACGCCTGCGTCGAGAAGCCTCCGCGGCGACCGACAAGACGCGTCAGGCCCGTCTTCTAGGCGAGATCGGCGAGCTCGAGGAGCGCGCCGCAGACGAGGTAGGCGCCGCCCGAGACTACCTTGGCGCGTTCAACGCCGAACCCTCCTTTCGCGAGCCGCTCGAAGGCCTGGTTCGCCTCCTCGAGCGCCGTCGTTCCCTGAAGAACCTTGGGCGCCTGATCGATGCGCTCGCCCGGGCGGCCGTCACTCCGGAAGAAAAAACGCGCGCCCTCGTGATGCGCGCCGCATTCCTCGACGACGTTTCTACCGATCCCGAGGGGGCAAGAGCTGCGCTGCGCGAGGCCACGTCCACCGGCGCGTCGGATGTCGAGACCACCAACGCTTGGCTCGCGCTCGAGCTCCTCGCTGCGAAGATCGGTGAGCCCGCGACCCGCATCGAAGCGCTCGAAGAGCGGGCGAAGCGGCCCGGCGATCCGACGTGGCAGGGGCTCCTGCTCATCGACCTCGCTCGCCTCGTCGCAGAGAGCGGTGACACTGCGCGCGCATTCGAGCTCCTCGAAGACGCGCGCGCGAAAGATGCGGGAGCAACGTTTCTGGCGGTGCTCGCGACGGAGCGACTTGCGCGAAGCGAGCCTGGCGTCGCAGGATCCGAGGAGGTCAAACTTCGCGGAAATGCCTATGCCTCCGCGCTCGAGGCGAAGGCCGAGATGAGCCTCGTGGCGATGACCGATGGCGCCCGCGGCACAGCGCTTGGTGTCCCCGCGATGGCCCGCGCGGCGACGTACATGGTGGACTCGTGGCTGCGCGCCGCAGACGCTCGTCGCCTCAACGGCGAGTACCAGAAAGCCGCCGACACGCTGAACCGCGCCCATGAGGTCGTGCTCGCCGGCGCCCCCGGGGGCGACCCGGCGTCCATCGACACCACGGTCATCCCGCCCATCGTCAATGCGCGCATTCGCATGGCGGAGTTGATGGGCGACACACGGCGCGCGGCCGATCTTGCGCGCGGGCGTCTCGAGTCGGAACAAGACTCGAAGATCGCCGCGTCGCTCGCCATGCGCATCGCCGAGCAAGCTGCGAGCGAGGGCAACGCGCAAGCCGCCCTCGACGCTCTATCGCAAGCGGTCGCAAACGATCCGGCCTGTTTACCCGCACGCGCACTGCAGCTCGATCTCCTCGCCGATGGTCCGGACGCAGCGGCCTTCGCTACGCAGCTCGAGGCGTTCGCTGAGAATTTGACGACCGACGAAGCGCGCGGCCGCGCTTACGTTGTCGCCGCCTACGCGTGGGGCGTGCGGGCGGGGGACATCGACGGCGCGAAGGGAGCGCTCTCGCAAGCGGGGCTGCATGGTGTTGCGCCGGGAACGCTGTCGCGGATCGCGCGCATGATCGCGGGGCTCCGCGGCGAGACCGCGTGGCACGAAGAAGCGACGCGGCGGCTCGTTGCGAACGGGTCCACCCCCGAGGAGCTGTCACAGCTTTGGTTCGAGCTGCTTCGCGCCCGAAGCGCGCATGGCGACGCCGAGGGGACGAAAAAAGCGCTCTCCGAGCTGACCGATGCGCCGGGCGGCGCGTGGCTCGGCAACGTGCTCGAGGCGTTTCTTCCGATCGAAGGCGGAGACGCAGCACCCCGGTGGCAGTCGCTCGAAAAAATTGCGGAGATCGAAGGCAACCCGGATCTCGCGCGCGGTCTCTACCTGGTGGTCGCGATGCACGCGCACGCGTCGGGAGATCTCGATGGGACGCGGACCAGGCTTCGGGCGCTCGCCGAAAAAGAACCCGCTGATCCGATCGTGGCGACGTACCTCGCCGATATCGAGCGGGCGAGCGGAGCCCACGCTGCGGCAGCCGAGGTCCTCACCGCGTGCGCGCTTGCGACGACGGATCCGTCGCTCGCCGGCGCGCTCCACCTCGAGGCAGGCTTCTCACGCTGGCGGGCCGGCGAACGGAAGGCAGCGCTCGACGCGTTCGAAGCTGCTGGACGAGGGGCTTCGGCGCCCGCCAGGACCGCCTTCGCGTGGGCCGCCCGCGGCGTCGATGTCGACTCGCTCGAAGCCCGTCGTCGGGTGCTCGCCGTCGCGATCGAAGGCGGAGAGGACGCCGGAAGCGTCGCCCTCGAACGCTTTTCCTCGGAGGTCTGCGGTGGCGACAGCGACGCGGTGCGCGACGCGCTCTCCGTTCTCGAGCAGGCCGACGGCGACCTGGCGACCGCCGGGGCACTCGCGCGGCTCGTTTGGCCGGAGAGCACGGAAGATCCGGAGCGCTTGGACGCAGCCATCGCCCGGCTCGCCGCGGCCGGTGCAAGCCAGATCGCCGCGGCCGAGCAGCTGCGAAGAGCACGACAGGCGGAGCCCGCGCTCGCGGTCGAGGCTGCGCAGCGCTGGTTCGATGCGGGGGCGGGGCTCGCGGCGGGGATCGAGTGGGTCGCGGCGACGATGTCCGAGGGCTCGTTCGAGCGCGAAGTCGAAGCGTGGAAAGCGATCGCCAGCGTCCTCGAAGGCGAGGCCCGCGACGCGGTCACGGCGGGCGCAGCCATGCTCAACCTCGTCGCGGCGCACGGCAGCCAAGGCCTCATCGCCGGCGATTCCGACGCCATTCGGCTCGTGAATCTAGACCTCGCGCCTCCGGGCTCCGACCCGCGTCGGCGCGCAGCGGCTCTGCGTGCTCTCAACCGCGCCCTCGGAGACAACGCGCAACTCGACGCTCTCGGCCTCGCGGGCTGGTCGCTCCTCGCCGCCGGCGATTTCGAGGCGGCAAAAGAAAGCTTTCTCGTCGTCACCAAGGCTCACGTCGCAGATCTCGCCGGATGGGAGGGTCTTCGCGCCGCTGCGGAGGCGCTCGAGGACAAGGCACTCCAAGCGCGGGCCGCCTCCCAGCTCGGCGCGCGCTGCGCCGATTCGCGCCGAGGCGCGGCATTTTGGGAAGAGGCCGCGCATCTGCGCAACGCGCTCGGTCAATCGCAAGAGGCCGAAGATGCGTTCAACGCAAGCTTCGCCCGCGACGCACACCGCGCGGTCGCCTTCGACAAGTTGTTTCGGCGGGTGCGCGAGAAGAAGGACGCCGATCGCCTCCTTGCGATCATCGAGCGCCGTCTCGAGGTCACCGAAGACCCGACGGAGATCGGCAAGCTCTATTGGGAGCAGGCCCGCGTGCTCCGCGAGAAGGGTGACGTCGATGGCGCGCTCACGGCGCTCGAAAACGTCACGATGATCGAACCCGAGCATGTCGGCGCGCTCGCGCTCACCGGCGAGATCTTCATTCGTCGCGGCCAGTACGAAGAGGCGGCCACGAACCTCGCCAAGCTCGCGACCATCAGTGAGGCGCCGGCGAAGAATCGAGTAACCGCAGGTATCGCTGCCGTCGATCTCTACGAAAACAAGCTCGATCAGTACGACAAAGCGCTCGAGGTGCTCATCGCTCTGCATCGCGCAAAGCTCTCTACCCTGCCCGTGCGCGAGCGCCTCGCCCGAGCGGCGGCCCGCGTCGGCAGCTGGAAGGAAGCGACCGCCATTCTCGAAGAGTTGATGAACGAGCGTCCCGAGCCGCAAGGCCGCATCGAGGCCGCGCGCCTGTCGATTGCGATCCATCGCGATCGCTTGAACGACGCGAGGGGGGCGGCCGTAGCCATCCTCAAGTTGCTCGAAGAGTCACCGGGAGACGGCGAGGCGCTCGACATGCTGCTCGAGCTAGAGAAGGACACCTTTGCGCTCAAGCCGATCCTGCTTCGTGCCAAGGATGCCATCCTGCTCCAGCTGAAAGCCCAGCCCATCGATCTCGCGGTCGTCCAGCGGCTCGCTCGGATCGCCCACGCCCTCAAGCACGGCGAGACGGAGTACGTCGCGCTCTCCACGTCGATCGCCATCGGCGAGAGCACCCCGCAAATCGAGCAGAAGATCGCCCAGTTCGTCTCGCGCAAGCCGCGCTTTCCGCAGATCGCGATGACCGAGCCGCTCCTGCGTTCGCTCTTGGCCGCCGGCGACGAAGGCCCAATCGCGCAGCTCTTCACGCTCCTCGCCCCGACGCTCGCAGAAGCTCTCGGGCCTTCGCTCGCTGGCCTGGGGGTGACCAAACGCGACAAGGTGGAAGCACGCAGCGGGCTCGCCCTGCGCAACGAAATCGCTAGTTGGGCGGGGTGCTTCGGCATCAACGACTTCGATCTCTACGTCGGCGGAAAGGACCCCAAGTCCGTGCAGGCGGTGCCGGGGGAAATCCCCTCGCTCGTCGTCGGCGCTGGGGCGAACGCGCCGCTCAGTCCGGTCCTCCGCGGAGCCATCGCTCGCGAGCTATGCGGGCTCGTGAGGGGCACGACCATCCTTCGCTCGCGCGACGAGACGACGATCGCTGCCATCGTGGTCGCCGCCTGCCGCATCGTCGACGTTCGCGTCGACGCCCCGCCGTACGCTGTTTTGGCCGAGGTCGAGAAATTGATGTCGAAGGCGATCTCCCGGAAGACGAAGAAGTTGATCCCCGATATTTGCAAGGCGATCGTCTCGTCCGGACAAGATGCCAAGGCGTGGTCGAAGCGGGGGCTGATGTCACTCGCGCGCGCGCAGCTGCTCGCCTCGGGTGACGTGGCGTTCACGCTCAGTGACCTTCTCGGCGCGCCCATCGAGCAGGCACGCGGGCTCGCAAAGTCAGACGAGCGCGCTGCCGAAATCGTGCGCTTCGTGCTCTCGCCGTCCTACATCGAGCTTCGTCGAACGCTCGGCCTCGAGGAAGAGTCATGAGCGACTCCGGCGACAAGAAGGACGACAAAAACCCGGGCAAGAAGAGCGGCGACGACGAGTTCGATTGGGACGCCGCGCTCGATCAGTGGGACAAAGGCTTCGAGCCGGAGGTCGCAAAGGATCGGCAAACTCAGCGGCCCCACGTCCTCGAAGGAACGCCTGCCCCTTCGACGCGCGCGCTCTACCGGCCGCCGCCGCCCGTCGTGCAGCCGGTTGACACGTCCGAGTCGGGCGCCGACGTCACGCGCATCTCCCATCTCCCGGTGATCCCGCCGCGAGGTGCCCCCGCCGGCGCGAAGGGCGGTTTGCGACAGCTCTTCGGACGCCCGGACAAACCGGAAAAATCGCGAGCAGAAGACGACGCGATCGACATGCTCCTCGTCGAGGGCGCGAAGCCCGAGCGCCAAACGCTCTCGGACGAATACGAGCAAACTAAGGCGGCCGGCGCCGACGAGTCACTCCCGACTGTGTTCCCACCGCCGGGCCCCGAGCCCGTCGCGCCTGTAGTGCCTGTAGCGGCGCCATCCGTCCCACGGCCGGTCGCGAGAGTGCAGCCGCCCAGGCCGCCGCCGACCCGCGAGCAAGTGCTAGATCCCCCGGCGTCAACGACCGATGCCGACACAGCGGCCGGCGTCACCGGCCCCATGTTGCTCGCACCCGATACGCGCAACCACGATCCGGATGACGAGACGTCGACCTTCGACGTGGACGCGATCGCCCAAAGCGTGGCCGCGCACGCGAGTCCGACGGCAGGCATGCCCGCTACGAGCGCCGAGGCCGAGGCCGCGAGCGAAGAAGCCGCGGCGCTCGCCGAGCTGGAGGAGCTGGAGCAACTCGGTGAGCTCGGTGAGATCGAGGAGCTCGACGAAGCAGCCCCAGAAAACTCGCCAGAAGACTCCCCAGAAAACTCCCGAGAAGAGCCGGACGAGCTCCCGCCCATGGTGGGCGAGACCATCAGCGCGGAGCCATTGGTAGGCGAGAAACCAGCCGAATCGTGGCTGACCGACGCCGCGCGCGCGGCCATGAGCGAGCGCGCGACATGGCTTGAGAGCGAAGCTCGTGCCCAAACGGACGCCGCGCCGACAGCGCGAGGCTTGCTCGCGGTGAGTGAGATACGGGCAATCCTCGGCGAAAAAGAAATCGCTGCAGCGCTCGCTCGCGAAGCACGAACGCTCGCCTCGGACGTCGTGCTCACGCACCGCCAGGTACGCGGACTGATTCCTTTCGATGATGCGACGGCGATCGGCGAAGCGGTCGATGCGGCGCTCGTCGGATCACTGTCGGCCGTCGCCAACGTGCACGAGGTGCTTGTCGCCGCCGTTGCCGTGCGCGCTGCTGGGGACACGGCCGGGCTGAAAGCGCGCCTCGAGCAGGCTTTCGGACTTGCCCCCACGGACGCACGCGTGCTCCTCGGCCGCGCCGTCACCGCGCTCTCGGAGGACGATCTCGCGAGCGCGTCATTGCGCATCTCCGCAGCTCAATCGCCTTCCATCGCCGAAGCGGTTGCGCTTGTTACGCGTCTGCGAGGCGCAGGTGAAGCCGGCGCGGCGACTGAGCGCGGTGAAGCCGGCGCGGCGACTGAGCTCGCCTTCGTGCCCAACGACTCGATTCGCCGTGCACGTCAGGCGCTCGCGAAGGGTGAAGTCCCCAAGGCCGCTGTAGCGATCCTCGAGCTCCAGGCCGTGGCCGAGCTCTCGGGCGCAGCGGTGTGGCTCTCGGCGGCCCTCGCGGCGAGCCGCCAGGAATCTCGCGCGACGTCTGGGGACCTGCTGAAGACGCTTCATCACTCCGCGGCACGGCGCGCGCTCGCAGCCCGCGGAATCGAGCTCGGTGACGAGACCTTGCTCAGCGCGGCAATGCAGTCGGCGGATGCGTTCTCTCCGGCCGAGCGCGTCGTCCTCACGCTGCTTTCGCGCGAGAAAACGCGGGACCTGGAAGGCGCGATCCTCGCGCTCATGCCTTCCGCGGACAGCGATGCACACGACATGGCGCCCCTCGTCGCAGCTGCTGCCGGCATGTCGACTGCAACCACCGAAAATCTCGGCAGCCGAGCCGAGCGCGTCGCGGGAATCGAGACTTCACGCACTGCGGTTCGGCTTGGTCGGATGATGGCGGGGCGTGCCAATCACGCTCTACTCGAGCCGATCTTCGCCGCGCTCCCAGATGGCGGTACGAAACGCGCGCTCGGCCTCGACCAGATGCGGGCCCAAGGTCGTCTCGGCGATGTAAGTGATGCGCTCGCGGCCTGGGAAGGCGGTCCGGAAGGAAACGCGCCGAACGATCGAAACCTTGCGGCGGCCCTCATCGCCGAGCGTGCGAACGACCGAACCCGTGCCACGATGGCGTACGGCGCGGTGCGCGACGCAGACAAGACGCACGAGCCCGCGATGCGCGCTCTTTCCAGCCTCGACCCCGGAGTCGACTTGACCACCGAGCTCAACGCGATGGCGGACGCTCTTGGTGACGGCGTTCGCGGAGCGGTTGCGCGCCTCGAGGCCGTAGAGCGGGCGGCGGATGCCGAGGACGCAACCAAGCTAGATTCCCTCGAGCAGGCCCACCGCGCCGACCCCACGTTGCCGATCGCCGGTTTCATCTCTGAGCGCATCGCCAGGCGCACGGGAGCCGTCGAGGTGGTGCTTCGATGGATACGCGAGCGACGAGCGGCGACCCAAGATCCGCTTGAAGCCGCGCTCGACGGCGTGCGGGAAGCGTTGCTCGTTGCGGACAGCGACACCAAGCTCGCGAGCGATCGGCTGGAAGAGGCCCACCGCGCCCGCCCCGACGACGTCGCGCTCCGTGAGCTCTACGAACGGATCGCCGCGGAGCCTCTGACCGATGGCGCAGCGTGGCGCGAGAAACGCGCTGCGTCGGCGACGGGAGCGGCGAGAAACGCGCTGTTGCTCGAAGCGGCACACGAATACGAGCGGGTCGGCGACAAAGAAGGCGCGGTCCGGGCGGCGACGGCCGCTGCTGCGGGTGCAACCGGGGGGCTCGAACGGATCGTCCTCGAACGCACGGAAATCGTGGCGGGCTCGGTCGCCCGTCTTGCCGACGAGCTTCTCGCCCAAGCTCGTGAAGCCGAGGATCCCACGGTGCGCCGCGAAGCCTACGAGCGGCTAGCCGATCTAGACGCGCGCGGTCGAAGTGACGCAGGGAGCGCTCTCCTCTGGCATCGGACGATCCTCGATGAAACCCCGGATCACAAACCGAGCTTGCGTCATGTCGAGCATGCGCTCGTGGGCGACGGGCGGGACGATGAGATCGAGCCGGTCATGGCGGCCATCGCGCGCGCCCTCGAAGGCTCTGCCGGCGGCGAGTGCAGCGCCCACGCCGGGCTGGCAGCGCGGTTGCGGATGCGTGCGGGGGACTGGGACGGTACGCGCGATCTCGCTGAGCTCGGGAGATCTCAGCCCGATCCGGCGATCTGGGCGCTTCGCCTCCACAACGCGCACGCCCGCGTACAAGGCGACAATCTTACCCAGTACGAGTCGACGCTCGCCCTAGTCCAGCGAGCCACTCGCCCCGCCGAAGTGGCGACTCTCCTCGTGCGAGCGGCGGAGGCGGCCACGCGCCTCGGCAAGCTCGATGAAGCTCGCGAGCTCCTCGATCGCGCCGCCGGCGAGGACGCCGGGGACGTCGCTACATGGACTCTCGTAGCCGAGGCTCGCAAGACCGCCGGCGATCCACGCGGGGCTGCAGAGGCTCTGGAAAGCGTGGCGCGCACCAGCCTCGTCCGTGAGCACCAGCTCGGCGCCTGGTTCGACGCGGGCCGGATCTGGATTGACGACGTCATTGATGACGACCGGGGTATCGCGGCCTTCGAGCAGGCAGCGAGCCTCGACATTTCCTTCGCCGACGTCTTCGCTCGCCTCTCCGCCCTCTACGTGCAGCGCGGCTCGCGTGCCGAGCTCGCCCTGCTTCTCGAGCATCGCGTCGGCAGCATCACCGATCCGGACGAACGCCTTGCCCTCGAAGTTCAGCGCGGACGCGTTCTCGCCGAAGTGGGCGATCCCGCCGGCGCACGCGCGGCACTCGAAGCGGCGCTGGCCCTTCAGCCCGACCACACCGACGCGCTCAGCGCATTCGGCGATCTGTGTGCGGCCGGAGGCGACTGGGACGCCGCGGAGCAAGCCTGGGTCAGGCTAGCGCGCCTTCTGGCGACCCCCGACGAGCAGCGCGCCGTCTATGCTCGCCTCGGAGAGCTGTACTCCGTTCACGCCGTGAATCTCGCGCGCGCAGAGCTGGCGTTCAAAGAAGTTCTCAAGCGCAGCCCCGACGATTTTGCGTCGATGGAGCGCCTCGTCGATCTCTACAAGCGCATGAACGATCCCGCGCGCGCCATCGAAGCCCAGCAGCACCTTCTCGGCAAGGTGTGGGATCCCGCCACGCGGCGCAAGCGCCTGATCGAGCTCTCGAGCATCTTCGAGACCACGTCGCACGACCTACGAAAAGCGGAGCAGACACTCGAAACGGCACGGCGGGAATTTCCGACTGACGTAGGCGTCCTTCGCGCGCTCGCCGAGTTCTACATCCGCCAGAAGCAGATGCCTGCCGTGCACATCCTGCTCGATCGCGCTGCAGCGGATGCCCGACGCGCCCTTGCCGCGGGCCGCTTCGGGCCTGCTCTCTTCGAGATGATGGCTGCAGTCTACGACCTTCGTGGAAAGAGTGATGCTGCCCGCGCGGTTTCCGCTGCCCTCGCCGCGTTCACGGGTGAGCCCGTGCAGATCAGCGGCGCCGACGCCCGGGGTGGAGATCCCCGGCTCGATGATTTGCTTGCTCCCGAGCTCGTCACGCCTGCGCTGCGGGCGCTCCTGTCGAAGACCGGGGACGCGCTCGATAGCGCTGTTCCCCTTGATTTTAGAGCTCTCCGTGCCGCACCCCTCCAACATGGCTCGCCGCTTCAGCCCGCGATCCAGCAGCTCGCGGCGGGAATGGGCGTTCCAGGGATCCAGATTTTCGTCTCCTCGCAGCTCGGGCAAACCTGCCTCCCGGCAAGCTCCAACCCTCCGACGCTCGTCCTCGGCGAGTCGCTCCTCACCACGCCCAACGTCGCCGCGCGCACCTTTCTCCTCGCGCGCGCCATCAAGCTCATTCAGGCGCACGCGTCGGCCGTGATGCGCACGCCGCCCAAGGATCTGCCGGTGCTCATCGCCGCGTGGCTCCAGCTCTTCAATCCGAGCTGGGCTCCGCAGGGCATCAATCCGACGGCCATGACCGACGTATCGCGTCGCCTGCAAGCGGCGCTTCCCCGGCGTCTCGATCCGGACGTCGGGATCATGGCCCTCGAGGTGGCGGGTGCGGTCGGAACCCAGACCCTGGCGCTCGGTCCGTTGGTGCTCACGTGGGCCGATCGTGCTGCTCTGTTAGTCGTGGGAAATCCGAGCGCAGCGCTCGACGGCATCGCGTGGGCGAACGGGCTTCGGGAAGGCGCACCAAGCGACGCCGAACAGCGCGCGGGCTGGATCGGGCGCATCGCCGAGGCCAAAGAGATCATCGCCTACTCCGTCAGCGATGCGTACGCCGAAGCCCGTGCGCGGTCTGGACTGAAGTAACCTCCCCCCGGCACCTAAGCTTCCGGACGAATCGAAGAGGCGGGCCGATGAACACGCGCGCCTGCGCTCCACTGGGAAAAAAGGCTGTCGTATGCGTGTGGGGCAGCCCCGCAGGGACACCTCTGTCGGGCCCTGCCTACGACGAGCGCCTTGCTTAGATGAGCCCCAGAAGCTATTGAGACGCCCAATATGGCTGTAGAAACACTTAGGAACATCGCGATCGTGGCGCACGTCGACCATGGCAAAACAACGCTGGTCGACTACATGCTTCGCCAGGCTGGAACCTTCCGCGACAACGAGGTCATGGTCGATCGGGTCATGGACTCGAACGACCTCGAGCGCGAGCGTGGAATCACGATTCTCGCAAAAAATACCAGCGTCCGCTGGAAGCCGCCGGGTGCGAAAGAGACGATCAAGATCAACATCGTCGACACGCCGGGCCACGCCGACTTCGGTGGCGAGGTCGAGCGCACGCTGCTCATGGCCGATGGCGCGCTCCTGCTCGTCGACGCCGCCGAGGGGCCGCTCCCGCAGACGCGCTTCGTGCTCCGCAAGTGCCTCGAGCTCGGTTTTCCGATCATCGTGGTCATCAACAAGATCGACCGCTCCGACGCCCGCCCCGACGACGTCCTGAACGAGATCTTCGATCTCTTCTGCGACCTCCAGGCAAGCGACGCCCAGATGGACTTTCCAGTCATTTACGCGATCGGAAAGATCGGGATGGCCAAGATGAACATGGAGGACGAGGGCAAAGATCTCGGCCCGCTCTTCCAGCTCATCGTCGACAAAATCCCCCCGGCGCCGGGTGACCCAACTAAACCGCTTCAGATCCTGGTCAACAACCTCGATCACGACGACTACACCGGTCGTCTGGCGGTCGGACGCATCGTCGCCGGCACCGTGAAGGCCAACCAGGCCGTCGGCGTCCTCAAGGACGGCGCGATGTTGAAGGGGACCATCAAGGTCCTCTCTACCTTCGAAGGCTTGAAGCGAACGTCGACCACCGAAGCCGCCGCGGGCGAGCTCGTGGCGATCGCCGGCATCGAAGAAATCTACGTCGGCGACACGATCGTCGATCTGTCGCCCGGCTGGGAGACGCGCGCGCTTCCCCGCATCCACGTCGAGCAGCCCACATTGAAGATGAAGATCGGGGTCAACACCTCGCCCTTTGCCGGAAAGTGCAAGGCGTCGAAGTTCCTCACCAGCCGTCAGCTCCGTGAGCGTCTCGAGCGCGAATGCCGTCGAAATCTCGCGGTTCGCCTCGAAGAGACGGAGACGCCCGACACCTTCACGATGCTCGGACGCGGAGAGCTTCAGCTGGCGATCCTCGTCGAGCAAATGCGGCGCGAAGGCTATGAGATGCAGCTCGGCAACCCCGAGGTCATTACCAAGGTGGTCGACGAAGTCCTCTGTGAGCCGATCGAGCTCGTCGTGGTCGACGTTCCCGACGGATTCATCGGCGTCGTCACCCAGCGTCTCGGCGAGCGCCGCGGCAAGATGGTGAAGATGTCCAACCCCGGCTTCGGACGCGCGCGACTCGAATACCGCGTGCCTTCCCGCGGCCTCATCGGATTCCGTGGCGAGTTCCTCACCTCCACGCGCGGCACCGGGCTCCTCAACACCATGTTCGACGGCTGGGAGCCGTGGGGCGGCACGATGATGAAGCGACAGTGCGGCGCTCTCGTCTCCGATCGCCAGGGCACGTCGACCCCATACGCGCTCAACCACCTTCAGGCCCGCGGGCAATTCTTCCTCAGCCCAGGCTGCGAAGTCTACGAGGGCATGATCATCGGCGAGCACAACCGCCCGAATGACGCCGACGTAAACGCGATCAAGGAAAAGAAGCTCACGAACGTGCGTAACCACGGCAAGGACGAGAACACCGCCCTCGCCGTTCCCCGTACGCTCAACATCGAAACCGCCATGGAATGGATCGACGCCGACGAGCTCGTCGAGGTCACCCCAGACGCCGTTCGCGTTCGCAAGCAGATGCTCAAGATCAACCTACGCTCGAGCCGATCCGTGGCGATCGAAGACGCGCAGTCCGTCGACTCCTAGCCGTTCGTATCTTTCGTAGACACCGATGCAGCCCGCCAGGCGACGGAGGGCGAACACCACGCGACACCTTCGTTCGGGTCTCGTGGCGGGGCTGCTGATGCTCGTGCATTTCGAGGTTCGGGCGTCGAGCACGGTTGACGAGCTCGTTCGCGAGGCGCGCGCCCACGAAGCAGCGCACGAAGAGGACCTGGCGCTCAAGCGCTACACAGACGCGGTCGCCCTCGATGCGAGCTGCGCGGAGTGCTACCTCGGGCTTGGCGGGCTTCGGGCGCGCCTCGGCGATTTCCGGGAGGCGGAGCGCGTCTTCTCCGTTGCGCTTGCTCACGTCCCGTCGGAGTACTCGCTGCTCTACGCAAGGGCGCGGGTGCGAAGGCTCCTCGGTTGGCATGACGAAGCGGCCCAGGACCTCGAGGCCTACGTGAGCAAAGAGCCCTCTGCCATCCCCGCGCTGCGAGAGCTGGCAGGTTGGTATGCCGCCGACGGCCGCGCCCCCGCGCAGCTCGCGGTGTGGCGACGGATCCTCATCCTGGCAGGCGATCCGGGGATCGCTGGCGTCGCTCGAACGACGGTGCGCGCGCTGCAGATCGTGATCGGTCCCGCAGATCCCGTGGTGGCTCCGCCGGATGAGCGCGGCCCGCGGAAGGCCTTCGCCGCCATCGCCCGGCGAGGTGGATGAGCCCTTAGCTCTCTCGAACGAAAATAGCGTGAAGAGCGCGCTGGGCGACGGCGAGCTTCTCCGACGCGATGACCGCCGTCAGACGAAGAGAGCCGGAAACGAACGCGATCGGCGAAGCCCCGGCATCTTCGAGCGTGGAGAGAAATGTGGGAACTGCGTGCATGCTGGTGAGCTCCGAGCCGACCACGCTGACGGTCGCGCATCGCTCCTTCAACGTCACTGACGAGAGCTCTGCGACGAGACGCGCACGGCAACGCTCCCAGTCCGGCACGTTGAGGAGCGGAAGGACGCACGTCGCCTCGTCGACCGTGCCAGCGACGTCGACGACCGGGGCTTCGAGCACGGCCGCGAGATCGAGGAAGCGCCGAAAGTCGCGACCGACGCGCACGTGCACGACGTTGTCGAGGCCGACAACCGCGCGAACGCGACCGAGCGGGGGGCTCTCTGTCGCCACAGTTTCGAGAGCGGCAGGCGCAAAATCGGCTGTTTTTCTAGCGTGGATCGTGATCTTCGCGCGGCGGGCCCACTCGACGGCCTGTGCGTTGATCACCTTGGCTCCGGCTTCCGCCATCTCCTGGAGCGTCGCCAGATCGAGGACCGGAAGATGCACCGGGTCATCGACCACGCGCGGATCGGCGGAGTACACGCCGTCGACGTCGCTGTAGATTTCGCAGCGCTCGGCTCCTAGGGCTGCCGCGAGGGCGACGGCGGTCGTGTCGGAGCCTCCGCGACCTAGGGTGGTGATCTCGCGCTTGTAGCTCATGCCCTGGTAGCCGGCGACGATGACGATCTTGCCGCGCGCGAGCTCGTCCTCGATGCGGTGGGGTCGCACTTCGATGATACGCGCATCGAAATGCCGGTCGTTGGTGAGGATGCCCGATTGGCTTCCGGTGAAGCTGATGGCCTCGAGACCGCGCGCTTGAATCGCGATTGACAGGAGGGCCATAGACACGCGTTCACCCGTAGAAACAAGCATATCCAGCTCGCGGCGGGGAGGCGACGACGCGGGGTGATCGTGACCGCTTCCGTCCGCCCCCGAGATCTTGCGAGCGAGAGCCACGAGCTCGTCGGTCGTCTTCCCCATCGCACTCACGACGACTACGACGTCGTGGCCGGCACGTTTCGCAGCTACGACCTTGTCTGCTACCAGGCCGATCTTGGCGACATCCGCCATCGACGATCCGCCGTACTTCTGGACGATGATCTTGCTCATGGAACGCTCGAGGCTCCGGTGCTCAACGCCGCGGTGGTTGAAAGGCGATCACGCCGAAATCGCCCGCCGCCCACACGACGCCGCGTGTTTCGTCCCACGCGAGGTCCTTCACCTCGTCCCGGGTTTCGGCGACGGTGCGTCCTTCACCTTCGGCGTCGAAGCACACCAGCCACGATCGATTCTCTTCTGCCGAATAGATGGCGGCCATGATCGCACCCGCTTCGCCGAGCGCGGTCACTGCGGAAGCGCCCACCGGCGACTTCGTCCGAGCGGGACCGCCTGACGACGAACCGCCTGACGAGAGATCGTAAGGCCAGCCCGTCTCGCGGGAGAACGTCGCGCCTCCGTCGTTCGAGGCGTAGATACCGCCGTCGGTCTCCACCCAGATCGACGCGCCGATGAGCGACATGCGAGAAATTCCCTCGTTCGGCAGCCCCGCGGCTTCGAGCGGAGTGGCCGTTCCCTCCAAGTCGACTCGAAGGAGCCCTCCGGCGCGCGCCGCGATGACCCCTCGCGCTCCGCACGCGACACAGCTCAGCACCCCCACGTCGACCGGTGCACCTACCCGTTCCCACGGCGGCAAGTCCCAGGGAAACGGCTGATCGCCGGCGTCTTCTTCGCCAACCGTCGTCATCTCGAAGAACTTTGACTCTTCGCCCTCTCCCTCGTCATCATCGTCGAGCGCCGGTAAATCTGCCTCGCGGAGCTCCTCGTCGGCATCGGTAGGACCCTCTTCGCCGGAGTCGACGACCAGCGCGACCTTGTCCTCCGCTCCGAGACCGAAGTCTTCATCGCCGACTCCGAGCTCGTCGTTTTCAGCCAAAAAGCTCTCGGAATCCGCGGTCGCAGAGAGGAACTCGGGCGAGTCTGCGCCGTCGTTGAAGGCCGCCGGGCTGCCGTCGTCGAGCCACGAGCTCTCCTCCGAAGCGCTCACGTCGTCGTCGACTGGGTCCCCCTCCCCGGTCGCGTCGTCGAAGGGATCGCCACCGTCCAAGGGCTGTTCGTCGAGCTCGTCGATCTCGGCAGACGGAGCTTCGTCATCGTCCCCACCGTCGATCGGAGGAAGCTCCTCGAGCTCCGCGTCGAGGTCGTAAGGTATTTTTTTCGCCGCGCTGGCAGCGGAGGGGGCGAAATCTGCGCTCGTCATGCTTCGCGGAGCTTACCGCGAGGGCGATGGGGAGGCGCAGGAAAGCGCCAGAGGCGGTCGCGTTCTCACTTCGCGTCGCAATTCGCCGCGACGCGGGAAAAAGTGTGGCAACGGGCGCACTCGACAGGACGATTGTGTGTCTACCGCGACGCGTACGTCACGGTCGCGTAGGCACAATCTCGCACCGAAGGCCAAATCATCGCGGGGCACGTTCGCTGCATTGAACACCAACATGAGCGCCCGCCAACACTTCACGATTCGCGCCCTGGCGGTCGCACTCATTGCCGCCCTTGCGCTCCTGCCCAACAATCACGGGCAGGACAAGGCCGCGAGCGCCGAGTCGAACGCGACCGTCGCCGCGAACCGCTAGGCAGCTCCAGCGTGGCTTGCGTCCCCATCGCTTGCGCGGAGGGGTAAAGGCCTCGTACCTTCCGGCCTCGATGCGGATCCTCGTTTTGTCGCGTAACGCGACACTCTACTCGACCAGCCGGCTCGTCCTCGCCGCGCGCTCGCGGGGGCACGACGTGACCGTCGCCGACCCGCTGGACTTTCACATCGTCGTCTCGCGCGGGCATCCCTCGATGTTCCTCGGCGACCGCCCGGTCCCTCACGCGGATATCGTCGTTCCTCGCATCGGCGCGTCGATCACCAACTACGGGCTAGCGGTGGTCCGGCAGTTCGACATGATGGGGGTGCCGGTGCTCAACACCGCCGTCGCCATCGCTCGCTCGCGCGACAAGCTGCGCGCCATGCAGCTGCTCACCAAGAAGGACATCGATGTCCCGCGTACGGTATGCGCGCGGACGCCCGACTCCGTGGATCTCGCGCTCTCCTTCGTGGGAGGCACGCCCGCCATCGTGAAGCTGCAACAAGGCGCGCAAGGGATCGGGACGATGATCGCCGAGACTCCGCAAGCCGTTACCTCGCTGCTCGAGACGCTCTGGGCGATGGGCCAAGACATCATTTTGCAGGAGTACATCGCCGAGTCGAAGGGGCGCGACTACCGGGCGATCGTGGTCGGAAGGCGGGTGGTCGCTGCGATGCGCCGGCAGGCCAAATCGGGCGAGTTTCGCTCGAATCTCCATCGCGGGGGCCTCGGTCTGCGGGTGAAGCTCGACCCGCGCTACTGCAACGCGGCTGTTGCTGCGGTCAAGGTGATGGGGCTCGAGGTAGCGGGGGTGGACATGCTCGAGGGGCGTGAAGGGCCGAAGATCCTCGAGATCAACAGCTCCCCAGGGCTCGAGGGTATCGAGCGCACCAGCGGTATCGACGTGGCCGGAGCGATCATCGCTCACGCCGAGCGACTCGTGGCGCGCCGCAACGCAAAGAAGAGCAGCAAGAAGGACGACGCGCTCGAGCACGAACGACGCACCCGCCGGCTGCGGAAGAAGACCCTGAAGAACGCCGAAATGACGCCGAAGAAGACAACCCATGCTGCGCGTGGAGCGTGACGGAAACATCGGGATCTGGACGATCGATCGTCCGCAGGCACGAAACGCTCTCAATCGCGAGGTGATGGACGGTCTCGGGCGTGCGCTCGACGAGGCCGAACGCGATCGAACACTGCGGGCCATCGTGCTCACCGGCGCGGGGACGGCATTCGCGTCCGGCGGAGATCTCCGCGAGCTGCGCGAAGCCACGTCGGAGGGAGAGGCGCGTGCCTTCGCCGACGCAGGAGAAACGATCTGCGCACGGATCGCGGCGCTCGAGATCCCGGTCATCGCGGCGCTTCCCGGAGCAGCCTTCGGCGGCGGTGCCGAGCTCGCGCTGGCCTGCGATCTGCGGGTCGCCGACCGATCGGCGCGGATCTGTTTCAAACAGGTGCGCCTAGGCGTGACGACCGCGTGGGGAACGATTCCACGATTGGTATCCGTGGTCGGTCACTCGACCGCAGCGCGGCTCCTTTACACCGCGCACGAGGTCTCGGCCGCGGAAGCGCGATCCCTTCGCCTCGTCGACGAGCTCGCCGAGGACGGGGGCTGCGTCGCTCTCGCCATCGCCTGGGGGAAAGACACCGCTCTTGGTTCGCCCAACGCCGTCACGCAAATGAAGACGCTTTTGCGATCTGCGCGCGCGAACGACGCGGGGCTAGCCGCGAGCGAACGTGAGCGCTTCGTCGCAACGTGGACGAGCGCCGACCACGCCGAAGCGGTGGAGGCCTACTTCGATCGTCGCCCGCCCGTATGGCAAGCGCGGTAGGTCGTGACGACTTAGCCGCTCAGGCACGCGCCAGCCTCTGGACTTCGCCACGACCCACCTCCTCGAACCGCTGTTTGAAACTTCGTGTCACGAAGAGCCACGCGCATTTAATCCGCCGCGCACGGACTGGTCGGAAGGATGGTCTCGGGCGTCAGAAAGTAGGGGTTTCGATGGCGTCCGCAGGCTTGTCGCCTTGGCCCACCGGGGGCTTCGCATGATGCGACGTCGCGGCCTTCGTCAGCTTCACGCTCACCGTGTTGTCTTGCTTCGCTTCCACCTCGACCTCGGTCGGTGCGAACCCTTCGGCCTTGAGAACGAGCCTCACTTTGTCGGCGCGCGGTATCTTCACCGGGCCGGGGGCGACGCCGATTCTTTCGTCGCCGATGTAAATCGCGGCATGCTGGGGGACGGACCGCACGGTCACCGCGACCTCCACGGGCGCTCCAACCGCCGCCGCGGCGCTTGGCGTGGCGATCACGACGGGCATGCTCGGCGTCGGTGACACGACGTTGATCGCTGGGGCGGCTTGAGCGACCGTGGGTTTGTTGCGGGTCATCATGAAGATCACGCCGCCACCACCGAGAACCATGCAAACTGCACCTATCGCCGCAATCAGTCCCATTCGACTCTTCGGCGGAGGAGGCACGTTGGAATCGGGCGTCAGCCCCCCCCCCGTGCTCGCGTCCATCATCGTCCTGGCCTCGACCAGTCTGCCGAGCTCCGAGGGCGAGAGATCGGGCGTCATCCGTGGTGTGTGCCGGAGGTCTGCGCTCAGCCCTGCCGCGACGACCACGTTGAGGCCCGCTCCCGACGCCGCGCGAGCCAGCCCCTCCACGGCCGCGGAGAGCGACTCGGGACGCATGGCCGCATCCTTTTCGAGCATCCGAAGGAGCGGTGCATCCAGCGCAGCGGGGAGCTCCGGTACGATGCTGGACAGCGGCGGAGCCGGGGCGGTCGTCTGCTTGATGAGCAGATCCATCATGTCGTCGCCTTCGAAGGGGAGCTTCCCGGTAAGGACCTCGTGCACCATGATCCCGAACGAATAAATGTCCGTCCGGTGATCGACGTTCTTCCCCCGGCACTGCTCGGGCGACATGTAATACGGCGTGCCCATGGGCGTGCCGGTGCGCGTCTTTTGCCCGCTCGCGCCGCCGTCCGTCGCCAGGAGCTTGGCGATTCCGAAGTCGAGCAGCTTCGGGAAAATCCCGCCGTCCTCGTCGAAGGATAGGAAAATATTTTCTGGTTTCAAATCGCGATGCGCGATTCCCGCGGCGTGCGCGGCGTCGAGCGCACGGGCAAGCGAGCGGAAGATCGGGATGGCCACGTCCGGCGGGATCCGACCTCGCTCCTTCATGAAGTCGGAGAGGGTCATCCCCTCCAGCATCTCCATCACGTAGTACTGCCGCCCGTCCTCGAGGGCGCCGAACGAGAAGATGTCGATGATGTTGCGATGGCGGATCTGGTTGACCGCCCGCGCCTCGGAGATGAAGCGCGAGACCATCTGCGGGTTGGACGAGTACTGGCGATTCAGCACCTTGATCGCCGCGGTTTTCCCGATCAACGGGTGGACGGCGCGGTACACGCTGCCGAAGCCGCCCTCGCCTATTTTCTTGTCGATCCTGTATTCACCAACCACGTGCCCCGCGGCGAGATCCGCGTCGACGCCGCTGAACGCCTCGTTCGGCAGAAGCGTGTCCCCGTCGACCGAACAGGTCGTCACGTTTTCCGGGTAGCGTTTTCGGCAGCTCGGACAAGTCGGCATGGAGGAGCTGGAAAGGAGACTACACCACCCGTCTCTGCACGCTAGATCGTGGTGACTATGCCGACGAATACGTTCGCGCAGGCGCTCCATCGGCCGCGGAAGCGCGCACCTCGTCGAGCTCACGGATGAACCCGTCCAGCTCTTCGTCGGTGGTGTAGAAGTGGGGGCTCACCCGGAGGCCGCATTTCGGCCGGTAGTCGTGGAAATATTTCCTGCTGGATAGCACGCGGGATACGCGCTCCGCTCCTTCGAAATCGAAGCAGATCGTGCCCCCGCGACCGTCGTCGGCGTGCGGCGTGTTCACGGTGAACCCGCGGTCTTCGACCATCCCGCGCAGCAGCTTGGTCTGGCGCAGGGACTTTTGACGGATCTTGGCCACGCCCAGCTTCTCTACGATTTCCCATCCCGCGCGCGCGCTGTACACGGCAGGAATCGCCGGGGTGCCGCCGATCATGCGCCAGATGTCCGGCGCGTAACGCATCGGTCCCATGTCGAACGCGAAGGGCTGCTCGTGAGAGAACCAGCCGGCGTTCATAGGGCGGAGCGTCTTCACGAGGTCCGGACGAACGTAGAGATACGCGGCCCCCGGGCCCCCGCAGGCCCATTTCACCGAGCCGCCGCACGCCATGTCGCAGTTCAATTCCTTGAGCGCGAGGGGCACGGTCCCGGCGGACTGATAGCAATCGAGGAGCACCATTGCGCCGACCTGGTGTGCGCGCTCGATGACCCGCTTGGCGTCGTAAAGGGCGCTCGAGCGGAAGAGAACGTGACTGATGGGGACGAGGAGCGTCTTTTCGTCGATCGCTGCAAGGAGCTCATCGATTGGCGCGTGAATGCCATCGCGTGAGGGGACCACCACGAGCTCGGCGCCGCGTCGCGCCTGCTCTTGCCAGACGTAATGCACCGTCGAAAAATTGAGGTCGTCGTAGACGATTTTCTTTCGCGGCCCTTCGAAGGTGAAGCACGAGGCGACGGCAGCTTGCACCGTGGAGACGTTCGGGAGGATCACCACCGTGCCCTCGTCGACGCCGATGACCCGCGCGATCGTGTCGGAGAGGGAGCGCACCGCCGGGAGCCACGCGCCCCACGCGTTGATCGAATCGTCTTCCCACTCGTCGAGGAACTGCGCGGCGTACGTTCGCGCCTTCTTGGGGAGCGCGCCGAGGGAGTGACTGATGAGGTGGACGCCCTTCTTCAGCGAGGGAAATTCGTCACGGATCGCCGTAAATTCAGAGGGATCGGCGTTCGTCATGAGGCCGAGCTTAGCGGACATTTGTCTCATTCCGCTAGGTCTGCTTGCGTGCCTACCGCCGAGGCCTCGACTCCGCAAGTTGAGGAGACTACGATCCGCAAGCGATGCGACTCCTCTGTGTTTCGGACATTCACGGCCGCTTAGACGCGCTTGCGGCCGTCCTCGCGACCGCCGAGCGGAGGTCGTTCAACAAGCTCTTGGTCGCCGGCGACATCGTCTTTCCAGGCCCGGCTCCGCTCGAAACATGGCGACGCTTGGTGGCCGCCGGCGCGGTGATGGTCCAGGGCGTGTCGGACAAGGCACTCGCTACCTTGGATCCCACCGACCTACACGCGTCGAACGAGCACGAGCAACAGATGATCGACCGTATGCGCGCGGCGCGGGGCGAGCTCGGCGATTTGATCTTGGAGCGTTTGAAGCGGCTGCCGACCCACGTGCGAATCCCACTCGACGATGGACGCGAGCTCTTGCTCGTCCACGGATCCCCCGCTGATCCCGCCGAGGCGTTCACCCACGACATGAGCGACGAAGAGATGAACGCTCTCATCGGCGACGATGCCGCGGACATCATCGTCTGCGGAATGAGCCACGTGCCGTTTGATCGCATGGTCGGCGAGGTGCGCGTCGTGAACGTCGGCAGCGTAGGCGAAGCGCCGGACGGAATCTCCGGCCCGAAGACGGCGGTCTCACGCGTCCCTCAGCCGCTCGTGGCCCACGCAGCGTGGATCGAGTCGACCGCCGCGGGCATCGTGGTCGAGCAGATCACCGTGCCGCTAGATGTCGCCGTCGCCCGCGTCCTCGCCGCGAGCTCGCTTTCGTAGTTCGAGCGTAGACTCTCGAGCCGCTACCCGGTGGCGAGGCCTGCGAGGTACGCGCGCAGCGGCTGCCAGTAGTGCTCGCGCCAGCCCGATTCGTATGATTTGACGTTGATAGTGGGCACCGACGAGTGCCGCAAGCTCAGTCGCGTGCCCCCGCTCTGCGGGGTCAGGGTGAGCTCGAGCTTCGAGTCGGGATAGTCGCCGGGAAAGTCCGTCGCGCGCCATCGCTGGACGATGCGCTCATTCTCGACGAGCTCCGTCGTCACGCCGGAAATGTAGCCGTCGTACGCGCTGAAGATTCCGCCGATGCGCGCGTCCACCTTCGCCTTGCTATTGGTGAATGCGGAGTGGCCGGCCGAGTCGAGCCAGGCGCGGTAGATGACCTCGGGCGACGCCGAGAAGTGCTCGACCTGGTCGATGATGTCGAAGGAGAAGGCGGAAACCCGCGGGTCTTTCTTCCGAGCGGCGACCTTGGCCGGCGCGCTCTTTTTTTTCGGTGCCGCGTTCTTCGTTGGCTTCTTTGACCCAGGGCTTGGCGCCTTCTTCTTGACCGAGGACTTTTTCGCAGGCGGTTTCCCTTTTTTTGCCGCGGTCTTGTTCTTCTTTTTCGACGCCATCGTTTGCCTCGCGCCTAGCGTCGCCCTGGGCCCGGTGAGAATCAATGCCGAAAAAGTTGATCGCAAGTGATCGAAGCCGGCACGATCCGTTTCGTGACGTTGCCTGCACGCGGTCCGGGGTTGTCGAAAACCCGAGGGCCGCTTCTCTTATCGGCACGCCACACGATCCTCGTTCGCAGCTCGGACCCGCGCTGGCGAGAGCTCCTTACGTGCGCCGATTCGGTGAGTGAAGGACGGGAGCGCATCGAAAATGGGACGACGGTCTGGTACGGAACGACCAGTCTCATCCTTCTTCTGCCTGAGCTTCCGGCGTCGGAGCGAGCCTTCGTCGCCGCTGTCGCCGGTCGAGATTTGCACCTCCGCCTGCGCGCGACCCGAATTGCGCACAGGGAGGCCGCCAGCCGAGCCCCTGGAATCTTGGGGCTTTCGCGGTGTGAGGTCACGGCCAAGGTCGATCCTCGGGGGGTGAGGATTGACGTCGACGTCCAGGCACCGTTGATTGTGAGCTTCCCCGCGACTAAGGGCAGCAGCCGACACTGACGCTCGGGCGCGACGGCCCGACCTCCCATGACGAACACCACAGACGAACGCCCCGGCTTACCGGACAAGCGAAAACCGAAAAAGAAGAAGTCACCGCCGGTGGAGCCGAAGGGCGGAACGCTTATTCGCGTGGCGTTCGGCCAGGGCGGCGGGCGTCTTCCTCTCGAGCCCGCTCCGCTTTTACGCCAGTCGCATCCGACGACGGCGAGCACCCACGGAAGCGAGCCGGTGACGGACGTCTTCTCGATGCGCGAAGTGGCCAAGCTCCTCGGGCTCACCGAAGCGCGCCTCCGCACCCTCGATCGCGCGGATATCGTCACCCCTTCCGGCGCAAAAAAAGGAAGGCGCGCGTACACCTTCCAGGATCTCATCGCCCTCCGCGCCACGCTGCTTCTGTCCAAAGACGTAAAGCTGCGCGAGGTGGCGCGAGCCATTGGCGCGCTCAAAAAGAGTCTCCCCAAGGTGACCCGGCCGCTCCAGGAGCTGCGGATCGTCAGCGACGGCCGCCGCGTCGTCGTGCGGGCACACGACGGGGCGTTCGAGCCAGTCACCGGTCAGCTGGTGCTCGACTTCGAAGTGACTGCGCTTCGTGACGATGTCGTGCGTGTCCTTCGCCCCGAGTCGGCCCAGGGCCGCGCCAAGACGGCTTACGATCTGTACGCCAAGGCCAGCATGCTCGACGAAGACCCGGACACGTGGGACGAGGCCGAGGCTCTCTACACGCGCGCCCTCCAGATCGATCCTCAGCTGGCGATCGCCCACACCAACCTCGGGAACATTCGCTTTCGCCGAGGAGACGACATGGGCGCCGAAGCCCTATATTTGAAGGCGTTGGCGATCGACGACCGCCAGCCCGAGGGGCACTACAACCTCGGCTACGTCATGCTGGAGCGCGGGGAAGCGGCGCACGCAGTTCCTTATTTCGAGATGGCCATCGGGCGGGATCCCCGTTTCGCGGACGCGCATTTCAACTTGGCGATGGCCCTCGAGCAGCTCCGTCAGCGCGCGCGCGCACGCACCCATTGGGCGCGCTACTTGGAGCTCGAACCCGCCGGAACGTGGGCCGACATCGCCCGTGAGCATCTGACCTAACGGAAGCGGGCGATCGCCTCGGCGACGTACGTCTGCTCGTCGAGCGTGATCTCCGCGAAGAGCGGGATGGCCAGCGTCTCTCCCCTCGCCTGCTCGGCGTTGGGCAACTGCGCGCGGTTCGAGCCACGAAAGCACGGCTCGGACGACACCAGCGACGGGTAGTAGCACCGCGTCTCGATCCCCTCGCTACGGAGATGCGCCGCGAGCAAATCACGCCTTTTTACCCGCACGACGTAGGGACTGAACACATCGCGGCCCTTCGAGCTTTTTTCTGGCGTGGTCACCTCGGCGATCGGCGCGAGCAACTCTCGGTAGATGGACGCCGCGCGAGCCCGCTTGTCGAGCCACGACTCGAGATGCCGGAGCTTGACCGAGAGCACCGCGGCTTGGAGCGCGTCGAGACGGCTGTTGAAGCCGACCTCTACGTGCCCTCCGCCGTCGAGGCCGTGGACGCGCAGCCGCCTGACGCGTGATGCGAGATTGGGATCGGAGGTGAAGACGGCGCCGCCATCCCCCCAGCCGCCGAGGGTCTTGCTCGGAAAGAAGCTGGTGCAACCGAGGGTGCCGATGCTGCCGGCGTGCCGCGCTCCGTACGTTGCGCCCATCGCCTGAGCGGCGTCCTCCACCACGTAGAGCCCGTGCTCCTTGGCCACCGCGCCGAGAGCGTCCATGTCCGCGCACGAGCCGAAGAGATGAACGACGAGGATGGCGCGGAGGCGCGGACCGGCGCGATCCATCCGGGAAATAGAGTCCCGAACACAACCAGCAGATAATTGCATAGTGCACGGATCAATGTCAGCGAAGACGGGGGTGGCGCCGGTGTTCGCGATCGCCCCGGCCGTTGCAAAGAAGGTGAGCGGCGTGGTGAGGACCGCGTCGCCGGGGCCGATCCCGAGAGCGAGCAGCGCAAGGCGGAGGGCGTCGCTTCCAGAGGCCACCCCGACGGCATGGCTCACCCCGACGTACGCCTCGAGTGCGCGTTCGAACGCCGCCACAGGCTCGCCCAGGATGAATGACTGAGCGGCGATCACCTCGCCGACCGCGGCCATCACTTCACTCTCGATGGATGCGTGCTGCGCCTTCAGATCATTGATGGGGATGTGCCGGACGACCCTCGCGGCCATCACAGCTTCCGGTGGGTGAGGCACGGCAGCGCGGCGCGCACGCGGTCTTGAGCTGCGAAATCGAGACGGGCGATGGCGAAGCCTTCCCCTTCCCCTGCCTGGCAGAGCACGTCTCCCCAGGGATCGACGATCAGGCTCTTTCCATAGGTCTGTCGCCCTTTCGGATGCTTGCCCGTTTGCGCGGGGGCGAGGACGAACATCTGATTTTCGATGGCGCGCGCTCGCAGAAGGACGTGCCAGTGATCCTTCCCCGTCATCAGCGTGAAGGCCGCAGGCACGGTGACAACCCGCGCGCCGAGCTCAGCGAGACGGCGATAGAGCTCCGGGAAGCGAAGGTCGTAGCAGACCGTCATTCCCAGAGTGACGCCGCCGACGTCTGCGAGGACGGGCTCGACGCCACCTGTGGCCGAGCGACTCTCGCGGTAGCTTTGCCCGCCCGGCACGTCGACGTCGAAGAGGTGAATCTTTCGGTAACGCGCGACGAGCTCTCCCGATGGATTGAAGAGAGCCGACGTGTTGAAGGGGCGATCGCGATCGTCGCTCTTCTCCGGCATTCCCCCGGCGACGACGAACACCCCTTGCTCCTTGGCGAGCGACGCGCAAAAAGAGCTTATTTTACCGCCGATTTCCAGCGATTCGGCGAGCGCCCGCTTCTCGTCTTCTTCGCCCATGATCGCGAAATTTTCGGGAAGGACGACGAGCTCTGCCCCGGCCGTACGCGCTTGTTCGACGAGCCCGCGAGCCCGCGCGAGATTGTTGTCCACGTCCTCCTGGCTCGAGAGCTGGATGACCGCCGCGGTCAGCGGCTTCATTTTTTTCCGTCGGGCATGACGTGGACATCGCCCGTGAGCTCGTGCCCCATGCGTCTCGCCTTCACATCGAGGTAGTCAGCGTTGTGCTCATTCGGGAGGATGACGATGGGAGCGCGGCGGGCAACGTCGATTCCGTGAGCGACGAGGCCGTCGACCTTCGCGGGGTTGTTGGTGAGCAAGACCACGCGCGTGACCCTCAAATCCCTGAGGATCGCAGCCGCTACGTCGTAAGTCCGCGCGTCGTCGGCGAAGCCGAGCATGCGATTCGCGTCGACCGTGTCGGCACCTTCTTCCTGGAGCGCATACGCGCGAATCTTGTTGCCGAGGCCGATCCCCCGCCCCTCTTGCCGGAGGTAGACGACGACGCCGCAGCCCGTCTTCTGGATCTCCAGGAGCGCGTGATCCAGCTGCTCGCGGCAGTCGCATTTCCGGGAGCGGATCACCTCGCCGGTCCAGCACTCGGAGTGCACACGCACGAGCACCTCGCCGTTGGCGCAGCCCTTCGACGGATCGCCGACCACGAGCGCCATGTGCTCCTCGGGAATGGATCGCGGATCTCGGCTTTCCTTCCCGACGCGGTAAACGACCACGCGCACTGGACCGTATTCGGTCGGGATTTCGGATTCGGCGTAGCGCTCGATGGGCTCTGTCACGGAGTCTAGAACCCTACCCGCACGCGCAGGCGAGTCAAACGGGGTAGACTCAAGCGGTGGCGCTTTTCGCACTCCCCGTCGCCCTCCTCGTTGGCTTCTGGACGCCAGCGACGCCCCCCGCGACGTGGCCCTCTGCCAAGCTTCCGATCGCCTTCACCCTCGCTCTCCCCGAGCCGCGCGACCTCAACGGTGAAGCGCTGGCGGAGCTCGACCTGGCGTTACGATCGTGGGGACGCGTTGGCTGCACGGCATGGCGCGGAGTCGTCGCCGGCAGGGCCGCTGTCACAGGAGCGAACGACGGAGTGAACGCGATCATCTGGCACGACGACGTGTGGCCTGCTGCGCTCGTCCGAGGCGCCGCAGCGCAGACGGTGGTCTCCACGGATGCGAGCGGAGGGGTCGTCGACACCGACATCCATCTGAACGGCGTCGATTTCAAGTGGTCGCTCGACGGCGCAAACGGCACGAACGATGCGCGCTCGATCCTCACCCACGAGCTCGGTCACGCCCTCGGACTCGGCCACTCGACCGATCCGAGCGCCACGATGAGCGCCGCCTACCCAGGGGGAATTTCGTGGCGCTCGCTCGAGCAAGACGACAAGGACGGCGTGTGCGCGCTCTACCCTGGAACGGGCCAGGCGGGATGCGACGTGGGCGCAACGTGTCCCGGGGGGTTCGTCTGCGTGGCCGGAGTGTGCGAGCGCACGGGCGCGCAGGGAGAGGTCTGCTCCCCATGCGTGCGCGAGACGGGCGCGTGCGCAGGTGCGGGCGACGACGCGCGCTGCATCGACATCGGCACCGGGGAAGCGGCTGGTCGGGTTTGCGGGCGCGGGTGCGCGATCGACGCGGAGTGCGGGAACGGATTTCACTGCGCCGCGACGACCACCTCGGGCGATCGTCAGTGCATCTCGAACGACGGCTGCGCGAGCGGGCCGGACCGCTGCCGCGCCGATGGCGACTGCACTGTCGGAGTCTGTCGAACGGGCGCTTGCGTAGGGAAAACAGCCCCCATCGTCGATTCTGGCATCGACGCCGCGAGCGACGCCGGACGCGAGCCCGTCACCTCTCATGGCGGCTGCAGCGTGACGCCCACGACGAAGCGCAGCGTCGATGCTGGGAGCCCCGCGCTCACCGTCGGCTTCATGCTCCTCGCGTTCCTGCGACGTCGCGCGCGCGCCTTTCTCGTCGACGTCGCGCGCAACCTCAGCTCGCCTTGAGGCGGACTTCGCGCTGGGGAGCCGGAATGACGATTTTTTCCTTCTCGAACGCGGCGACGATCGCAAAACGGATCCCCGAGGCCACGCGCAGATCCTCCTTGGGATGTGAAATCCAAGCGAGGAGCGAAAAGTTCAAGGTCGACTCCCCGAAGCCTTCGAGGCGTACTTCGGGCACGCGATCCCTCATGACCTGAGGGTCTGCGGCGGCGACGGCGAGGAGCACCTCACGCACGTGCTTCGGATCGCTCCCATAGGCGACACCGACCTCGACGTGGATGCGGAGCTCGTGCGTGGGCTGCGAGTGGTTCACGACGGGAGACGTGATGAGGCCGCTGTTCGGAACGATGATCGTCACCTCGTCGCGGGTGATGATGGTCGTCGCGCGGAGGCCGATGTCGTCGACCACGCCGAGGGCGTCGCCAACCTTGACGAAGTCCCCTTTTCGCACGGGTTGCTCGATGAGCAGGATGATGCCGGAGATGAAGTTCTGGGCGATGCTCTGCAGACCAAAGCCGATCCCCACGAGGAGCACGGCGGAGGCCGCGAGGACGGCGTCGAGCTGGATGCCCGTCGAGCTGATCGAGGTGAGCGTGCCGACGCCGATGATGGCGTACCTGACGATCTTGGCGACCGCGAACTGTGCCCCCACGGGCTGACCGCGCGCCGCGAGCAGCCTCCGCACCGACGCTCCGACGATGCGCGCAACGACGATCGATCCGACCAGCAGCGTCGTGCCAATGATCAGTGACGCAGGCGTGACGGCGCCGCCCGACAGCACGACGAGCGGGGTCGACAGGAATTGCCGAAACGCAGGAAACATCGACGACCGGCTTTGCTACCTGGCGGTGGCCGACGAGGCGCCCTTCTTAGATTCCTTCTTCTTCTTGTAGAGTGCATCGATCACCGGCTGGTGCTTTTCGAGCACCACGCGGCGCTTCAACTTCAAGCTCGGTGTGAGCATCCCGTTGTCGGCGGTGAAGTCATCGTCGATGAGCGCGAAGTCCTGCACCGACTCGAAGCCCTTGAACTTCTCCGAGTACTTCTCGACCTCGGCCTTGAAGAGCTCACGCACTTGGGGATGCGCGAGGAGCTTCTCTGACCCGTCGATTGATCCCGCCGGGACGCCCTCTTTCGTCGCCCACTTCTTCACGGCGTCGACGTTCACTACGATGAGCGCGACGTTGTAAGGGCGGTTGTCTCCGTAGACCATGGCGTTGGCGACGAACGAGGACAGCTTGAGCTCTTCTTCGAGCGGCGTCGGCACGACGTACTTGCCGTTCTCGAGCTTGTACTGCTCCTTGATGCGCCCGGTGATGTAGAGAAATCCGTGCGGGTCGAGGTAGCCCATGTCGCCCGTGCGGAAGCCGCCGTCTTTGGTGAACACAGCGTCGTTCTCTTCCTTGCGATTGTGGTAACCGACCATCACGTTCGGGCCGTAGACGATGATCTCGCCCTCCTCGCGGCCCGCTTCGGATTTCTTCCCGCCGTTCGACGTGGTGTCGATGAATATGCGCACCCCGGGAATCGCGCGACCGACCGAGCCGATGCGGCGCTCCTTCGGGTAGTTCGCGGTGGAGATGGGGCTCGTCTCGGTCAGGCCGTAGCCTTCGTAGACCATGATCCCAAGGCCATCGATGAACTCGGCAACGTCGCGAGAGATCGCCGCTCCGCCGCTGAAGGCGTATTTGAGCTTACCGCCGAAGCGCGCGCGCACCTTCTCGAAGACGATCTTGTCGGTGACGGTGAGCCAGAAGTGCTCGCGCAGCGTGAGGCGTTTTCCATCGCGCTCCTTCGCAGCAGAGGCCATCGCCGTCTTCACCATGCCCTGGACGAAACCCGGCTTCTCCGAGATCGTCTTCTGCACCGATGCGTAAATCCGGTTGAAAATACGAGGAACGCTGAAGAGAAGCGTGGGCTGCACCTCGGCAAGATTGTCGATGAGCTTGGGGATCGCTTCGCAGATCGCCATGCTCGCGCCCGTAGAGAAGAGCGCGTGGAGCTCACACGTCTGGCCGAAGGAATGCGCCCACGGCAAGAACGAAAGGCTGCGATCTTCCGGCGTCATCGGGAAGACGTCGTGGATGGCCGTGACGTTGGAGGCGATGTTGTGGTGGGAGAGAATGACTCCCTTCGGGTTGCCCGTGGTGCCGCTCGTGTAGATCAGACAGGCGACGTCGTCGCTCTTGGGCTGGACGGCGGGGACGCTCTCTTTCGTCTCGAGGAGCGCGCGGTAGTCATGGATGTTCTTCGAGCCGTTCGTCTTGCTGGCGCCGTTCGTTTCTTGGGCGTGCTCGAGGTTGATGATGTGCTTGAGCGACGGGATGGTCTCGAGGAATTTTTTGCTCTTCTCGAGGATGGCGTCGGTGGCGACGATGGCGACCGACGCACTGCAGTCGCGGATGATGAAGTCCCAGTCCTTCTCGAGCTGAGCTTCGTACATGGGGACGAGAGCCGCTCCGAGGCCAAAGCACGCGTAGGCCGCGACGGCCCACTCCACGCGGTTGTCTGCGATGACGGCGACCTTGTCTCCGGCCTTTACACCGAGCGATGCGAGTCCCGCGCGGAACTGGTCCGTCTCCTTGCCGAACTCGGCGTAGGTCGTCCAATGCCACTGACCGCCACGCTTGGTGCCGAAGAGCTCGCGATCCGGAAAAGCCGAGATGCTGCTTTTGAAGATGTCGACGAGGGTCTCGAAGCGGTGGGCTTGGCTCATGATTTTCAACGCAGATTAGCCCTTAGGTACTCGGATTGAAACATGCTAATTCCTGCCTCAAATGTCTGGCCGGTTCCACGTCGTCACCTTTGGCTGCCAGATGAACGTGCACGACTCCGACCGCATGGAGGAGGTGCTGCGTGCGTTCGGCTGGACGGCATGTTCGACCGCTGAAGAAGCGGATCTCGTCGTCTTCAACACCTGCAGCGTGCGCGAAAAAGCCGAGCACAAGCTGCGGAGTGAAGTGGGCAAGCTCGCGCCGTTGAAGCTGGCCCGGCCCGATCTGGTGATCTGCGTCGCGGGTTGCGTGGCGCAGCAAGAGGGCGAACGCATCCTCGAGCGGATCCGCCACGTCGACATCGTGATCGGCCCCGACAACATCGCGGAGCTTCCGGCCCTCGTCGAGGGCCAGCGCGCGGGAACGCCGCCACTCGCCCGCACGGTCTTCGACATCGACGAGCCGAAGTTCCTCGCTGCGGCGCCTGATCCGTCGAGAAAGAGCGTCAGCGCCTTCGTCACCACCATGAAGGGTTGCGACGAGCGCTGTTCGTTCTGCGTGGTGCCGTACACGCGCGGCCCGGAGCGCTATCGTCCAGCGCGAGAGGTGGTGGCCGAAGTCGCCAAGTGGGTCGACGCTGGTGTGCGCGAGGTCGTCCTCCTCGGACAGACCGTGGACAGCTTCCGCGATCCCGCGCTTCCTCCGCCCGCCTCGGACGATCCTGACGAGAGCCAATTTCCGGGGCTTTTGCGCCTGATTGCTGCGCAAGTGCCGCGCCTCGCCCGCCTGCGTTACACGAGCCATCATCCCCGCCACGCGACGCCGTCCCTCGCCCTCGCCCACGCCGAGCTCGACGTCCTCGCCCGCCACGTGCACCTCCCTTCGCAGTCGGGAAGCGACCGCATGTTGCGAAGAATGATCCGCCGCTATACCCGTGCAGAATACATCGAACGCGCGCGCCGCCTGCTGTCCGCTCGTCCCGACATGACGATCTCCACGGACATCATCGTCGGCTTCCCTGGCGAGACAGACGAGGATTTCGAAGCCACGTTGAGCATGCTCGCCGAGGTCGGCTTCATCCAGGTCTTCGGTTTCAAGTTCTCGCCGCGCCCGCACACGCCGGCGCTCAAGCTCGCCGACGACGTGCCCGAAGCCGTGAAGAGCGAACGTCTCGCCCGGGTGTTCGCGCTCATCGAAGCCCAAGGCCAGGCGCACCTTGCGCGGCTGGTGGGCTCGACGCAGAGGGTGCTCGTCGAAGGGGCGAGCAAAAAGAGCAACATGCCGGGCGGTGTCTCGGGCCGTACCGAGCGAAACGAGATCGTGCACATCGAAGGAGCGGCGGAGCTGGAGACCGTCGGGCAGATCGTCGAAGTAGAGATCGTGCGCGCGCACAAGCACTCCCTCGCCGGTACGCCGACCGCGAACGCGCTGAAGAGCCTCTTACCGCGCGAACGAGCTCGCGGCGGCGTCCGGAGCTTGCCGCTCATGCAGGCCGGTAGGTGACGGCGTTATGCCGCTCTACGAGCATCTCGGGGTTAGACCCGTTATCGGGCGCGACGTCTACATCGCCCCGAACGCAACGGTGATCGGAGACGTTCACCTCGGCGACGAGTCGAGCGTTTGGTTCGGCGCGGTCATTCGCGGAGACGTCTTTCCGATCCGCATCGGAGCGCGCACGAACATCCAGGACAACGCCGTAGTCCACGTGACGGGCGAAAAAGCCGCGACCACCATCGGCGACGACGTGACCATCGGGCACCTCGCGCTCCTTCACGGCTGCACGGTGGGCAGCCGCACCCTCATCGGCATGGGAAGCATCGTCCTCGACGGAGCACGCGTCGGCGACGAGTGCATTCTCGGAGCAGGCTCGCTCGTGTCACCCAACACAATGATCCCTCCGCGCACGCTTGCGTTTGGAAGACCCGCGAGAGTGGTGCGCAGCTTGACGGAGAAAGATTTCGCGTGGATCCGTGAGGCGGGGCGGCTGTACGTGGCCTACGCAGCGACCTTCCGCACCTCCGTTCGCGTGTTCTGAGAAGCGCGGGACGAACGCTCACTCGGGGCCGGAGACGACGCGGAGCTCGACCTTCACGAGCCCTTCCTTCACCAGACCGATCCGCTCCGCGGCCGCGCGCGAAAGGTCGATGATGCGATCCGCGTGACCCCATGGACCGCGGTCGGTGACCCGCACACGCACGCTCGTTCCCGTGTCGACGCGGCGAACCTCCACCCAGGTTCCGAACGGGAGCTTGCGGTGCGCGGCGGTCATTGCGCTCGGGTCGAAGCGCTCGCCGCTCGAGGTCTTCTTGCCGGCAAACGCGGCGCCGTACCAGGTGGCCATCCCGACCTGACCAGCTTTCCGCTCGGCGTCGTTCGCCGTCTTGGCGAAGGCGAGGTTGTCCTCCGAAGCGGCGCCGGTGGCATGCGTTTCAGCGGGCGCCGAGAAGGCCTTCGTGTGCGGCTCGTGCGCACAGCCTGCAAAGAGGAGCGAAAGGCAGAGGCCGAGAGCTCTCATCCGAAGGGCGTACAACGCCTTGCGCCCTTCGCCAAGGCAGACGAAGATCGCGCGTCCCATGGTCGAGAGACTCTACGCGCTGCTCATTTTGGCGTGGTCGCTCGTGCGGGTGATCCTCGGGCCTCGGCGCGGGATCGCGGCCTTCCGGGCGAGCTACGAGGCAGACCGCCTCCCTCCGGTAGCTCCCGACGAGCGCCGCACGCTTCCCACCTTGAGTGGCTGCATTGCCTGTGGCCTCTGCGACATCGGCGAAGGGGTCCGAGCCCGCAAGTCGGGCGGCGCCTACGGCGGAACGATGGATCTCATGCTCGCCAGCTCGCGGAGCATGCCGGATTTCGATGCGGCCATGAAATCCTTCGCCGTTGTGTCCGATCAGCGCCTCGCCGAGCTCGAGGCTCGTTGCCCCGCGCGCGTTCCCATGCGGAAGGTCGCCGCCTTCGTCCGCGCGAAGGGCACCGAGATCACTTCGTGACGTTGGTGTGGGGCTCCGAGGCCCCGCGTAACACATGCCGTAACATTCCGGCGGATCGTAACGATCGGCTGTAACCAACCTGGAATGTTACGCTCGAAGTTACGCTCGCCGGCTCGCTGCGTAACACGCTGAGCGGGCTCCAGTTGCAGGATACGCGAGGATTTTGAGGAATCTTCCCCGCCCTCGCTCCATTTCCCGTCCCGCTTTCGGGTTGGCACGCCGGGTGCTCTGGGGCCTATCGCGCGGCAACGGCCGACGCCCTTTTTCGTGACGGCGCGATGCGCCGAGGAGACCTCCGAGATGAACGCCCTAAGTATGCCCATGACGAGCCACTTTGCATCCAGCCACTCCGTGACGGAGGTCGCCCCTAGGCGGAAGCCGGACGAGAGTGGCGTTTTCTTCGTCGGTCGTCAGGAGCTCGCGCTCGTTCCGACCAGCCAGGACGAGATGATCGAGAGCGACATGAAGCTCATCTCGCAGCTGCTCTTGAATCGCCCGTCTGCATGGCGCGAGTTCCAGGCGCGCTACGAGCGTTTGATCAGCCGGTGCATCATGAAGGTCACCCGCCGGTTCTCGTCGATCGTCTCGCAGGACGACGTCTGCGAAGTCTACGCGCAGCTCTTCGTCTCGCTCCTCACGAACAACATGCACAAGCTCCGCAGCTTCGACCCCGCGCGCGGCAACCGCTTCTCGAGCTGGGTCGGGCTCCTGGCCATCAACTGCGCTTACGACTACCTCCGCGCCCGTCGTCGCGAGCCGAACAAGGCCGCCCTCTCGGAGGCAGCGGACCTCGTGTGCGATCTTCCGGATCCTTTCGATCACGCTTCGAACAACGAGCGTGCGGCCCTCGCCGCTCGGATGCTCGACGGCTTCAGCGAAAAAGACCGCGCCTTCGCGACGCTCTACTTTGCTGAGGGCATGGATCCGGCCGAGATCGCGGCCAAGATGAACATCAGCGTCAAGACCGTTTACTCGAAAAAGCACAAGATCCAGTCCCGCCTCGAGTCCGTGCTCGCGACCGGTACGATTGCCGCCTGAGATCCGGTGGTGTAAGCCTACGCGGTGTCCCGGAGCATCCTTCTAGGCTTTGTCGGATTGACGTTCGTCCTGTCGTCCATGTCTTGCGGCACGCGAGACGGCGACCCTCACTCGGCAGTGACGCCGAACCCGTGCGGTCAAGGGAAACGCATTCGCGACTTCGCGGATCCGAAGGCGGGCGCGAACGGCCAGACGGTCACCGTGACGTGCGCGGCGAACACCTTCACGGACAACTTCGACGAGACGCGCGACGGCAAGAGCCGCGGCACGATCTACGTCCAGGACGTCGGCTCACAGCAGCCTTACTCGGGCATCAGCCTCTACAGCCCCACGTTCATCCCCGCAAACCTCCGCCTCTCGCCCGGCGACGTCGTCGATCTCACCGGTCAGTACGTGGAGCTCGATCACATCGGGGCCGCAATCTTCAGCGTCGGCAAGGTCGTCCAGCTCGCGAAACCGATGGGATCGTTCCGCTATGAATTTGCAGCCACCCAGCCGAAGGTGGTCGACGTCCTCGACCTCGACGATCCGGTCAAAGGCCGGCAGTGGGAGAACATGCTCGTCACGGTGAAGAACGTCACTATCGGCAGCGACCTCCAGGACGACCAGAAGGGGCGTTTTGCCTGGAACCTCACGGCCAGCAGGAGCGGAGCGGTCCTCGAGAACGAGCTCTACGACATCAAGGGCGACAGCATCAAAAAGGGCGACACGTTCCAGTCGATCACCGGCATCGTGACCTACTTCTTCGAGCTCCACCTCTGTCCGAGGTCGGACGCCGATCTGATGAGATGAACCGCAAGACGACGCTCGTTGCGGTCCTCCTTCTGACGGGGACGATGACGGAGGCGATGACGGGGTGCGGAGCGCCTGCGCAAAGCCGTGCGCCGAGCGAAGCGGTCAGCGGCGCCGACATACGCCTCTGGAAGGATCGTCCGGCGCTCGCGATCATCACCCGCGAGGGAGATCCGAATGGAGCTCTCGGCCTCACGGTGATGACGGGGGGAATCGCTCTCGAGCGCGGCGCGTCCGTGGCCGTCGCCCTCGCGGCGCTTACGGAGGGGCGGCTTGCCGCGCGGGGCGTGCGTGACGTCGATGTCATTCCGGCGTGGGACGGCTACCGGGTCCGCGCGCTCGTTGCTCCGCAGGCGACCTCGGCGGCGCTCATCGAGGCCCTGCGGGACGCGCTCCTCGCACCCGTTGCAGCAACGGAGCTCGAGCACGTGAAAAAGAAGCTCGACGCGCTCGCTCATCGACCGCTGCCCGATCCGGCGCTCCTCGATGCCACGCGCTGCACCGGTGAGCCGTTCGGTCTGATCCGCAACGCCCAGACCCCTCCGGAGCTGACGGCCATCGAGCTGGAAACGTGGCGCCGCGCGGCGCATGGAACGGGGCGCGTCGCTCTCGCTGCTGTTGGGACAGCACCGTTCACCAGCGAGGCTGCCCTCTCCGTTGCCCGCGCTGGGACGTGGCCCGCGGCGCCGAGCGGACCAGTCGGAGAGCCCTGGCCCGAGGCCGATGCCCAAGCGTCGATTTACGAGGCTGGCGGAGAGCTCAAACCAGGCGGCGCGCGCGTCACTCTCGCCTTTCACTCAGCACAGGCCTCACGCGCCGTAGGTGCCGCAGGGCGCTTGGGCGATCCGCGCGGGCCGCTTGCCTCCCGCCTGAGGGCCCTCGAAGCGCCTGCAAAAATAGGCGAGCTCACGGCTACGGCCCATGCCCGCGGCGGATGCCTTGCGGTCGTTCTCGACTTCGCGCCGAGCGACCTCGGAGCGGATGCGTCCACGCGGATCGCCACCGCCATCGCCCTCGCGCGCCAGGAAGTGTCCGTCGAGATGATGGACTCGGCGGCCGACGACACGCTTGGACGAACGATGGCGCGGCGAGCGGGCGATCCGCGCGTAGCAGCCGAGCGAGCCGCGTGGTGGGCGCTCGTGAAGGATCGCGAAGAAAAGAATGAGCCGCCGCGCGTGTCGTTGGCGATCGGTTTCGCCGGTCGTCGCGATGCCCCGCCGCACGAGAAATCGACCGCACCCTCGCCCCTCGCGTCGATCAAGCCCGAGATCGAGCGAGCCATCCAGGCGTTTCGCGATCCGGTGGTAGAGGCAAAGACGAAGGTAGAAGCCGGTCAGAGCGATCTCTGGCTGCTGCTTGCTTCGCCGTGCGGAACGCTTCCCGAGGTCGAAGCCGACGCCGGTCTCGGTGCGGCGATGGCCCTCGCGAGCGCGACGGCGGCGGGCCAAGCGGGTGACCTGCCTCTCCAAACCGAGGGGTGGGCGGCGATCGACGGGATTGGAGTGATCGCGCATGGGCCTGCCCGTCCGAACGAGCCACCTCTCGTCCAGGCGCGCCGCATCGCCGATTCCGCTGCGCGCGCGCTCGCTGCCGATCCGCTCGACCTTCTGGCGATCGCCCATGTGCGCGCGGCCCTCCTCGCGCGCGCCGGAGAGTCGATCGAAGATCGCGCGCTCGCGACCCTCGGCAACGCCATCGTCCCTGGGCACCCCTCGTGGTTTACGCCGCAGGGGACCGTCGACGCACTTGGTCGCTCCTCCGACGGCTCCATGATCGCGCGCGCCACGGCGCTGCGAGCAGGCCCGCTCCGTCTCGCCGTGATCGCCAACATCGACGCGGCGCAGGGAAGTGCCGCCGTTCGCGCCGTGGATCGCTGGGTTCTGCGGCGCGCCGGAGAGTCTCGGGCTTGCCCTTCGCCGAGCACGCCCCCCCCGCCCCGTCCGGGTACGTACACGATCGACGCCGCCTCCTCGAGTGAAGCGTGGCTCGCACTTCCCCTTCCGCCACGAGACGACTACGCACGCTCGCTCGGCGAGTGGCTCGCGGCGATCCTCGACGGCGACGACGGCCTTCTCGCTCAAGCGCTCGGTGCGACCGGGCTCGCTCGATCGTGGAGCGCGCGGGTGGTTGGTCCGGCACGCGGCGGCGCCCTCGTCGTCCGGGTCGTATCGAACCAAGGCGCGCTCGATGGCGCGGTCGCTCAGGCCCGCGCTCTTTTTGATCGCGTTCGTCAGGGCGCTCTGTCGGAGGACGATCGCATGCGCGCGATCGCCGCTCGAAAACGCGAAGAGCTTCGGACGTCGCTCGATCCACGCGGTCGGTTGATCGCGCTCTGGCGGGGCGCTCCCAAGCCCGTTCCTCCCGCGCTCGAAGCGCTGCGCACCTTCGCCGGCGCGACCCTTCACGACGAAGCGCTGATCATCGTTGCGGCTCGCCCGCCGCGCCCGGTGAAGTCGCCGTGATCACCGATCCCATTCACGCCCTCACCTCGAGCGTCGGACCGTGGTTCGCGGTCGGCAGCGATTCGGTGCAGCTCCTTCGCGACGGCGTGCAGGCCTTCCCGGCGATGCTCGAGGCCATCGCCCACGCAAAAAAAGAGATCCTCCTCGAGATGTACTGGATCGGCGCCGATGCCTGCGGGCAGCGTTTTCGTGACGCGCTGATCGAACGGGCCAAGGCAGGCGTAACCGTCCACGTGATCTACGACTCACTAGGCAGCCTGGGAATGACCGAGGCCTGGTGGGTTCCACTTCGCGACGCGGGCGGAGACGTGCGCGAGTACCACACCGTTTTTCCCTTCACGACCAGCTTCAGCTTGGATCGCATAGAGCGCCGCGATCACCGCAAGGTCCTGGTCGTCGACGACGAGATTGCCTTCATCGGCGGCATCAACTTGAGCCTTCAGTGGCTACCGATCGAAGAAGGCGGCAAGGCGTGGCGTGACGACGTCGTGGCCCTCAAGGGTCCCGCGGTCGACGAGCTCCGCTCTCTTTTTTTCGAGACCTGGCGACGCGTGACGCGGATGCCTCCCCCGCGCGACGTTCTCCCCTTCCCGAAACAGCGCACGCGCCCGGTGTGGGTCCTCGCCAACAACTGGCGAAGGCGACGGAGCATCCGACGCGAGTACATCGTGCGGATCTCGAACGCCAAGCAGATCGTCGACATCGCCAACTCGTATTTCGTTCCTGACGCTGGCGTGCGAAAAGCCCTATTTCGCGCGGTCGCGCGGGGGGTCAAGGTGCGGGTCCTCGTCCCCGAGCGGGGAGACGTGCCCATCGTCCAGTTCGCCGTCGAGGCGCACTTCGATCAGCTCCTTCGTCACGGCGTCGAAGTCTACGCGATGCCAGGCCCCGTCCTCCACGCGAAGACGGCGATCGTGGACGAAGCCTTCGTCACCATCGGCAGCTACAACCTCGACGACCGCTCGTGGCGCAAGAACATGGAAGCGAATCTCGCCGTGGAAGACCCCGCGTTCACGCGTTACGTTCGGCAGTGGTTCGAGCACGATCTCGCGCGGGCGAACCGCATCGATCTCACCTCGTGGCGGCAGCGAGCCACGCTTCGCCGGGGAGCGGAGTGGGTGGCCTTCGCCCTGAGGAAGCTGTGGTGACGCGCGTGTTCGCCAGACGTGTCGTTCGCGTCGCAGGATTTGCCGCGATCACCGGGGCCATGCTGCCCGTCTACAGCGCACGCGACGCCATGTCCGGCGCGGCGGAGCGCGAACCGCTGCGCGATCGCTGGACGCGAAGGTGGAGCGAGGCGCTCCTTGGTCTCTTCGACGTGAACGTCGTGGTGGTTGGGGAGGTGCCGCCCAAGCGTGCGGGTCGACTGGTGGTCGCCAATCATAGATCGACCATCGACATCGCGGTGCTCTTGAGCACGTTCGGCGGTCGCATCGTGAGCCGCGGCGATCTCTCGAAGTGGCCTCTCGTCGGCGCAGCCGCCACGCGCGCCGGAACGGTCTTCGTCGACCGCGGCAACAAGATGAGCGGGGCGTCAGCGATTCGAGCCATTTTTCAGGTACTTCGTGCGGGCTCCACCGTCGCCGCGTTCCCCGAAGGAACGACCTTCCCTGGCGATCGCGTGCGGCCTTTTCAGGCCGGTGCGTTCGTGGCCGCGGTGCGCGCGGGCGCCGAGGTGGTCCCGGTTGGAATCGCGTACGAAACGGGATCCCAAGCCGCCTTCGTCGGCGAGACCTTCACGAAGCACCTCGCTCGCATGGCCGGTGCTCCGCCCACCAAGCTCGTCGTTTGCATCGGTGCGCCGATCGATGGCCGCGCGTTTAGCAAGGGTCCGCTCCTCGCCACCGCCGCAGAGGACGCCGTTAGCGAGCTCGTGGCCAAGGCGCGCATTCTCGTCGACCGCTGAGGTCTTTCAGCCCTACGGCGACTTGGCGAGAAATGTGAGAACGCCGCTGTACGCAAGCGCGAAACGCGTCTCGTCGAGCGGCTCATGATCGTTCCACGTGGCCGAGATGCAGTACGATTTTGCGCCCTTCGCGACCCACGTGGTCATGTTGATCACGCCGGGCTCACTTCCGCCTTTGTAAGCGACGTGGTCCCAGTCGCTCTTCTTCGCGGCGCCGGGGTTGATGCCCATGAGCGGCAAATCGTGGACCTTCGACATGAACGCGCAGAGCTAGAGCGGTGAGAAGAACCACTCCACGTCGAGCGCGGTCACGCCCTTCGGATAGTCCTCTGCGCGCGGGAGTGGAAGCTTCGCGACCTCGTCGAGCATCTTCTCGCGCTGACCGGGCGTCGCGGTGCGAAAGCGATCGAGCAGCGCTTCGTTCCCCTTCGCTTTCAAACGAAATGTCTCGGCGGTCGTGAGGAACGGACGAAATGGCGAAGCGCCGTAGTGAGCGAGCGAGCCACGCCCCAGCAGGTGAATCACTGCGTCGGTTGCGGTGTTGTCGCTGATCGAGATCATGAGCGCCGCGAGCGTCTGCACGGTCACCGCCGAGTGGTCCGGCCATTCCTGGGTCATCCCCGACGGGAGCGATTTCAATTTTTGATTGAGGGTGACGACGTGATCCCAGCTGAGCTTCTTCTGCTTTTCGATGCGATTGCGAAGCTCGACGAGCACCGCGAGCTTGAACGAAGATCCTACGGCGAGCGGGTCCGCCTCTTTCTCGCTCGCTAGCGTCTTACCGTCGGCGATGATCGTGAAGCCGACTTTCCCCGGAAGGGTACGAAGCGGCGCGACGGCCTCCTCGATCGTCGTCGCGGCGGCTGCACGCGGACGAACGAGCAACCCTTCGATCTTTCCCTCGCTGACGGAGATCGTCGCTTCCCATGTGCCCTTCGCGAAGACGGCTGAAACCAGGCCGGATCCGGGTGCGGCTCGGTGAAGATTTTTTCGAGCAGTTGTTTCGGGGTCATCGCAATCACGGGGGCGGGCGGCGCGCTCGAAGCAATTGCGACCGGCGCAGCCTTGGGGCACGGCGCGCTTGCCGTGGAGCTTTCGCACGCGACGACCGCCGTCAGCAGGACGAAGAGGAACGCGCGCTTCATGTCGCTCACCCGCCGCCGACGAAATGGACGATTTCGATCACGTCGCCTTCCGTGAGGACACGCGCGGTGTGCTCCGCTCGGATGACGACGTCTTGATTTACCTCGACGGCGACGGGCCCTCCGGTGAGCGCCAGATGTTCGACGAGCCCGCGCACCGTCAGCGCTTCGGGGATCTCGTGGGCCTCGCCGTTGACCGTCACATGCATGGCGAGATTATCTGCTTGAGCCTCCCGTGTGGCGACGGAAAAGCTCTACCTCGCGGATCCCTTCCGCTCGTCGTTAGAGACGGGCGAGGCGCGGCAGGGGCAGTTCAAAGGCAAGCCGTCCATCGTCCTCGACTGCACGATTTTTTATCGCGAGGCGGGCGGACAGCTCGCTGACACCGAGCGATCACATGGCCCAGCAGCGCCGGCACCGCCTTCGACTGCGCGGCCTGGCTGAAAGCGGCGACCACGGCTAGCGGTGGACGCGGCGGGGGCAAGCCGATCGCGCCGAGGGACGGCTACCGGCGGGCGTGAAAAGTCAGCTCGAGGCGTAGGAAGCGGCTCGAATTGGAGCTTGCCAAGCGCTGCCGCTTGCCCGAGTCTGAGCACGAGCATGGCGGACGAAAATAAGGCTGAAGACTCGAGAAAAATGCCCATTCCGCCACCGGCTCCGAACGATCACGAAGACGTTTCGTGGGCGCTCTCGACCGCCGAGGCCACGTGGAAACGCGGTGACCGAACCGATGCCCTCAAGTGGTTGCGCCGCGCCGCCGAGGCTGCATCCGAAGCCGAGGACGACGATCGGGCGCTCGCGCTCGCGAAGGCTGCAGCCGAGCTCGCGTCGGATCTCGACGGACCGAAGCCGCCTCCCGCCGCACAGATGAAGCCTCCGCAGGCGACCCAGAGCAGGCCGCCTCCGCCTCCGAGCAGGCCCCCCGCAGCTCCCGCGCCGAAGGCGATTCCGACGATGCAGACTGTCAGCCAAACGCTCACCCATATGAGCCCGATGGGATCAAAACCGAGCCTCGTCGAGGCACCGGACGCGCGCAGGTCTCGGCCGCCACCACCCATCCAAAGGACGCCTGCCGCTGGCCCCGTCATCAAGGCTCCGGCTCCTTCCGCGCTCACGAAACCGAGCGGCGCGTCGGAAGCAATGAAGCCCAGGGCCCCCGTGGCCGCCGTCGGACAGCGGGTGGCCGTCGCGAGCTCGTGGCGCGGAGCGGTGATGGCGCCTCAAGCTGCGAAGTCCGAGCCAAACGTCCTGAAGGAACCCGACAAAACCAAGCCACTGCCCGCGGCTCCGATCACGGCGCCCGACGTCGAGCGCGCCGCACGTCTGGCAGCCGCAGCAAAAGCTCACGGTACCGAAGTCACGAACACCGACGAGACTCAAATGATGGAGTACCCGCCGGCGCAGGACGATCGTCCCTCCTCGCCCGAGACTCCGCACGGCAAGCGCGAGGCGAGCATCGCGCCGTCCGTCGACGACATGGACTCGTGGCCGACCCAGTCCTTCGCCGGCGATCCGGCCCCCTACGACGAGCCCAACCGCACCCGCCTCGGCACGCCTGCGTATACGGAACGAGCAATTGTCGTGAGCGGCGCAAAGTCGACGCCTCCCGCCACGCCTGAGGTGCGCACGTCGCAAGCGGTTCGGGTGGTCGTGTGGCGCGGTCCAGACGGTGTGCATGTCGCCCCGCACGGAACGACGGTATCCGCGATCTCCGTCGATGCCATGCTCGTGGCCCTCGATCCCGCGGCTGACTTGAGCGCCTGGCTCTCAAATAAGTGACGAGCCGCCCCTAAAATCGGACCTAGAGTTGGGCTATCGTGGGCGCCCACCTCCGCGACGGGAACAAGCGAAACGATGTTTGACGAATTTGGGATCAACGCAGGCTTCGTCGAAGAGCTGCACGCGCGCTACCAGCAGAGCCCGCAATCGGTCGACGCCCTCTGGCGCGATTACTTTGCGTCGCACAACGGCGCCGCGGCTCCAAATAGCGCGCTGAGCAACGGGAACGGGAACGGAAACGGCGTGCAATACGCGACAGCGCCGTCCGCCGCCGCGAGCCGCAAGGAGCAGGTCCTCGCTGCAGCCGCCATTCAGGGTCGTGTCTACCAGCTCCTCAACGCATACCGCGTGCGCGGACATCTCTTCGCTCACCTCGACCCGCTCGGACAGCCCCCCGAGGCGGCCCCGGAGCTCGATCTCGCCAACTTCGGCCTCAGCACGCAGGACCTCGACACCACGTTCCCGACGGTCGGCATCGCCGGTCTTCCGGAGCGCGCAACGCTGCGAATGATCATCGCTCACCTCAGCGACACCTACTGCGGATCGATCGGTGTGGAGTTCACGCAGATCGAAGAGCCAGAGATGCGCGCGTGGCTCCAAGAGAAGATGGAGTCGACGCGGAACCACGCCTCGCTCGACACGACGCAGCTCATTCGCATTCTCACGAAGCTGACCGACGCTGAGGTCTTCGAGAAATTCATCCAGACCAACTACCAGCACGCCAAGCGTTTCTCGATCGAAGGCGCCGAGAGCATGATCGCGCTCCTCGATCTCCTCGTCGAGGAAGCCGGCGCCAAAGGGGTCAACGAGATCGTCCTCGGAATGGCCCACCGCGGTCGGCTCAACGTCCTCGCGAACATCATGGGCAAGAACGCGCGCGAGATCTTCGCGGCCTTCAACGATAAGAAGCCGGAGCTCTTTCTCGGCGCCGGAGACGTGAAGTATCACCTCGGTTACTCGAGCGATCGTGAGACGTCCTCGGGCGCCGTCGTGCACCTCTCTCTCGCGTTCAACCCGAGCCATCTGGAGTTCGTGAACCCGGTCGTGGAGGGTCGCGTGCGCGCCAAGCAAGATCGCGCGAAGCGGCCGAATGTCATGCCGCTCCTCATTCATGGGGACGCCGCGTTCATGGGTCAGGGCGTCGTGCCGGAGACGCTGAATCTCGCCGGCCTCGAGGGCTACTCCACACGCGGCACCATTCACGTCGTCGTCAACAATCAGATCGGCTTTACCACCGTGCCTCGCGATGCGCGCTCGACGCGCTACTGCACGGACATCACGCGGATGCTGAAAGTCCCTGTTTTTCACGTGAACGGTGAAGATCCGGAGGCGGTCATCCAGGTCACGCGTCTCGCCATCGAGTTCCGCGAGCGCTTCGCCAAAGACGTCGTCATCGACATGTACTGCTACCGAAAGCACGGCCACAACGAAGGCGACGAGCCGCGCTTCACGCAGCCCTTGATGTACGCGCTCATCGACAAGAAGCCGACGGTGCGCGAGGTCTACGTCACGCGCCTCACGGGCACGGGGCAGGTCACCCGCGCGCAAGCCGACGAAATCGAATCCGCACGCAAAGCGCTCCTCACCGAGGCGATGGCCGACGCGCAAAAAGGCGATTTTCTCCAGTACCCGAACACCATGGAAGGGCTCTGGGCGCCGTACTACGGCGGGCCGGACGGCATGGTCCCCGAAGTGCCTACGGGCGTGAAAAAAGAAATCCTGCTCGATGCCCTGGATCGACTCTGTACGATGCCCGACGGCTTCACGCCGATGCCAAAGGCGCTCGGCATTCTCCAAGCACGCAGAGACAAGGCGCGCGGAGTCTATCCGAACATGGAAGGCAAGAGCGTCCTGGCCTGGGAGACGGGCGAGACCTTGGCCTACGCCACCCTCCTCATCGAAGGATACCCGATTCGTCTGAGCGGCCAGGACGCGCGGCGCGGCACCTTCAGTCATCGCCACGCTGTCCTCTACGACACCAATACGGGCGTCCCCTACACACCGCTCGAAAGCATCGGCACCGGGAAATTCCAGGTCTGGGACAGCTCGCTGTCCGAAGCCGGCGTCCTCGGCTTCGAGTACGGCTACAGCCTCGATTGCCCGGATGGGCTCGTGATCTGGGAAGCGCAGTTCGGCGATTTCATGAACAGCGCGCAGGTAATCATCGATCAATTCATCGTGTCCGCCGAGGACAAATGGCTTCGCTTGAGCGGGCTCGTTCTCTTCCTTCCGCACGGCTACGAAGGCATGGGGCCGGAGCACTCGAGCGCGCGGATCGAGCGGTTTTTGCAGCTGTCCGCCGAGGACAACATCCAAGTCTGCAACCTCACCACGCCCGCGCAAATTTTCCACGTGCTTCGCCGGCAAGTGCTTCGTCGCTGGAGAAAGCCGCTCGTCATCTTCACGCCGAAGCAGCTCCTTCGCGCGAGTGCAGCGGTGTCCTCGCTCGACGATCTCGCGGCGGGCGAATTTCAGCGAGTGATCAGTGACGACGCGATCGATCCGAAGAACACCAGGCGCGTGCTCCTCTGCACGGGCAAGGTTTACTACGACCTCGTCGAGGCGCGAAAAGCGGCCGGCCGATCCGACGTGGCGATCGTGCGGCTGGAGCAGCTCTATCCGCTGAACGACGCCTTGAAGAACGCGCTCGCCGTCTACGCAGAGGGCACTCCGCTCGTCTGGGTCCAAGAAGAGCCGCGCAACATGGGCCCCTGGTATTTCTTGAACGCTCGGATCCGCGATTACATAGGCGATCGCATGCCGCTGTCTCTCGTGTCACGCGAAGAGAGCGCAAGCCCGGCCACCGGAAGCAAGGCCAGTCACGACCTCGAGCAGAAGATGCTCATGGCAGCGGCGTTCGCCT
>JAYTOU010000041.1:0-8882 GCA_043747615.1 Myxococcales bacterium | reverse complement strand
ATTTGGCTGCGCGTGACTTCGCCATCGGAGATCCTCCGCGCCGATGGATGCCATGGCCGAGGCGACGTCGCTACACGCTGTTCGTGGAGGGCTTACCCTAAACCAATGCGGTGGGTCGTCTCCTCCCTGCTACTTTCTGGCGTGTGCGCGACGTGGTTGGTCGTCTCCTCCTGCGGGACAACGCCATCGACGCCGACTCCGGTGGTGGCCGGCAGTTGCGGGTTGAAGGGGCGCGGCGCGGAGACATCGTGCGGGCCTGATGGTGGCGACGACTGCTGTGCGGCCGCTGCCGTCAGCGCGGGAACCTTCACCTTGGGTGTTGGGAACGAGCGCTTCAGGATCGTCGGTGCCACTCCAACGGTCAGTGCGTTTCGGTTCGACACGTACGAGGTAACTGTTGGGCGTTTCCGGACATTCGTCGCGGCGTTCGATCGCTGGAAGCCCGTGCCGGGCGTCGGGGCTCACCCAAAAATACCAGGGTCAGGCTGGCAGGCCGGATGGCCGTTATCGGCCGGCAGCACGTTGCTAAAGGCGGCGGTCGCGGCGTGTCCCGGAGGAACGTGGACCGATGCGGCCGGGTCAAACGAGAGCAAACCGATCACGTGCATCACCTGGTATGAGCTCTTCGCGTTTTGCACCTGGGATGGAGGACGGATCCCGACGATGACCGAGCACACGTACGTTGCCTACGGTGGTGATGAGCAGCGATCCTACCCATGGTCGGTGCCGCCGGATGCCGGAATCGATGAAGTGCACGCGATCTACACTCCAGAAGGAGGCGTCCCTCGCGCCGCTCCGGAAAACGTCGGCTCCCGTCCCGCCGGCGTCGGGAAATGGGGACAACTCGATCTCGCCGGGAATGCCGGGGAGTGGGTACTCGACAAGTACCCACCCGACCCGTATCCGGCGCCTGCGTGCGTCGATTGCGCGGTGATTGCGCCGCCCATCACCCAACGCGTCGTGCAAGGAGGGTCCTACACAGAAGACGGGCCGTACGCCCTCCAGTCTTTTTACATTTTGGGGGCCGACCCACTTGAGCGCCAACCCACGCGAGGCGGACGGTGCGCACGATGAAAATCACGATGAGGCTCGGGTTGGCGACGGCGCTCTTCGTTCCTCTCGCCTTCACAGCGGCGTGCGGCGGAGGCTCGAGCTCCGAGCCTTCGCCCGGGGGCGGAGACGCATCGAGCGACGGTGGGTCCCGATCCGACGGGAACGGGAACGGAACGGACGGTAGTGGCGGAGGCGCGTGCACGGGATCGGTCGCAGGCGCGCTGACCGCGAGCTTCGGCTGCTTAGTCTCGCTCAACACCGAGGGCAGCGGCCGCGAGTTTCTCTTCATCTCACCGGACTCCAACACGCCGCCCTCCGTCAATGAGTCGATCATCACGCTCTATCGCGCGACCGGCACTTGGAGCCCCGGCACCTACGCGGCGTCCGACATGAATTCCGATACGGCGCTGATCGTGAAGGGGACGGGGAGCACGAAGCAGTTCGTCACGAAGGGGGGCGCTTCGCTTCTCCCGGGCACGAGCATCGCCCTCGTCCTTACGATGGTCGATCCCGCGCCGCCACCAGGAACACCCTCGCTTGCGAACGGCACGCACGGCACGCTCGACGCGAAGCTCGCGGTGACGACGGCGCCGGATGCCGGCGCTGCCGTGACGCTGCACGTGCGTTTTGAGCTATTCGCAGGGAGGCGTTCGCCCTTGATCGGCCGGAGAGCAACCCTCGGCGGCAGTCTGTGCGCGGCGAGCCGTCGCACTGATCGGGAGCGAGCGTGTCCGGTTGCCTCGCCGACAGAGCGCGTCACCCCTTGATTAGGCCGCGCCGGCGAGGTCTCAACTTTGCAGCCTGTCGTCTGTGCGAAACATCGGTCCGATTGCATTGGCCGTCGTGGCGCTCGTCGGGTGCGCGATTGAGGGCAAGTCCGTGCCGTCGTCCCGGCAGCCCGTAGCCGAGGCGCAACGGAGCCCTCCCGCCGACTCCGCGGGGGGGCCGAAGGAGACTGAGCGGCGGCCTTCGATCTCACTCGGTTATGCAGGCGACGGGGTGCTCGGTGGTGGTGTGGCTCGCGACACTCCGCTCGTCGTCACGGGGGGCGCCCGGGCCTATGCCGGCGCGCCTCCCTATTTCTCGCGCGAAATGGACACCTATGTTCCGCCGGGCGGCCGCGGCGGCGGTGCGTACCCCTACTCTTGGCGCGGCCGAGAGTGCTCCCGGTGCCGTCGTTAGATGAGGACCTCGGAGGACCGCGAGAGCCATCTTCCACGGAGACGTTGTGATCCTTGGCTCGGCGCCTTTCCTTCGCGTCGCAATCCTCGCGCGTGAGTTGGCCGAACGGAGTCGTCAGCTGCTCGAAGAGCGTGAGATCGCTGAAATCTGAGCTCGCCGGGTAAGTTGACCCTCGGCGGGGGCGCTGCCGACGATCGCGCGGATGGTTAAAAGAATAGGGCACGGAGTCATCACCTCCGAGCCCCGCGTCGCGACGGCATGCGACGCGCGAAATGATTCGTACGTTCCGACCTTCGTGATCCAGTTTCTTGCCGTCGCGATGGCGGCATGGACTCGGTTCGACTCGTTGAATGCGTGGTCGCAGCCTGCGCGCTGCCCTTCTTCCTCTGCTCGGAAGGGTCGAAGGAAAACCGCCGCCCTCGCATCCGCGCGCCATGGCCACCCTGCTTGAGGCGATCGCCCTCTGGCAGGGCCTGCCGATCCGCGCTGCGCTGTGTGCGGACGCGGGGCCCGATGGGTCAGGCACGAGCCTCTATCGCGAGACGTTCACCGACGTCGGCGGGCCTCTCTACACGCTCGACTGGATCTCCACCGAGCTGCGCGCAAAGATCCGCCGCCTCTTCGCCCCACGAGCTCACTCAGTCGATGCTGAAGCTCTTGCCAACGGTGACCGGGTCGCCGCTGAAGGGAGCCACATGCGCGTTGCGGTACTTGCCCGCGATGCAGCTGCCGACGGGTGTGCCTGAGAACGGACTACCGTTGACCACCGCCGAAGAGACCGTGCCGTTCGGGGCGAACACGATCGTCATGTGACCCGAGCCGTTTGGACCGTCAGCCCTCTTGCACGCCTTAAGATCGACGCCGTTGAGCGCACCCTGCGCCGCGCTGCGATCGAACGGAGCGGTGGGTTCGGATGAAGGCGCATTCTCCGGCTTCGCCACGGCGACCGCGCGCGGACCGGCGACAGCCTTCGCAGGATCGGAGGGCTTCGCATATGTCGCCGACGTCGTCGGTATCGTCGCCGGCGCTGACTGCGGTGCTGGGGCCCGGGTAGTTTCAGGGACGAGCACGGGGGCGGGTAAACTCGGCCGAGAGATGGCGCCGACGACTAGCGGTACGACCGAGATGCAGGGGCCAATCAGAAACACAATGCCGGTGCAGGCCCAGAACCAGATCCCGTACTTCCACTGCTGAACCTGTGGCGTGGGCTGCTGCTGAACCTGCGCTGTCGGCGGGCGTCGGCGCTCGGTGAACGAGCGGTTCCCGCAGTAGTGGCAGGTCACCATCTCGCTCTGCAGATCGACGTTGAGGGGAGCCCCGCACTGCGGACAATTCGAGCTCACGAGCGCGCCACCGCTGAAGGCTAACGCGGTCCGCCGTCGCTGTCGCCCGCAATGGGTACACTGCGGCCACGCGCGGGCAGGTCAGACTAAGACCCGCGGAGGTGCCGCCAAGCGTCTGCGAGTTGGCGCCCGGCGATGCCCCTCACTTCCGTAACGGAATCTGTCAGAGTCCCGAAGCCGGGAGCTTTTTCCGCGGAGACGGCGCCGCCGGTCGCTCCGACGCGAATGGTGGCGTCTTCCATTCCAGCAAATCAGGGTTGCTCGACTTCGCAGGAGGCGTCGACCGAATCGCATCAACGCGCTTGATCGGCGCGACCGGGTTCACCTCAGACGGGGGCTCCGCGACGACGGACGCAATCGGCGCGACCACAGGCACCGGCTGAGCAACCGGCAGCACCGCGCTCGCGAGCGGCGCGAGCTGACTCGTTGGAACCGCCACCGCGGCCTTCGAAGCCTCGGAGCGCGAGAAAAAAATAAACGTGACGCTGAGCACTCCAAAAACGATGGCGAGGATCGTTCCCGCGGCCATCAAGATATCGCGCAGCGGCACGTGCGATCGAAGGACCGGTGCGCGGCGCACGGCCGCTTCCGGCAAAGAACCCGTCAACGGAGCCGGCACGGCGTTGGGCGCGGCGGAAGGATGCCGCTTCGCGAGCATCGCCAAGAAATCGATCGGCAGCGGCTCCGTGTCGTTCATCGCCTTTCGCGCAGCTGTCCCAGCCTGCGCGTCAACGAACCCTCGCGCGGCCCAAACGTCGCCACTCGGAGCTCCCACAGCCGGCGCCCTCAGCGGTGTCTTCGGCGTTGCCGGACGATCAACCATCGGCGCGGTATCGGTGACCGCGTGTGATTCCGCCACGAGTGCGCGTTCGAGACCCGCCATGGTGTGCGCGTCGTGGTCAATCTTGGGCGCGGACCTCGGAGGCTCCCAGCTTCGCGGCGGCGCCGTGTTCCCCGCCGAAGGCGCGATCGGAGGACGCGTCCGAACGAAGTCGGAAACGGCCGTTGCGCCGTGGTGAGCAACGACACTCCGAGCACGCGCCTCAACGGGCATCGCAGCTCGAGGAGCAGGCGAAAGATCCGTCTTCGACGCCGGTCTCGCCTCCGGCCTCGAGTCGCCGTCTTTCGCGGGCGTCGTCGCCGCGATCCCAATGGCCTGGCGATCGCGCTCCTTGTCGGTGCTCGAGGGGTCAGGCGCACCCTCTTCGCCAACGACGGTGTGCACCGCCGTGGACAGCTCCTCGATCGTCGCGTTCACGTCGACGGGATTTCCGAACCCGAGATCGTCCTTCACGCCGCGGAGGTGGCGCGCCATGACGTGGGCCTCTGGTCGTTCATCGGGATTGTGCGACAAACCGGACGCGACAATCGAAGCCAGAAATTCGGGAAATTCGCCAAACGTCGTGAGAAGCGGCGCAACCGGCGGCGTGTTGGAGAGAAGCGCCTGCCCGAGTGCTCGCTCTGTGCGGAGCGCCGCAAACGGTGTTCGCCCGACGAGCATCAGGAAGAGCACCTGCGTCGCCGCATAGACGTCGATCTTCGGCGTCGGTGGTTTTCCAAGAAGATGCTCACGCGGCGAATACGCAATCGTCCCCAAGAATCGCTCGCCGGTGCCCGCAGGCGAGCTGAGGATCCGAGCGATCCCGAAGTCGACGATTTTCACCTCGGAGAAAGGCCCGATCGTGTGGATGAAAATATTGTCCGGTTTGATGTCTCGGTGGATGACGCCTTTGCTGTGCGCATAGGCGAGCGCGTCGAATACGCTGATGGCGATGTCGAGGCTCCGACGGATGTCGAAGCGGCGCGACTCGCCGTACCAGAGGATCTTGCGAAGGCTCGCGCCATGGAGAAATTCCATGACGTAGAACGGCGTGCCGTCCTCGGCGCTGTCGCAGTCGTAGATTCGTGCGATGTTCTTGTGACCCTGCCGGTTCACGTCGGCATCTTCCGCCGAGTCGATTTTGGCGTGAATTTTGGCCTCGTTGAAGAATCGGGCGACGAAGTCTTCCTTCGACGCGAGACTCTGATGAAGCGTCTTCATCGCGTACACTTTGCCGAGCCGCTCATGAGTCACTTTGTAAACGACACCCATGCCGCCGGCGCCAACGACGCTCTCGACGCGGTACTTTCGCGCGACGAGCGTCCCCGCCGCGTAGCGAAATTCGGGCTCAGCCATGATGTGGTCCGCCCATGCCGTTGACATTGGCCGTCATCAAAGGTGCCCTCGGCAATGGTATCACGCTCACCTCCGAGCGCTGCGTACTCGGACGCGACCCGGCCTGCGATCTCGTGCTCGACGACGCTGCCGCCGAAGGACGGCATGCAACGGTTCGATCATGGGAGGGAGAGTGGATCATCATCGGGGAGTCGACCAACCGTACGAGTGTGAGCGGCGTTCCGCTGCGAAAAGGCATTCCTCGCGTCGTTCGGCCGGGGGATCTGATCCTCATCGGCCAGACGGAGCTCGAGTTGCGCGAAGACGCGACATCGACGCTTAATGAACCAATGGCAACGCGCGAGCTCGCGCTCCATGCGGTGCGCGCCGCCCTCCGCGGTCATGGCCACCCGGAGGTTCCAACCGTCCGGATCGCGGAAGGCGCCAACATCCGGGCCACGCTCGCGCTCCTCGAAGACGGAAAGGTGTACGCGATTGGACGCGCGAAGACGTGTGACCTGTGCCTCTCCGACGCTGCCGCATCGCGCACGCACGTGCAGGTACGGCGCGATGGGGGCCGCGTATTTCTTCGCGATACCAGCTCGAGCAAGGGGGCTTTTCTCGGGTCCACGCCGCTCCTTCAAGAGGCGGAGGTCGAGTGGACGCCCGACCGCATGGCCGTGCTCGGAGAGACGGTGCTTGCCCTCGATCTCGCCCTAGAGAGCGTGATCGGTCAGTTTCTCGAGAAACAGCCTCTTGCCGTGGTCGAAGCCCCTTCGACGACACCGGAAGGCGCCGTGATCAGTTTCCCGACTGCGCCAGAAACGCCCGCGACGGAGGAGGCGGGAGCTCTACATCTTCCCGAATTGTCGGGCGGGAGGTCGCGCTCGCCGATTGTTGAAATGATTCACGCAACAAATCGGAAGCCGCGGCCGACGGCCTTGGAACGTGAGGCGATCTTCCGACTTGGAATTCTTGCGATCTGCCTTGTCGGGTGCGCGTCGCTTGCCTGGCTCCTCTTCTTCTCCGGGAAATGACGCGTTGTTGGCCTTGGAAGAGAGCATTCGGGACTATGCTTCGGCGGCTACGACGATGAAAGAAACGAGCGACACAGATCCGGACGGGCCCTCGCCCGCGAGCGACTCGACCGAGCACAAAACTCCCTCGAGATCGATCACTGATCCTGGTCTGACGGCGCCCTCCGGCGAAGTGGAGCCGGAGTTCATCAAACTGCTGATGGCTGGCATCGGTCGGCGTGACGTTCCCCCGAAAATCGAGCCGATTACGCGCGCTGAGAGCAAAGGCGATCTCGCCGCCGCGTACCACGCAGGACCGAGGGCAGCCCCGGTGTCGAGGGACACGCAGCCTGGGTTCGAGGCCGCGGTGATTCTGCCGCCGGATGCGCGGCACGAGCCGACGGTGCGACTTCCGCATGCGCCCGGAAAGCCTGGCGGTCCGCTCAGCGACGAGCCCGCTCCAGGCTACGAGTCCGAATCGCCGCGTTTGCCGATTCGTTCGCCGCTCCTCGCGTGGGCTGCTCTCGCCGTGCTTATTTTCGGGGCGGTTGGCGTGCTTCTCCTGAATCGACGCCCCTCGGGCGGAGGCACTGCGGCGTCGGTGTCCGCGGCTGCATCGAGTCCTCCGCGGCCGAGCGTCGCATCCGCGCGCGAGCCCTCGCCCACTGTGATTGCGCCCGTTTCGGCGCCGGCGCCCACGCTGATTACGCCGCGAGAACCCAGCGCAGTGCGTGTTCCCGCTCCTCGCACGGACGGATCCGAGCGCCCCACACCTAAGCATGCGCCGTCGCCTCCGAAGGCTCTCATTCCCTCCGCGGACACACCGAAGCCGCCCCCAGAGAACGAGCTGATCAAATGAGACTCTCGAAGTCCTTTGCGGCGGCCTTCGTGGTCATGGTCGTCTCGACCACGGCGCACGCTGAAAGCCAGGCAGACCAGCGGCATAACGAAGGAAAACGAGCGTTCGCCAAGAGCGATTTCGAAGGTGCACGCCAGTCGTTCTTGCAGGCGTACGCGCTCGATCCGCAGCCCAAGTTCTTGTGGGATCTGGCTCTGAGCGAGACGAAGTCTGGGCATGCGCTCGATGCGCTTCAGCACTTTAAGAAGTACCTAGGTCTCCCCGCAGCGACGCCAGCGGACCAATCGAACGCGCGGCCATTTCTTGTCGACCTCGAAGGGAAGACTGGGCACCTTGTGATCGACGCGCCGAAAGGCACGCGTCTTTCGCTCGATGGCGCACCCGTCGAACGCGATGCGGACGGGTCGCTAGACGTGCTCCCAGGCAAGCATCACGTCGAGGGTAAGCTCCTCGAGAAAGCGGAAACCGCGGAGGTCGAAGCACCCGCGGGAGCGAAGACATCCCTGCGCCTCGTTTTCGATACGCGGTCTGCTGCGACGGGCACGCCAATTGCGGCCCCCGCGGTGCCAGTCGAGCGAACACAAGATCCTCCCGCCGAGCCAACCTCCTCAGGTGGATCGACAGGTACGTGGGTCGGGCTCACGTTGATTGGCGTCGGCGCCGTAAGTGGAGCGACGGCGATCGGCTTCGCTCTCGGCTCGTCGCACCAAGCGAACGTCGAGAGCCAGCAGCGAGATCCGAGCGATCCCACCGGCTCGAAGTGCGCGGCTTCTCCGAGCGATCCGCGGTGCAGTGCGCTGTCGACCGCCGATGCGGCCAAGGTGCGGGACAAGAATTTGGCGATCGCGTTCGGGGTGACCAGCGCGGTCTTCGTCGGCGGCGGAATCGCGGCGATGATCCTGTGGCCGAAGCATCACGCCACGGGTGCACAGATTACGGTGACTCCGCTCATACTCGGGGCATCTGGCTTGATGATAAACGGGCGCTTTTAGAAGGAGATCAGCATGCGAGCTTTGTGGATTCTTGGGACATTGGTGGGGACAGCTGCGCTGATCGGGAACCTGCCTGGGTGCGGTTCATCGTCGTGCGCGGACACAGAGACCTGCTTCTCGCCGGATGGCGGGGGCACCGACGCTGGGGGCGACGAAACTTCCGTCATCGAAGGAGGCGGGATGGACGTAACGCCTCCAGGTTGCGATGCGGGCGCGGATCCGAAGGACTCTCCTGCATGCGTGGCGAGCAGCTTCGGCGTGTTCGTTTCAGCGAGCGCCGCG
>JAYTOU010000040.1:0-74540 GCA_043747615.1 Myxococcales bacterium | reverse complement strand
CGGCCGGTCAGGACGCGGTCGAGCCGGTGCGGGCCTACGCGGTGAAAGCCGCGAGCCTGGCCTGGCCGATGAAGATCCTGACGGAGCTGCTCGAAGAAGGCGTCTACGTCGAAGAGCTCGTGAGCTGGCTCGACAAATGGGACACCGAGTACGCGAAGTTCGTCGATCCGAAGATTCAACTTCTCGTGGCCCTCGAGGATCACAAGAACCCGCTGATTCGCGCGGCCGTCGAACCGTTTCTCGAAGACGTTAACGAGACCGCGCGCTTCCACGCGGCTGCAACGACGTTCGCCCAGGACGATCCCGAGGCCACTTTACCGTTGCTTCATGCACTCGGCGAAGAAGAAAGCATCCGCGTGAAGAACAAGATCGCAGAAGGCTTCCTCACCCGAGGCTGGGTCGTCCCCGAAGATCAGCGCGAGGCCACGCGCAAAGTTTTGCCCCCGGGCTACACCGTCGACGGGGAAGGCAAGCTCCGCAAACGCTCGGACTAGCCCGCGTAAGACTCACACGGGGCATGGTCTCCGTTGGTCGACTACTCGCTGACGTGGGGATGTGACGGTAGCGAGAAGCCGACCGCGATGGTGATCAGCTGATTGAACTTGAAGGTTTGATCTTGCGAGTCGACCTTCTGGTCCGGGAACTTGGCGTTGTTCCCGCCGCCGCGTGAATCGAAGCCGGCGCGATTCCAAGAGAAGGGAAGCGCGCGGTAGTCGAGACCGAGCGAGATCATGTCCGTGAGGTAGAAGTTGAGACCGAGGCCGAACGTGGGCGCGATCGCCGTGCGCGACACGAGCGCAAACGACTTCGGATCCGTGCAGGACGTCTGCATTGCGTCGCCGCAGTTTCCGCGTTCCTGAAGACCGATGAACGCGAGGCCGCCGTGCAAGTACGCGTCGGTGTCGACGAAGATTTTCTGGAAGATGGCGAGCTTGCCGCGGAACGGCGTGAACGTGAATTGCGGCGCCGCCACCCACTGAATCTTCGCGGTCTGATCGATGAAGCTGTTGTTGCCCGCGCCTTTGTTCGGCCCGACGTTGGCCGCGGTGCGCGCGTTACGGAGGGCTTCTTGATCGATCTGATCGGTGAGGTCGGTGGTGCTGTTGATGGCTCCGTATCCGCCCCAGACGCCGAAGCCGATCCACTCCTTCAAGTTGTACTGCAGGCGCCCACCGAAGAGAATGGTCCGCCGGTACTCGTCGAGGAGCGTGAAGGATGCCGTCGGAGCGACTTCGAAGCGACCCTCGCGATACTGACGAAGCTTGCGAACGGCGGGCGCTCCTGCGAGCGGTCCAGTGAGCTGAATCTCTTGCGCCTGCGCGTTCGTCGGCGCTGCGAGCAGCCCGAGCGAGAGCGTTGCCGCCGAGAGGAGCGTGAAGCCCGCGCGGCGCTTGAGCGCGTTGAAGAGTTTCATACGTAGGCTCCTCATTTGGGCAACCGGTACTCCCAGCTAAACGGAATGAAAATGCTCACTCCGATCTGGGCTTGAACGTTGTTGGTGATTTTGTTGTCGCCGAACCAGGTGGCCTTGTCTTGCTGAGCGGCCTGCGTTTTACCGGTCGAGAGCGACTCGAGCTTCTCGTTGTAGATATAGTCGCGCACTTCGAGGTTCGCGGCGAACCAGCGATTCAAGAAGATGCGCAGACCGATGCCGGCGTTGAACGCGAGCTTCGGCGAGTAAGCGAACGAGCGGTTGTCCGGGTCGATGACCGCGATGGGACGCGTCGAAAGCGCGCCGACGCCGCCGACGACGTACGCGTCGTAGTGGAAGATGAAATCGCCGAACCCGGCGAATTTCCCGTACACGGGCACGTACGTGAAGTTTAGGTTCGCGCCCCACTGGTACTCGTTGAGCGGAACAGCGACGCGGGTCGCGCGGCGGTTCTGGAAGTTGAAGTCCGAGTCGCCGTTGAGCCCCGTGTAGAGGTTCCCGTTCACGCCGACCGCGAGGACGTTCGAGATGTAATAGTTGATCGCGATGCCTGGTCCCGGATGGCTGACGAACTGATCGTTCAGCGTGAACATCCAGTACGGGTTTATCTCGATGCGGTGGTAGCGGAGCGCGTAGATCTGCTGAACGGCATAGATCTCTGCGTTGACCTCCTTCCCGGCGGCGGCCTTGATGTCCGACGCCTTCGGGCAAGCCGAAGGATCGATGTCGCAGATCCCTCCGCCTTCGCCTCCGCCTGCAGGCGGCGCAGTCGTGGGCGCGGTACCGCCCGCCTGTCCATTTGCGGGCGCATCGAGCTCCTGCGTTCCCCCTGCGGGGGCCGCGGGCGCCGGTGAGTCCAGATCGATCTCGGTTCCAGCCGCTGGTGCGGCAGCCGGAGTTTTGGGCTTTGCGCCGCCCTTCTTCTGCGCGAACGCAGTCGAAGGCAGGAGCAAAAGCGCCGCCGAGAGGAGAAGTATTTTCCCCGTGAGCCGTGAGGCTACGGGCCGAGCCTGCTTCATCGCTACCCCTTCCGCATCCACTGCCTTGCAGCCCCCAAGCCTCTGAGACGGGTCAACAGCGTACACGTAAAAATCCGGTAACTGTTCTCTAACTATGCAGAAAAATTGGGGAAATAGGCGTACGGCAAAAGCGAGCGGACTCTACCATGTCCAAGTTCAGCCAAGCAACGAGAATGAATGCAGCACGCCTAGTTTGTTTTCTTCTCGCTCCGCTACGCCGCAGCCGCTTCGTCGTCGCTTTTGCCGAACAGAGCTTCGACAAACTCTTCTACCTGAAACTCACGAAGATCTTCTGCTCGTTCGCCGAGGCCAATGTAGCGAACCGGGACTTTGAGCTCGTCACAGATGCCAAGCACGATACCGCCCTTTGCGGTTCCATCGAGCTTCGTGAGGACGATCCCCGTCAGGTCGAGAGCCTCTTTGAACATCGCCGCCTGGGTGAGCGCGTTCTGGCCGGTGGTTGCATCGAGAACGAGGAGCGTCTCGTGAGGCGCGCCTTCCATGGCCTTGGCTATCGTCTTTCGCACTTTCTTGATCTCGTCCATCAGCGGTGACTTCGTGTGAAGGCGACCGGCGGTGTCGACGAAGAGGACGTCGGCTCCCGCTTCTTTGGCTTTGTTCGTTGCGTCGAACGCGACAGACCCCGGGTCGGCCCCGTCTTTTCCGCGCACGACCTCGGCCTCGACGCGCTTGCCCCACACTTCGAGCTGCTGCACGGCTGCCGCGCGGAAGGTGTCGCCTGCCGCGAGCATGACTTTCTTGTTTGCGGCTTTGTACTTCGTCGCCAGCTTGCCGATGGTCGTCGTCTTTCCCACGCCATTCACTCCGACCATCAAGACCACGGTCGGCTTGGACGAAAAGCGAATCGGTCCGCCCTCGACGGTGAGAATGCGCGTTGCCTCGCTGCGGAGCGCAGCCCAGACGGCGTCGGCATCGGCGAGCTCGTTCCTCTCGAGGCTTTCCCGCAAGCGGGCAAGGATGGCCTGCGTCGTTTTCACGCCGACATCGCTCGAGAGCATCACTTCTTCCATCTGCTCAAGTATGGCCGGATCGATGTCCTTCTTGTTCGTGAAGAGCGCGGTCAGGCGGGCGATGAACCCTCCGCGCGTGGCGGCGAGCCCTTTTCGCAGGCCAGCGACGTCTTTCTTGCTCGGCGTGCGCTGGCTCGGCTGCGGCTTGGTGACGACGACGGCGTCTTGCGAAACGCCAGCCGACGGAGCTGCAGCCTCGGGGCGACGCGGCGAGGGGACCGCGGCCTTGGGCTCGGCGGCTTGTTCCTTCGCTTTCTCTTTCCCGGGCTCCTTCTTGGCGGGGAGCGCTTCGGGTGCGCCCTTTCCGCGAAGGAAGACGAAGGCGGCGACGGCGACGACGGCGACGATCGCCAAGATGATCCACACGGAAGAATCCATCGTTCGCTTTCTTGGGGGTTCGCTCACGCGGAGGTGCGCACGGGCCCGAACTATAGGAAGGCGCCCCGCACGCCGTCAATCACGGCTTTTCTCCGTCGCCGTCCTTGAGCTCGTCGATTTCGGATTCCAATCGGGCGTCCACCTCGACGCCGCTGAAGGCCGCGCGCTCCACTGCGGATGCCCACCGTGCGGTGTGGACGTCGTCACCGGCGACGCGGCGGACGTGCGCCGGCGTCGGCTCGGGGCGAACGTCGAAGGGCTTTCCTCGCGCTTTAGCCCAGTCCACGAGGCCATCGAGGAGGGCGCGCCTCCGCGAAACGATCGCGATCTCCACCTCTCCCGAGGGGGGAGCAGGCTTGCGCAGGGTCACGTGCAACAACGCCTCGACCGCAAGCCACTCGACGCCTTTCAACGGGGCACGCGCGAGGACGAAGCGACCCTCCGCGTCGGTGAGCGTGCTCGCGACGACCTCGCTTTTCCCAAACCCAGCGTGCTCGAGGACCACGCGCGCCTGGACGATCGGCGTCGCGTCGTGCGCATCGAGCACGCGCCCCGTCCACCCTGCACCGGGATCGCTGGCTTCGCGAACCACGTCGACGCGCGGCCTTGGGACGCGACTCTCGACGGGTGGGCGGGGAACAACGGCCAGCGCTTTTTTCCGTTGGCGGATCCGTCCGAGCACCAGCCAGACGCCGACGCCGATCCCGCCGATCAGCACCGGAAGTTGCCGCCATGGACTCGGTCCGCGCAGCGGAATTTCCAGGGTGACGGGCTGGCCCGCTTCGTACCAAGGGGCATCGGGCAAATAGCGAAACGTGAGCGGCGCGGAGAGGCCCTTGTTTCCGTGATCGAATTCAGAGATGGGGCTCACGAACGTAGCGACGACGTGCGCGCGGCCATTCTCGACCGGCGCCGCTCCCACGATCTCGCCGGCGAGACGTGCTTCGACAGTCCCGCCCGGAGGGAATCCTCCGCGCACCTCCGTGACGATCTCGATGGCAATGCCGTCCTCGGACGAGCCGCCCGTCAAAGGGCCGTCGGCGCGAAGCGTCACCTTGGTGTGTCGTTCGACCTGCGCGGCGTAGAGCGCGCCGCTGATGTCGGCGTCTCCGGTGAACACCACGCGAAGCTCTCCCGCGCCAGGCGGACCAAGCTTCTGCGGATCGAGGCTGAATCGCGCGTAGCCAGAGCTGTTCGTGCGCGCACTGCCGAGCGATGCTCCGCGCTCATCGCTGACAGAGAGAAGCAAATTCTGAGCACCCGAGACCGCGCCGTCTTCATCGATGGAGGCGACGGCGTCGAGGGTGATCACATCGCGCTCGAGTGACAAGACCCGAGGCTCGCCGTCGAACCGGAGAGCGAGCGAGTGTCGCCCGAGATCGACCGAGAGATCGAGCGCGGCCCCATCGATGAGCGCCGAGGGAGGCGACGAGAGGTGCACCACGTATCGATCGACCGGGAGCCCGAGGCATACGGAAAATCGGCCAGACTCAGCGACGCTGGCGACGATCGTTTCCTCGCCGTCGACCTGCACGGCAGGATCGGTGATCGCGCATCGTGCGGCGCTCGGCAGTTCGCTTGGGTGTCCGCCGTTCGGAGTGTCTGCCGCGAAGCGAACCGCTTGCGAGCTCGCTCCGCGTGAGAGCTTGATCGACACGGCTTGGTTGCTCAGCGGCTGGCCGGCGTCGTCTCTCAACGACCCGCTGAGTACGAGCGCGATCGGAAGCGCTCCCCCCGCCACGCTCATGCGGCGGCCGGTGGCTTCAATCCTCGCGGCTCCATGGACGTGGATGCGCGGCCCTTCGGCCTGAGCGTTTCCAGCATGCAACAGAGCCAAAGCGAACGCGCCGAAGAGCGTCCCTCTCTGAAGTTTTCGCGCCTTGCTTCCGTCCATCGTTGGTGGGGATTGCCGCTCGTGTGGTTGATGCGGAGGTGGGTGAAGGTGAACAGCGAAGTGAGGCCGAGGGGCCGTCGAGCCGCTCGCAAGCCCGTCGCGATACGTGATAGCGTTAATCCCCGTATGCGGAGAAACGTCCCGTGGGCCGCGTGGCTGATTTTCGCCAGCGTCTTCGTCCTTGTGAGCACGGTGGGCACGCTGGCCCGCGCCGACGGTAGCCGCGTCGCCTTCCTCAGTGAGCGCCTGCGATCAGACGACTTTCGCGTGCGAACCCAGGCTGCCCTCGCCCTCGGCGCGGTCGACGACGATGGTGCCGTGGGTCCGTTGTGCGGTGCGCTCTCTGATTCGAGCGAGATCGTCCGTCAGATCTCGGCAGCGGCGTTGAAGCGCCTTGCCCGCCCGTCGGCCCTTGGTTGCTTGAAAGGTCGCCTCGCGAACGAGAGCGATTCGACCGTGAAGCTCCAGCTCACGCGCGCCATCGACGCTCTCGAGGCATCCAGCGCGCCCGCCCCTGCCCCCGGAGATGGCGCGTTCACACCTCGAAACGTCCCGAACGCGAAGTTCTACGTCTCGGTGAACATCACGAACAACACCAGTCGCTCGCAAGCGGACATCGACCGCGTCGTCTTGGCCACCGTCAGGCAGAAGCTCGATGCCTCGGGAACCGTGCAAATTGCCCCCCTCAACGAGCCCAACGACAGCGCGAAGAAGGCCATCAAGACCCGTAAAATGACGGGCTATCACCTATCGATAGCGGTCGATAAGTTCGACTACGCCGGCGGGGATCTCCGCGTTCGGGTCAAATGTGCAGTCTCCAGCTACCCAGGGAAAGACTTGCGCGGTGAAGTGCCGGCCGGGGTGACCCAGCGTGGCGTGAGTCCTGGGGACAAGAGCGCCGAGGAGAACTTGCTCGTAATGGCGGCTGGCAAGGCAGTGGAGCTTTTCCTCCAAAATTTCCAATGAGGACCGGCGCCAACATTCGCCGCAAACTGGCGCATCCGCCACATTCTAAGGAAGATTGTAGGATCCGATGACGACCGCACCCACGACCGCGCCGACCCAGCAGCCCGCTCAGCAAGGTGGCGGCCGCCATCAACGAAGCTTCAAAAATTACCTGATCGACTCACGGTTCCAGCTCAAATACACGAGCATGATCGTCGGGGTCACGGTGGTCATCAGCGCCATCCTGGGAGTGTTCATCTACCAGACCAGCGGCGAGGTCGTTGAGGAGAGCCAGAAGGTCGTCGAAGAGAGCAAGAAGGTCTCCGACGTCGTCAAGATGAGCATCAAGGACGATCCGGAATACGGCGCAAATCCCGAGCTCGCAGCGGCCTTCGCTCAATCGTCGACCGACTCCGACAAGAAGATCATGGAGCAGCAGCGGGCGCTCATTCGGAAGCAGCACACGATGCTCGGATCGCTCGTCGGCGGGCTCACCTTGATGGTCATTCTCATCGGGCTCCTCGGCATCTACTTCACGCACAAAGTCGCCGGCCCGATCTACAAGATGAAGATGCTCCTTCGCCAAGTGGGCGAGGGGAAGCTCGTCTTCCGCGGCGGTCTGCGAAAAGGGGACGAGCTGCAGTCCTTCTTCGAAGCCTTCCAGACGATGGTCGAGAAGATCCGTGAGCGTCAAACGAAGGAGATCGAGCTCCTCGAATCGGCGATGGAGACCGCGCGCGCGGCCGGCGCAAGCGAGGAGGCGCTGTCCAAGGTAGCCCTCGTCCGCGACGAGATGCGCGCGTCCCTCAACAACTAAGTCGACCTTCGGACCGTCGTCACGCGCTGATCGCGCCTTCAATGTATTCTACATAGGTCGCCGGACCGTCGAAGGTGACGGCCGCAACGTCGATGCGTAACCGCTCGATGCTCGCGATCTTGGAGAGCTCCTTGCGCCAGAGGCGATCGGCCGCGTGGAGGATGCGCATGCGTTTCAGTCCGTTGAGGCTGGCGAGCGATTTTTCGTATGCGGTCGTCCCGCGTGTCCGTACTTCGACGATTACAGCCAGCGGCCCGCGTCGCGCCACGACGTCCAGCTCCAGATACCCAAGCCGCAAATTCGCCGCGAGAACCACGAAGCCGCGCACGAACAAATAGTCGATGACCGCGAGCTCGGCTCGCCGCCCGATGAGAGTGCGGTTCGAACCACGGTCACGCCCGGGGGCGCGCCTCGAGACTACAGGCCGGGGCACACCGAGGTCGTCGGGTCGCACGGCGATGCGCAGGCGTTGGCGCGGTCGTACTTCGTGCCGGCCTTGATGCAGTAGCCGCCGGTGAGACCCTCGTTGCTGCCGCCGATCGAGCTCACGAGCTGCTCGCACGTGAAGCCATCGGGGCATGCGCAGTAGTTGCCGCCGTCATCCGTCTTGTTGTCGACGTTGGCGCAGCGGCACGAGCAGTAGACGGCTTTGTCGGCCGTGCGGTCGGTGCACTGGGCGGCAACGGTTTTGCCTTTCTTCTTGTCGGCGGGATTCCCGGTGATCGGATGCAATTTGTCGCCGGGGACGGTGCAGGCGGCGGCCATCGTGGGGGCGTTGCCATTGCTGTCCTGGCCGTACTGACAGGACGCGCGACCGCGGAAGTGATTCACGAGACAGAGCCGGGTTTGGCACTGAAAGCTCTTTGACTCGACGTTCACTTGTCCCTCGTCGAAGCCGTTGAAGGTGTCGGTGTACTCTTGCTCGGGGATGCAAGGATCGCCGATGCCGGTTGCTTTGCAGCCCGGAGCCGTGAGGAGTCCGACCACTGCGCCAGCCGCGATGAATGCCAAAATCGAGCGGTTCATATTTGGAGTGCTCTCCCTAACGGATCGTCGGATTGCGCGTCGCATCTGCCTCTCGCATCTGCTTCACGGGTCTGCTTCACTGGTCTGCTTCACTATGGCCAGCAGACCTCACGTCCGTCTTGCCGGGGGCCGAACGTTAACCGAGTCACTTGAAACACGTCAAGCGGCACATAGTCTTGGGTCGGAACCAAGGGACCAAGCGGCCTGCGGGTCTCACCTTCGCGCTTGACAAATTCGAAAGGGGGTCCGTACCATCGCGCCCCTCGGCGTGAATATCCTTTGGACATCGTTGGGAATTTCGTCGACGCGCTCGGAGCACGAGCTCGGTTCACATTGGATTCTCGACGCCTCGACGTAACGCGAAGACGAAGTCGCGCGCGCGGGGCCATCACTCACTAAGCATTCGCGGGACCGTCGTTGCGGCGGTCGAAAGTAGGGAGAGCAGGAGCATGACGATGCGTAAATCGGTGGCGCGCATTTGCCTCTTGGCGACAGCAATGTGTTTCGTTGGCGGGACGAGCGTGACGAGCGCAGAGGCTCAGCCGCGGAAGAAGAAGCCTACGCCTGCAGCTCCGGCGCCGAAGCCTGGGCCGAAGAGCGCGGACGTCGAGCTCGACGATCCCACACCCGGCAAAACCGGGAGCTCGCCGAAGGTCGTCGACAACTCGCCTCCGCCCCAAGCCGGTCAGATGACGGAGCAGGCCGCACAGGCCAAGCGCCTCTTCGACGGCGAGAAGTGGTCCGAAGCGGCGCTCGCTCTCGACCGCGTCCGCAAGGGCGAAACGGGCGACGACGAAGGCAACAAGCAGCTCGCGCAGTATCACCTGTCGATCGCGCTCTACCGCATGAAGTTCTATCAAGCGGCCTACGCCATCTTCAGCGAGATCGCGGAGAAGCCGAACCACCTCAAGTTCAACGAAACGCTTCTCTGGCTCTCCAAGCTTGCCACCGACTTGCCCGAGCCCGCCGACATCGTCGAGCGCGTCGGCAAGTACAATGACGAGCAGATTGCCAAGTTCAACAATTCCAATCAGCGCGATTTGTTCTGGCAGCTCAATTACCTTCTCGGCCGGTACAAGTACCGCAATCGTCAATACGAAGAAGCACTGCGCCTCTTCCAGAAGGTCGATCGTCAGTCGAAGTACTACGTTCAGTCCCAGTTCTTCTCGGGCATCTCGAACGTCCAGCTCCGCAAGAGCGTCCCCGCCGTCCAGGCTTTCCAGCGCATCGTCGGCGCGATCGACGAAGGCGTCGAGGGCGTCGAGGACGAATCGCGTATGCGCGATCTCGCGTACCTCTCGATGGCACGCACCTATTATTCAGCCTCCGTTCGGCTCGACGAGAACAACTCGCCGAGCATCGACACGGCGAAGCTGTCTGCCGCCGTCAAGTACTGGAACAAGGTCGACGTCGCGAGCGAGTACTGGCTCGACGGCCTCTTCGAAGAGTCGTGGGCTTACTTCATGGCCGGCGACTATTCGCACGCGCTCGGGAACATCCATACCATCGGCGCGCCGTACTTCCCCAACTCGCATTATCCCGAGGCGGAAGTCCTCAAAGCGGTCATCTACTTTGCCAATTGCCAATACGAAGATGCCACCGTCATCGTCGCGCAATTCCAGCAGCGCAATCAGCCGATCTTCGACGCGCTCAACAAGAAGCTCGCGAGCTTCAAGGGCGACAACCAAGAAGAAGCTTTCTACAAGTTTCTGAGAGACGTGCGCGACGACAAGGAAGCCAAAGACGGCAAGACGGATCGCGCCGGCCTCGACGCGAAGATCAAGCCCATCGTCGAGAACGCGCTCTCCGATCGTCAGCTCCTCAGGAATCTCGAGTACGTAAAGGTGCTCGACGACGAAGGGGTCCGATTCAAGGCCAAGCCGCAGACGTTCCAGACTTCGCCGCTCGGTAACGACGTGAAGGACCAGCTCCAGCTCGCCCGCGATCTCGCCGTCCGAAATGCCGGGCAGCTTGCTCGTGATCGCTACCAGCGAAACTTGGACGAGCTGAACGAGCACCTCCGCAACAGCGCGAAGATCTTGATCGACATCACTGCCGCCCAACGTAACCAGCTCGACGTCGCCATCGCCGGCGGGCAGGTCACTGCGGCGGAATCGAAAGCCAATATCGTCAAGCCCGACGAAGAGCACGTGATCTGGCCGTTCAACGGCGAGTATTGGCGTGACGAGCTCGGATATTACCGCCAGACCATCACGTCGAAGTGCGGGAGGTAGTTCATATGAGTCGCGTTCTCTCTTCTTTGTTGGTGATTGCGTTGTCCACCTCGGCGGCGACAGCCACCGCCCAGCAGTCCGGCCCAGCCGCCGCTTCCACGCCCACCGCTGGCGGTGCCTGCGTCACCGAGGACGCCAAGAAGACGCTGTCGGCCTGCTCGAACAACGGTCCTACGTCGTTCGACGTCGCCGGTCGCGGCAAGGCTCCGAAGGTCAACTTCCACAGCGCGCCGCCTCCTGCCGATCTCAAAAAGCGCGATCAGCAGAAAGCGCCAAGCGCGCCGAGCGAAGGCGCGCCCGAGCGCGATCAGCGGAAGAACCGTCTCGCGTCCCGCGCGAAAGCGCTTCTCGTGACAGAGATTTCAGGGCTGGAAAGTCTCTTCCGCACCACTCCGAAGAACGCACCCGATCGCCCCACGCTCGCCCGCCGTCTCGCCGAGGACTACGTCGAGCTCGAGAGCGCCGCGACCCGCGAAAAGACGATGGCGGAGATCGAACGCGACGCCAACAAGAAGACGAATCCGGCGGTGGCCAGCCAAAAGCAGGCGGCCGCCAACCAGGCCGCGCAGATCATGACGCGCGCCCGCGGCTTGGCCGAAGCGAACTACAATATGATTCGCGCGGAGTATCCGAACTATCCGCAGCTCGACGAGGTTCTTTACTACCTCGCGTACGAGTACGAGCAGTCGAGCGACAACGCGAATGCTCGCAAAGTGTATCTCGAGCTCATCAACAAGATGCCAAACTCGAAGTACATCCCGAATGCGTACTTGGCATTCGGTGAGCTCTTCTTCAACGAGGCCCAGGGCGATCCGTCCAAGTGGGATCTCGCGGCGCAGGCGTACGTCGAAGTCATCAAGTTCCCGGCGGCCACCAACAAGGTCTACGGCTACGCGTGGTACAAGCTGGCGTACGTCTTCTGGAACAAGGGCGAGCTCGACAAGTCGCTCAACGCATTCAAGAAGACGATCGACTACGGCGTCCAATTCAGCCAGACCCCCGGAGCCGCCAAGCTTGCGGACAGCGCGCGTCGCGACGTCATCCCCGTTTACGCCCTTAAGGGTGATCCGAGCGCGGCCTACAACTTCTTCCACAACCTCTCGGGAGACGCGGCTGGCTCGAACGAAAAAACGTTCAAGATGATGGACGACCTCGGGAACAACTATCTCGATACGGGCCATTATCCCGAGGCGATCAGCCTCTACCGCGATCTCATGGTTCGCGACCGCAACGGCGACAAGCACTGCCTCTACCAGGCGCACATCACCGAAGCGACGCTGGCGATGAAATCCGGAAACAAGGAGGCCATCAAGGGCGAAGTCGACAATCAGATCAAAGCCTACAACGACTTCAAGGCCGGCAATCACAGCGCGGAATCGAAGCAGGAGTGCGCGAACAAGACAGCCGCTCTCGCCACGGAAACCGCGATGGCCTGGCACCTCGAGACCGTCGGCTCCGGCGGACAGCGCGGCACGGGCGATCCGAAAACGATGGGCCTCGCCGCTTATCTCTACAAGAAGGTGGTCGACACCTGGAACGCGCAGGAGTTCGCAACCTTCCAGTTCCCGCGCGTCGTCAAAGAAGATTGGCCGAACATCTACAAGATCAAATACGCAATGGCCGACCTTCTGTATTTCCAGCAGCGCTGGGCAGATTGCGGTCCGGCCTTCGATAGCGTCGTTGCCGAAAACCCCACGGCTCCCGAAGCCGCAGAGGCCGCGTACGCCTCCGTGCTCTGCTACCAGAACATCTACGAGCAGATTCACAAAGGCGGCACCGATCGTCAGGGCGCGGGCAACCTTCCCGGCCAGTCGAGCAGCAGCAAGAAGAGCGCAGCAGACCAGAAGACCGAAGAGGACGCGAAGCTCGCGCCCAAGGCTTTCACCGACAATCAGAAGGGCATGGTCACCGCCTTCAACCGCTACATTTGCTACATCCACCCGGCGAAGACGGACGCGACCGGCCAGGACCAGCTCGTCGAAGTGAAGTACGCCCGAGCGCGCACGTACTTCGAATCGCAGCACTGGGAAGAAGCGGCCATCGCCTTCCGTGAAATCGCGTTGGACAACAGCGATCGCGACGTTGGAATCTACGCCGCTCAGCTTTATCTCGAGAGCGTCAACGTTCTCGGTGCGCACTCCAACCCCCCGCGGCCGTCTTGCTACGACGACATGGCGTCGGACGTTCCCAAGTTCATCGAGCTCTACTGCGGCGGCGAGAAGGCCACGAAGAACGCCGAGCAGTGCACGACCCTCACCAAGATCCAGTGCGACATTCAGCGTCTCAAAGCGCAGAAGCTCGTCGAGCTGGCCGACAAGGGAGGGGCCTCCGCGCTCGGCACCTACGAGCAAGCGGGCAACACGTACTTCGAGCTTTGGCGAAAATACGGCGAAGGCCCGATCCTCGCGGGTCAGCCGGCGCAGTGCGAGAAGCTCGACGAAATCGTCTACAACTCCGCCCGTTCGTTCCAGGCTGCGCGCCTCGTCGCCAAGTCGATCTTGGCCCGCCGGACCCTCCTCGACTCGCGCTTCCACATGGAAAAAGGTGAGCTCGCCAAGAAGGCCACCTACGAAATCGGCGGCAACTATCAGGCGATCGCCGTCTACGATCAGGCGGCCGAGTGGTTCGAGAAATACGCCCGCGAAAATCCGAAAGCAGAGAATGCAGACAGCGCGCTGAGCGACGCCGTTCTCTTGCGACTGGGTCTCGGCGACGAAGATAAAGCGATTACGGACGCGTCCGACTTCCGCAAGAACTACGGCGCATCGAAGCCCACGACGACCGCCTCCATCGCCTTCGCAATCGGCAATCACTACGCTGAAAAAGAAGACTGGAAAGCGGCCCGCACGTCGCTCGAAGGCTCGAAGGCACTCTTCGACAAAGCATCGCCCGACGTGCAGGTCCAGGCTCACGCAACGCTCGGTCGTGCCTACGTCAACACCAAAGCCGACATCGGCGCGGACGCCGAATACAGCCGCGTCCGTGCCATCTGGTCCGATCCGGCGACAGCCGTGAAGAAGATCAACGAGGCCTACCCCGGCGAAGACGAAGGTCAAAAAGGGAAGCGGCTCGGAAAAGCGCTGAACGCAGTCGGTGAAGCGTACTTCTACTTCGCGGAGAAGCAGAAACGCACCATCGTCGATCCGATCAAGTTCCCGGAATACAAGGGAGCCGGCACCAAGGAAGACGTGCTCAAGCACATCAATACCAAGGTGAAGGATTGGCTCGAAAAGAAGGGTCCGGCGATCGACAAAGTAGCTGCAGAATACAAGAAGATCGTCGATCTCCAGCCCGATGCGCCGCCGAAGTGGGTCATCGCGGCGGGCTCCCGCGTCGGTCTCATGTGGGGCGGCTTCGTCGACGACTTCCGCGCTGCGCCGATTCCGACGGCATGGAAGAAGGACGCCGAGATGCGCGGCATCTACTACGACGCGCTCGACGGCAAGAGCGAGCCGGTCAAGGCCGGGAAGGCCAAGCCGGCGCTCGTGACGTGCCTCGCGTACTCCGTGAAGTTTCAGTACTTCGACCAGTTCTCCCGAAGCTGCGAAGTGTGGCTCGCCAAGAACTACAAGGCTGAATACCACGTCGTCGACGAGCTCCGTGGCGCGCCGACGCTCTCCAACAGCGGCCTCGACGACAAGTCGCCGCCCCTTGTCGTGGGAGGCCAGCTTTGGCACCCCGCGAACAGCGGTCCGGCAGACAAAGCGATCGGAACGGCGACGTCGTCCGACTCCGACAAACCGGCGGTCAAGAACGCATCCCCCAAGACCGGCGGTGGCGGGGGTGGTGGTGGCGCCAAGCCGAAGGGTCGACAGGGCGGCGGACTTCCTGGGCAGAAGAAGAAGTGAAGGTGATCACCATGAAAACGAAATCCATTCTGCCCGCGATTCTGATGATGGGGCTTCTCTCCTCCGTGGCCGCGTGCGGCGGCGGGGGCGCAGAGGTAAAGACGGGGACGACACCCTCGGGCCCCACAAAAGTACCTGAGAAGCCCGCGGTCAGCGCAGATGCCCAGGCCCAGTTCAACGCCGCGCTCGAAGCGTTCAACGCGCACGACAAGGCGAACGACTGGAACGACGCCACCTGCTCCGACAGCGCAAAGCAGTTCGAGAGCGCCGCCTCGAAGCAGGCAGCCGGGAAGTTCCCGGAAGCTACGTTCAACGCAGGCTTGTCGTACCAGCGCTGCGGGAACGACGGTCAGGCCAAGGCGCACTTTCAGAAGTCGCTGAGCGACGACCCGAAGTTCCACAACGCGCGCGTTCAGCTCGCCCTCTATCAGTACAAGGCAGACAGCAACGAAGACGCAGCGATCGCCGCTCTCCAGCAAGCCGTTTTGGACGCGCAGTTTCAGAACGTTCCGGCGCTCGTCAACCTCGCGCTTTTCCAGATGTCGCGTGACTCCGCCGCCCCCGGCGACGGCTGCAAAGACGACATGGAGTGCGCGAAGAAAAACCTTCAGCGCGCCCTGGCCATCGACGACGCGTACATGCCCGCGTTCAACCAGCTCGCTCTTTTCTACTTCCAGCAAGCCAAGAAGCGCGCGGGTGCAGTGAAGTCGAGCGGGAAGGGAAGCCGCGGTCGATCCATCGCCACCAACGCTGCCATGGGCAAGCGCGCCGACGTGCAGCAACTCGAGCTCGCGGCCCTCGTTTGCTCGCAAGCGATCCGCAAGAATGCCGGCTACGCGCCCATCCACAACACCGCTGGGCTCATCCAAAACGAGCTTGGGCAGGTGAACAGCGCGGTGAGCGAGTTTGCGAATGCCGCGAAGCTCGATCCGAAGTTCTTCGAAGCACAAATGAACTATGCGGCGGTCAACTTGTCGTTTCGCGGCTTCGAGCAGGCCGCAGGAGCCTACAAAAAGGCCCTCGAGATGCACCCCAACGACTACGACGCGCACCTCGGATTGGCGCTCGCCCTCCGCGGGCTCATCAACGACTCGAACTACGACGCGCAGCTCGCCGCCGTGCAAGGCGAGCTCGACACCGCGAAGAAGATCGACGGCGCGCGCCCGGATGCATTCTACAATGAAGGCATTCTCACCCAGGAATACAAGGCCAAGTCGGGTGGCGACAAACCCAAGGTCATCGCCTCGCTCACCCAGGCAAAGGGGATCTTCGACAGCTTCGTACAAAAGGCGGCAGGCAAGCCCGAGTACGACGGCGCCGTGAAGCGCTCGAAAGAGCGCATGCAGGACATCGACGACACCATCAACTTCCTCAACCTGGGCGTCGAGCCCGAGCCTGCTCCGGCTCCGGGTGCTGCTCCGGCTGCTGGGAACGCTCCTGCCGCGCCCGCCACTCCTGCGGCTCCCGCCGACAAGAAGTAGCGCCGGCGGTCACCCCACCGCTTCGCCCCCCCCGCGTGCACGAGACCGCCCCTGCTAGCTATGTTCGTTCTGCTGGGAACCTTCGGGTGATTGGCATGTCTGTATGCTTTGCCCATCACGAATCGCGTTGGACTTTCGTTGACCGAGATGACTCTCAGGGGCTACACTGTCACTGTAATCAGCCCCGTTCCGTCGAGGATCTGAACCAGGAGTGCTCATGAAAAAGTTGATTGTATCGAGCGTGATGGCGGGGTTGCTTTCGGTGTCGGGATTCGCGTTTGCTCAAGGAGCAGCACCTGCAGCAGGTGGCGCGCCCGCGGGCGACAAGAAGGACGGCTACGGCTACGAGTTCTCCGACGATCCGCTCAGCGCGGGTGGCTTCGGCCCGAACGACGCGACCATTCGCGTTCGTCCCGGCCCGGTGCGCACGACGCTGATTCGGCCGCGGACGTCGTTCGTGCCCGAAATGCTCAAGTCAGTCGAAAATCTGTAATCGGATTTGGATCACGGGCCGCAGCTAGCGGCTCCTAGAGAGGGTTTTTACGATGGATAGCCAGGGCAAGGCGAAGGTCGCGCTTACGTTTGCGCTGTACCAAGGCGATCAGCTGATTCGTCGAGACACGATCGCTCAGGACATCGTCAAGGTCGGTAAAGATCCGCGGAGTCATCTCCGCGTCGACGACGAGCTCGCGTCGCGGATGCACGCGGTCATCGAGGTCGCTTCGCCCGCCGACATCACGCTCATCGATCTCGGCAACGAGCCGGGAACGCTCGTCAACGGACAGCGCGTGAACAAGTGCAAGATCCGTCCGGGCGATCAGATTCAGATTGGCTCGACGCTTATTCAGCTCGAGCAGGCCGACTACGCTCAGGCCGCCGCCGAGATGACGCCCATGGCAGCCGCCGTGGCGCCGTCGTACCGTCCGCCGCCGTCGCAGCGTCCTGGTCCGCCGTCGCAGCCCGCGCCGGCATCGCAACCGCCCTCCGCTGGCAATCCCTTCGCAGCCTCGGCGGCACCCGCACAGCAATCCGCAAATCCGTTTGCCTCTGCGAATCCGTTCGCGGGAGCGGCACCTCCTGGGGCCAGCCCCTTCGCAGCGGGCAATCCCTTCGTCGCCGCCGCAGCCCCGCAGTACGGAACCGATCCCCAGAGCGACGTCGATCCGAACGCGCCCCCTGGCAGCTACACGTACTCGATGATCAAGAGCGGTCCGGACGTGAATCCGGACGAGGTCGAATCGTCGCACCTCGCCGCCGTCGAGGTCATGATCATGTGGGGCGCAAACGTCCTTCACGTCTCGCACCTCACGCCGCCGCGCTCGTTCTTCGTAGGCGAAGAGCAGGGCCCGAAGATCACCTGCGATTTTTTCATTCCGAGCGAAGCACTCGGCACCACCCGCGCACCGATCGTTCTCGCCCGGGGCGGGAGCGCGACCCTCGTGATTCTGCCGCGCTCGTCGGGCACCGTCGACATCCCCGGACAAGGAAAGATCACGCTCCACGATCTCATCGCGTCCGGGAAAGCGCGTCCTTCGAGTGAGCTCAGCGGGGCGCACGAGTTCGATCTTCCGCCGGGCGCAAAGGCGCGTATGGAGCTCGAAGGCTCGGGCCTCGTTTTCCAGGTGAGCGCCGTCAACGCCGGAAAGGCGATCGCGACGGGAATGCTCGCGTCGTGGGAGCCTGCGGCCTTTCTCTTCATCGGGCTGTCGTTCCTCCTTCACATGGGCATCGTCGCCTCGCTCGCCTTCTTCATGCCCGGCATGAACGGAGACGACAGCGAAGCCATCGATCGCGATCAGATTCTGAAGATGCAGCACTTGCTCAACGCCGCTGCCGAGCGTGAGCAGGAGCAAAAAGAAACCGAGCAAGTGCCCGACGCGAACGCCGACAACAAAGAAGGCGGCACCGGTACCCGCGCCAAGGGCGAAGAGGGCTCCATGGGGAACCCGAACACCAAAGAGACCGGACACAAGTTCGGCGTGCAGGGTCCCCAAGACAATCCCGATCCGCACATTGCGCGTCAGGCCGCGTTGAAAGAAGCGGCGGAGTTCGGAATGATCGGTCTCCTCAGCACGGCGACCGGCGCGGATCCGAACGCACCGACGGCCCCGTGGGGTCGTGAAGACTCGCTCGGAACCGATCCGATGTCTGCTCGCGGAAACATGTGGGGCGACGCGATCGGCGACTCATTCGGCGCAGGCGGCCTTGGCCTCTCGGGAGTCGGCGAAGGCGGAGGCGGTCGCGGCGAAGGCATCGGCCTCGGTAACATTGGAACGATCGGTCATGGCGCCGGCACCGGAAACGGCCAGGGCTTCGGCAACGGTCACGGTCGCCTCGGCGGCGCTCACCAGACGCGTGCGCCGAGCATTCGTCAGGGTGCCACGCAGGTCAACGGCCGCCTGCCGCCGGAAGTCATCCAGCGTATCGTTCGTCAGAACTTCGGGCGCTTCCGCCTCTGCTACGAGAACGGAATGCGCACCAACCCGAACCTCCAGGGTCGCGTCGCGGTGAAGTTCGTCATCGATCGAACGGGCAGCGTCTCTACTGCGTCGGACGGCGGGTCGGACCTTCCGGATCAGGCAGTCGTGTCGTGCGTCGTTCGCGGCTTCGGTAACCTTTCGTTCCCGCAGCCCGAAGGCGGCATCGTCACGGTCGTCTATCCGATCATCTTCAATCCGGGCGATTGAACTCGTTGAAGCGCGTTGAAACCCAGAACGCGATTGTCTAGACTCCCGCGCATGCGAACAGGATGGATGCTCGGGTTGCTCGGGGCGACGCTCTTCTTGGGCGCGGCTTGTAGTCGCAACAACATCGAAGCGGTCAACCTCTCGAACGAGGGCGACAAGGCGCGCAAAGGGGACATGGCCGGCGCCATCTCTAAGTACGAGCAAGCAACGATGCTCGACCCTACGAACAGCCGCATCCTCTGGAAGCTCGCGACCGCGTACCAGGCGAAAGAGGACTGGGAGAAAACCGCTAGCACCTGCGCGAAGGCCGAGAAGCTCGCGCCCACCTACGCGAACTACTACTTCCTCCACGGCTACGCCCTCGAGCAACAGGCCATCAAGGGCCCGACCAGCTGGGCAGACGCGAAGGAGCCGCTCACCACGGCAATGAAGCTCGATCCGAACATCGCGGATTCTTACTTCGAGCTCGGGCAGGTGCTCCTGCACCTCGATGACGAAGCGGGCGCGCTCCAGAATTACACGAAGGCGATCGAGACCAAGCCCGACGAGCTCTCCTTCTACGGCCCGCCAGCCGATCTCTACATTCGCCTTGGTTACTACGACCAGGCTGCGCAGCTTCTGAAAGAGGCGCTCGGCTTCGTGAAGGAAGGCGACAAGAACGGCTACATCATCCACTCCCTCATCGGCGAAGTCGAAGAGGTGAAGGGAAACATCTCCGGCGCGGTCGGCGAGTTCGAGGCGGCCCGTAAGGCGTGCGGAAAGTGCGATGAAAAAGGCCAGCAGATAGCCTTTTTCAATCTCGGTGCCGCGTACTCGAAGACCTCTCCACCCCGGAAAAATGAGGCAATTCAGCAGCTGACGGCCTTCTCGAAAACCGTCTGCCGCGGCGGCGCGGCCAAGCGGTTCGAGGACGAGTGCACGCAAGCTCAAGAGATCGTCAAGCAGCTCGGCGGCACACTTTAGGCGGCCACTCGCCAGACTCTGCCGCGTGACACGCATCACGCGGTCTAATTCGCATAGAAAAGTCAAGAGCAAGTCGGCGAACGATCTGCTCCGCAATCTCCAGTCGATATCTTGTGATCAAGGCTCCTCAGAGCCATGGCCGGTCTGATACCTTGGCCTTCCGAACTCGGGCGCGTCCAGCGTATTTTCGCTGCGGTCGTCGTCATGCTGCCGTGCCGTACCGGTTGAAATAACCGCCTCGCCGAACAGGATTCCATGGATCTTCAGGAGCGTATTTCGTACCTCGAGACCAATCGAGATTGGCAAGGGCTCATCGAAGAGCTCGAGAAGGGCATCGCCGGCTCAGGGCAAAACGCTGCGAAGGCGGCGTACCATCTGCGTCTCGGCCGTGTTCTCGAAACGAAGTTCTTGGCGGGCGTAAAAGCGCTCAAGCATTTCCAAGACGCGTTCAAGCTCAATCCCGCCTTGCTCGAGAGCCTCGAAGCGGCCCGGATGATCTATTGGGATCTGGGCAAGCTGAACATGGTTCAAAAGCTCTGCGAGCTCGAGCTCAAGAACTCGCAGCAAGGCGACCACGCGAGCGATCTCCTCTGCGAGCTCGGCGACGTGTTCTGCGATCTCGGCGATTACGACAAGGCCACCGCGACGTACGCGCGTAGCCTCGCGGCGAGCGGCGGAAAAAACAAGGAGTCGAGCGCGTGCCTCGAAGACGTCCAGGCTGAAAGCGGCTCTTGGCAAGGGCAGGTTGCCCAGCTCCTTCGACTCGCGGCGGACGCTGCCGATGCCCGCGCAAGAGGCCGGCTCTTTCTTCGCGCGGCGCGCATCACCCGCCGCTTCGCTCCCGAAGAAGCGGAAGGCATGCTCGCAAAAGCGTACGCGGCGGATGCCTTCTCGAAGCAGACCGCAGCTCTCTATGAAGGCTCGCTCTCCGAGCAAGGCAAGCTCGAGCAGCTCGAAGCCGCGCAGATCGAGATCCTCACCTCCGTCTCGGACAGGCACGCCCGGGCAAAGCTGGCGATGACGTTCGGTACGCGCTGGGTATCGCGCCACCAGAGTCTCGACGTCGGCGCACGTTTCCTCGAGGACGCGATCAAGCTCGACGCGAGCAACGAGGGCGCATTCCATTTCCTCCGAGACGCCTATGGCAAAAAGGGCGGCGACTGGAACCGTGTGATCACCATCGCGGAAGACGCGGTGGTCGATGCCGGTGAAAATGGGAACGCAACGTTCCTCCTCGTGCAAGCAGGGACGATTGCGTGGCGCGAGATGGGCAATCTGATCCGCGCGCGCACGTCGTTCGAGCGCTTGGTAGACGTTGCTCCCGAGCACCCGCAGCTGCGCGCCTTCGAAGCGCAAATCGGAGAGACGCTCACCGCGCCCAAGGCGGGCGGAGGCCCGTCGGGTAACGCTGGAGTGGAAGTTATTCTCGAGTCGCTCGCCCCGCCTCCGGTGACGATCACCAAGGGGAAGGACAGCTCGCCGCCTTCAGCGATTCCCACGGTGCGCGCCGTTGCCGACGAGTCTCCGCACTCCTCTCGTCCCACCGCGTACCCCGTCGCAGAGTCGGTCGCCGAAGTCGAAGTGGCGATCTCCGTCCCTCCGCCCGCGCTCGAACCGATTCCGGCTTCCGTCGCGCCGCCGCCTCCCGCTGTCGCCGCGTCCGAGGCCCCGCCGCCCGTTGCATCTGGGCCCGCCGGTCACGGGAAAATTGCGGAGCTGCAAGCGCTTGCCGAGAAGCAAGAAGGCGCGAAGCGCTTCAACGAATACGTGAAGACGATTCTCCAGCTCGCGACGCTCGTCGACGAGCCGGGCGAAAAAGTCAGCCTCTACATGAAGGCGGCTGATCTCTACGTGACGAAGTTCGCCAACCAGGCGGAGGCAGTGAAGGCCTACGAGTCGGTGGTGGCCCTCGAGCCCGACAACGCGTTGGCCATCGATTACCTCCGGCAGATGTACGAGAAGCGTCGTGACTGGGAGAAGCTGCTCGGTCTGCAGCGGCGCGAAGCAGAATCGATTTCGCCAGGACCGGAGCGCGCGGCGAAGTTCCTCGAAATCGCAAAGCTCGCAACCGAGCGGGTGAAGAAGCCCGAAGTCTGCATCGAGCTCTGGAACGAAGTCCTCGCCAGTGACGCCTCGAACGCCGATGCACTCGGAGCGTTGGTGGTCCTCTACGAACGCGCGAAGGAATTCGAGAACCTCGCGACGGCGCTCGAGAAGCAGGCCGAGATCACCTTCGACCCCGCGGCGAAGATCCAGATCCTCACCAAGCTAGGCACGATCTACGGCGATCGCCTGAACAACGACGAGGGGGCGGTCGCCGCATGGCGCGCACTCCTTCTGCTCGATGCGAACGATCGCAAAGCGCAAGAAGCGCTGAAAAAGAAGTATCTCGCGCTGGGCCGCTGGGACGATCTCGAGGTGTTCTACGCAGAGTCCGGGAAGTGGGACGAGTTCATTCGTGTCCTTGAGCAGCAGGAAGCGAAAGAAGCAAATACGGAAGCTAAGATCGGCCTGCTGTTCAAGATCGCCGAGCTCTGGGCGGACAAAAAGCAGAAGAACGATCGCGCCGCGAAGGCCTACGAGAAGATCCTCGAGCTCGAACCCCAAAATCTCAGGGCCGCCGAAGCCCTCATTCCCATTTATGCGTCGATCAACAACTCGAAGGCGCTCGCCAACGTCATCGAGGTAAAGCTCGGTCACGAGGAAGATCCGCAGACCAAGCTGCAGCTTCTGCGCGAAGTGGCCGCTCTCTACGAGGGCAAGGTCAAGGAGCCGCAGAAAGCGTTCGATCGTTACCTCGCCGCGTTCGAGATCGCCCCGGGCGACGAGCAGGCGACGCTCGACGTAGAGCGTGCAGCCAAGAGCACCGGCGGCTGGGAGAAGTTGATCGAGAGCTACACACGGGCGATCGACTCGGCGGACTCCGATGGCTACGCCGATCTCGGCGTGACCTTGCGTCTCAGGCTCGGCCGTATCCTCGTCGACGAAGTTTCGCGGGTGGATGACGCGCTCGTCGCGTACCGCGCGGTCTACGAAGCCGACGGTGAGAACGCTCTCGCCATCGCCGCCCTCGAGCGTCTTTACCGCCAGACCTCGCGCTACACCGACCTTCTGGGGATCTACGAAAAACAGCGGGATATGACGCTGGATCCAGTTCAGAGAAAGCAGATCAACTACGAGATCGCCAAGCTCTTCGAGACCGAAATCAAAGACGTCGACAAGGCAATCGAGACGTACAACGCGGTGCTCGAAGACGAGCCGACCGATGCGCCCGCGCTTGCCCACCTCGACGTTCTTTACGGTCAGCTCGAACGCTGGGAACCTTACGTCGAGACGTTGCGACGGCGCATCGAGCTCGACAACGGCGAAGCTGAGCTCATCGATCTGAAGTTCCGTCTCGGGACCACGCTCGAGAAGCACGTCGACGACGCTGCAGGCGCACTCGAGAATTACCGGGAGATCCTCTTCCTCAACTCGCAGCACGAGGGAGCGCGGGTGGCTCTCGAAGCTCTCCTCACGCACCCCACTCTCAAGTCCGACGCGGCTGCGATCCTCGAGTCGATCTACGAAGAGCGAAACGATTGGGCGAAGCTGATCTCGTCACTCGAAATTTTGTGCTCGAGCGAGACGGATACGCTCAAGCGCGTCCAGCTCCAGAGGAAGATCGCGCGAATCAGCGCGGGCTCTCTCGAAGACTATGCACGGGCATTCGATGCTCTCGCTGCAGCGCTCAAGGATGATCCCGCGCTTCCGGAAACGCGGGCCGAGCTCGAGCAAATCGCCGCGACGTCCGAGTCGTGGAAGAAGCTCGTAACCCTCTACGAAGAGATCGCCGAGAGCCTCAGCGATGCTCAGCTCGCGCGTGACTACTGGATGCGCGTTGCCGCGATTGACGAGCGGCTCGGTCAAATCGACGACGCTGCGAAGGGCTATCTCCACGTCTTGTCGCTGGACGCCACCGACGTCGAGGCCCTCGCGGCCCTCGAGCAGCTCTTCACCCGAACGGAGCGATGGACCGACCTCATCGGAGTCATCCAGCGGCGCATCGATCAGGCCGCCGAGCCCGAAGCCCAAGAAGCTTTGCTCGTTCAGCAAGCACAGATCTACGACCAGCGGCTGTCGAACCTCGAAGAAGCCGTCGGCTCTTACAAGAAGGTGCTCGAGCTCGATCCTTCGAGCGTTCGCGCCCTCGCGGCCCTCGACGCCCTCTTCACTCGACAGAAGATGTGGATGGAGCTCGCGGAGAACCTCGAGTCCCAGCTCGCGCTCGCCGCAGGTGACGAGGAGCAGCTCGCCCTCATGCTCCGCCTGGCCGCTCTGCGCGAAACGGAGATGGGCCAAGTTGACACGGCCATCGAAGGGTACCGCGCGATCCTCGAGCGTGCTCCCTCGAACCCTCCCGCGCTCGCTGCGCTCGAGCGATTGGGCCGCGATCCGCAGTACGAGCTGACCATCGCCGATCTCCTCGAGCCGCTCTACCGGCACCTCGGGGACTACGCGAAGCTCATTGGCGTCCACGAAGTGCAAGTCCGTCGGAGCGACGATCCGTCGCGCCGGGTCGAGCTCCTTCACCAGGTGGCGCAGCTCCACGAGGACGCCGCAGGCGACCTGAACGCGTCCTTTGCCACGCTCGCCCGCGCACTAAAAGAAGATCCCGCAAACGAGGTTACCCAGCAAGGCCTCGATCGCGTGGCCCGCGCCACCGGTCGATTCGCGGACCTCGCGCAGGTCTTCCAGGGCCTCGCCGAGCAGCTCGTGACGGCGGGCGCCGCAAGCGGTGAACCGCCCACCCTCGCCAGCTCGCTCTACATGATGAGCGCGCGTGTCTACGAGCACGACCTGCGAGACGTCGAAGTGGCAATCAGCCTGTACCGCCGGGTGCTGGAGATCGACGCGTTCAACCTTCCGGCGGCCGAGTCACTCGAGCGCCTGTTCCGCACGACGGAGCGTTACGCCGATCTGTCTCTCGTCCTTCAGAAGAAGTCGGAGATCCTGGATCACCTCCTCGAGAAGAAGGAAGCGCTCTTCCAGGCAGCAGCCATCGAGGAGGACGTCCTCGATCGTCCCGAGTCAGCGATTGCAGTCTACAACAAAGTGCTGGAGCTCGACTCCGATGACGTCCGCGCTCTCGACGCGCTGATCAAACGGTACCTCGGCCTCTCACGCTGGGCTGATTTGATGGGGATTTACGCCAAAAAAGCGGATCTCGTCGTCGACGCGGAAGAGAAGAAGCGCATCTATTACCAAGTCGGCGCGGTCTACGAGCGCGAGCTCGGCGATGTGCCGAAGGCAATCGACACCTATCAGAAGATCCTCGAGCTCGATCCCGACGACCTTCAAGCGCTCTCCAGGCTCGACGTGCTCTACGAGCAAGCTCAGTCTTGGCAGGAGCTGATGGGCGTGCTCACCCGCGAGAGCGAGATGACCGCCGACCAGCAGGAGGCGATCAGCTTTCAGTACCGGATCGCCGAGCTCTACGAGAAGCGCCTCGAGGACGTCGCACGCTCCGTCGAGCTTTACCGCGACATACTCGGGCAGCAGCCCGATCACGAGCCCACCTTGCGCGCCCTCGAGGGCCTCAAGAGCGGAGACAAGGATCCTCTCGGCGCGGCAGCAGTTCTCGAGCCGGTCTACGAAGCGGCAAGCAACTGGCCGATGCTGATCAGCGTTCATGAAGTGCAGGTCCAGCACGCGACCGATCCGTTCCAGAAGGTGGATCTCCTCCACCGGATCTCGCGTCTTTACGAGGACGCGGTCGACAATCACGCGTCGGCGTTCGATACGTATGCGCGGGCCCTCGCCCTCGACAACGGCAACGAGCTGACGCTGCAGAATCTCGAACGTCTGGCGATGGTCGTGAATCGTTGGCCCGAGGTGGCGGCGCTCTACGACGCAGAGCTCGACAAGCTAGCCGACAACCCCGAGCGCTTCGTGGAGCTTGGCCTCCGCACTGCGCAAATCTTCGAAGTGCAGCTCGAGGACGTCGACAACAGCATCATCCGCTACCGCCGGGTGCTGGAGATCGACGCCGAGAACCAGAACGCCATCCGCGCGCTCGATCGGCTATTCGTCCAGACGTCGCGCTGGAAAGACCTCGCGCACATCTTGTCGCGCGAGAGCGAGATCGGTCAGACCCCCGACGAGATCCTGGAGTTCAAGTACCGCCTGGGCCAAGTGCAGCAGCTGCGCTTGAACGATCTCGACGCCGCGATCGCCGCGTACCGCGATGTCCTGAACGCCGCACCGGAGCACGTGGCGACGCTTGAGGCGCTCGAGGTCCTCTTCGGAACGGGCGTAAAACAGCTCGAAATCGCGGAAATTCTCGAGCCGCTCTACCGCGCCACTGGTGAGTGGGAGAAGCTCTCGAGGGTCTACGAAGCGCAGCTCACGCACATCCCGGCGACCGCGGGCGAAGGTCCCGGCGGCCTGAGCATCGGCGGCGAAGAAGAACGCCTCGCGGCCTACTACCGGATCGCAGAGCTGTACGAGGAGAAGCTCCTCGACAATGCGTCAACGCTCAACGTCTACCTCCGTTCGCTCAAAGAGTACCCACTCGACGAGCGCACCGGGGAGGACGCGCCCCGCCTCGCGGCTACCGTCGACGGCGGCTGGGAGACGCTCGCCAATTCGTACGCTGATGTCCTCGGGGCCCACAGCGATCCCGGTGTGCAGCGCGCGATCGGAAAGCGCCTCGCCAAGACGTTCGAGGACGAGCTCGGCGACATCACCAAGGCCGAAGAGACCTACAAATACGTTCTCAGCGTCGAGCCGCTCGACGTCGACGCGCTTGCCAACCTCGATCGCATCTACCTCTCGATCGAGTCCTGGGCCGACCTCGGCGCAATCCTCGAGATGCGGGTCAAGGCGACCACCGATAAACTCGAGCTGGTCGATCTCTACGCGCGTCTCGGTGAAATCTACGAGGAGCGCCTCAATCAGACTGCGGACTCCATCCGATCCTACCGTCGGATCTTCGACGACCTCGACAAGACGCACGAGGGGGCTGTCGCCGCGCTCGGCCGGATCTTCGCCCAACTCGGCAACTGGGTCGAGCTCAACAACGTCTTCGAGCGCGAGCTCGCAAACGCCTCGGGCGACGTCGCAGAGGCAGAAATTCGCGCAAAAATCGCCCATCTTGCGTCGGACAAGCTCGCGGAGCCGCAGCGCGCGATCGACACGTGGAAGATCGTTCTCGATCTTCGCGGCGAGGACCCCGAAGCCCTCCTGGCCCTCTCCAACCTCTACGACACGCAGCAACTGTGGCGCGAGCTCGTGGAGATCCTCGAGAGGCAATTCGAGATTGCTCCGAGCGACGACGATCGCGTCAACATCCTCACGAGACGTGCACGAATCTTCAGCGACAAGCTCCAGAAAGACGAGCTTGCCCTCGAGGATTGGAATCGCGTGCTCGACATCGACTACGCGAACCTCGCCGCCTTGCGGTCGATCTCCGCGATCCGTCGCCGCCAGCAGGATCCGGCAGAGCTCGTTGCTGCCCTCCATCAGATGGTGGATCGCGCCTCGACTCTGCTCGACGAAGACCAGCTCAAGGAGATTTTCCGCGAGCTCGGAAAGACCTACGGCGAGCAGCTGCAGCAGCCGTTCGACGCCGCCGATGCGTGGCGCAAGCTCCTCGAAGTGGGGCCCGACTTCGAGGCCATGGATGCCCTAGAGGCAATCTACCGGTCCGAAGAAAAATGGACCGACGTCATCGACGTCAAGATGCAGCGCGCCGGGGCGCTCGCGGACCCGCTCGAGAAGGTCGAAGAGTTTCGGACCGTCGCCTTCATCTGGACCGAGACGTTGCTCGAGCCGGATTCGGCCACGCTGGCCTACCAGAAAATCCTCGAGGTCGAGCCCACGAGCGACGAAGCGTTCGTCGAGCTCGAGAAGCGCCACACCACGGCGAGCCGCTGGGAGCCGCAGATCGAGCTTTATCTTGGGCGTCTCGAGTCACGTGAGGAAGCCGCAGAAAAGACCGAGCTACTGCGCAAAATCGCTCGCGTCTTCGAAGAGCATCTCGACGACAAGAACCAGGCGCTCGACGCGCTTATCAACGCGCTCGGCGAAGATTTCCACGACCGAGAGACCGCGAAGTATCTCGAACGCATGGCCCAGGCCACGGGGCGCTGGGGTGAGGTTATTCAGACCGCGAACACGTGGTTGAAGGAGCAGACGGATCCCAAGCAGAAGATCCGTCTCTGCCTCCACCTCGCCAAGTGGTACGGCGACGACCTCGGCCATCCCGAGTTTGCGCAGCCTTACTACGCGCAGATCGTTCAGCTCGATCCGAACAACGTCGGCGCGTTGCGGCAAATGGGGCAGCTCTATCGGAAGAGTGCGAACTGGCAGCAGCTTGGCGCGACGCTCACTCGCGCGCTCGACGTGGCCATCGCAGACGTCGACCGCAAAGAGATCATGACCGAGCTCGGCGAGCTGCTCGACTCGCAGATGTCGCAGACCGACCAGGCTATTTCGTACTTCCAGCGCGCGCTCGAAGTAGATCCTCAATATATCCCCGCGCTCGAGAACCTCGAACGGATCTACGGTGCCAAAGGGCAAAATCGCGAGCTGGTGGACGTCCTCCAGCGCAAAGTTCCCGCTCTCACCGACCCGGTGCAGATCGCGACGACGAAGCTGCGCGTAGGCTCGCTCTACGAGACGAACCTGAACGACCCCACGAAGGCAGCTGTCGTCTACCGCGAGGTACTCGACGTCGACGCGGCGAACCTCCAGGGCATGCGCGGCCTCGCCCGAGTGTACGAGCTCCTCAACCAGTGGGCGGAGCTCGTGAAGATCCTCGAGGCCCAGCTCGATGTCGTCGCGACGGAGCGTGAGCGGATCGACGTGCTGATGCACCTCGCGAACATGCAGGAGGAGCACTTCCTCAAGGCCGACATCGCCGCGCAGCGCCTCGAGCAGGTCCTCGAGATCGACGCGAACCACGAAGAGGCTTATTTTGCTCTCGAACGGAACTATCGAAAGCTCCGTCAGTGGCTCGAGCTGATCAACGCGTACGAGCGTCACGTGGCGGCCACGGTCGACCGCAAGACGAAGGCCGGGCTCTACGGAGCGATCGCCCAAGTCTACGCCGACGAGGTCGAGGACGTGGAGCGCGCCATCGACGCGTACCGCAACATCGTCGACCTCGACGAGACGAACATCCCGGCGCTCGACGCGCTCTCCAAGCTTTACGACAAGCAAGGAGACGCCAATCAGTCGATCGAGTTCATGACCCGCGTTGCCGATCTCACGCAGGACACGAAGCAGCGCGTCGAGTCTTTCTACCGGATCGGCAAAGCTCACGACGAGAAGCTAGGCGATCGCGTTGCGGCCCAGGACCGCTACGAGATGGCTCTCGATCTCGAGCCGGCGCACTTGCCGTCACTCACCGCGCTCCGGCTCATTGCCATCGACAACGCGGACTTCGACAAGGCCGCCCGCTACCTCGATCAGGAGCAAAGCTACACCACGGCACCTCGCCCGCGCGCCAAGCTCCTCGTCGAACTCGGTCGCCTGCGTGAGGAATCGCTCGGCGATCACGACAGCGCTGTTCTTGCTTGGGAAGCCGCCCACGAGGCCGACGACGAGAACGAAGACGCAGCGCTTCCGCTCGTCGACGAGTACATCACTCGCGAAATTTGGGACAAGGCCGAGCCGCTCCTCGATCTACTCGTCCGCAAGGCCGGAAAACGCGAGCGCGGAGAGCAGCACGAGCTGCAGAACAAGCTCGGCATCGTGACCTCGGCCCTCGGCAAGGATGACAAAGCCTTCAAGGCGTACAGCGCGGCCCATCAGCTCGATCTCACCGACCAAGCTACGATTCGCGGACTTGCCGAAGTCTCATTCCGCCTGAAGGACTGGGGCGGCGCGCTCACCAACTTCCAGAAGGTGCTCACGTCACTCGGCGAGAGCGAGACCGAAGCCCGCGCCGACGTCTACTTCAAGCTCGGTTGCATCAAGCGCGAGCAAGGGCAGGCCAAGCAGGCCATCAACAATTTCGAAAGGGCGCTCGGGGTCGATGCCGCTCATCGGCCCACGCTGGAAGCGCTCGTCTCCCTGTATTTCGAGCTCAAGGACTGGAAGCAGGTCGTCGCGTACAAGCGTCAGATCCTCGACAACGTCTTCGATGGCGAAGAGCGCTTCAAGGTCCTCCTCGAGATCGGCGATATCTGGCAGGACAACGACAAGAGCCCGCTAAAATCGATCGAAGCACTCGAAGAGGCGAGGGACATCAACCCTTCGCATCACGTGCTTCTGCACAAGCTCCTCGCGCTCTACCAGGCGACGGAGAATTGGGCGAAGATGATCGACACCATCGCCACCATCGCGGACATGGAGAAGGACCCGGGGAGGAAGAGCAAGTTCCTCTACACGATGGCCCAGATCTACCGCGACAAGGAGGGCGACCAGGATCGCGCCGTCGAGCTCTTCAACGAGGCGCTCGATCTCAATCCGACGTTCCTCGAGGCCTTCGAGCGCATCAACAAGATCCTCACCTCCAAGAAGGATTGGAAGGCGCTCGAGCGCGCGTTCCGCAAGATGCTCCGCCGTCTGTCGGCGGCGAACGCCAGCAACCCCGAGCTCGAGTACAACCTCTGGCACAACCTCGGGCTCATCTACCGCGATCGCTTGAGCGACACGAACAGCGCGATCGAAGCGTTCAAGATGGCTACGCGATTCAAGCCGGACGAGGCCGTCGAGCGGCAGATCTTGGCCGAGCTCTTCGAATCCACCGACCAGATGGAAGCGGCGATCGGCGAGCACGCCATCGTCCTCCAAAAAGATCCGATGCGGGTCGATCCGTACCGCAGCCTGTACAAGCTGTATCTGAAGCAGCACGAGTACGATCGCGCATGGTGCATGTGCGCGGCCCTCGCGTTCCTCCACAAGGCGGACGAGGAAGAGCAGCGTTTCTTCGAGGATTACCGCCCTCGCGGCATGATCCAGGTGAAGAGCCGCCTCGACAACGAGCAGTGGATCAAGAACCTCTTCCACAAGGACGAGAACCTCTTCGTCGGCAAGATCTTCGAGATGATCACCCCCGCGGCGATCGTCGCAAAGACGAACCAGCTTCGCGGTGCGCGCCAGCTTCCGGTGCTCGACAAGCGCTTCAAGCAAGATCCGGCGACGAGCACGGTTACCTTCGCCAAGACGTTTGGCTGGGCGGCGCAAGTGCTCGGTGTGCCGCTCCCCGAGCTCTACGTACGCAATGACGTGGCAGGTGCGCTCGTCGCGGTTCCTGCCAGCCCTCCGGCAAGCGTGGCCGGCCAGACGGTGCTCACGGGGTTCACGCCCCAAGAGCTGACCTTCATCGTCGGCAAGCACCTCTCGTATTACCGAGGTGAGCATTACATCCGGAATCTGTTCCCGACGCTGAACGAGCTCAAGGTCATGCTGTTCTCGGCCATCAAGATCGTGATGACCGATTTTGCAGTGCCCGCGGAAATGGCCCAAGCCGTTGGCCAGACGACTGCCGAGCTCGTGAAACACATGCAGCCCATTCAGCGCGATTCGCTGCGCATAGTCGTGCAGAAGTTCGTGCAGGACGGCGCAAAGGCGGATCTCAAACGCTGGATGCAAACCGTCGAGGTCACCTCCGCCCGCGCTGGTCTACTTCTGTGTGCGGACCTGGAGATCGCCAAGAAGATCATCGCCGCCGAGCCGCAGCTCCCCGGCGATTTGCCTCCGGCCGACAAGCTGAAGGAGCTCATCATCTTCTCCGTGAGCGAGCAGTACTTCACGCTGCGCAAGACCCTCGGCATCGCCGTCGGATAACCGCGTCGGACGACCGTGTAGCAACTTTCATCGCGGTCGCGTCGATGGGCCGGCATGCGTCGACCCATCGATCTCATCTCCGTACTCAAGGATTCTGCGCAGTCTTCGCTCTCGCCTGAAGACTGGGCGGTGCGAGCCAAGGACGGCGAGTCCTCCACCACGCTCGAGATTCCCAAGACCCCGCGCTCGCACTCGTGGATCCTCGAGCTGCAGGACGACGAGGGTGCGCGGCACGTTCCGGTCGGCACTTCGCGTCTGACGGTAGGGAGCTCGCCGCGAGCGGACATCATCGTCCGCGATCCCACCGTCAGCGCTCGCCACTGCGCGGTCAGCGTTCTTGGGAACGGCATCGCCATCGAGGATCTCGGATCGAAGAACGGGACCTTCGTTGGGAACGCTCGCGTGAAGGAAGCGTGGGCCGGTCTGGGAACGACGATTATCCTCGGGCGAAGCACGCTCATCTGCTCCGAGGCGAGCATTGAATTGACCGACAATATGGCTGCACAAGAGCCTCTCGAGAAGATTGCTGGCGCTTCGTTTCCAATGCGAAAGCTCGCTGCTCAGGTCAGGCGTTTGGCTCGGTACTCGGCGCCGGTGCTCATCCGCGGCGAAACAGGGACGGGGAAAGAGCTGATCGCGCGAGCGCTGCACGCCGAGGGGCCGCGGGCCTCTCAGCCCTTCGTGGTGATCAACGTGGCCGCGCTTCCTCGCGAGCTCGTGGAGAGCGAGCTGTTCGGACACGAGAGAGGTTCGTTCACAGGGGCCGTGAACCGGCGGGCGGGCGCTTTCGCCGAAGCGGAAGGGGGTACGCTCTTCCTCGACGAGATCGGGGAGCTGCCGCTGGACGCGCAACCGAAGCTTCTTCGCGCGCTCGATGGCTACGAGGTGCGTCGCATTGGTGGAAGCGGGAGCGGAGCGCGGGCAAACGTGCGTGTCGTGGCTGCGACGCACGTGCCGCTCGAGGAGCGCGTGGCGGCGGGCGGGTTCAGGAGGGATCTGTTTCATCGTCTCGAAGTGTTCGTGGTCGAAGCGCCGGCTCTCCGTGATCGGCGCGGAGACATTGCACCGATCGCGCGCCGGCTGCTCGCAGAGGCAAGAGAGGAGATTGGCAAGCGGAGTCTTTCGTCGAGCGCGCTTGCTCGGCTCGCTGACCACGACTGGCCAGGAAATGTGCGTGAGCTTCGCAACGTGCTCGTTCGCGCGGCGGACGTTGCCGAGGGGAGCGAGACCATCGAAGGTGCCGACGTCGAGCGCGCAATTCGTGCACGAAAAGAGCGCGGTCCTCTGGCGTTGACCCCGGCACTCGCCAAGACGATCTGGACGCAGCACGGCGAGAACATGAGCGCGGCGGCGCGCGCGGCGAACGTTCCCCGCACCACTTTTAGGAAAGTTCTGCTCGGAAGCTGAGGAGCATCTATAAGTTTTCCATGCGGGCTGCGCCCACTCTCCTGGCTTTTCAGCTCGTCGCCGCGTTCAGCGGATGCACATGCGCGGGCAAGGGGAGCGCGGGGGATGCAGCGCCTCTCGATGGAAACGTCGCGCTCGCGACGGGGCCAAGCACGCATCGTGAGAGCAGTGCGCCGCTCTCTGCGCCGATCGCTGCCGTTCATCTTCCGGACGGATCGATTCTCGTCGCCGGGCTCGTCGTTCGTCGTGCAGCGATCACGCTCCTGCGTGTCGACCCGGGTGGAACGACGGTCTGGACGCGCGACATCCTGCTCGCCGCTAGCTGGACACCGGATGCCGAAGTGCGTTTGTACGCCGGCGCGGACGGAAGCGCGTTCTTGTACTGGAAAGGACTTCACGGCGGGAAGCCGGTTCGAGAGCTGCTGAGCATCACGCCGGACGGTCAGACGCGCGGAGACGCCGAGGAGGTGGGTCCGACCGCTTGCGCAACGGCCGACGGTCCGTCGTGGGTCGTGCGCGGCGCTGATCGCCTCTCGCACGTGCGCACCCGCGGCTGGGCGGAGGCGAAGTCGCACGAGCTCTTCGTATACCCACCCGACGTCGACCCTTCGATTGCCTGCGGCTTGCATCGAACCTTCGCGCTCATGGAAGGAGACGACACACTCGCGCTCGCGCGCACGAGCGGCGGCGCGGCGGAGATGCTGCTCCGTCAAAAGGATTGCGACGAGGGATGCGAGCACATCGAGTACACTGCGACCGACGATCTTGGCGTAGTGCGCACGTCACCGTCGGGCGTCGTCGACTTTCGCGAAGTACAAGGCGAGCGGGTTCTGCCGTCGCACAAGCTTGCGCACAGGCTTCATCACGACGATGACGTCGTGGCGGTCGATGCGCACGGCGGCTCTCTCCTCATTGCATTCACGCGCGACGTCGCTGGCGAATGTTCCAGCGGCACGGATGGTCGAACCACGCTGCGTGCCCTCGTCGCGCGGCGCGCCGGCGGAGCTCCGGAGACGGAGTCGAAGCTCGCGGCTGCAGAGTGCGGAACGGAAATAGGCCCATTTTGGACGGGTTTCGTGACGCAAGGCGCGGCGCCCGGCGGAGCGAAGGATTCGTGGGTCGTCGCGTGGCCCGAGCGTCCGACGAAAAAGACTCCAATCGATCCGCCGATCGCCAGCCTGGCCTTCGTGACGTTGAACGGAGAGACCGTCTCCGACGTGACTCGCATCTCGGCTCCGGCAGATGCGCTCGTCGACGCCGGGTGTGACGAGCATGCCTGTTACGCCGTCGCGCTCCTTCGACCGGAGGCCACTGACGGAATGGTCCCGGGTACGGCGCGGATTCTTCGCTATCCTTGATACGCTTTAGAACTCGCCGGTGAGGGAGAGGCCGCGGGTGCTCGCGCCGAGCATGGGGGCGATCTTCGGAACGGACTTCCACGCGGACAGGGGCGGTGCGGCATCTTCCTTTTTTGGAGCGAGGAGATACCAACCGACTCCGAGGACCGCACCCGCGACGGCGACTCCAATGCCGATGTTCGCGAAGAGCGCATCTTGGTCGACCTTGTTGTTGTTGTCTTGCAGGGCAGCGCAGGCGCCGGCAAAGGCGCCGTTCTTCACCGGGGGGCCGCAGACGTTCGACGGCGGCGACGGATTTTTGTGGGTGCGGATCTCGTTCGCAACCGAGTCGGCTTTGCTCTGGGCGTCTGCTTTGAAGATGGCGAAGACCACTGCATCGATGACGCCGAGAGCGACCATCGCGCCGCCGACGTACACCGGGATCATCGTTTTAGGCGGAGCAAATAGATTCTTTTTTGATGCCGCGGCCCCGGTGTCGGCGCCGGGAGGCGGCGGCGTCGGTGCAGGGCTTACGACCGCGTCTTGCGGCGGGGGCGCCGGCGGCGGCGATGCAGGCACGCTCGCAGGAGGCGTCGGCACCACGCCAGGCACGGGGACGACGGCAGCACCGGCGCTCGCGCCAAACTTCACCGCCGTTTTTTCTCCGATGTTCACGCCGACCGTTTTTCCTTCGGCAGTGCCGTCGGCGTAACGCGCGCGGACGGAGTGACTCCCCACTTCGACGTCGACGGGCTCAGACAGTGGAGCGTTGCCCACGCGATCGTTGTCGACGCTGATCTCCGCGCCCGTCGGTGCCGAGATTTCGAGGCGTCCAAGCTTGGTGCGCGCTTCGGCGATGCCCTTCTCGGCGTCCGCTTTTTGCTGCGGCGTAAGGTTGGCCGATTCACGGAGGTACTGCTGGAAATATTTGAGCGACTCGATGGCGTGCCCGGACTTGAGCGAGCTCTGCGCGAGGTTGAGGAGCACTGCCGGGTGTTTCCGGAGCGCGTAGGCTTGGAGAAAGGCGGCGCGCGCGTTTTCGTATTGACCCTTGTCGAAGGCATCGACGCCTTCCTGGAAGCGGGCGCGTGCCGCCTTCGTGGTCGCGTCATCTACGATGGGCTGCGCGATCGCGAGCGTGGGTAGAGCGACGGGCACGAAAGAGATCAGTAACGCTAAAGCAATCGAATGGGTTCTCATCGCGGCCTCCGGCCTTGATAGACCTCTTTGGCAGCGTCACAAAGTGCAAGTCGCTTCATCGCGGAAGTCGGTTCATGGCTTTTCGTGACAAGCGCTCGACGTAAGAGGAATCAGAAAGGATTGTCTCGGACGATCCCGCCCGTTTTGGGCGGAGGTTTCGGCGGTGCGGGCGGCGGCCGTACTGGGGGCGTGTGATTTTGCGGAGGCCTCGGCGGCGGCGTAGCTTGTGCGGCGCGCACCGGCGGGGGCAGCGGCGGCAGAGATGCTGCGTTGGGGGATGCAGCAGGGGTCGGAGTGGCAGGGGCGGCAGGGGCGGCGGCGACGGCCGGCTCGGGCGACGGCGGAGTCTCGGCCAGGGGCGGCGGCGGCGGAATGTTCACCGGGGTCGCGGTCGGTGCGGCGGTCGTTGCGACCGGCTTTTGCGGCGTCGGCGGCGGTGGCGCGCCCGATGCGACCACTCCGATGATGGTGCCGATCACAGCGAGGACGACGGCGCCTCCGATGAACAGCGGGGCTTTGGATTTCTTGATCTGGATGTCGTCGTCGTCGCTGTAGCTCGATGTGGCGTGCTTCGGCGCGCGCTCCTGCACCGGGGGTCGGACCGAGGCCGGCGGCGGCGCGTAGAGCGGAGGCTGCGAGGCCAACGTTTGCACGGGCTGTGGCGGCTGATAGGCCGGACGCTGCGCGGCTCCATTCGACGCAGCAGGTGCCAGCGGCTCGGTGACTAGTAGATCCGAGGGCAGAAGCTCGCCGGCCGCACCGTTAAGGGCAGCGGCGACGTCGGCGTTGGCGCCTCCGCCCGCCTGGAGAGACGCGAGATCAACGGCGTTCATCGCCGCCGTCGCTGCAAACGGCGCGTCGTCCAATTCCCAAACCGGCCTGATCTGCGCGGCGAATCGCTCGAAGTCGGCTGGTCCGAGGGCGGCGGAAAGGGAGCCAGAAATAGGCGCCGTGATCTGAATGCCGCCCATCACCGTCGGCATGCCGAATTTGGAAGGATTCCCCATAACTGCTTCATTCTACCACCCCCCCCAATACGCGCCAAATGCGCCGAGGTCAGGCCTGGCCGAACTCTTTTTTGAGGGCGTCGTCCCACTCGTCGGCAACTTTGCCAACGGTGTCGAGCAAGTCCTCGAACTCTTCGTAGTCGAGGCCCGAGAGGCGACGGAGGGCGCGCACGAAGACCTCGTCTTTTTGGGCGTCGATGGCGAAGGCCGCGTCGCTCGTGGTGATGAACGAGAGCTCGAGAAGACGGCGGTAGAGCGTTTCTCGTCCGGCGTTCGGCACCGGCATGACGGGCGCGAGAAAGAGGAGTACGCCGTGATCGTCGAGGACGTTGATCCCAACGTTTGCCGAGCCCTTCTTGACCTGCGTGTATCCAGCCTCGTCAAGAAGATCGAGATTCGTGCCCGCCCGCGCGGCGAATCGTTTCAGGTATTCATTGACCATGGCGCGTGCATCCGGAAACACTTGGCCGGATGCGCGGTCCGAATAGATGGGGGCGCTGGAGTCGGGCACGGGGCACCTCTTGACGAGCGGTCGAACGAGAAAAAAATACCTAGCCGAGAGTACCCCGACGAACGCTCGTCGCCTATCGGCCTTTCTCTCGGTGGTCGCGCTTTCCTGGGGGTGCGCTTGGGGATCCGCGTGCGGTTCGAGCGTCTCGTCCGACAAAGATGCCGGGCCAAGCGAGGCTTCTCGCGCGCGCTCTCTTCTCGATCCGGAGACGACGCTCCCTCCGCGGGCGGAGGTGCTCTCTCTCGCGCAGTCGGTCGAGGCCGCTGCCGAGCGCGAAGGGGCCGGGGCGCGTGCGTCGGAGCTTCACACCATCGCCGCGTCCCTGCATGCGCGGGTCTGGCGCATCGAAGGTCGTGAGCAGGATGGGAAAGAGGCGGTCGACATATTTCGGGCGGCGGCGCGCGATCCGAACGGCCCCGGAGCGTGCGCGTCGGCCATCGAGGCCGCGAAGATCCAAGGCGAGCTCGCGCGCGATGCAAGCGCCACATACAAGGAGCTTTACCGCGCGCAGCGCCGGTTCGTCGCTTACAAGGATCCGAAGAGGGATGCGGGAATGATCCCGTCGAGCGATCCGTGCGTGCGTGGGATCGAAGATGCGCTTACGCGGCTGACCGCCTTTCGTCCGCCGGCCGCGGTGCTCGCGGCGATCGACGTTGGGCTCGCGGGGGAGGGAGCGCTCTCGGTTGCCTCGCTGGCCGACGCGAGCAGCGTGGTTCAGGAGAGCGCGCGCGTCGTGGGGGTCGAGCAGTGGTCTGGAAAAGAATCGGCGAGGGTGGTCGTCATCCTCAGCAAGCCTGCCCATTTTCGCACCGGTGACGAAGCAGGCGCAGGGGGGCGAACGGCGAGGACCTTCGTCGAGCTCGACGGCGTGGAGCTCGGCGCCGCACCGCACGAAGCGATCGCCTCTGGGATCCTCACGCGGGTCACGACCGAAGCCACGACGACCGGCGCGCGCGTGTCACTCGACCTCGACGGACAGGCGTTTCGAAGGGTTTTTCACCTCGTCGAGCCGTACCGCATCGTCATCGACGTCGCGCGCCATCCTCCCGGGCAGCCGCAAGCGGCGGGGCGCCGCACGGTTACCAAGGTAGCCCTCGACGCGGGCCACGGCGGCAGCGACCCCGGTGCGATCGGCCCGTCCGGCGTGCAGGAGAAAGACGTAACCCTCGCCATCGTCCACAAGATCGCGCCGGTGCTCGCAAAGGAGGGGATCTCCGTCCTCTTCACGCGCGACGACGATCGCTTCGTGGCTCTCGAGGAGCGCACGGCGCGGGCCAACGCCTCCGCCGCCGACCTCTTCATTTCGATTCACTGCAACGCCGCGGAGAATCGCGCGCGTCACGGGGTGGAAACCTACGTCCTCGATACCACCAGTGATCAAATCGCTTCCCGGGTCGCAGCGCGGGAAAACGCCACGAGCCAAGCAGCGACTGCCGAGATTGGATCCATCCTGGCGAGCCTTCGGATGGCCGATCAAGCGACGCGCTCCACCCGGTTCGCCGAGCTACTCCAGCGGGCGAGCATGGCCTCGATCCGCGGGCAGTATCCGCAGTCGCACGATGGCGGCGTGCACACCGCCGGCTTCTACGTTCTCGTCGGCGCGCGAATGCCGAGCGCTCTGTTCGAGACGAGTTACATCTCCAACGTCGTCGAGGAGCAAGCGCTCGGTAGCGAAGACTACAAGCAGCGCATGGCCGACGGCGTCGTCAACGCGATCGTCGCTTACCGCGAAGGCCGCTAAGGCGGATCTTCCGGAAGCCAGCGGCCCGATCGGAGCACATAGCGAGTGCGACCGACGACGCGGCACTCCTTCACCGCGTGCTCGGGATCGCCGGGGAGGACGAGGGCCATGGTCTCTTCGCCGCTCTTGTCTTTGTGAGGGACGAGAACTGGGCAGATGACCTCGAGGGAGGCGGCGCGGGTGGCGGCGATGGCGTCGGCGACGAGCGCGAACCGACCTAGGAATTCCAGGGTGCGGTGCGTTGGAGGGGCGAGCTGGACTTCGCCGGCGAGGAAGCGCGCGATCAATTTTTGCGGCGCGGCCCAGAAGCTCGACATCGTCTCGAAATCGTCGTGCGCGCCGATCTGACCGGAGGGCGCGACGGTCAAAAAAAATCGGGTGTCGTAGCGGCGTGACTCCACGAGCGGAGTCAGCCAGCGCGCGAACGGGTGGAGCCCGGCAAGGTCGAGCCGCAACGAACGCTCGGCAAGAAACGAAAGGAGCGTGATTTCGCTCGCGGCGAGGCGCGTCCGAAGAGCGAGGAGCTCGTCGTGCGTCATCGAGCCATCGGTCACCGGCAGGATCGCCGCTTCCTCGAGCGCCTCGCGGCACGCCGTCACACCGAGGGCGCGGAAGGTCTCGTCGTCGGTCTCCGTCGTGTGCGCGCGCCACGCGGGATCCCGATCGGCCTCGTCGAGCTTGCCGCCGGGAAACACGATGGCGCCGCCCAAAAAGCGTGATTTTTTATTGCGCTCTACACAGAATACTTCGATCCCATCGCCGCCATCGCGGACGACGATGAGCGTTGCTGCGTCCCTCGGGGGCGGTCCTTCCCGACCAACCTCGACATCCAACATGCCTATTTCCACTCACGCTCTCCGAGCGCGGCGCTGTTCGTCGACGGCGCGCTTCATCATCAGCTTGCCCGCTTCGGCGCCTTCGACGATCCACCACGCGTCATGAGCTGGAGAGTCTCCGATGCATTCGAGAAGGATGGCCGCAGCGTCCTCGGCAGAAACCTGCCCGTCGATGCGCCCCGGCAGCTGGACGACGGCCCGCCGCACGTGGAGCCCCTCGAGCGTGTGAAGAAGATGAGTAACGACCTGGCGGAAGGTGGCCTCTCCGAAGGTGGTGCGCGATCCGAGGCCGAAAATAAGCACTTTATCGAAGGGGAGGCGGGGGCGACCGGGGATGCAGAGCACCTCTCCGAGGTCGCCCTTCAAGTAGTCCTCGCGTTGCAAGCGGCTGAGACGCCCCGCGAGACGCCAATCGAGGAGACCGGCGAGGCCACGCATCGGCCGCTCCTCGCGCCACACCGGGCACGCCAAGAGCTCGGCGCTCGTCTCGTCGAGCTTGCGAAGATCCGGCGCGACGAAATTCAGATCCATTACTTGGTGAAGTCGAAGGTGACGTCGTCGAAGTGAAGCTGCCAAGCCGCGGCCGGAGTCGAGTCGAGACCGACCTGCACCGTGCGGCCCGTGGCGCTCCCGGGCGCGTCGATCGTCACCGGGCTCGAAGCTACGCCGTTGACGATCACGGTCACGGTGTTCGGAGCGATCCCTACGCGGACCTCTACACGCGCAAACGTGTTGAGCGGCAGGGTGAGGGAAAGCGGAGTGGTGCGCGTCAATCCGCCGAGCGGCACCTCGACGACGCTGAGCGTGACGCCCGCTCCGGCGTCGGTCGCACTGGCAGCAGCGAGGAGGGCGACCTGATGCGGATTGCCATCGACGTTCTCGAGCGTGATGCCGGCGATGGCCGTTTTGCCGGCGGCCGCAGCGTCCACCCGCGCGTTGAAGGCCAGGCTGAGCGGGTGCAGATCACCCGGAAATTCCCGCGTGAGAAGGGCCTTGGCTGCACCGCCGCCCGCCATCGTTGTCGCGTTCGCGGAGGCCGGTGGCGACGTCGACGCTGTGGTGTCGAGCGTGAGCGTGCCGCCGTTCTCGATCGAGTTGCACGTGCCCGTGGTGACGCCATTGCACCAGGCGCCTGGCTCCGTGCCTTTGAGTGACGCGTCGAAGTCGGCGCAAAAATCGTGACCGGCGCCGATGGTGGCGCACCAGTTCGTCTGAAGGGGGCCACCCTCCGGCTTGGTGATCACGTCGGCGGTGGACGCGTCGACGGTGGACGCGTCGACGGTGGGCGCGATGCCGTGGGCGTCGAGGGAGCAGCCGGCTGCGCTCCCCGCGAACGGGATGGAGAGAGCCAAGGGAAAGACGACAGAGCGAAGCTTCATCGATCGAAGTCCTTTCGGCCGAGTCCTTCGGCAATGCGGTCGAGGACGCCGTTTACGAATGCGCTTGAATCTTCGGTGCCGAAAGACTTTGCGAGCTCGACGGCTTCGTCGAGGATTACCGCGCGCGGCACGTCGGAGCGGTTTTCGAGCTCCCAGGCGCCGAGGCGAAGGAGGTTGCGATCGACGCGCGCCATGCGCTCGATGCGCCAGTGTGCGGAGGCTTCGGTGATGCGCTTGTCGAGCGTTTCGAGCGACCCAGCCACTCCGATCACCGCCTCGTCCGCGTACGCGCGCCCCTCTGGCTCGCCCTCGAAGTAGCGCCAATAGAGCTTGATGATGTCGGCGGCGGCGCCCCCTGACGCCTCCATTTGGAAGAGCATCTGGAGCGCCGCCTCGCGGCCTGAGTGACGTGCGCCCATGACGTTTACGCGCGCTCTCTCTAAAGCCCAGCGCTCTTCAGCGCACGCCCGAGATCGACCATCTCGATGGCGGTCATCGCGGCGTCCCAGCCCTTGTTTCCCGCCTTGGTTCCGGCGCGCTCGATGGCCTGCTCGATGGTGTCGGTGGTGAGGACTCCGAAGGTGATGGGGACGCCCGTTGCCATGGTCGCCTGCGCGATTCCTTTGGTCACCTCGCCAGCCACGTATTCGAAATGGGGTGTCGAGCCGCGGATGACGGCGCCGAGCGCGATGATGGCGTGAAACTTCCCCGACTGCGCCAGGCGGTGCGCGATCACCGGGATTTCCCAGGCTCCCGGCACACGCACCACGGTTACGTTTTTCATGTTGGTGCCGTGGCGGGCGAGGGCGTCCATCGCTCCTTCGACCAAGCGATCGACGATGAAATGATTGAAGCGGCTGACGACGAGCGCGAACTTCGCGCTGGCCGGCGCAACGAGCATTCCCTCTACGATTTCTGCATCGGCTTCAGTCATGAAAAAGAGTTCCTAGTTCGGGGTGGACATCGAGTACAGGGCGACGTGTTCGACGACATCCAGGCCGTAGCCGCGAATGCCGGCGATCTTACGCGGATTGTTGGAGAGGAGCCGGATCTTGTGGAGGTCTAAGTCGAAGAGCACCTGCGCGCCGAGCCCGTACTCGCGCAGCGGTGGCTCGCCGTCGGCCGGCGGAGGCTTGAACGTAGGACTGTAGTGGGCAAGCTCGGATTGCACGTTGCCGCGCGGCGGCAGGTAGACCACCACCCCGCGCCCCTCGGCCTCGATGAGCCCGATGGCTTCGCGCAGATTTCTTCCGCCGTCGCGCGGCGTCGACGCGAACGTGTCCCCCAGGATCGATCCGGAGTGCATGCGGCAGAGCGGCGGCGGCTCCCCGCGGATGTCGCCCTTCACGAAAGCCAGGATTTGCCGCCCTTCGGTGGACGATTCGTAGGCGATCGCCTTCCACGCGGTCTGCGTGGAATCGAGGACGATGGACTCCTCGCCGACGCGTTTCACCAAGCGCTCGGTCTGCAGCCGGTACTGAATGAGGTCGGCGATGGTGACGATCGGCAGGCCGTGCTTCTTCGAGAAGAGCTCGAGGTCGGGCATGCGGGCCATCGAGCCATCCTCGTTCATGATCTCGCAGATCACTCCCGCGGGCGTGAGGCCGGCCAGGCGCGCGAGATCGACCGAGCCTTCGGTCTGACCGGTGCGCACGAGGACGCCGCCGTTCCGGGCCTTCAGCGGGAAGACGTGGCCGGGGGTGACGAGATCTTCCGGTTTGCACTCGGGGCTTGCCGCGAGCCGGGTGGTGACGGCGCGATCGGCGGCGCTGATTCCGGTGGTGACGCCGGCGCGGGCTTCGATGCTCAACGTGAAGGCGGTACCGAGGGGCGGGGCGCCGCGACCAGGGCTCTGCATCATCGGAAGGCCGAGGCGATCGATCTGCTCCTCGGTGAGGGTGACGCAGATGAGGCCGCGGCCGTGGGTGGCCATGAAGTTGATCGACTCGGTCGTGGCGAACTGCGCGGCCATGCACAAATCGCCTTCGTTTTCTCGGTCTTCGTCGTCCACGAGGACGACCATGCGGCCGGCGCGCGTCTCGGCGATGGCGAGCTTTACCCGCTCGAGAAGCTTTGGATCGATGTCGATGAGGCCGGTCATTTGGAACTACACGTAACCCGCGCGCTGAAGGAGTGCCATCCAATCTGCGTGGCGCGGCGCGAGGTCGCCGTCGTTGGTGTCGACGTCGCGGGCGCGCAGGACGTAGCGCGCGAGAATGTCGACCTCCAGGTTCACGGGCCCGGTCGGTTTGAGGGCGGCGAGCGAAGTGGCTTCGAGGGTGTGGGGGATGATCATCACTTCGAAGCGATCGGCGCCCACAGCGTTTACCGTGAGGCTGATTCCGTTGACACAGATCGAGCCTTTTTCTGCGACGAAGCGCGCGAGCTCGGGTGGGTGGGCAAAGGCGAGCTTCACCCAGTCGCCTGCCGGCTCACGCAGGACGCACAAGCCGACGGCGTCGACGTGACCGGTCACGATGTGCCCGCCCATCCGCCCGCCGAGCGGTGTTGCGCGCTCGAGGTTGACCACCGAGCCGAGCGCGGTCTTGCCGAGCGTCGTTCGGGCCAGCGTCTCCGAAGAGGCGTCGACCTCGAAGCCGTCGCCGGTGACCGACTCGACCGTGAGGCACACCCCGTCGACACAAATAGACTCACCGAGGGCGAGCGCCTTCATCACGGATCGCACGCGGAGGCGCGCACCGGGGCCCCGCACGACGCGACCAATGAGGGCTCCTTTTTCTTCGACGAGGCCGGTAAACATAGGTGTTTCGTACTACAATCCAAACCGAGATGAAACTTGCTCCCAGCCTCATCGCTCTCGTCCTGCTCGGGCTCGGCTGTGGGCCTAGCTTTCAGGCCATCTACGAGGGCGACGCTCGCTTCGAGCATTGCTACGCGCTTGAAGAAGATCCCAACGTGGCCATGCAGTACAAAAGCGATTGCTGGCGCGACTGGATGAAGCGCTACACCTACGGGCAGACGCGCGATCGCGTGCAGTATGCAGCCAATCGTTATGGCGCGCTCACCCGGGCGCCTGCGGTGCCTACCGACGAAGCAATGATGGGCGCGGCTCCGGGCGAAGAAGGAGAGAAGACCCAGCTGTCGGCCCCCGCGCCGACGAGTGCGTACACCTCGCCCCCGAAGACGTCGCAAGGCGCGAGCACGGTCTCGCCAGCGCCGACCTGGGCCTCTTCCGCGCCCGTACTCGACGGCGGAAGTACGCCTGCGTCTCCGCCGGTGACCGTCCCCGAGCCACGTGGTCCGCTCGCCGATTGCACCGACGCGTGCACGGTGAGCTGGAAGGGATGCAAGGTCTCGTGCGAGCAGCAAGCAAAGCGAAGCTGCGATGCGTGCGAGAAGCCTTACCGCAGCTGCCTGAAGCAGTGCATGAAGTAGCCGTTATTTTTTCGGGAGCGCGAGGTAGCAGGCGAGGCCGTCGCGGATGACTTTGTTGGCGACGTCGGGGCCTTCGAAGTCGGAGACGGTCACCGTCTTTCGCTCGAGGGTCTTGTAGTCTTCGAAGAACCGTTTGAGCTCGAGGAGCGAGTGCGGCGGGAGCTGGTTGATGTGCGTGTATTGCTCGTACGCGGGGTCGTCCATGTGGACCGCGATGATCTTGTCGTCGAGCCCCTTCTCGTCGCGCATCTGCATCATGCCGATGGCGCGCGCGCGCATGATGCACATCGGGGCGACCGACTCCTGACAGAGCACGAGCACGTCGAGGGGATCGCCGTCGTCGCAGAAGGTGCGGGGAATGAAGCCGTAATTGGCGGGGTAGTGCACGGCGCTGAAGAGGATGCGATCCACCTTCAACATGCCGGTCTCTTTGTCGAGCTCGTACTTCACCTTCGAGCCTTTGGGGATCTCGATGAAGGACGGAAAACCCGCTTCGAGCGGCTCGGGAATCGCGATGTCGTGCCACGGGTGAGTCATCTCAATTGCCCCCTTCGTCTGCGTCGGTGGGTGCGTCGCTCGGCGCGTCCGCGCTTCCTGCGTCGACGACGGGGACGGCGGGTGCGGCGGTGATCACCGCGCGCATGTAAAAGTCGGCGCAGGTGCCGTTCTCCACCCAGATCTGTGTGCCGAACGTTTTGATGACCGCGAGGTTCCCTGCCGCCGTAGTGAAATTCGTGTTCGGATCCCGAAACATTCCATTGCCCGGAAGGAACGTGCTCGCCGGCTTCGGGTCCGGGCTGATGTAGACGCGGATGTCGATGATCTCGCGCCCGATGAGCTGGTCGGCGTAGAGCTTCGTGCGGTGGGCGTGCGGATAGGGCAACCACTCCGCCTCGATCGGCGTCGTCTCCCAGGTGTTCGGATCGGTCGGAATGAGGCGCCCTTGCCCCGAATCGCCGCCACCGAAATCGGACTCGCTGTAGTCGCACTGATGACCCTGGCAGCCCGAGGTGATCGGCAGAAACGCGCTCGCGAGGGCCACGGCTCCCAACGCCACGGCTGCTCCCGCGCGAATGAGCGTGCGATCAGCCACCGAGGAGCTCGGCGGCGCGCATCGCGTGGTAGGTGAGGATCATGTCGGCGCCGGCGCGGCGAATCGAGGTGAGCACCTCGATCATGGCGCGATCGAGATCAATCATGCCCGCGGCCGCCGCGGCGTGGAGCATCGCGTACTCGCCCGACACGTTGTACGCCGCGAGCGGGAGGTTCGTGGCCTTCCTCACGTCGCGCACGACATCGAGGTAAGGGAGCGCGGGCTTCACCATGAGCATGTCGGCCCCTTCGGCTTCATCGAGCGCCGCTTCGCGCAGCGCCTCGCGCGCGTTGCCTGGGTCCATCTGGTAGCCGGCGCGATCGCCGAACTTCGGCGCGCAATCGGCGGCCTCGCGGAAAGGACCATAGAAGGCGCTAGCGTACTTCACGGCGTAGCTGAGGATGGCGGTGGACTCGCAGCTCGCATCGTCGAGAGCCGCGCGAATTTTTCCGACCCGCCCGTCCATCATGTCGCTCGGGGCGATGACGTCTGCTCCCGCGTTGGCGTGCATGACCGCCATTTTTGCGAGGATTTCGAGGGTGGCGTCGTTGTCGACTTCCATCTCGCCGTCGCGCCGCTTGCGCAGGACTCCGCAGTGCCCGTGATCGGTGTACTCGTCGACGCAGACGTCGGTCATAACCACGAGGCCGGGAGCCGCGCTCTTCATGTCGGCGACCGCGCGAGGAACGGGGCCGTCGGGATCGCAGCCGCTCTCTCCGCGCGGATCTTTCGTCTTCGGGAGACCGAACAGCATGACCCCCGCGATGCCACGGGCGGCAATTTCCTTGGCCGTGGCGGCAGCGGCGCGGACAGGGAGCTGGAAGATTCCCGGCATCGTGACGATCGGTCGGGCCTCGTCGATCGCCGCATTGAAGAAGAGGGGGAGGATGAAATCGCTCGGCGCGAGGGCCGTCTCGCGAACGAGGGATCGCATGGCGGGGCTCACGCGCAGCCGGCGGGGGCGAATGACGGGGAAACCCATCAAGATCGCATAACACAGGTATAGTGCCCCGATGCAGTCCCGCGGGGTCGCCCTTGTCCTTATCGCGCTTGGAACAGCGGGCTTCATCGCTTGTGGCTCGCGAACGGGCCTTCCGTTCGACGAGTCGGCGCTCGTCCCAGATAGCGACACCGACGTTCGTCGCCTCCCGGATGGCGCCATCGCCGACGCGATCGACGACATCCCCATGCTCGACTCGTCCAAGCGCGACGCGAACCGCATGGACTGCGTCGATGCCGGGCAGACTCAGATTTACGTGGTCACCGACACGAACGACCTTCTCTCGTTCTACCCGCCCACCGGGGTCTTCAACCGGATTGGCGTTCTGGCGTGCCCTTCGCCGCCAGGCTTTACGCCGTTCTCGATGGCCGTGGATCGCAAGGGCGTGGCGTTCGTTCTGTTCGAGGATCGACAGCGCTTGCAGGGTGAGCTCTTTCGCGTGAGCACGGCGACGGGAGCGTGTGTCCCGACGTCCTATGCCTCCGGGCAGCATTCGTTCAACTCGTTCGGAATGGGCTTCTCCACCAACGCGGGCGGCCCCGCGGAGACGCTGTTCCTCGCCAATCAGGACTCGGTGCTCGGCTCGCTCAACACGACCTCCTTCAATCTCACGTCGATCGGCACCTTCACGCCGGCGATTACGCTCGCGGAGCTCACGGGAACCGGCGACGGCCGTCTCTTCGCTTTCTACAGTCCGGCCGCCAACGTGGGCGATTCGTTCGTTGGCGAAATCGACAAAGCGACCGCCAGTGTCATCGCGACCAACCACGTAAGCCTCGCTCTGGGCAGCGGCTGGGCCTTCGGCTTCTGGGGCGGCGATTTCTATCTCTTCACCGCACCCGGAGGGTCGTCGGTCGTCACCCGCTACCGACCGTCCGACCAGTCGCTCACCCAGGTCGGCGCGTACCCCGGGGTCATCGTCGGCGCGGGCGTCTCCACCTGCGCGCCTCAGTGACCGCCGCGGAGGACGACCGCCGACCGCTCTTCGGAAAGCGCGTTCTCGTCACCCGCACCCGCGCGCAGTCGGAGGGGCTGAGCGCTCTTCTTCGGGAACGCGGGGCCGTGCCCATCGCCGTTCCTGCGATCGAGATTCATCCGCCGCCGGATCCCGTGCCGCTGGCTCGGGCCGTCGCTTCATTCCCGAGTGCGTACGATCTCGTGGCCTTCACGAGCGCGAACGCGGTGGAGCGTTTCGTCGCCGCGCTCACGGGGCAAGGGCGCGACGCGGGGGCGTTCGGTCAGGCAAAGATTGCGGCGGTGGGAGCAGGGACTGCCGACGCGCTTGCTCGTCATGGGCTCCGTTCGGACATCGTTGCCAAGGACTCGAAAGGGGAGGGGCTGGCAGCGGAGATCATCGCTCACGCCGATGCGCTCGGACGAAAGCGAGTCCTTCTTCCGCGGGCCCTCGTCGCTCGCGAGGCCCTTCCGCTCCTCCTTCGCGCGGAGGGTTTCACGGTAGACGTCGTTCCAGCCTACGAGACGCGGGCGCCCGCGGCGGAAGCGCTGGCGGCTCTCCGGGCGGACCTCGACGCAGGGCGGATCGACGCCGTCACCTTCACCTCCGGCAGCACGGTCGAGAACCTCGCAGACGCCCTAGGTCCGGACGCGGCTTTCATCCTTAGGGGTGCAAAGACCTTCAGCATTGGCCCCATCACGACCGCTGCGGCGAGGCAGCGCGGCATCCTGGTGGCGGCCACGGCGCCCTCGCCCACGATTTCAGGGTTAATTTCCGCGCTCGAAGGGTACTTCGGGTCAGTGTGAGAAGATTGACAATGGGAGCCGCGGAAAGCGAGACTGCCTAAGAACCGCCCTCCCCATGTCCCTGAGCTCCCTCATCGTCCAGCGCGAGATCGCGACGATCCGCCAGGTCGAAGAGGCCCTCTCGCGGCAGGTCCTCTACGGCGGCGATCTCATCACGAACCTCCTCGAGGTAGCCCAGCTCGACGAGAGGGTCTTGCTCGCTGCGGCCGCCGAGCTCGTGGGTCTCGTGCCCGCCCCGTTCGGGGTTCTGCCGGCGCCGGATGCAAAGGCGCGCTCGCTCGTGCCCGCCGATCTGGTGACCGAGCGCTCCGTCTACCCGCTGCAGATGTCGGACGACGGCGAGCAAGTGGTGGTGATTATCGCCGAGCCGCTCAGCCCCGAAGAAGAAGAGCAGCTCATGTTCGCCCTCGGCGTTCCGGTGGTGCAACGCCTCGGCTCGCACGTGCGGATCCGCGAAGCCCTGGCCCGCGAGTACGGGACGGTGATCGAGCGGCGCCTTGGTCGGCTCCTTGCGCGCATGCGCGGCGACAAGACTGTGCCCGCCGGATCGCTGCCGCCCCTCACCGCGAGACCTCCGTCCGTGCCTCCCGCGAGCTTGAAATCGCGCAAGCCGACCTCGGGAGGATTCCCCGCCGCCCCTTCGACGACCACCGACCCCGGACGATGGAACGGCGGGAGCATCGAGCCCGACCAGATCATCGCCGTAGGCACGCCCACCGACGTGCTCAATCTTCCACCAGTCGTCGCGAACGACGAGCCGACCGCGAAATACAGCGCGCTACCCGACGGCGGCGCCACCCTCCGGCAAAGCGGATCCCCGGCCCCCGCGCCTGTTCGACCTGCACGTCGTCGCCGCGGACCGCTGCCCTTCGAGGCCGCTCGCATGGAGATGGAGGAGATCGCCGACCGCGACGGCCTCTTGGATCTCTTCTTCGACTTTGCGCGTCAGTATTTCGAGTACGCGGCGCTCTTCATCGTGCACGGCGATATCGCCGAGGGGCGCGAGTCGTTCGGGGCAGGGGCGACGCGGGAGCGGGTGGTGGGCATCGGCGTCCCCCTCGACATGACGGGCATCCTTGCGTCGGCGCGCGATGCGAAGGCGCCGCTCATCGTGATCCCTGCGAAGGTGGGGCTCGATCCGGTGCTCCTCGCGGATCTCGACAGAACGCGTGTGCGGCTCGAGGTGATCATCGTTCCCGTCGTGGTGCGCGGTCGCGCCGTCGCGCTCCTCTACGGAGACTCGGGAGAGAACGCCGTCGAGCTTCCGCTCGTGACAGAGGTCATCGCTTTCGCGAAGCTCGCGGGGCAGGCCTTCGAGCGCCTCATTCTCAAGAAGAAGCTCGGAGGCTTCGCGGCGGCGGGCACGGCTGCACCGACCGTGGGCCGCGTCGATGCGAACCTCGTGCTCGCCAAGCGTAAATCGCAGCGACCGCAGCCCGTGTCACGTTCCGATCGCGCCGAAGCGCTCGGGCGCGCGCTGCTCAGCCCTCCCAAGACGTCGTCGAACCCGTCGCAGCGCCAAGCGCCCGCCGTGCCCCAGGGGCCGCTGTCGTCTCCGCTTGCCGCGAGCGTCATCCCGCCGGCGCAGCTCGTCACCGATCTCGAACATGTCCCGACGCACTCACTGACGGGGCTCGCGGTGCCGGCGCATCCGATCTCGGGAACACCCCCCCCGCCCGTAGTCATGCAGGTACGAAGGCCGAGCGGCCGGCCGATTCCGCGCGAAGATCCGACCGATTCTCTGTCGCGCCCGCCCGATCGCATTCCGATGAATGCGGCGCTGCCGTCGATCCCCCCGATCACCGAGAAAATGGCTCCGCGCGGCGTCGCCGAGCCACGCGACTCCGCCCGCGATGCGCGTCGGGAGGCCGAGGAGGAAGAGTCGACGACGACCAGTGACGAGCTCGGCGACGACGAAGCGAAGGCGCTCCTCGACGAGTTCGCCGAGCCCGACGAAGAAGAGGCAGAAGAGCCGGAGGACAAGTACCCGCCGAGCCAGTCGTTCGTGGCCGCGCCGCGTCGCCCGCCGTCGTCGCGTACGAAATCGCCGCAGGAGCTTCCATCGGTGATGGTCGACGTGGCGCGCGAGCTCGAGGTGCTGGTCGAGCGCTTCATCGCCAATCCGAACGACGATGCCGCGGAGGCAGAGCTCCTTCGCCAGGGCAACAGCGCGATGCCGGCGATCATGGCGCATTTCCCAGGCCCGGTTGTCTTCGATCCCCGCTCCTCGAGCGACGACGAGATTCCGCCGGTGGGCAGCTGCGGTCCCATCCTCCGTCTCATCGCGGGGCAGCGGCGGGTCGCGCTTCAATCCGTCCTGTCGCGCATCGACGATCCAGACGAGACCATGCGCTTCTGGGCAACGGCGCTGCTCGCGGAGCTCACGTACGCAGAGGCCGTGCCGTACGTGGTCGCGCGCTTGAGCGACAAGTCGACGCCGATTCGACGCGTGGCGCGAGTTGCCGCGCGGGCGCTCGCCAAGCATCACGGCGAAGCGATCGCGCGCGAGATCGGAACCTTGGTGCGAGCGACGGGGCTGGTGCGCTCGAAGCGTCTCGAGCTTCTCGGCGTGCTCGAAGAGATGCGGGAGCCGCTCGCCATACCCTCGTTCATCTCCGTCCTCGAGGACGAGAACGACGAGGTCTCCGCAGCGGCTCGCGGCGCTCTCATGATCGTCGCCCGCCAGGACTTTGGACGCGAGGCACGGCGCTGGATGACGTGGTGGAATCAGAACTCGTCGCGGCACCGCGTGGAGTGGCTGATCGACGCCCTCACCCACGAGCACCAGGCGATTCGGCACGCCGCCGGCGAAGAGCTGAAAGCGCTCACCAAGGAGTACTTTGGCTACTACGACGATCTGCCGAGGAAAGAGCGCGACAAGGCGCAGCTCCGCTACCGCGAGTGGTGGACCACCGAAGGACGCATGCGCTTCAAGATGTAGCCTCGACCGCGCGGGGTGACGCGGTCATGAATGAAGGCGGGTTCGAGCGCGTCCAACCTTCACGGGTTGGCTTGGCGCGCCTCCTGCTTACGTTAGAACGAGAGGGCATTCCCCATGCGTGTGACCGGTGCAATGTTTCCACTCCTAGCGGCAACGGCGTTGTGCTTTACCCCCACATATGCGCGGGCTTCCGGGGAGGATCCCCAGCTCTCACGCCTGAACAACGCCGGGCATTCGCTCAAGTGGAACTGGACGCCCCCGGGGCGAACGGCGCGCTACGGCCACGCGGAAGCGCTCATTCGTGCCCCACTGAGCTCGGTGCGCACGCAGGTGTTGGATTTTCCGCACTACCGGGACCTGGCACCGGAGAAGTTCAAGACCTCACGGATGGTCGCCAAGGACGGCGCCAACATCGACATGTATTTCCAGATCCCGGTCATGCACGGGATGGTCACGCTCTGGTACGTCGCGCGCTTCGGAGCGCTGAAGACGATCGCGCCCGGCGTGGAGCAGGTCGAAGGGAAATTCGTTCGCGGCAACATCAAGGACATGAACATCCTCCTCACCATGAAAACGGTGGACGACAAGTTCACGATCCTCAGCTGCGATCTGATGGTCGTGCCCAACCTCCCCGCGCCGCAGTCGGCGGTCGACGAAGAGCTACGCGACGCGGCGATGAACGGAGTCGATGCGATTCACGATCGCGCGCAGGGTTCGTCGGTGACGTACGCGTATGTTTCGGCGCCGCTCGAAAGCGAAGCGAAGCCCAGCGAGGAGCTCGGCGAGAAGTAGAAGCAACGCCCGGACTAGCGGACGCGGGCGCCGCTCTTGGTCTCGATGATGACGGTTTTGTAGCCCATGGCTTGGCGTGCGATCGCGAGCTTCCGAGCGTCCTCGAGGGTCAGCGCTTCGTCGGTCCCCGCGTGGTTGCCAGCGCTGGAGCTCTTCGTGTAGTGAACCTGGAACTCGCCCTCTGGGAGGAGTGCGGTCATTTCCATGGTCTTTCCGTCCAGCTCGTCACTCATGGACCAAGCTTAGGGCCCGGTCGAGGAAGCGGTAGCAACATTCGCATGCGGGCGTGATGGCGAGCGTCGCCGGGCTTGCCACGCGTCGCTGAGCGCGGCCAAGTCGCTCGCCAAGTCGGCTAACTCGGACTCGCTGCCGGCGTGCGGGATCAAGCAGCTCGCGAAGGCGCTCCCGGCGAAGAGCCTCACCGCGGGGAAGACCGTGCGAATTACGTACGATCAGCAGCTCGGGCTCGGCGCGCCGAAGGAGCAGAGCTGGCGTGTGATGGGCGATGATCCAAGAATCGATTCGTATTTCAGCAAGGCGAATTGCGCGCAGACAAAGTGAGCGGCAGAGCGCCCGCGGGCGGAGGTGGATTCGTTTTCACGCGCTCGCGCGAAGCGACGTGCGAGCACGGTGCGGGCGACGGCCCTTGACTTGTGAGACCCGGGGAGTAGGTTGGCGCGGCCTTCGCAGTATGCAGTTTCTCTCTTGTCGCGCGGTGGAGCAGCCTGGTAGCTCGTCGGGCTCATAACCCGAAGGTCGTAGGTTCAAATCCTACCCGCGCAACCACTTCAATCGGAAGCAATGACGCGGGATTGACCGAAGTTTGGTCAGTTCCGCGTTGGCGTTTCTGGGACCGTCTGGGGCCAATCTGGGGCCACGGGTCGTTGTTCGAAGGTGTTGATCGGCGTCCTACAACTGACGCCCCCGGAGTTGCAGGAGACTCGGAGCCTTGCTCGCGGCAATGGAGCAGAGCACGTGGGCAAACCGATCCGGCATCGAGACAAATGGCGCATCCGCTACGTGGACGATCAGGGCGTCCGCCAGAGCGAGGTCCACGATGACTTCAAGAGTGCCGCCTTCGCGCTTCGGCAGTACGAGGTCCGCGTCGAAGAAATTCGCCGGGGGATCCGCATCGCACCCGTCGACAAGAATTTCGGCGAGCTTTGCGATTACTGGATCGAGAACCGCGCGTCCCGCAAGCGCGATCCGAAGGACGACGCGAGCATCATCCGCTGCCACCTGCGGCCGTCGTTTGGCGAGCTTCTCATTCGCGAGATCGGCGTCGAGCGCGCCGACCGATTTACGGTCGCGCGCTCCCACCTCGATCCGAAGACCATCGCGAACCTTCTGACCCTTCTTCTCTCGATGCTGAACTGCGCCCACGATCTGGGCTGGCTAGAGCGCGTGCCGCGCATCAAAAAACCGCGCATCCGCATCTTCGACTGTGACTTCTGTTACCTCCGTTCGGACACGGAGATCCGCCGCTTCCTCATCTCCGCGGAAAGCGAGGGTGAGATGGTGCATGCGCTCTACGCGACGGCCCTCCTCACCGGCGCACGCGCGGGCGAGCTTGCGATGCTGACGTGGGGCGACGTTGACGTCGTGCGGCGGCTGATCACGCTGCAGCGCGGCTTCAACGGACCCACGAAAGCGGGCGACGTCCGCTACGTGCCGATCCTCAACGAGCTCCTTCCCATCTTGCAGAAGTGGCGCCTTCGAAACGCGGGGTCCGTTGTCTTCCCGAACCAAGCGGGGCGAGCCCACACGGAATCGGCGCGCGTCTTTCAGGAAGTTCTGACGCGCGTTCTTGAGCGCGGTGGATTTGCCAAGGTCCAACGCAAAGGGAAGACGCGCGGGTACATCCACTTCCACGACTTGCGGCACACGTTTGCGAGCCTTTGGGTCACCAAGGGCGGGGATCTTTTCAAGCTCCAGAAGATCCTCGGCCATAAGACCGTCCAGATGACGGTGCGCTACGCGCACCTCGTGCCTGGCGCTTTTGAGGCGGACTTCGGCCGATTCTCGGGACTCGTCCAAGGCGGGGCAGTGCTGCCCCTCGTGCGTCGCGGAGACGCCCCCTACGGCCAAAGCGCGGCGGCAAACGACTAGCGCCGGCGACTTGTCCGCACGAGTGCCAGCGAGCGCGGCTAGATAGCGCCTCGCGTGCCCGTGCCTTTGAAGCGATCGACCTGAAGCGCGCGCGGTGCCTCGCAATCGTCGCGGCTCGAGCAGATCGCTTTCCGCCACGCTCTCGAACGAACCGCGGAGGCCCTGCAACTCGCCTCACTCGAGTTGCAGGAGACAGCGCAAGACCACATGGCATCGTCAACCATCCGCAAGGGATGGAGGAACGCATGTCCGATTCAAGTCTTTTTACGTATGTGCAAGCATCACAATTTCTCGGCGTTCGTGTGGGGACGCTCTACTCAATGGTGTCGCGCCGTGAGATCCCACACGTCCGCCTCGGCCGGCGGCTCGTGCGCTTTGTCCCCGAGGAACTTCGCGTCTGGGTCGAGGCGCGGCGCGTCGCCGAACTGCCGTCCGGGGCAAGGCCCCGGCACATGACACCGGACTTCGACCTGTGAGCCCGGGCTCGAGCCGGGCCCGCGAAATCCGACATAGCCTCACCGACGTGCCCGCGCTCTGCGCCGCACTCGGGATGCCGTGTCGTCGCGAAGGTTCGGGGTTCAAGGTGTCGTGTCCGTGGCACGAGGAAAGCACGCCTTCTTGCGCGGTGTGGACCGCGCGCGAAGGGACGATCGTTGCGTACTGTCACGGCTGCGGGAAAAGCGGGGACGCGCTTTCACTCATCGCGGCGGTGAATCGGCTCGACACAAAAGGCGATTTCCCCGACGTGCTACGTCTCGCCGCGGAGATCGGCGGTCGTTGGGATCTCGTCGACGCCACGCCTTCTAACGTGCCTCACGTGCACGCCAAAAGACCCGACCGTGACATGACCCCGCCGCGCGAGTATCCGCCCGAGACGGAAGTCTCCGAAGTTTGGAATTCCGCCTTCCCCGCGACCGACGACGTAGACGCGCGCATGATGCTTGAGCATCGCTCCTTGGACGTCGAGGCGATCACCGATCGCGACCTTGCGCGAGTCCTGCCGATGAGCGTCCAATTGCCGCGCTGGGCCCGCTACCAGGGTCGCACCTGGGTGGAAACGGATCACCGGTTGATTCTTCCAGCTTACGACGCCCATGGTCGTATGAAGTCGTTGCGGGCTTGGCGCGTTGCGAATGGTGAGACTCCAAAACGCCTGCCGCCCGCGGGTTACCGAGCATCAGGACTTGTTCTCGCCGATCCGTTCGCGGTGGGACTTCTCCGTGCGCAGTTCCCTCACGCCGCGGTGCAAGCTCCGCTTCGTGTCGTCATTGCAGAAGGCGAGCCCGATTTTTTGACTTGGGCGACGCGCTTTTCGGACGCAGACGAAACGGCACCCCTCGTGATCGGCGTCGGTGGCGGCTCGTGGTCAGACGCGTTTGCACGACGAGTACCGTCGGGCTCTCGAGTCATCATCCGAACAGACCACGATCGGGCGGGCGATCGGTACGCCGAGTGTGTTCGCGCGTCGCTCGCGGGGCGCTGCGCCGTGCGCCGATCTTTGTCGCGAGGGTGATCGCATGAGTGACGTTGACGAAAATGCGCGCCTCGTGAACGGGACGCTCCCTCACGACCCAGAGGAGGATGCCGAGGAAATGAGCGCCCCATCCGCCGCCTGGGAGCCGGCGATTCCATTCAGCGATGGGTCTCGCTCGCCGTTTCCGGTGGACGCCCTCCCTCCCGTGCTCGCGGCGTTCGTTCGCGCCGAAGCGGAGGCAACGCAGACGCCGCCCGACTTGGCGGGAACGCTCGTGCTCGCCGTGGCAGCCGCCTCGCTCGCGAAGAAGGCCCGTATCCTCTTGAAGCCGGGATGGACCGAGCCACTCAACCTCTTCGTCGCGGTTGTACTACCGCCAGCCGAACGCAAGAGCGCGGTCTTTAGCGACGTAACCGCGCCCATGGAAGCGTTCGAGAAGGACCTCGTAGAGCGCGTGAAGCCTCAGATCGCTGAAGCCATGGGAAGACGCACTTTGCTCGAGGAGCGCTACAAGCAAGCGCTGCGGGTGGCCGCGAAGTCCCCAACAGCCGACGATGGTGGCGCAAGGGAACTGAAGAAGGAGCTTGATGAGAACTCCGTTCCGGAGTCTCCCCGGCTAATCGCCGATGACGTGACGCCTGAGAAGCTCGGGAGTCTTCTCGCAGCTCACGGCGGCGTCATGGCCATTCTTTCTGCCGAAGGTGGCATCTTCGACACGATAGCCGGGCGCTACAGCGCGAGCGGCACCGCGAACCTCGATGTCTTCTTGAAGGCGCATAACGGAGAAAACGTTCGCGTAGATCGGCTAGGTCGACCATCGGAACTTCTCCAGCATCCGGCCCTCACACTGGGGCTTGCCATTCAGCCCGAGGTCTTGCGGTCGCTGGTGTCGAAAAAAACCTTTCGTGGTCGGGGCCTGCTCGGTCGCTTTCTATACTCCCTGCCGACATCCCGCGTCGGCTTGCGCAACACGGCGGCTGCCTCCGCGCCGGAGGGGGTGATGCTCGACTACGCGGACCGCGTCCGCGCAATGCTCGCACTCAAGCGAGCTCCGGATACAGCGCCTCTCTTGCGTTTGTCCGAGGGGGCCGCTTCCGCGCACGAAGCGTTCTGTCGCGACCTCGAGCCACGTCTTCATCCCGACCGCGGGGACCTCGCGGGCATCGGCGACTGGGCGGGCAAACTCGCGGGCGCAGTCGCGCGCCTCGCTGGTGTCCTTCACTGCGCACAGCACGCCTGCTCCGGCTGCCCCTGGGCCACGCTGGTGAGCATGGAAACCATGAACTCGGCCATCGTACTCGGCCGCTATTTCGAGGCACACGCGTTGGCCGCATTCGGGGAAATGGCCCAGGGCGGGAGCAACGACGAAGCGCAGGCGGCGCTCCGGTGGCTTCAACGCCGCGGACCTGTGGCGGGCAACTTTTCGGTCCGCGATGTCCAGCGCGGCGTGCCCTTCGCCACCGCGGAGCAGGCAACCCGCTCGGTACGGACGCTTGAAGAGCGCGGCTACGCCCGGGTGGTCGTGCCGCAAGCGTCGACCGGAAGACTGGGGCGTCCGCCTGCGCCAACCTTCGAACCGAACGTTGCGATGCTGCGCGTCGCGGCTTCGACGAATCGACACTAATGACGGACCGAGGAACCCCGCCGAATCCGCAATCTCTAGGTCGCGGAGAATTGTCGAAGGGCGGCTGACGAAGCCCTCGCGTCGTCGATTGTGTCGTGTGGGAGCCGACGAAATGAACGATTGGAACGCTGCGAGAAGAGGCGAATCGTCATTGCGTCGATCTGTCGTGAGCCCGACCGGCGGCGCGCGAAGTGTCCGCCATCACTTCGCGCGGGGCCGAAGCCTCCGCTTCCGGCGAGGCGACCCGTCTTCCTCGACAGAATAGAGCTCGATCCCGCGCTCCGCGATTGCATGCTCCTTCGCATACATTTGCCGATGGACAGCGTCGAACTCGGCCTTCACGTCGGCTCGATCGTCCATCGCGGTAAGCGAGGCGAGCGCGACGCGGAGAATTTCGTCAGAGGTGTAAAGCCCCTCAACTACGTAGCGAAGCACGCTGCTCTTAGGCGCTTCCAATCCATGCGTGAAGAAGGAGAGGTTGAAGGCGTTCTCGTGCGGTCCCCCCCTCAACGCGTCGAACGCTGCGAGATTTCGCGCACCGCGTGCCCCCAGTTGAGCAACCAGGCGACGTGCAGTTTCTCGTGGGCCGCGGCCATCTTTGATCCACTTTCGCGGATCATATTTTTGCTTTCCATCGCCTCCCCAGACACTCATGATTGTTCGTAGGGCTGGGCTAGTTGCGTTCGGAAACCGTTTTCCGAGCGCGACGTGAAAGTCCTCCGGAAGGGACTCGGCGGTTCTCTTGCCGGCCTGAAACCGCGTGAGCTCGCGCTCGATCGCATCCGCGTACGGCGCGAGTTCCTTGTCGAGCGCCGTCACAAGATGTTTGCCCTTGCGACCAAGAGGCGCTCGGTCGCTGCATTCGCCCACAAGCCCAACGAGCTTTCTCAACAGTAGACGATAGTGCTCGAAGAGCTCGCTTTGCCCCCCAAGGCGCCGGGGAAGTGCTCGTCGGCCACAGCCCATTTGAGCAGGGTGAGCAGCGCACCCTTGACCTCCCCCCGCTCGATGTCAGAGAGCGGCGGATACTGGTGCCGCAAATCCTTCGCGTGCGCAGCTTTTGCTGAACGTTCCTTGGAGGTTTTCTTCGGATGAACGTCGCGAGGGGCCATTCTAACGAGCAGGGTGAACGCGTCCCACAAGGATCACAAGCTCGCCGTCCTTTGAACGACCGACCGAAACGCGGGTCGCAGACCGTGAAGGCGCGCGGGGAACGCTGCCTCGTTCTTCTCCTCGTCGGACCAAGCGTCCGACGCCTCGCATTGGCGCGGCGGTGCGCCACAGATCCGCCGCTGCACGAAGGCTAGCGGGATGAAGGCGGACTTGAAGTGGAGACTTCAAGCGCTCACTTCGAATTGACTTCGACTCGACCTGGAGTCCCTCGCCGAATCCCTGCGGGTTACGACCATCGCGAGACTCGTGTCTCGAGCTCTGCAAGGAAGGGGAGCGAGCTCCGTACGACCGCCGGCGCTGCATGCTCACCCCTTGCTCAAGGCTTGATCCCCCTGCCACTAGCAATCGCCGCGCGCGTAGGGCGAACCTCGTCGTGCCATATCGCCGCATGGTGGAGACAGAAGTACATCCACCGCAGAGAATCCAAGCGCCTTCGCCTTCATTACTGATCGGGGGATCGAGAATGTGTTCGCTGCGATGAGCCCGCCGCTCGCGTGAAGCTGTCGGAAGATGACGTCTGCCCCGTCGACCCTCGGGAAGGTTGGACGCGCTTCATGTCAAGTTGGGAGTGCGCGTTGCGCGACTCAGTCAGCGGCGGTCGCGACGAGAGACAAGTCCGCCGCCCGCACGCTGGTCGAAAAGATCTGCCCCGGAACGTCACGACGTAAACGCGCGGCGCTTGCCGCTTGACGCGCATCTCTCGGGGGTCTTCCATCGTCCGATCGAGGGTCCCTCTTGGCGCCTCGGGAGCCCTATGATCACAAAGCGCGCCGTTCTCACGACCCTTAGCAAACCTGAGCTCTTCGAGATTGCCCGACGCGCCGAGCTCGATGTCAACAGCAAGATGACGAAGGAGGATCTCCTCGATCGGATCGCGTCGTCGGTCGTTCCCGACCTCGCGCGCATCCTCCCCGCGCTCGCCTACGAGTCGCTCAAGGCGGCGTGCAAGGACCTCGGCCTCCCGGGCGACGGCCGTGAGAAATCCGTCTTCGTCGCGCGCCTCCTTACCGCCGCGACGCCCGCCGGCCAGGCCGTCCCCCAGGCCGCCCCGCGTGCGCCCGACGATTTCACGCTCGAAGTCTCGGTCGAGCCACGCAAGCCGCGCATCGCCTGGCAGGGGATGGACCGGAAAGAGGCCGTGGTCAGCGTGCCGACGCAGGTCGTGGAGATCATCCGACCCGGCCGCGCCCGCGACCACGGCGCCACCTTATTCAACACCGACGTGCGCGTCGTGAGCGAGCGGCCCCCGACCGAGCTTCCGCCAAACCGCCTGATCTGGACCAACGACAACCTCGTCGCGCTCCAGACGCTCCTCGACGAGAGGGATCCCGCGACGAAGGAGTACCGGTACCGCGCGAAGGTCGACCTCATCTACATCGACCCGCCTTTCATGGTGAACAACGACTTTCGCGCCGACAACACCATCGAGATCGAGATCGACGAAGAGGGGGGCGTGCAGGCGAAGAAGGAGCCGTCTCTCGTCGAGCACCTGGCGTACCGCGACACGTGGCGACAAGGGCTCGACAGCTTCTTGAGCATGATCAAGCGGCGGCTCGAGCTTCTGAAGGAGCTCTTGGCTCCGACAGGGAGCATCTACGTCCATCTCGACTGGCACGCGGTCCATTACGTGAAGGTTTTGATGGACGAGATCTTCGGCTACGAAAGTTTTCGTGAAGAGATCGTATGGAAGCGGACGTTCGCGCGATCAGACGCGCAGGGTTTCAACCGGGTTCACGACACTCTGCTCGCATACGGGAACGCCTCGGCATACTGGCAGCCAGTTTTTGGGCCGCACGCGATCGAATACATCAAGTCTCACTACAATCAGATCGATCCGAAGTCCGGGCGCCGCTACCAACTCACCTCCATTGAGAGCCCGAACCCCCGGCCGAACATGATGTACGACTGGAAGGGCCACCCATCGCCGACAATGGGATGGCGCTACTCGTTGGAGACCATGACGAGGCTCGATGAGCAGGGACTCATTCACTATCCCGAGCGCGGGGGGAAACCTCGGTTCAAGAGATTCCTCGACGACCACGGGATGCCCCTTCAATCGATCTGGACCGACATCTCGCCGGTAAACTCTCAGGCGGCGGAGCGCCAGGGGTATCCGACCCAGAAGCCAATCGAACTTGTCGATCGCATTCTGAGGGCATCTTGCCCCCCCGGCGGGCTCGTTCTTGACTGCTTCATCGGATCGGGCACGTCGGCGGAAGCCGCGGAGCGCTTAGGCTGTCGATGGATCGGGATCGACAACGGCAAGTATGCAATCCACCTGTCACGAAAACGACTCATCCAACTTCACGCTCAGCCAAAGCCTTTGGAAAATCCGCAAATCGATTACGTCGAGTGCGTCAAATGCAAGAACATCGAGCGCAAGGAGAAAGCCCAAAAGACGCGAGAGACCTTCGACGTTCGACCCTTCACCGTCGAGAACATGGGCGTCTATCAGCGCGCGGAGCAGTGGCAGGACTTCCAGTCGCAGAAGAGCAAATACCGCGACGAGATGATCAAGGTTTTCGGCGGCGAGCCAACGGCCATGGGCCAGTACCTCCACGGCCGTAAAGAGGGCCAGTGGGTCCACGTCGGGCCGCTCGATGGCGCCGTCTCGTCGGCGCAGATCTGGAGCATCGCGCGCGAGGCGGCGCGCACCGACACAAAGGCCGTCACCGTCCTCTCGGCCGACTTCGACACGCTCTCCGCGGGCGACAAAGACGCGGTCAAGCAAAAGACCGGCGTCCAGATCACGATCCGCGTCATCCCGATCAGCGCCATCGACGAGGTGCGCCGAAGGATCGAGATAATGCGGGTGGGTGGCGAGCGCGCCGTCGAGTCGATGGCGATCCCCGCCTTTTACGCGCCGCTCTCAATCGTGCTCGCGGTTTCGACGACTGGGCGGATCGCCCGCGTCACGTTGGATCGCTGCGAGATCGACATCCAATCCTTCCTGCAGAGCCAACGACCGGCCCTGAAAGGGATCACGGATGGCATGAGCGCCACGTTGCGGAAAAAAGCCGTGGCCGAGCGGGACAAGTGGAGCGCGCGTGAGAAGGAGCTCAACACGTGGCTTCAGAAGGCGGACACATGGCAGAAGTTCATCGATTTCTGGGCGATCGATTGGGACTACGGCCACCGCGCGGGAAGTGATGAGAAGCCCATCTTCGAGAGCGAGTGGCAGAGTTTCCGACTCCGCAAGTCGAACGAGGTGGAGCCGCTCACGTTCATGGCCGAATTCAAATACGCGGAGCCGGGCCAATACCGGATCGCCGCGCGGGTGACGGATGTTTTCGGCAACGATGGGATCGCAACCGTCTCGTGCGAGGTGGCGTGATGGCCACGAAGAAGAAGGTCGCGACGAACGGCGGCGGGCAGGAGCCGCGAGGTCAAGCGAAGGTCATCTCCGAGATTGCGCGACTCGTTGATGCGTGGCGCGGCTTCCCCCTCGGAAGTGCGAGGGAACCGTACCCGGAGGAGGAGCCGCGGTATCAGCCGGCGACGGACGGCGAGCGACCGCTCAGCATGACGAGCCACGCGCTTCTCGCGCACTGGTTTCGCCACGAGCCGCATTTGCTCGGGCGCGCCCCGCGCACGTTCGCGTTCAAATACTGGCCGCACCAGCGCCGCCTCGTCGAGACCCTCATATATCTCCACGAGGTCCGCGGCATCCGGCGCGCCGAGGAGATCTACACGCTCGCCGGAGTCGACCCGCTCGAGCCGCAGCGCGACCCTTGGGCGAAGCTCGGGGGCCAGCTCGCGACAGGCTCGGGCAAGACCAAGATGATGAGCCTTCTTATCGCCTGGGCGTACCTAAACGCAGTGCTAGAGCCCGAGAACTCGCTCGGATTCGGTCGCCATGCGATCGTGATCGCTCCCGGCCTCTTCGTGCGCGATCGGCTGCTCCAGGACTTTGCGCCGCCCGATGGCTCGCCGAGCGTGTTCTCGTCGGACCCCGTGATCCCTCCGGAGTTCGAGAGCGCGTGGGACCTCCGCGTCTACTCCCCGGCGACGTGCCCGCTGAAGCTCGATCCCGCGGAGGGGGCGCTCGTCGTCACCAACTACCACCAACTCCTCCGCACGCGGCAGGCGGCCCCGGATCTCCGGCACCTCTCGCCCGAGGAGCGGCAGATGGAGATGCTCTTCGACGACGACGACCCGGCAAAGCTGGAAGCCATCGAATCGCCGCTCCTCGAGCGCTTCGCGCGCTCGAACGGTCTGCTCGTATTGAACGATGAAGCGCACCACGTCGGCGACGAGCCGGCGCACGCCCAGTTCGAACAACGCGCGCGCGACCGCGCCAAGCTCACGCCCGAGGACGCCGATGCCACGGAGCCGATCGTGGAGGCCATGGCCTGGATCCGCTCGCTCCGCCGACTGAATGGGAGCGCGTCGACGGCGGGGCGTGTCGCGCTCCAGGTCGATCTCTCGGCCACGCTCTACGCAGAGGCGGGCGCGTCGCGGAAGCAAGCCGCGAGCAAGAGCGAGAGCCCCGCGCTCGCGTTCAAGCCCTTCGACCTCTTTCGGCACACGGTCGTTCGCTACGATCTCAAGGACGCCATCCCGGATGGGATCGTCAAGAAGCCGATCCTCGAGCGTGTTGTCGTGAAGAACGCGACGACGGGAGAGCTCGAGCCGCTCGAGCGGAAGGGGCAGCCGAACGCCTGGGAGAAGTACAAGAACATCATCGTCACTGGGATCGAGCGATGGAAGAAGGTCCGTCTCCAGTTCGAGGACGAGGGGGATGAGCGGAAGCCCATCATGTTCATACTGTGCGACAGCAGGACCGAGGCGAAGGAGGTCGCAAACTACCTCCGGTACGGCGACCCCGCCGCCGAAATCTCCTCAGAGCGAACGCCAACGGGCTACATAGATTCGCGCGGCGTCGGGGGCGGGGAGCCGCTTTTCCTCTTCAAGGACGCGGCGGGCGACGTCCACTCGACGGTGCTCGAGATCCACATCGGCGAGAAAGAGAACCGCAGCGAAGCCGACTGGGAGAAAGTCCGGAGCGCGGTCAACGCCATCGATCACGACGTGATCCCCGATCCGAGCGGCCGCAAAGACGGTGATGGGCGGCCGTCGATGATCCCGAACCCGTACAACGTCGTCGTCAGCGTGATGATGCTCAAAGAGGGCTGGGACGTCCGCAACGTCAAGGTGATCGTCCCGCTTCGGCCGTGTGATTCACGGACGCTTACCGAGCAGACGCTCGGACGCGGGCTCCGAAAGATGCACCCGCCCATCCTCGACGACGAAGGGGCGGCGACGATCACGAACGAGGAGCTCTACGTCATCGAGCATCCGTCGTTCAAAGCGGTGCTCGATCAGATCCGCGACATTCTTGAGGAGGGCGACGGTGGCGATCCTCCGCGGGAATACGTCCCGATCTTACAGCGAGAAGACCCCGCTGAGCGTGAGGCCTTTGACGTTCGCCTGCTCCGCTTCGAAGGGCTCACCCAAAAGCAGAACGACTGGAGGAAGACCTTCGACGTCAACAAGCTGCCGGCGCTCGCGCCGAAGATTCCGTGGCAGGGCGAGATCGCCGACACCGAAATTCAAACGTTCCTGAAGCGAGCGCTCGAGCACGACGAAGAAGCCGGTCAAACGTTCATGCTCGAGGGCGCACCTTCCTATCGCGACTTCGACCAAGTCATCGAGCTCGCGTACGCCGTGCCGCTCCTCAAGGAGCTGAAGACGTCCTTCCAGCACAAAAACTCAGTCAAAGAAGTGGTTCGCGAGTTTCTCGAGCGAAAGACGTTCGCGCTGCCCGCAGGAATTCCTCTTCACTTCGGCGGCGTGATGGAGCCCGACGCGGCCCGGATTGCGCTCGGGAACCTTGCTCGGCCCGACGTGATCGACGGCACCGCGAAGGCGCTCCTGCCGGCCCTACGCAAAGCGATCGTCGCCGAGCGTACAGCCTCGCAAGCGCAGCTATCGGAACGCCGCGCGGCTGAAATCCGGAATTACCAGGCGCTCAAGAAGAACGTCGTCCAAGCTCTCCGGCGTTCCTCCTTTCAGCAAGCCGCGGTTGCTAACGGTGATGAGCTCGCCTTTGCGGTGCTCGTGGACCGTGCCACCGACGTGACGGGATGGCTTTACAACGACCGAAGCGGCGTCGGTTTCTCGATCCCGTACGACTGGCGCGGGCGCACCTCCCAATATTTCCCGGATTTCATCGTGCGCGCGAAGCTCGGTGAGGTGTTCCACAACTTCGTTATCGAGGTGAAGGGCCGCCTCGACGATCGTGATCGGACGAAGGCCCGCGCGGGCGAAACCTATTGCGAGCACTTGACCGAGCACGATCGCGAGCCATGGCACTACATCATGCTGATCGAGAACAAGCCGGCAGGCCGCGAGGACATCGCATGGTGGCAGGAGCAATCGTCGACCGAGATAGGCGATCTCCTTCGTCGTCACGAAGCGTTACCACTTCTGCCCGACGCGGGCGGGCCTCCTAGCGGCCGTCCGTTTCAGATCCTCGACGCGCGGCCATCCTCCGAGCAGCGCGAAGGGGTGCCTGTCTACGACCTCGCGGCGGCTGCCGGCGGCTTTAGCGCGTCGCAATCCCCTGAGGCGCTTGGCTGGGCACTGGTGAGAACGCGGCGTTCAATAGACCCGACGATGTTCGTCGCGCAAGTCATGGGCCAATCGATGGAAAACGGCGTGCCCGATGGGAGCTATTGCCTTTTTCGGCGCTTCGAGGCCGGCACCGCGCCGAGCGCAATCTCGCTCGACGGGCGCAGAGTCATTGTGGAGCTGCGCGAAGGGGCCGAGTCTGATCTCGGAGGGCGCTACACGCTCAAGCGATGGCGTGTTTCTCAGGTCGACTCGGGCGGCGCCGTTACGGAGATCGAGCTACGCCCCGACAACCGCGCGTTTCGATCGATTCGCATGCGTGAGAGCGACGGAGAGATCCGCGTGGTTGGCGAAATGCTTGAAGTGCTCGCGTAGCATCACAACAGGGATCGAGGGGAGCATTGATGGACGCAGCCGAGGCAAAAATTCAGAAGGTGCTTCAGGGCGACAAGCAGTTCCTGGTACCCCACTATCAGCGACCCTACTCGTGGAACGATGAGCAATGGAAAGCTCTCTGGGCAGACATCCTTGGACTCCTCGAAACGCCCGACGCGGAGCCTCACTTCATTGGCTCGATCGTGACTTCGCCAGCGCGCTCGACGCCCGAGGGAGTCGAAAAGCGACTTCTAATCGACGGCCAACAGAGGCTTACGACCCTTCTTGTCCTCCTGACGCTCATACGGGATCGCGCCCGTGAGGCGGGAGCATCCAAGCTCGCCGAGCGCGTTCAGGACCTGATCACGAACCGGCATGAAGAAGGAAACGAACAGTACAAGCTCCTTCCCACGCAGGGAGAAGAGCCCACAGAGAGCGATCGAGAAGCCTTTGTCCGGCTGGTCGAGGGTTCGACTGGGATTACGAAGAGCGGCATTGGCGCGGCCTACCACTTTTTCGCGAGCAAGCTGCGGCGCGCAGATGCCCCGGACCTTGAGGCTCTCTTTTGGGTGATCGTCGGCAAGCTCACGCTCGTCAGCATCATTCTTGATGAGAAGGACAATCCACATCGGATATTCGAAAGCCTCAACGGCAAAGGCCGTCCGCTGTCGCAGGCCGATCTGATTCGCAATTTTTTCTTCATGCGATTGAACGAGAGGGACCACGAGCGCGTCTACGTGGATCTTTGGCGGCCGATGCAGCGAAGAATGCAGCGGGCATCGGGGGAGGACGTCCTCACCGGTTTCGTTCGCCATTACCTGATGCGATTTGGTGGAGTCGTGCGCGAGACGGATGTGTATGCCGCGCTTAAGAGCCGCGTGGACGGCGACAAATCGCGCACGCCGCTCGAGCATCTGAAAGAGCTCGCTCAGTATTCGGAATATTACGAAGTGCTTCTCCGTCCTGAAAAGGCGCGAAGCCTGGGCGTCCGGCATCGACTCGAGCGCTTGAACCGATTGGAGGTGACAGTCGCTTACCCATTCTTACTCGCCGTCTACGCCGACGTTGCGGCCGGCAAGCGGACTGAAGATGAATTTAGTGCGATCCTGGACGTCACCGAAAACTTCTTGGTACGTCGCTTCGTATGTGGAATTCCGACGCACGGACTCAATAAGATATTTGCTTCACTGTACGAACACGCGGCGCGGACAGACGGTGACTTCATCGCCGCTGCCAGTAAGGTGCTTGCGTCGAGCACGCGCAGCTACCCTCGCGACGAGGAGTTCCGCGAGCGACTCGGCTCTGCGAGACTCTATGGAGGGGGCGATCGGCGCGAGAAGACGAAACTGATTCTCGAGGCGCTCGAAGCAGCCATAGGGCACAAGGAGACGGTACTGGCGGAGGCGCTCACGATAGAGCATGTCATGCCCCAGTCACCCAGCGATCCATGGAAGGAGCACCTTGGCGCTGCGTGGGAAGAGGATCACGAACAATTCCTCCATACGCTCGGGAACCTGACGCTCACGAGCTACAACTCGGAACTCAGCAATTCTCCGTTCGAGGAAAAGAAAAGACTTTTCTCGGCGAGCCACGTGGAATTGAACCGGTACTTCGGTCCTCTGGTCCGCTGGACGGGGGAGGAAATCGAGCGACGGTCCGAGGTGCTTAGCGATCAAGCGCTCACCATCTGGCCCTACTTCGGCTCCCCCCACGCTGGTGTTCCGTTGCAATCGCCGGAGGATGCCGAGGTAACGGGGAGAGTGCCGTCCGTCGTGCGGGTTCGCGGTGAGCTGACCCCCGTATCGTCGTGGGTGGACGTCGCGGTGGTCACTATGGAGGCGATAGCGAGGGTGGGTGACGACGAGTTCGATGCGGTCATGCGCGAGTTGCCGAAGTTTGTGAATCGCGACGCGACGGCATTCCGCCGAAGCAGCCGATTGCGCAAGTTGACCAATGGCGCATACCTGGAAACGAATCACTCCGCGTCGACGATCCACAGGCTATGCGTACAAGCAGCCCAGCTCGCGGGGCTAGGCCACGAAGAGTGGGCGGTCGAGCACCGCCGGACGGCCGACGCCGGTGCCGACGAAGAACACAAAGGAGTGGAGGCATCGACGCAGGCGAAGGCGCTTCAGCAAGAGTTCTGGACCGCGGTGCGCGAGGCTCTTCAGGCAACGGGCAAATTTCCATCTTTGCAAATGCCACGGCCGCAATATTGGTTCGACGTAGCCCTCGGCCGGACCGGCATTCATCTCGCGCTTACCGCTAACACGGTGGACCATAAGATTGCGGTGAAGGTCGTTTTGATGCCCGAGAAGGCGGACCGTGCTCTTGAGTTGCTCCTCCGCGAGCGTGAACAAATAGAGCAGGAGATTGGGGCAGAACTTCAGTGGAATCCGTACCCCGATAAGCGCATGAAGACGATCGTTCTCAATCAGCCGATGAAGCTGCACGACCGCGTCGCCTGGCCGAGCGCGATCGAGTGGCTTCTACGCACCGCCATCGCTTTCCACGGCGCATTCGCGCCCAGAGTCGCGCTGCTCGATCTGAGGCTGCAAGGCTAGCGCACTTCAGCGCTGCGTGTGTCAGCGATGCCCTGCTTCGATAGACGGGCCAAAAGACGTAACGAAGGGTCCTCATCACGAAGGAGTAGAGAGCTCGCTGAGCTCCGCCGTACGGCGCGTCATCATCTCGATGGCCCCAAGCTCGGTCAGGCTTGCGTCTTCAGGTCACGTAGACGGCTTGCGACGAGTGGTTGCTACCGATGCGACCGCGGCCCGTAGCAGTGCCAGCCTCCTTGCCAAGGGGCGGGAAGCGAAGCCGACGCATTCACGATGAAGCTCATCACCCGTGGAGGGTGCCCGGGCGCGGGACGCCGCGGCTTGGACGCATGCGCCAAACAAAGACCGCGGCGAGAAGAGCTTCGCACAGTCGAGGTGCCCGGACCGATAGCCCCCAACGTTAGATCCCATGAATCCGCCGAACCGCGAATCTCGTCGGCGACCGGTCTCTAACCACGTGCCCCCGACGTAAGGGCCTTCACGTCAAACGCTGTTCCTCCAAGAGCTGCCGCGGCGCGCCTTTCCGTGGGCAGCCCAAGCAAGTTTAGAAGGACGTCTTCAAATACGCCGAACGCGACGAGGAGAATCCGGCCATGAATGAACGGCGTCGCCCCTCTGTGAAATACGTCATGTCGCAACTGCGCGAGCTCGGCGAGGTCGAAGTCTCGAGCGACGACGTCGAACGTCGTCCCGTATTCTCGCGCGAGAACTTTCGCGAGTTTTTTCCAATCGGAACTGCCCATTTGAGCAAGACATTCGATCGCGATCCAGATCTTCAGAAAGGCGTCCACGCGTGTATCAGCCAATGCTTGCCGGTACCAGCGAAGCGCCAGACGACAGCGGTTGCGATCGTCCGGGCCGAGCGCCTCAATCGCGGCGCCGGCCCGACGCAACAAGGTGACTCGCGGTTTGGTGAGTTCGGCCGGACGAAAAAGATCCGGATTTCGAAAAGCGTCCGACATGACTTTGCAGCGTTTGGTATCGACCCATTCTGCGTGCTCCGTGATCTGCCGGAAGACGAGGCGTGGTGAGAGCACTGCCGCGCACATCGCAGCTCCGATATCGATACGGCGCACGGCGTCGGTCTCGCCTTCGGGCGAGTCGTCAAATGGCGTCATGAGAATCGTATACGTGCCCGGTGGGAGCTCCACGAGGCCAGGTGTCTTCTGGGGAGTACCGTAGACGCCACCGAGCTGAGTCACACCCGGACGCTCGGGATAGTTGAAGCCGGCTGGCCGGATAACCACGTGAACATCGTCGGTGATGCTGAATTCCAGCGTGGCCCCAGGGGCCGGAAGCGCCGGGAGTTCAACGCGGAGCGCATCGTAAATCCGCATCCACACTGCGCGCTCGGTCGAGCCGGTAAACCACTCCTTGGGCGCGAGGTCAGTCAGCCTGCTGTAGCCGCTCTTTTCCTCGATTAACTCCGATTCAAATTCGGGCATGTCCAAGAGTGACCTCATGCTCTTCACCGCGTCCATGGTGACCGTCCCGAGCCGTTGCTAGGCGGTTTCCGTCCGGCGCTTAGGCTCGTTTCGATTCCCTCGTTCAACGTCGGCATCCCATGGCAAGTCGGCAGAGCGTCACCTTGCGCGATTCGCGAATAGAATAATACCGTGTTGAAGCAACAGGATGTGCTGATCGTCTTGAAGCTTGCAGGCTCCTCGGGGATCACCCAAAACCCGCCAAGGATGATCGTCTGAAAACCGGCCAACGGGGCTGAAGAGCGAGACGTTGAGACGGGCGCGCGGGCCGATGCCCAACCGCCGGAATGGGCAACGTCTTGAGCGACGAGAAGAAGCAGCAAGTACTGGCGCTGGGCCGCCACGGATGACCGTGAAAGGCAGCCTGCTTCCAGCCCAGAGGCGTAGGATCGTAGTGTGCAAAGAGCTGTCCGCCACGAGCGGGAAATCTGGTCAGCGCAAATCAAGTGCTCGGAGCGCCGGAGCCACGGGTGGACTGGCGTGCTCGCGGTGGTGCTGCTCCTTCTCTCTTGCCAGCAAAGCGATATTTCCTCGGGGCTCGGCGCACAGCCGCCCGCTCCTTCGCGAACGTCGTCGCCACGCGTATCGGCCCCTCTCACTCTCAACGCAATCGGAAGCCGCGCGCGTCTCGCATTCCGTCCTTCGGCCGAACCTGCGACGTGGTCGGGAGGCAACGCAACGTACGGAGTCACCGCGTCCGCGGACGTGCTCTCCGTGACGCCACGGTACTTCCCGCAATTCACCAAGTCTGCCGAGCCGGTCGTCGGGGTTCCTGCGACGTTCGATGTCAGGCAGATCGCGCGCGGAACGACGACCCTGCTCTCAACCGCCGGCGAGCACGCGAGCGTCAGCGAGCATGGGGTTCTTCTGATCCCGCGCGGCGATGCCGTCGAGCGGCTCCAAAATACCGAAGGCGGGGTTGAGCAATCGTGGACGTTCCGAAATCGACCTGCGGGGCACGGCGATCTCGCTCTTTCGGTCCGGGTGAAAGGCGAGACCTTCGACTCGCAGACGCGTAACGGTCTTCACTTCGTCGATGGAAAAGCGAAGGTTGGTCTTCGATACGGGAACGCGACTTGGGTGGATGCGATTGGGAACCGGACGGACATCGTGCCGCGATGGACGGGGGAGGTTATCGAGCTTCGCGTCCCCGAGAGCGTGATCCTCGCTAGCAAGTACCCCGCAGTTCTCGATCCGACGGTCTCGCCCGAGTTCGGCGTGGACAATCCGGTAATCGCGTTAGGGGTGGGAGGAAGGGAGCAGCGCCCAAAGGTCGCGCGCGGCAACGGCCAGTATTTCGTGACTTGGTCCGACTGGCGCGAATGGACGCCGACGATGGCGATCATGGGTGCTCGCGTAGCGTTCGATGGAACGGTGCTGGACCCGGTCGGGATCACAATCTCAACCCTCGACGGCTCGGGTAGCGATCCGGACGTCGCTTTCGATGGCGTGAATTACCTTGTCGTCTTCAACGGCCACGGAGTGCGCGTACGCGCGGCCGATGGCGCCCTCCTCGATGGACCGGCGACTGCGCCTCGCGGTCTTTCGTTCCGGGGGGCCTCCTCGGTGATTTTCGATGGCACAAACTTCCTAGTGTTGGCCGGCAACCACGCGACGCGCGTGCGACCGGGGGATCTCGCGATTCTTGATGGCCCCGACGGATTCGCGTTCACCACGAGCGGCGGAGGCGGGGCGGTCGCATTCGACGGGACGAACTACCTCTTCGCGTGGGCTGATCAACCGGCGCCGAGCCCAGTCGCGCTGATCCACGCGGCGCGTGTTCGCACTTCTGACCTGACGCTTCTAGACCCGCCGGAAGGATTTCTCGTCAACTCGGCAGGCGGCAACGCGGGATCCATGTTTCCTGCCGTAGCCTTCGACGGAACGAACTACCTCATCGCCTGGGGATACGTCGACATACACGCGATGCGCGTGCGAGCGTCGGATGGCGCGCTGCTCGACGGGCCGCCGAGCTCGGGCGGGATCCGCGTTGGATCGGGCGGCCGGCCCTCTGTCGCTTCGGACGGAACGAATTTTTTCGTGACCTGGACCAACTCATTCAACGGGTATGGCGCACGCATACGGTGTTCCGACGGTGCGCTCCTCCCGGGCATCTTTCTATCGCCCGGTGCGCCAGGCTCAGTGACGTTTGACGGCACCAACTACTTCGTCGTTTGGGATCAAACAGGCAGTGGCACCAATATTTTTGGAGCCCACGTTCGGCCCTCCGATGGCGCCGTCCTTGAGGGGCCTTCTCCGTTCGACCCAAGCGCCCGCGGAACGCTGATCTCGCAGGCGACGCGACCTGAGACCGCGCCGGTCGCCGCCTTCGACGGCACGAACTATCTCGTCGTCTGGCTGGACGGAACGGGACTCTTCAATTCGGTGAAGTTGATGGCAGCGCGCGTTCGCGGAACGGACGGCTCAATGCTGGATCCAAGCGGAATAGTGATCTCAACCGCCGACAGCAATTTCGTCGGCCCCGGCAGTGTCGCTTTCGACGGTACGAATTATCTCGTCGTCTGGTCTGATAATCGGGGGCACGTGTACGGCGCACGCGTTCGTGCATCGGACGGGGTGCTCCTCGACGGACCGCCAGCGACCGCAGGATTTCAGATCTCGTCCGCGACGGGAAGTCAGCCTCGAGTAATCTTCGACGGGACGAACTATTTCGTCGTTTGGACAAATGGTTCCACCGGCTCCATCTACGGCTCGCGTGTCGCCCCTAACGCAAGCATCCTCGACACGGGCACGCTAATCGCGGCACCCACGACGAGCTCACTCGCCCGTCCTGCAGTGGCCTTCGACGGAACGAACTATTTGGTCGTGTGGGAGGGCCAAGGCGTCGCCGCAGCACGGGTACGCGCCTCAGACGGCGCTCTTCTTGATCGGCTTCCGTCGGCTGGCGGCGTTTTTGCGAACTCCGGCGACCATCCAGATGTCGCGTTCGACGGTACTAACTACCTGCTCGTTTGGAACGCGAATGGGAGCGTAAGCGGTAACCGGCTGCGCCCTTCGGATGGCTTACTGCTCAATGGTACTTCAGGCATTTCCGTGTCGATCGGGTCACCGGTTTCGCCGCTGGTGCCCTCAGTTGGCTTCGACGGAACGAACTATCTCGTCGCCTGGGAGGGTCAGCGCGGCGGAACACGCACCGACGTCTATGGCGCGCGTGTTCGCCCTAGCGATGGTGTTCTCCTAGACGGACCCCCGACCACGGGGGGTATCGCGATCTCCGTCGAGCCTAACAACACCAACTCGCACACGCCGCGCGTCGCCTCGAGCCGTGCCGGTAAATCGCTTGTGGTTTACGCTCGGTTCACACGCGAGCCCCTACTAGGCGGCCTTCAGGTGCGCGCTCGTTTCGTCGGCGAAGCCGCTACCTGCACGACTAGCGCAGATTGCGCGTCGACCTTCTGCGTCGATGGCGTGTGCTGCGACACGGCGTGTGGCGGCGGTAGTACGGCCGACTGCCAGGCTTGCAGCCTAGCGGCGGGCGCAAGCGCCGATGGTACGTGTGGCGTCGCTCACGCGGGCACGGTTTGCCGGCCTTCGACGAACGTCTGCGAGGTTCCAACGAAGTGCGACGGGCTGGGCGTCACCTGTCCCGCACTTCAGTACGCGACGTCAGGCACGGCCTGTCGTCCCGCCACGACCGTGTGTGACGTGCCTGAGTACTGCCCCGGGACGAGCAACGCGTGTCCGGCCGATCTGTTCGCCGACGCCGGTGTCGTCTGCCGAGTTGCGGTCAGCGCTTGCGACGTGTCCGAGGTTTGTAGCGGGACGGCTCAATGCGCGCCTGACCTCCCCGCCGCAAACGGCGTGTCGTGCGGCGATGCGGGAGTGTGCGTCGATGGCCTGTGCGGAGCCATCCCCGATTCGGGTATCGATGGAGGACGCGACGCCTCGACCGGTGACGCGGGCGCGGATAGCTCGACGGGTGATGCCGGACCCGACGGAGCGATCGTCGACGCGGGACGCGATGCGGTCGCCGGCGACGCGGGAACCGATGATGCGAGTGCGGTCGATGCGGCGCAGAGTGATGGTGCGCGCGAGGATGGTGCGTCAACAGATGCCGCGCGCGACGCGAACGCTGGTGACCAGACGGACCCCGGTTCAGTCGCAGCTGGCGGTGGTTGCAGCTGCCGCGTATCGCGCCCACGATCAGACATTCCTGCAAGCGCCTCCGTGATGGCGCTTCTACTCGTCCTTGCGTGCCGTCGCCGTGCTCGAAACGCGGGGCCAATCCGGGGCCATAGAGCGGCGATGCGTGGTAAGATTGGCAAGTTGACAGCCGCTCCGAATCCGTCAAAGTGCTTCTAAACAAGCACTAACAAGCCGCACAAGGATCTCTTCCTCTCCTCATAACCCGAAGGTCGTAGGTTCAAATCCTACCCGCGCAACCAATGCCTCCGAGGTCTCCTCCGGAGGCTTTTTCGTTTCAGCTCGGGTGCCGTGATCAGACCGGCGATTGCGCGGCACCCCAAGCGCCGGCTCCCACGACGGACATCGAGCCGAGCGTCAACGAGGCGATCGCGGCCGGGGGGACATCGACGACCTTGGACGGGGAAGGCCTATCGCGCGCCGCCGTCGGGGGTCAGGTCACGACGTGTGAAGTGAGGCTCATCATCCGCCGTACCGAACGCACCCCGTGAGCCGGCCGTGACCGGTGCAGCTCAGATCGAACCAGAAAATTAGACGCGTCAGCGGCGGCTCATCACCACGGTCGGTCGGCGCGATGTCGATGATGGTGAAGCTTCCCGTGGGAACGCCTGTGCATGCGAACCCAGCGAAGCCCACCTGAGCGAATGGGGTTTGGTGGCCGCTTACGACCTCGTAGCGGCCGGGTGTGAGGCCGTGACCGTACGTCCAATCGGAGGCGACATGGACGAACCAGTCGGGGCCGAAATCGAGCTCCGCAAGCGCGCCACTCGTGATGCGCGCGCGGGTTGGCGCTGGTCTCACGCACGTTGGCAGAGAGGGGAATCCGGGGTCGCATGGCGGACGCTTCGCTCCTGAAGCTTCCCGCGCGCCCCGAAGGCTTCCGCCGTCCCATAAATCCCAAAAGCTCTCACTGCTGAAGCTTCCGGCTTGTCTCCCGAAGCGCGATTCCTCACCCCCGAAGCTTCCGGCCTTCCCCAGGAAGCTTCATCCGCCGTCTAAATCGCCCGCGCCCTCCGCGATCGAAGCTTCCCGCTCTCCTTCGACGACACTCCAGTCAAAGCGGGAAGCA
>JAYTOU010000039.1:0-6931 GCA_043747615.1 Myxococcales bacterium | reverse complement strand
TCCTTGGCTGTTGGTCGAGCAAGCCCTCTTGCCAACGTTCGCGAGGCCCACGCTCGCGATCGACGCCGCGTTGAGCGCCTCTTCATTCGAGGAGGAGGCCGAGGGATCCTCGCCAGGCGCGGCCGAACAGCCGGGAACCAGGAGGGAGCCGACCGCGGTCGACAGGGCGAAGGCGAAGAGACGCGTAGTGGATTGCATGACGGCCCTCTACGCACTGTTCGTGCCGACGCGCGGCGCACGAAATCGCGGTAAAACGGGACGTGTAGGACATCGCCCTAGATGGATCGCTTGGGCATCGTACGGGCAGGGTCTCGATCCACGTCGCGACGACCCGCGAGCAAATTCGCAGTGAGTCGCGAGTCGCGTCGAGGCCGGCGCCGTCATGAAGGTGAGCAGCAGCATCGCGAAGGCGGAGACGACGAACTTGCCGGTCACCACGAACGCGATTGAAACGAAAGCAGCCTTCAGGATCGCCCTGCTGATCTTGTTGACGACCCAGGTCAGGATGCGCTGGTAGATCGTCCGCCCTTGCTCCACTAGCGCGACGATGTTCGTGAGGCCGGACTCGGTCACGACGACGCTCACGGCGCCCTTGGCCACGTCGGTCGCGGTGCTGACCGCGATGCCGAAGCCCTCGGCGCCCGCCAGCAAGTCGAGCGCCTCGCTGCCGGCCGCCGCGTCTGCGGCCTTCATGACGCGCAGCCACTGCCCGCTCTGCTCGACCACGCCGTCATCAAGAAGAAGCTCACCGCGCCTACCAGATTCAAGGGCTACACCGTTCGAGCTTGCATGGAAGAGCCGCAATACGTCATCGAGAGCGACAAGACCGACCATGTCGCTGTGCACAAAGGATCTGCGCTGCGCAAGCTGCGCGGCACAGCTGCCGGGCGCGGTATGTGAGGCCGCGAACTGCTGAGAGCATCGGCGCACTCGCGGGCTTGTGAGGCTGGGCGCGCGTGGCTCGACCCAGTGAGTCGAAGCGCCACACCGAGCGTGACCGTGTTCCACGGGACGGCGTTGCAAATCGTGAAGGCGATGCAGGACATCGCGTTCGGCGTCGAGCAGATTCGATCATCGCGGGATAGGCGCTGGCCGTGGAGGCGTCGAACCCACTGAGAGCGCGACGCTCCGGCATGCAGGCGGCGTGCGCCGCTCGTAGGAGCACGAAACACCGGTGACGAGCGACTCGTCCATGTAATAGCCGTGGTTCGTTTCGAACGAACCGCGACCGGCGGGCGAACGAACGCCTCCTTGGTGGAAGCAACGTCCAGAACCAAGGAGATGACCATGAGCCATATTGACTTCGTAAAAAGCGTGTACGCAGCGTTCGGTGCCGGGGATGTCCCGAGAGTGCTCGGCTCGATGCATCCGCAGATCCAGTGGACCGAGACCGCCGGCCTCAAGTACGGCGGCGTCTACCGGAGCCCGCAGGCCGTTTTGGAGAACGTCTTCGCGAAGATCCAGGTCGACTTCGAGTCGTTCTCGGTCGACGTCGAGCGGCTTATCGCCCAGGGCAGCTGCTCGTCATGGCAATCGCGATAACCCGCGACGAAAGGCGAGGACGAAGGCGCGCACCGCCATAGGCTACCCAACGTCCGGAGCGTCGTCGCCCGACACTTGCCGTGAGCGCTGCGGCGTGCGCCGAGAGCGGAGTCTCCTTCACGACGCGACTCGACGCTCGGCAGCGTGACCTCGCCGTTCCACCAGTGGTGGTGCGTGCGGCCCTTGATGCGCTTGCTCTTCGGACCGGCGATCTGCGTCGCCTCCGTGGTCAGCAACTCGGACAGTACGACCATCCCCATTTGCTGCACGAAGGCGAGCAGTCCCTTCTTCGTCGCGTCCATCGCGAGCAAAAGCGGCAGCATCAACCGCTGCGTCCCCACCGTCATCGCGATCGGCGTGGTCCTTTGCTTCTTCTCTCTACTTGCGGCTCTCTTCGACATGGCGGCTCCTTTGCCCATGGGGCACGGTTGTCCTTCGCAGGCCCGATTCTCAGGCCGGCGAGGAGCCGCCGCTACTCACCTTCCGTCTCGATGGGCCACGCCCGCGCGCGGGGTGCTTCCCCACGACGACGAGATCGCCGTGGACTCCGCGGATCGTTCCGACGCGCACCGGCTCTTTCGCGACGTCGCTACCTACCGTCAGCCGTTCGAATGGCGCGTGAATTCGGCGGTGACGCGCGTCGGCGAAACGTACTTGAACGGAAAGGCGTATTAAGGAGCGCGTGACCATCCTCGTCGTCGCGGAGAAGCCGAGCGTTGCCCGAGACATCGCGCAGGTGCTCGGCGCGCGCACGCGTGGGGACGGACACTTCAGCGGAGGCGGGTACGTCGTCACCTGGGCCATCGGGCACCTCGTGGCGCTCGCCGAGCCTCACGAGATGAATCCGCTTTGGAAGAAATGGCGCCTCGCGGATCTGCCCCTCCTTCCGCCGCGATGGCCGCTCGTCGTCGCCGAGGGCACGCGCGCGCAGTTCGAGGTGGTGCGCCGCCTGCTCGTCGCAAGCGAGGTCCGCGAGATCGTCTGCGCAACGGACGCGGGGCGCGAGGGCGAGCTCATCTTCCGCTACATCTACGAGGCGGCGAAGGCGACGAAGCCGGTGCAGCGGCTGTGGATCTCATCGCTCACGCCGGAGGCCATCGCGGCTGGATTTCGTGCGCTGAAAGACAGTGCGGCCTTCGATCGCCTGGGAGACGCGGCCCGGGGGCGGAGCCGCGCCGACTGGCTCGTCGGGATGAACCTCTCCCGCCTCTACAGCGTGCTCCACGACGACAACCTCTCCGTCGGGCGCGTCCAGACCCCTAGCCTGGCGCTTCTCGTCGCGCGCGAGCTCGAGATCCGCGCGTTCGTCCCGGAGGATTACCTCGAGGTGGTGGCTACCTTCGGGGACGCCGAAAAATCCCCCGATCCGAAAGCGCGGAGCTACGAGGGGACCTGGATACGCCCGGGCGCGCGCGATCGCGAGGCGAGGCGGCTCCCGGCAGACGGGGCAGAAGCGAAGGCGATCGTCGAGCGGGCAACGCGGGGGATCGCGCGGGTCGAGTCGGTCGATCGTCAGTCCCGTCGGCTTCTTCCGCCACAGCTCTACGATCTGACGGAGCTCCAGCGTCACGCAAACCAGCTCTATGGTTTCACCGCGCAGCACACCCTCGAAGTGGCGCAGGCCCTCTACGAGCGCCGAAAGCTCCTCAGCTACCCGCGCACGGACAGCCGGCACCTCTCGCTCGCCATCGCCGACACGCTTCCCAACGTGGTGGCGGCAATCGCTCCGCCGTACCGCGCGCTCCTCGCGGAGGGGACGGGCGAGAGGCCGCTCGGCGGGCGGTTCGTCGACGATGCGCGCGTCTCCGACCACCATGCGATCATCCCGACGTCGATCGCGGCGCCCGTCGATCTCCCAGCCGATGAGCGGGCGATCTACGATCTGGTGTGCCGGCGTCTTCTCTCCGCATGGCACGGGGATCACGAGTTTGCCGTCACCACGGTGATCACCGCCATCGCCTGGAACGACGACCGCGACAGGTTCACGAGCAGCGGGACCAGCGTGGAGAGCGCCGGCTGGAAGGTGCTCGAGGTGGTGAGGACGCGCGGAAAGCCGGAGACAGAGCCGACGATTCCGGGCGGGCTCACGAAGGGCGCGCCACGGCGGGTGCTCGACGCGAGGGCGGTCTCGCGAAGGACCCGGCCGCCGTTGCGGTTCACGGACGGAACGCTTCTCACCGCGATGCAGACGGCGGGGCGCACCCTCGACGAGAAGGAGCTCTCGCTCGCGATGCGCGACTGCGGGCTCGGAACGCCGGCCACCCGCGCGTCGATTTTGGAGACCCTCCTCCGGCGGGCGTACATCGTCCGCGACGCGAAAACGCTTCAGGCGACGGACAAGGGCGTGGCCCTCATTGCGATGGTCCATCCGCACGTGAAGAGCCCGGCGATGACCGGCGCGTGGGAGGCGAAGCTCGCCCGCATCGAGCGCGGGGAGGAAAAGCTCGATGCCTTCATGCGCGAGATCGAAGGCTACGTGCGTGAGGTGGTGGAGAGCGTTGCCGCGATGGATTTGCCCGCGCCTCTCGCTGTCCCTGCGCTGCCTGTGCGCGCGGCGCGATCGACGGATCTTCGGGATCTTCTCCATGCCTCCTTCGGCTTCGCGTCGTTTCGTCCGTACCAGGAGGACGTATGCCAGGCCGCCGCGGCAGGTAGAGACGTCCTCCTCGTCATGCCCACGGGAGCGGGCAAATCGCTCTGCTACCAGCTCCCGGGGATCGCGCGGGGAGGAACGACGCTCGTCGTCAGCCCGCTCATCGCGCTCATGGAGGACCAGGTCGCGCAGCTCGTGCGCCGTGGCTTTGCGGCCGAGAGGATCCACTCGGGAAGAGATCGCGCAGCGTCCCGCGCTGTGAGCAAGGCGTACCTCGACGGCGCGCTCGATTTTCTTTTCATCGCCCCCGAGCGCCTGAAGGTGCCCGGCTTTCCGGAGATGCTCGCCCGGAGGAAGCCGACCCTCATCGCGATCGACGAGGCCCATTGCATCTCGCAGTGGGGTCATGATTTTCGTCCCGACTACCGCATGCTCGGCGAGCGCCTCCCGCTCCTCCGTCCCGCGCCGGTGATTGCCCTCACGGCCACGGCGACGCCCACGGTGCAGGACGATATCGTCGCCGAGCTTAGGCTCGAATCGCCCGCCCGTTTCATCCATGGCTTTCGTCGCACGAACATCGGCGTCGAGGTCGTCGAGCGAAGTCCCGGCGCGCGGGCAGAGGTCGTCGCGCGTCTCCTCTCCGATGCGTCGCGCCGTCCGGCGATCGTCTACGCCCCCACGAGGAAGGAGGCCGAGGAGCTCGCGAACGCGCTCTCTTCCGGGGTGCGTGCAGCCGCTTACCACGCTGGGCTACCGGCGGGCGTGCGCGACAATGTCCAGTCTGCGTTCATGAATGCCAAGCTCGAGGTCATCGTGGCGACGACGGCGTTCGGGATGGGCATCGACAAGGCGGACGTGCGCACGGTGATCCACACCGCGCTCCCGGCGACGGTCGAGGGCTACTACCAGGAGATCGGGCGCGCTGGCCGCGATGGTGCCCCTTCGCGGGCGGTACTTCTCCACTCCTTCGTCGACACGAAGACCCACGAGTTTTTCCTCGAGCGTGACTATCCCCAGGCCGATCTCTTGGCGCGCGTCGAGGCCGCTATCCCGGAAGGCGGGGCGGCAAGCGCCGTCATCGCCAAGCGCTCGATGGTTCCGGCGGCGGTCTTCGAGAAGGTGCTCGAGAAGCTATGGGTCCACGGGGGAGCGCTCGTCGATCCGGACGACACCGTCCGCCGCGGAAGTGGCGATTGGCGCGTCGCGTACGAGCGGCAGCGCGTCCACAAGCGCGCGCAGCTCGACAAGATGCGGCGCTTCGCCGAGCTCCCGGCGTGCCGCATGCTCCAGCTCGTCGAGCATTTTGGCGATCAGAACGACGAGGGGACCGCGTGCGGGCTCTGCGACGTGTGCCTGCCCGGGGCGAGCGTGGCGCAGACGTATCGGACTGCGACGGCGGGGGAGCGGGATGCTGCGACCAGCATCTTCGCGGCACTCGGGGAGCGAGATGGGCGCGCGGTTGGGCAGCTTCATCGGGATTATTTCGCGGACGGAGACATCGATCGGCGCGCGTTCGAGGGGATCTTGGGGGCGATGGCGCGGGCTTCAGCGGTGAGCATCGTGGCAGACGCCTTCGAGAAGGATGGGCAGACGATCGCGTTTCAGCGCGTGTGGCTCGACGCGCGGGCGAATGCGGCGACTGTGATTGCGGCGATGCGCATCGTCGATGTGCCAGCGCCGGGGGAGGCGAAGGCTCGGGGGCGAGGGAAGGGGCGCGCGGGGGGACGGAAGGCGCGGGTGAAGAAGGCGACGAAGGTCCGCGGGAGCGGGAAGAAAGTAGGCGTTGCGGATGGCCCCCCGCCGATGACCGCGTCGGTCTGGGACGGTGCGTCGCCGGTGGAGGCGGGATCTGCGGCGCTCGTCGAAGCCGCGCTTCGAGCTTGGCGGTTGGCGGAGGCGAAGAAGCGGCGCGTTCCGGCGTTTCGGATTCTCACGGATCGAACCCTCGTGGGGATCGCTCGGGCGCGCCCGGCCGACGAGGCGGAGCTCCTGGCGGTTCCGGGGATCGGGCCCGCGCTTCTCGCGAAGCATGGGCGGGTGCTTCTCGCGGTCGTGGCGCGGGGATCGTGACCCGTAGACGGACCAAACCCGGCCACGATCGTTGTCTGCACCAAATAGCCATCGCCTTGCAAGCTGCTGCAGTAGAGGTTGGCTGTTGCCCAGGTGCCGTCGCCGTTTTGATCGCCCGAGCTGGACGCGCACCCCGTCGTGGTCCAAGCGACGTCAGTGAACACGCACCCGACGCCGCTGCCGCGCGACGACCCAAACGACCCACCCGCTGCCGACGAGCACCGCGACGACGACGGCCAGCATGGCAGTAGGAAATGCAGACGTATTCGCCCCGCACTTCGCCGTAGTGACAGTGATTGACGCGGAGATGTGCGCCGAGCAAATCGGCGGCGACCGCCTGAACTTTCTCCGGGTCGGCAAGCGATCGCAGCGCGTCGCTGAGCTTCAGTAGAAAGGAGTGATAGTCCTCGCCCCGCTTGCGCTCCGTGATGTCATTGAGCAGCACGCCAATCTGCCCGCGAGGCTGGTCCTCGATCCGAAACGCGTAGACCGACCACCAGCGCCCGAGCGGCGTCGATTGCTCTTCGAAGCGGGCCGGCTCTCCCGTGAGCGAGACGCGTCCGTAGATCTCGAGCCAACGCTCGGCCTTGTCCGGTGTTGGGTAATGTCATGTGGAGCTAGACCACGGGTCGTGTAAAGTTTTATGTGTCTGGGCCTAATTCAGTAGCGTCCTCGTGGCCTCTTCAAGTTGCTTTTCGCGGAGCTCTTTCCACTTGAGCCCACGCA
>JAYTOU010000038.1:0-125991 GCA_043747615.1 Myxococcales bacterium | reverse complement strand
CGTGAGTTCCATGCTCGTCCGGGTCTCTCTTCTTATATTCTCATTAGATTAGATCAGTAGTGGTGTCGATAGGCCCTGTGGGAAGTGGGGAGAAGGCATAAAAGCCTTTTGGTTCCAGCAGTTACACCTCCTCCGCCATGTGGATGCGGTCGTGGGGAACCGGGGTACGCGCCTGTGTATAGGTACGACATCTGCTTCTCCCGAGGGTTGTCCCTGGGTCGCTCCCCAGTCTTTTCGTCAGCTTACCCACAGACGGCGGTTCATTTGCCGAGGGTGGCGGCGATGGCGTCGATGATTTCACGGCGCGCCCGCTCGTAGGTCTTGGGGCCGATGTCGCCCGCTGCGTGCCCGTTCTCGAGTTCCTCGAGCTCCCGAAGGAGCTGGGCCCGCTCCGATTTGCTCGATGCGCTGGAGCGCCCCGTACGCTTGCGGGAGCTCGCTCCGTAGAAGAGCCCGACGGAGACCCCGAAGGCCGCGATGGCGGTGGCGATGATCCGCGCCGGGCCAGCAACCGGGATGTCCTTGAGCGAGATTCGGACCGAGCTGAGCTCACCCTCCTCGCGCTTGACCTCGCGCTGCGTCTCGAGAATGTGATTGCCCTGGGCGTCGACGTTCGGCTTCGCGTCCGGAAATCCATCGACGGAAAGCTTCATCTGTTGCGAGGCGCCGACCATCACCCGCGCCGCGGCCGTGTGCGGAGGCATGCCGATATCGAAGTCGACGTTTGCCTCGCCAGCGTACGGAAGCTGCCAGCGAAACTCGACGTCGTGGCGTCCGGGACCAAAGGTGCCGTGCAACCGCGCCCCTTTCTTTTCCACGGGATCGACGCCCTCGTCGCTCATCGACTGATTGGAGGTGAGCGCTGTGAATGTTTCTCCTAGCGGAAGAATCACGTCGGTCGGAACCCAGGTGACTTTGCCGAAATTGTAGATCGTCAGGGCCTGCTGGATTTGGATGCGATCGTCTTTCAGCTCCACGTAGACGATGCCCTGGGCCACGACGAGCGCGTCCTTGATGTCGTGCGCCACCGGGTACACGTGAAGGACGACGCGCATGCCTTTGGCGGGCGAGAGCTGAAACGGAGGAGCGCCGTAGGTGGCGCCGTCTTTCGGCACGGTGACCCGGTAGGCCGTACCGCTGATCGCCGCGAGGTCGTCGAAGCGGGCCTGGCCGAGCTCGTTCGTCTCTGTCGCTTTGTGCTCGCGACTCTCGCCTTTGGCTACCGTGTTGTGAAGGATTCCGAGCGTGATCGGCGAGTGCGAAATCGGGTGATCTTCGGCGTCGCGGATTTCGATGGCGATCGTTCCACGCGGGAGCTTGTCGTCTTCTTCCTCGACATCGGGAGGCGCTTGAAAGAGCCCACTCGGGACTTCCTCGCCCCCTTCGCGGCCGCCGCCGTGGGGATTCTTCTGCGCGAAGGCTGGACCCTGCCAAAGCGCGAGCGCGATCGAAACGATGACGATCCTATTCGGACGCATCGGAGTCGTCCCTCGTCATGGTCGGTCGCATCGCCGCGCCGCATTTCTTGCAGAACGCCGCGTCACGCTCATTCGACACCGCGCACACCGGACAATCGAGGCGCGTGTTCTCAGTCTCAGCTTCGGTCTTCTCTTTCGCCTCGTGCTCCGTTTCCTCCGGCGCGTCTATTTTCGCGGCGACGGTTTTCGCAAGCCCCCGCTTCTTCAGGTAAGCCTGCGCAAGCTGCTCGGCGCGCTCTCGCATGGGCTCGACCTGCTCATCGAGCTCGCGGAGAATTCGTTTTGCTTGGTCGCGGTAGCGCGCGGCCAGCTCGCCGTAATCGGATTCGTCGACCTTGCCGATGGCCCGTTCGTTCTCGAGATCCTGCAGCGACAGGAGGATCGCTTTTTTGCGGCTCTCGGCGTCGTTGACGGAGTGCATGCGCGCGGCGATGGCTTCGAGGTCCTCGGGAAGCGGTGCGTCTCCCCCGAGCGTGCGCAGGCTGGCCCACAAGAGGCAGATCGTACCGAAGAGCACCCCACCGGCGAGGACCAGGATGGCCGGTCCGGCGCTGGATACGAGGCCGGTGACGATGCCTCCGAGGACGGTGACGACGGGAACACCGATCGCCGCGGCTCGCCCCAAGGCGCGCTCCGAACGTTCGGATTCTTCGCGCTCGGTGTCTTTGTCCGAGCTCTTGGTAGCGCTGGTCATCACCTGATTCAATGCGGTTCGTCGTTGTCTAGATCGCGGAGCTCATCATCGAGCCGCGCGTCGTACGGGTCTTTCGGATCTTTCGCCGACGCGTCGCTAGGCCCTTCGTTGGCTTCTTTTTTTGCAGAGGCAGCCGAGCGTGGAGCGTCGAGGTCGGTCGGCTTTTTCCAGCGCCGAATCAGAGCCACCACGCCCGCACCCCCCGCGACGATCGCCACGAGCGGAACGGCGTAGATCGCCCGCATGGCGCCGGTGTTCGGAGGAATGGCGACGGACGAGACGCCCGGGTGGAGCGCCGCGTTCTCGTTCTTGTACTCGAGGATGATCTGGTCCTTCGTTTCGCCCGCCTTGAGCTTCTCGCGAATGTGATCGCGCGCTTCTTCGGCGTCCTCGCACGAGCAGGTGTCGAGGAGATCGGTCGGGCAGCCGCACATGCAGCGAAGCGATCCGAAGATCGATTTTTCGAGCGGGCTCTCGATCTTGATCGTGTGCGAATGCATGTTCGACATCCCGCCCGTTTGGGCGTGAGCCATCGTGGGCATGACCGCGATGAGCACCCCCATGAAGAGGCTCGCTCCCACCGCCGCCGTGCCCCGCGCGAACTGCCACGCACGCGACTCTTGCGGCTGTAGCTCCGGCCACATGCAGAGCACGCTTCCGCAGATGAGGATGATGCAGCCGAGCCAGATCCATCCCACCAGCGGATTCACGTGGATCTGCAGCGACGCCACCTTGGTCTGCGGATTGATCGTCCCCACCACCAGGTAAAGGTCGTCGCGCACGGAGTGCATCATGGCGACCTCCGTCGTCGGTGACTCCGGCATCTTCTTGTAGATGAATTTCGCGGGGCTCATCTGCCCGCGGACCACGCCATTCTGGGTGACGCGAATGTCGGCGAAGACCATGCGCTTGGTGTTGTCGACTTCCATTCGCGGGCCGACGTACTCGAGCGTGTAGCTCTCGACTTGGTAGGTTTGCCCGGGGCTGAGGGTGGTCTCGCGATCGACGCCCCAGGATTTTCCGGTGAAGCCGAGGAACATGACCACGATAGCAAAGTGAACGATGTATCCCCCATACCGACGGCGCGAAACCGGGGGAAGCGAGACCATCGTGTAGAAGAATCCAGGCAAAAATCCGAGGTACCAGAGGATCGCCGGGGTGCTCTTGCTCGCGCCGCTCTTCCGGCGCGCGCTGAAGAGCATGGTGAACTCCTGGACGATGACGGCGACGTTGAAGAACGCGAGCGACACGCCGATGACGGGCGTGAAGGCGTTGAAGGCTCGAAGGATCTGGCCCATCGCGCCGCCGTAAATGGGCTCGCTCCAGACGACCGCAGGGAAGCCGACGGTCTTACCGAACGCCGCGTGGAGGGCCGCGCCCGCGACGAGTGCGAGCAGCGGAATGCGGAAGACACGCTTCAGCGAATCTTCGCTCGTCTTCTTCCAACCGAAGAGAGAGCCGCAGCCCATGAGCGCGAAGATGGTGAGCCCGATCGGCTGAACCCAGGCGTTGTAGTAGGGCGGGCCGACGGTGACTTTTTCGTCCCACAAGGCGTCGCTCACCATCGGAAAGGTGGTCGCCACGAGGACGAAGAGCATGAAGCCGAGGAGCGCCCAGTTGTTCAGGAGGAAGGTGAACTCGCGCGACCAGATCGACTCGATTTCAGGGCGTTCGGAGGTGAGGCCGAGATCCGCCGTCATCCGTCGGAAGATGAGCTCGAGCCCCGTGTAGACGGCTCCGCCCGCGAGGACCGCCATCATGAGAACGCGTGCGCCCTGGCCAACGGGGAGGTGGCTGATGGCGACGCAGCCCGGGGCGATGAGAAGGACCATCACCCACCCGGTGATCATCGCCGCTTTGCGCAGCGTGGTCGACGGCGTGAGATTTCGGAGCTCGGGCCAGCGGTACAGAATCAAGGTGAAAACGAAGGCCGCGAGCATCGCCAAAAAATAAACGAAGTACGTCCCGATCGATGACTGGGCGAAAGAGTGGACGCTGGCGATGGCCCCGGAGCGCGTGAGGAACGTGCCGAAGATCGTCATGAAGAAGGTGAGGCACACCAGGGTGATCGTCCAGACCTTGAGGAGCCCGCGCCGCTCTTGAATCATGACCGAGTGCACGTAGGCGCTCGCCGTGAGGAACGGCAGGAACGCCGCATTCTCTACGGGATCCCAGGCCCAGTAGCCGCCCCATCCGAGCTCTTCGTAGGCCCACAGCATGCCGAGCGTGTTGCCGATGGCGAGGAACATCCAAGCGAAGAGCATGAACTTGCGGCTGGCGACGATCCATTCGGTGTCGAGGCGCCCGCTCACGAGGGCGGCGACGGCAAACGCGAAGGGAATCGTGCACCCCACGAAGCCCGTGTAGAGGCTCGGCGGGTGGATGATCATGTAAAAATTCTGAAGAAGCGGATTGAGGCCTTCACCGTCGGGCCGCGCACCGGCGACGCTCGTCGAGAACGGGTTGGCGGCGAACGCCATGAGCACGCAGAAGAAGAGCACGACCGCCATCAAGGTGGCGATGATGTACGGCTGGAGCTGGAGGTGCTTCTTTCCAAGCCATTTGACGCACACCAGGATGTAGATCGAAAGAAGGAACAGCCACCACAAGAGCGAGCCGTCCTGCCCGCCCCACAGCGAGGTGAGAAGAAAGTGGGTGGGCATCGAGCGATCCGAGTAGTGCGCGACGTACCGGAGGCGGAAGTCGTGACTCACGAAGGCGTATGCCAGGCAGAGAACGCAGGAGGCGACGAGGGCAACCGTGCCGTAGGCGCCAAAGCGCGCCGCCTGGAGCGTGCGCGGCTTGCCGTTGGCCCCGGCGACGACCGAGACTCCGAACGTGTAGCTGGCGACTACCATCACGCACAGAAGGAGCGTGCTTCCGAACAGCGGGAACGTGTTCCACATGAAATACCTCAAAAGCCCTGGGAAGGGCGCTGGCAGGCAGTCTAGTCGACCTTCGAGAGACTGTGTCGCCGATACACATGACGCGGCTAACCAGCGATGGTGAGCATCGACGGAACTAAGTAGATCGCGCTATGTGGGGAGGAAAGTGTCGGAGACATCCTCGAGCGTAGGGCCGACTCTGCTGGAGTCGCGGCAGAGCCCGATTATTCCTCCCGCGAAGCCAGTGTGGACCCATGCCGCGCTGCTCGTCGTTCAGGTGGCGTTCGCTTCCCAGGCGGTGGAGGGGAAAGTCGCTATGCTGCCGCGCGGGCAAGGGGGCGAAGCGATCCCGCCGTCCGCGCTGGCGATGGCCCGGATGCTCGGGGCAGCCCTGTTTTTCCAGGCATTCACGCGAATCGCGAGGACGCTCAAGCCGACCACGCGGCGCGACCAGGTCGAGCTCGCGCTTCTTTCGATCGTGGGGATCTCGCTCAACCAGACGCTCTTTCTCATGGGCTTACGGCTGACGACACCCGTCTCGGCGGCGCTGCTGAGCGTGACCATTCCGGTCTTCACGGCGTTCATCGCCGTCGCCTTCCGCTACGAACGTCCGACGTGGAGGCTATTTTTTGGCCTCGCGCTCGCGCTGTCGGGCGTGGTCTGGCTGACCGGGATTCGTGACCTCGATCGGGGAGCGATCATCGTGACCGTCAACTCGCTCTCCTATTCGGTCTACCTCGTCTTTTCGCGGACGGTCGTGCAGCGCCTCGGCGCGCTCACGGTGATCACCTGGATTTTCACGTGGGGCGCCGTGCTTTTCGCCCCGCTCGGTGTCGTTGCGTTGGCGCAGACCGTTCCTCACCTCACGCCACGCGGCGCGGCGTTCATCGCCTATATCCTCGTGATGCCCACCATCGTTGCGTACCTCGCGAACGCGTGGGCCCTCGGTCGTTCGACGGCAAGCTTGGTCACGATCTACATCTACCTTCAGCCCATTCTCGCGGGGCTCCTCGCATGGGTGCAGCTCGGTCAGTCGCCGAGCGCACGGATCTTCACCGCCGCCGTGCTCATTCTTGCCGGAGTCACCATTGTGGCCACGCGCAGACCGCCGGCGGCGCGCGTCAGGTCAGTCGTCGAGGGCGCGGGCGAGACGCGCTAGGGCTTCGTCGAGGCGCGTGCGATCGATCGACCATGCCAGGCGAAACGCGTTGGGCATCTCGAAAAAGACGCCGGGGACGACGAGGACCCCCTCGCGTGTGGCGGCGCGCTCGACGCGTGGAAGCAGGTCGTCGAAGCGGGTGGAGATCGCCAGTCCGAAGAGGCCCGACGTTGGCGCGCTCCAGATCACATCGGTGCGCGTCGCGAACCAGCGTTCAACGCGTTCGCGCTGGCCGGCAAGGAGATCTCTTGATCGGCGGGCTAGGTTGTCGATGCTTCCAAAAGCGATGAGCCCGAGCTGCGCGTGCGCGAGAGGAAGAGCGCCGCAGCTCATGAGAGTGGTGTTCGCCGCGCGGGCAATCACGTCTTCCGGGCCGAGCATCCACCCGATGCGATCCATGCCGAGGCCGTAGCACTTGGTGAGGCTGGCGATCGCGATCACGTTCTTGGCGAGCTTGCGCGCGCTCCCCCTCCACACGCCGTCCGCGTCCGTAAAGGCGTCGAACGGCGCGTAAACTTCATCGACGAGAAGATGCGCGCCACGGGCCTCGCAGATCTTGGCAAGCTCTCGCAAGAGGTCGTCGTGCGTGCGCGCCCCGCTGGGATTGTGCAGGTTGGTGACGACCACCAATCGGGTGCGGGCGGTCATCGCCGCTGCAATCCGCGCGGGATCGAGCGCGAACTTCTCCGACGCAGCGCGCTCGAAGCGGGTCACGACGGCACCGATGCCGAGGGCCGTGCTCAGCAGCGGCTCGTACGCGGGAGACTCGATGAGCACCTCGTCGCCTGGCGAGAGGAGCGTGGCGTAGGCGAGCCAGATCGCGTGGCTCGTTCCGAGAGCGCTGATCGCTTCGAGCTCCGGCACGTCGTTGTAACGGGCGATGGCTGCGCGTAGCCGTCCCACACTCGCGGGCTCGCTTGTCGCCCCCCGTGCCAACTCCGACGTGTCGAAGCGTGCCGTGCCGCTCACCGCCAGATCGAAGGGGACGGTCCCCTGAAAACGGATCGCCCACGGCAAGTAGCGAGCGGGCGGAAACACGGCGACTCTATTTTTTAGCCAAGGAGAAGGTGAGCGAGCGAATGACGTGCGCGTCGAACGAGGAGGACACGCGCATGGCGCCGTCGAGCTTATTGCCGGCGACAGTTCCGATGAGCGTGCCGCTGAAGGCGCTGGCGGCGCTCTTGGGTGTGATGGTTGCCGCGAGCTGACCTAGGGCGAAGGAGCCATAGACGATGCCGGGGCCGATCGGACCGTCGAGCGTGCCCGTGACCTTGCCGTTCTTGGGATCGACCGAGAGCGTCAGGGCGCCGTCGCCGAGGCCGTCGGACGATAGGTCTCCGCGCCATTTCGTTCCAGACCACTCGCCGCCGTCGGGAACGTAGATCGTTCCCGCGGTGCTCTTGTACGGACCCGACCAGGTGATCTCGGTGGCGACCGGCGGCGCGGCGTCGGCCACCGTGGGGAGAGTGCTCGGTGACGTGCTCGCAGTGGGCGCCGGATCTGTTTTCGAGCACGCAGCGAGCACCAGGAGGGAAAGCGCAAACGGTCGCAGCACGCCGTTCTTCATGGGCCGGCGACGCTGCGAGAGACGATTCGCACGCCGACCTCGCCGTCGATCTCGATGAGCTCACCGCGCGCCACCTCCACGCCGCCTATCCGCAACGTGACCGGCTCTGCGATCCGGCGACCGAGCGCGAACACGTCCCCTGCGCGTAGCTCGGCCCATTCGCGGGCGCGCATCTGGGCGCTTCCGATCTCGACGCGCACGACGACCGGAACCTCTCCGAGATTTTCAACGAGCGTCGCATTTTCGTCCGCCATCCCAAGCTCCTCTCCTTCGCCACGTAGCACGAGGCGACCATCGATGCCGAGGGCTGCCCTGACGCCGCGGTCGCTCGTCGAGGCTGCGAGGGTAACGAGGCCATGAAGCGCGCCGTTCGCCGCTCGCTCGAGTGGCCAATTACCAGGCATCCACGCGTCGCCCGGCGAGAGGAGGGTGACGCTCTCGCGCGAGGCGACGCTCGCACAAGCCACGATGGGGATCTCGAGGGGTGCATCGCCGAGCTTCGCGAGGTCGCTTCCTTCCCACCGCTGAGGAGCAAGCCCGACCGCGGTGCTTGCAGACACAGCTATTTTCGCGAGGAACGCGTCGTCACCAACGAGCACGGAGAGCGACGCGACGTGAAGAGGCTCGTTCGCTGCAAGCGCGCGTGCAAGGCTCGACGCGGGGCCAGCCTGAAGGACGCGGACGGGATGGTCACCCTGCGCGCGCCGAAGCGCCGAGAGCAAGACTGCGGCGAGCGCCCCGGCGAGCTTCGGAGACGCAGGCCGCGCGGCGTCGACCACCCGTGGTACGCGGCTTTGCTTGAGCGCCCCACCAACGAGGGCGAGGGCGAGCGCGGTCTCTGTCTCGACGAGAAAACGAGGCTCCGCTCCGTCGGCGTCCCCCAAAAGAACAGCCACGCTTTCCGGCGACTTCGGATCGCTGGCAAAAGGTGTAGTGTGCACGCGTCTCAGATGCACACCGATCGGCGCGCCCACCAGCCCACCGAGCGACAGAGCGAGAGCCTCGTCATCGATGTAACGGGACAGCGTCCTGCGAAGCGCGCTGAGGGCCTTCACATCCTCCGAAGCAACACGCTCGAGCGAGTCCCACGGAAACGCGCCGATGTGTGCGGTTACTTCCGCCACGCGAGCGTCCAATGGCGATCGCTCGACATCGAGACGCGCGCGGGAGGGATTCCGAGCGAATGCGCCAGTGTCTGGATCTCCTCGATGGTGAGCGCCGCGCGGAGGGAGGCGATGAAGAGATCGCGCTGCCGCGGGTAGCGCTTTTTCCCTTCGTCATCGAGCTTCGTCGGGTCTCCGGCATAGGAGGCGATGAGACTCGAGATCGCGTCCTCGCTTTTTGGTCGGCATAGATCACGGACGAAGAGAAAGCCTCCGGTCTTCGTGAGGCGGGCCATCTCGCTGAGCGCCTCTTGGGGCTCGGGAATGTGATGCACGATACTGTTCGACATGACCGCGTCGAACGAGCCGTCGGTCCAGCCGGCGTGCTTGGCGTCCTTGAGCTCGAGCGAGATGCGCGCATCGAGCCCCGCCGCAAGAACGTTCTCTCGGCCGACTGCGAGCATGTGCGCGGCGAGGTCGATGGCGGTGACCTTTGCGACCGGGGATCTCTGGGCAAGCACGATCGGAATGCGCGCCGTGCCTGTTCCGACGTCGAGGACCCTCGCCCCTTTGAGCGAGCCGACGAAGGCGAGAAAGTCGTCACAGAAGAGTGCGTTCACGTCCGCGAAGTCCATCGCGTCGTAGTCGCGGGCCTCCTCTTCCGTATCCATGGCTTCCGTCTCGAGCGTGCGGGGGATCATCTGCGGAAAGACTTAGAGCGTTTTTCGGTGCGAGGGAACGTACACTGGTAAGATCTTCCCATGCGCGCACATGCCCTCGTGGTCCTTGCGTCCTTGCTCATCCCCGCCGTTGCGTTCGCGGCCCCGCCGCCCGCAGCACCCGCCGCCTCGGCTCCCGGGCACGATCCGAACAACGTCATCGGAATCAGCGAGGCGATGGAGGCGGTCGTCGACGGAGACGTGAAGTACGTCGCCAAGGATTTCGCCGGGGCGATGGAGTCCTACAAGAAGGCCGTGAAGATCCAGCCGAAGAACCCTCTCGGGCATCTCCGTATGGGTGCATTGCACCTTCAGGCGGGCAACCTCGCAGAGGCTGAAACGGCTTGGAATCAAGCAGATTCGGTGGCGGATCCGGTTCCCCAGATCAAGGTGAAGGTGCTCTTCGCGCTCGCCGATTTGCGTGAGCGGATGAAGAAATGGGACGACGCGAAGGCGGCGTGGCAGCGGTACGGCGAGTACGTAGCGAAGCACCCCGATGCTGGCTTTGGGCCGACGGCTGCAGCGCGTGGGCTCGCGATCGACGACATGACCAAGCAGGACAAAGCCTACGACGTCGTGCGGGAACGCATCGCCGCGGAGAAGGCCGAGAAGGCCGGGCCTCCCAAAGCCGCTGGGCAGGCTGCGCCGACGCCTGCCGCCGCACCCAAGAAATAACAGCCTCTCACGGTCGAGGCGCGGATGCCTCGCGATGCGAGCGCACTTCGCGAACCCGCCGCTCGAAGTCCACCGTCATCGTGTCGGTGAGGTCCGTGCCGCCGAAGCGGGTCGCGATGTACACCTCGGTGAGCGCGAGAACTTCTGCCGCGAGCGGGTGCTTGCGTGACGAGAGCTGCTCGGCGTGACGGAGCGGCGGCAGAGACGTAGGACGCGAAATCCCCTGCGCCGTCAGGGCGATCTCGAGCGAGCGATAGAGGGCCGCAGCGCTCTCGAGCTTCTTGTCGAGAATCGTGCGGTCGCCTTCCGCGTCCGTCTTCTTCGGCTTGTGCCGCCAGCGCTTCCACACCATGTACGAGCCGGCGAGGATGACGAGGATTCCGCCAGCGATGACCGGTGGCCGCGTGAGCTTGTCGAGCGGGCCTTTGTTGAGGCCAGCTGCCGCGCGCACTTGCTCGTAGCGCCGGGTCATGTCCTCGAAGAGGCGAACCTGGGTGCGAAGGTCGTAGCCGACGACGTAGCGATTCCAGCGTTGGGAGAGCGCTTCCATCAGATCGCGCAGATACACGAACGTGCCGGTCGTCTCTTCGAGCGGCTGCGCGCCCGCGGCGGGCGTGGGATCAAAGGTGACCCAGCTTCCGGCGCCGGGCCTCGCCGGATCTTCGATGTAAGCCTCGACCCAGGAGTGCGCATCGCCTTCGCGGACGGCGTAGTAATGGCCGAAGCGATTGTAGGTGCCGCCGACGAAACCGGTGACGTTGCGCGAAGGGATCTGGAGCTCGCGAAGCATGATCGCCATCGCCGAAGAAAAGAACTCGCAGTGGCCACGCTTCGAGTCGAAGAGGAAGTGATCGAGCGGTTGCTTGGTACCTCCCGAGGGCGAATTGACGTCGTATTTGAAGCCCGTGCGAAGGTGCTCTTCGATCGACCGCGCCTTCAACGTCGCCGTCGGCTGCGCGTCGGCCCACGCATGCGCGAGCCCTCCGACGCGGGCCGGGAGACCGGTGGGGATCGTCAGGTAGCGGGGCCGATCGGCCTCCGGAAGAGGCTCGGAGAAGAACTCTTTTTCGCGCGCGAGGAACACGTCGTAGCGAAGGCCGCGGGTGTCGCTTCCCCCGTAACGAACTTCGGACTCCGGTCCGCGAATGACGGACAACGGCTCGCTGAGCAGCGCCTGGTTCTGAACCTTGAGCTGGATCGCCACCGCATGCGGGGGGAGAAAAACCACGGGCGGATCGATGGGCTCGAGATCGAAGGTGATTTTTTTGTCGTTCTTGACGTCCGGCGTTCGGGTCAGCGGATAAACGTCCGCGCCGAAGATCGACCGTTCCGCTTGATCGCGTCTGGTCACGGTGCGGGCCCACGCGCGCCCATCGTAGGCGTCGAACGCCGTGCCCCGGAGGCGCAGGGTCAAACGCATGGGCGGTGGGTTCGGAAGGTTGTCGACCTCGAAGCGAAGGGCCATCGACGGATTGCTCCGCAGCGCACCGACTTCACCGAGGTCCACGTGATCGGAGAACCCGACCATGCGGCCGCGCGCGCTGTGATTCAGCAGAAGAAGCGACAGTCCGACGCGTGGGAAAAGCACGAAGAGCGTCGCGGTGAAGAGGAAGATGGGGACGGACATCAGGCACGTCGCGCCGAGAAAGCCCCGGCCGACGACGCGGCGGCTGCGAAGGATGCGCGGGACGTCGACCGGGAGACCGGTGCGATCCCGAGCTCCCTGTCGGTAATTACCTTCGACCTCGCGTCGGAGGTGGCTGAGCACGAGCGCGCCCGGCGCCACCACCAAAAATCCGAGAAAGCAGAGGCCGTAGGTGAGCCCGCCCCCGAGCACAGTCCCCGCGACGAAATGAAGGAGAGACAGGACGATGATTTGCTGGTCGTGAGCTGCCCCCCGTCGCGTCGCGAGGCGAATGATCTGCAGGAGCGCCGCGAACTCCACGGCCACGTCGAGCGCCGAGCGGCCGGCGACGAGGCGAGCTCCTTGAAGGACGAAGAGTGCGAGGGGAGCGATGGCGGCGAACTGCCGAAGCGCAGCCTTACTCTGCCACCGTTCGGGGATCGCGATAGCGATGGCGAGCCCCACCAAGAGAACGAGGTTCGTCCCCACGCTCATGGACGCCGTGCTCACCACGGCCAAAACGCCGAGAGCGGCGAGGGCATCGGTCATTACTCGGTGGACGAGCCCGAAGCGCATCGTTCACACCTCCGCTTTTGGTGCGATGCTGCTCCGCGCCGGCGGGAGAGAGCGGCGGATCGACTGGAGCACGGGCTGGAGCAGCGCGAGGTAACGCAGGACGGGATCGGCGCCGGCGGTGCGATCGGAGCGTGCGTTTCCACCCATGTTGGTCCGGATAGACACGGAATCGCCGCGTTTCAAATGGGCAACAGCGCGAGAAGCAACGTCCCGAATTCGGCGCTCGAAGCTAACATCCCAGTCGTCCCCCGCGGCGTCCGGACGGACCACATCGAGCGGAAGCGAAATGTCGGGGCGGGCTTCGCGTGCTCGCTCACGGGCCACGAGTTGCCCCGCAGCGGCGCTCTTTCGCCAGTGGATGTCTCGCGGGTCCTCGCCGACGCGCATGATCTTCAGACCGAGGAAGTCGTCCCCGTATCCGCGCCCTACGGAGCCATCACCTCCTGGAATTTTGCCTGGATTAGAGGTTGGGAGCGCAATCGGGTCCACGGCGGGATAGATGATGAGCTCCCCCTCTGCCGAGATCTCGCGCGACTTTTCGAAGAGCCCGAATGGAAAGCGCGTGGCAATGCGAAATCCAACGTGCAGATCTCTTCCCCGCGACGGTGGCGTCCGGCGGTAGGCAGCGACCTGGGCAGACTTCGGGCTGATCTTCAGAAAGAAGCAGCGTTTGTCGGCCGGCTGACCGGAGCGTAGATCTTCGACTTCAATTGCGTATGAAGGGACGCGGGTTTTATGATTGAAGACCTCGATCTCTACCAGATGAGCACGGCCCACTTGAGCGCGGAGTGGCAGGCGGCGAACGACGGTGAGGTCTCGCAGAGAGACCTCGCTCATCACGCCGCTGACGACGATGAGCGCGAGGAGCATCCCGAGAAGGAGGTACAGGAGATTGTTGGCGGTGTTGATCGCCGCGAACCCGACGCCGAGCGTGATCCCGACGAAGAACTTCCCCTCCCGGGTAAACTTGAGCCGTCGCGGCGAGCGGAAAAAACCCCGAAAACGAGCCCAGCGCGTGCGCAGCTTCGACGTCGGTGAGGGCACTACCCCGCTCGCCATGGAGATTAGAGCGGGACGGGGACGCGCCCGATGATCTCGCGCATCGTCGTCTCCGCTTCGTCGCGCGTGGGCATGAAGCCGTCGGCGTGGGTGGCGAGGCGAACGCGGTGGGCAAGGACCGGAACGGCCAGGTCGTGGATGTCGTCGGCGATGACGTAATTACGGCCGCGAAGAAGCGCCCGAGCGCGTGCCGCATTTGCGAGCGCGATGGCCCCGCGAGGGGAGGCGCCGAGGGACAAGCTGGGGGCGACGCGGGTGGCCTGAATGACCGCGTGGAGGTAGCTGCCGAGCGAGCTGTCGAGCGTCACCCGGTGCACTTCGCGCTGGAGCTCGACGAGCCGACCTGGGTCGAGGACCACCGGCACGTCCCGCGCGGTGTCGGTTTGGCCGTCGAGAAGAAGACGTATTTCCACCGCGGGAGGGGGGTATCCGATGCGAACTCGAACGATGAACCGGTCGAGCTGGGATTCGGGGAGCGGAAAGGTTCCCGCGAAATCCTGGGGGTTTTGGGTGGCGATGACGAAGAATGGATCCGGCAGGGGCATCGTTTGCCCGTCGAGCGAAACCTGGCCCTCGTTCATCGCTTCGAGGAGCGCCGATTGGGTGCGGGGACTGGCCCGGTTGATCTCGTCTGCCAGGAGCACGTTTGCGAACACCGGCCCCTGGCGGAGGACGAACTCGCCCGTGCGCTGGTCGTAGACCGACACCCCAAGCACATCGCTCGGGAGGAGGTCGCTCGTAAACTGCACCCTTCGAAGCTCGCCGCCAACGGCCCGGGCCAGCGCGCGGGCGAGGGTCGTTTTCCCCACGCCAGGCACGTCTTCGATGAGCAAGTGGCCGCGCGCAAGCAGTGCCACGAGAGCGAGCTCGACGGCATCTTGCTTCCCCTCGAGCGCCCCCTCAACCGCTTCGCGGAGTTTTCGGAGGGTCGGTAGTTCTTCGGCGATCACCGCGGCCGCTGCGGTCATGCGGAGGAGCCTAGCACGCCCCTCGGATTCAAAGCCTATTCAAGGAGTCGAAACTTGCGTGTCCGATCTGGAACAGCCACGGTGCGTTCGTGGGTGCCGGCGTCGAGCTGCATGGGGTGAGCAAGACATACGGAGCGGTGCGCGCCCTGATCGGGGTCAGCCTGCGTTTCGAGGCTGGCCTGGTGTCCGTGGTCGAGGGGGCGAACGGATCGGGGAAATCCACGCTTTTGGCCCTCGTTGGAACGCTTTCGCGTCCAAGCTCCGGGTCAGTAGATCACGGCGCGCTCGGAGGCACGCGCGAGGAAGTGCGAGCTTCCCTCGGGTGGGTTGGCCATGACTCCCTCTGCTACGGCGACCTCACGGGGCGCGAAAACATCGAGCTCGCCGCCCGCCTTCACGGAGTCGATCCCGCCGAAGCCTTCACCGCCGCCGCGGAGCGCTTTGATCTCGGGGCCTTCGCTGGTCGCCCGGTCCGCACGTATTCCCGAGGACAGCGTCAGCGCGTCGCCCTCGCGCGTGCCCTGGTTCACGCCCCTCGCCTGATCCTCCTCGACGAACCGACGACCGGCCTCGACGCGACCTCGATTGATCGCCTCGTCCGGCTGGTCCACGAAGAGGCAGGGCGGGGGGCCGTTGTCATCGTCGTGACCCATGACCCGGCGTTTGCCAAGGAAGGCAAAGCCCGCTTTCGCCTCGAGCGCGGGCGCACCGTGACTACTCAGCACTAAAATATCAATAAAGCCGAAAGGATGCTGGCGTAGGCGTGCCTGTTTTCCGCGGTCCGAGGCAGCGGGCCGACGACGACGGGACCAGGCGCGACCACCCGAATTTCGGCCGCGTTTCGCCCGGTGGAAGCGTCGACGGTCGCGGGGGTGTTGAGGACGATCGCGTCGATCCGGCATCCCGCATCTCTGGCTGCGCGGGTCGTCGCCCCGAGCTCGTGGAGGACCCCCAGGCGGTCGGGAGCCACGAGAATTACACGGTCGGGAGCGAGGGCGACGGCGAGATCCGCGTTGGAGGTGTCCTCTCCAAGCGGCGTGAAGAGCCCACCGGCGAGCTCGACGAACACGACGTCGGCGGCCTGTCTGAGGAGCTGCACGGCCTCGGCGATCGCGTCAATCGAGATTCGTCGGCCTTCACCGCGCGCGGCCAAATGGGGGGAAAGACCCTCGCTGAACACGTAGGGGCTCGCGAGCAAGTGTTTCACGTGAAACGAAGAGACCGCACGGAGAGCGGACATGTCCGCCCCTTCGCCGACGACCCCCGTTTCCACCGGCTTGAAGCCGCACGCCGTTCCTTCCCGACTCGCGAGGTACACGAGCTGGCAAGCGACGTGTGTCTTGCCGATTTCCGTACCCGTGCCGGTGACCACCACTACGCGGCCCGAGGAGCGTCTGGCGCCCGGGATCGCCGGTGGGTCGCCGCGCATTAGCGAATCACCCGGCGGACGGCGGTGAGCGCATGCTCGATGTCCGCAGGATCGTGACGGGCGGTCACCGTCATCCGTAACCGCGCCCCTCCGGCGGGGACGGTCGGGGGTCGGATGGCTTGCACATGGACGCCGGCACCCTGGAGCCCCTCGGCGAGCCGTAACGCCGCCGCGGCGTCCCCAAGGATCCACGGGATGATGTGACCATGACCGAGGATGTTCGCATCGAGCCCCCGCAGCCCAGCCCGCAGCGCTCCGGCGGCGCCGCTAACTCGCTCCCGAAGCTCAGGATGGGCGACCGCGAACGCGAGGGCCGCGCGTGCACCCGCAGCCACTTGGGGGCTCATTCCCGTGGAAAAAACGAAGGAGCGCGCTCGATTCCACAGCCAATCGGTTAGCTCGAAGCACCCCGCCGCAAACGCCCCCGCGTGGCCAAACGCCTTGCCGAACGTGCCTAACATCACGTCCGGAACAACGCCCGCCGCCGCACAAAGACCCCGACCGTCGGGCCCGAAAACCCCCAGCGCATGGGCTTCGTCGACCACCAGCGCCGCATCCATGCGAGACGTGATCTCACGCAGGCGCGCGAGATCGGGCGTGTCCGCATCCATGCTGAAATACGACTCCGTGACCACCCAAGCCTTGGCCTCCGACTCCCGCCCAGGGCGCCGCGCGTCCCCAAGTGCTCGCTCGATGGCGGCGAGATCCAGGTGGGGCGTTACGACGATTCGGGCACGGGAAAGGCGGCACGCGTCGATGATGGACGCATGATTGTACTCGTCGCTGACCACGAGATCGCCGGGCCGGGCAAGCGCAGCGATGGTCCCCAGATTCGCCGCATATCCGCTCGAAAAGACGAGAGCGCTTGGGAGCTCCAGCCACGAGGCGACGTCGCGCTCAAGGTCGACGTGCGCCTGTCGTTCACCCGAGACGAGCCGCGAGGCACCCGCGCCCGCGGGGACAGAGCCGAGGGAAGCACTGATGCCCGTAGCAGCCAGTCCAAGATAGTCGTTCGAGCAGAACGACAGGTCAGAGGCCAAGCGGGGGACTGGGCGTACGCGAAGCAAGCCTTGGTTCCCAAGCTCGTGGAGAGCCGCGGACAGGTGCGCTAGGGCGGGCGGTGGCCTCTCGACGGGTATCACGGGGCAGTCTTCGGTAGGTCGGCTAGGCGATTGTTTCACGTGAAACAAGTCTAGGAGGAAGCGCTGAGGTCGTCCTCGCCGGGATCGAGGGCGTCGTCGATCCGGAGGAGGACCCGACGCAAGAGGTCACGTGTTTTCCGCTCGAGTGCCTCACGACGCCCGCGCTCTGCTTCGAGCTCATGCGCCAGCGCGATCGCCGCGAGGAGCATGGATTGAGGGGACGCGGGACGGCCCTTGGGCGTTACTTCGGTGACCTTGGCGTCGACGGTCGCGGCGAGGCGCGAGAGCTCCGGCTCGGGGGCAGAGCTGACGACCTTGTAGCTCTGTCCTCCAACCTGAAGCAGCACCGTTCGGCGGTCCATCTGGCGCAGAGGTTAGCACCGGTCGAGGCGCGAGTCGCAGCTCAAAAACGGCGTCGCACGAAGCAAAGCCTGATCGGCGGTCTCAATGGACGACGCCCTGGTACGCGAGAAGAAACGGGAGGGCCAGGATTGCGAAATCGACCTGCAGTCCGAAGATCAGGTCGGCCTGCTTACCGTCACCGAGCCCGTAACGGCCCTGGACGAAGAGGCCGTTCGCCATCCCGTAGGTCGAGTGGAAATTGTAGCTTCGAGGCCCGACAAAAACGCTCGCCGCGAGGCCCGGCTCCCAGCCGAAGGTGGGCGCGCGGCGTTCGAATACACCGGCCGAGGCGACGAGGGGAAACGACGGCACGAGCGGGATCAGCCACTCCGCACCGCCGCCGACCTCCAGCGTGTCCAGCCTCTCGGTGGCAACGTCGACATACGGCCCGACGGCCATGTCGTTCTCACGTTCCCGCAAAAAGAGCAGATCTACGCGGGCCCGAGGTGGAACGCGCCCCGGCCCCTCGTCCGCACGTCGGTCACGGCGCCGCCGATGGTTACGCCCGCGCTCGTTTGCGGTGCAGCGAAGGCGCGCTCCGAAGTGCAGACAAGGCCAAGGACGCCAAGGATCGCCAGGAAGCCGGCGCGCAGGTGCATGCGCTCGCGCCGTACTTACGGGATCGACGGATCGCAGGCCGGAGATCCCTGGCAAAGGCGGCAGTCGACCCCCTGGTCCTGCCCAAGGATGCAGGGGACCGCGCTCATGGTGCCCAAAGTCCCTTTGCAGTTCGGCTTTTGAGCGACTGCGGGGTCCTCGGATCCCGCAGGGAAGAACGGGAGGCAGCCGTTGCAAACGTTGATCGGGAATTGGAACTCGTCGGTCTCGACGGATTGGCCGCCCAGGGTCGTTCCGAAGACCTTGAAATACGTGACCAGCAGCTTCGAGCTGTGGCGGGGGATGGTCGCCTTGAGGGCGTTGCTCGTCGCGGTGTCGAGGAGGGTCACCGAGACATTTCCGAGGCCGGGGGCCGAGCCGTTACCGGGATTGACGAACCCAGAGGAGAGCGTCGTGAACGATTTGATCTCGGCACCGCCGGCGTCCGTCACACGCACCGTAGCCCCTTGAAACGTCACGCGCGCAGTCTCGGTTCGCAACAGATCGTGATTTGCCTGCGAAATCAGCTGGCTTCCGATCAGCGCCTCGGCCGTGTACGTCGACAACAGAGCGACGTCCAGGACGCCGACCGACAGAAAAGCTCCGCCCGTATCCGGAGTGTAGACGCACGCCGTGCCCGCCATGACTGCGACCGGCGGCGCCTGCACCCCTTGGACAAAGATGGTGCTGTCATCGTGCGCGCAGGCCCCGACAATCGCTCCGATCGTGCCGGCCGTCGCAACCCCCGTTAGCATTTGCACCCAAACGCTGCGCTTCACGTCGGCCTCCTCCAGTTTCGCCACGAGCACAAATGTGCCTGGGCTACCAAAATGAAGCGTAGCTGGCCCCCACCAAGAGCACCAAAAAACCGGCGATCAGACAGGACGCTCGCTCCGTTGAACGGGCTTGCGAAGCGCCGCTTCCTTGAAGCTCGACAGCGAAATTGAACGGACTTCGGAGACCCCGGGGGCGGTGATCGCCGGAAAAAGGAGCGAGGCCGCCCGTCGTTTCTTGTCGCTGGCCACGAAGCCCCACGCGCTTGCGAGCTCGCCGGGCGCAACGTCCACCGGGAGCTTCAGGCGGCCGAAGAGGGTGCGTGCCCGCGAGACGAGATCGGCCGGCGTGATTCCGAGGGCGTGGGAAGCCTCGAGCTCCAGGACGGTGCCAAGGGCCACCGCTTCTCCGTGGAGGTATTTCGAAAATCCGCCGTGGGCCTCGAGCGCATGCCCGAGGGTGTGCCCGACGTTGAGGACCGCGCGCCGTCCGCCTTCCCGTTCGTCGTCACGAACGATCCTCGCTTTGGCTTCGATGGCTCGGCGCACGATCGCGTAGAGCACCGACGTATCGGAGAGGTGATCTGCTTGTTTTTCCAGGGTTTCGAGGAGCACTAGATCCGTCGCGAGCGCGATTTTTACGACCTCCGCTAGGCCCGCAATCCGCTCGCGTGGAGGCAAGGTCGTCAGGTGATCGAGGTCGACCACGACCGCGCTCGGCTGATGAAAGGTGCCGATCAAGTTCTTCCCCGTGGGGTGATCGAAGCCCGTCTTGCCTCCGACGGAGGAGTCCACCATGGCCAGGAGCGTTGTCGGCACCTGGAGAAAACGGACCCCGCGCAGGAGTGTGGAGGCCGCGAATCCAGCAAGGTCGCCCATTACCCCGCCGCCGAAGGCCACCACGAGCGCGTCGCGGTCGATGCCCGCGCCGAGGGACGCATCCCAGATGGCCCCGACGCTCGCGATCGTTTTGTGGGTCTCGCCAGGTGGCAGGACGATGCGCGTTTGCGGGATGGCGAGAGGCTGAAGTGCGGCATCCAGCTCTTTTCCCCGGGCGCGCAGGACGTTCGCGTCCGTCACCACGAAAATCGAAGAGGGCGCACTGCGGGCGATGGAATCGGTGAGTCGGGAGGGCTCGCCGTTGGCCATGTCGACGGTGTAGCTGCGCTGTCCGAGCGGTACGGCGATCGGATCGCGGACCAAAGCCTGCGCGATTCGATCGATGAGATCGTCGAGGTCGACGCCCTCGGTGGAGAGCGAAAGGTGGCACTCGGCATACGCCGCGGCGCGTGCTTCGAGGAGTTCCTTCGCGCGCTGGATCGGGTCTCCCGCGGCGAGATTTGGCCGGGACGCGAGGTTTCCCGCGCGGGCTACGATGGTCGCCGGACCGGCGGTGAGGGTGACGACGAACGCGTTATCGAGCGCGAGGTGACGAAGCGGTCGCGAGGTCACGCTGCCTCCACCGAACGCGATCACCCGCGGCGTGGAGTCGAGGAGCAAGGCCCGAAGGATTGCGGCTTCTTGGGCTCGAAACGCGGGCTCGCCTTCCGCGCGCCACAGCTCCGCTACGGACATTCCGCTCGCCCGCTCGATTTCGACGTCACTATCGACGAACGCCATGCCCAGGCGTGCGGAGAGGCGCGCGCCGAGGGTGCTCTTGCCGGTGGCCATGAAGCCGCTGAGAACGACGGACCGCATTGAGTGCGATTCTCCGGAGGTGACGAAGGAAGCGAGCGTAGCAGCGGACGGGGAGCTTGGGATCACCCACGCGCGCCGGCAAATGACGTATCCTTCGGCGTGCCATGAGCGGGTTGGCGTTCGAAAAATACGAGGGGCTCGGCAACGACTTCATCGTCGTGGAGGTTGAACGCGAGGGCCTCGTCTCGAAGGCCTTGGCGGCGCAGCTGTGCGACCGCCGCCTTGGGATCGGCGCCGACGGCGTTCTCCTCGTCCTGCCTGCCGTCGACCCGGCGCACCGGGCGCGCATGGTGGTGATCAACGCCGACGGTTCGGTCCCCGAGATGTGCGGCAACGGCCTGCGCTGTGTGGCCCTTCACCTCGCAGGGGGCGGCGTCTTCGAGACGGACGCCGGCTTGCGAACGTGCAAGGTCGACACGACCTCCGCGCTCGCGATGGTGTCGGTCGACATGGGCGAAGTGCTCGCGACGGGGGATCGCGTGCTCGACGTCGAAGGGGAAAGCGTCGTCGTCGCCGTGGCCGATGCAGGAAATCCGCACGCCGTGATCTTCGGCGAGGCGACCCGCGCGGAGATCGAACGACTGGGCCCACGCATCGCAATCCATCGAGAATTTCCAAGTGGAACGAACGTCGAGTTCGCGACCGTGAGGGATGATCGCATCGATCTCGTGGTGTGGGAGCGGGGCGTCGGGCTGACTCTCGCCTGCGGAACGGGCGCGTGCGCGACGGCGGTCGTGGCGTGCGAGAGGGGTCTCGTACCCTGGGATTCTTGGGTCACCGTGCGCCTCCCCGGAGGAGATCTCTCGATCGTCGTCGCCCGCAAAACCCGTCGCGTGACGATGCGAGGGCCGGCGCGCCACGTATTTTCTGGGCGCTTCGACACGTGAGGAAGAGCTCTCCTGGTCTCGACAGAGCGGAGACTGCGTGGATGCCGACACGGCCGCCGAGGGCGGTGCTCGACGTTCTCATCGCCTCCGAAGACGCAGACACGTTGCGCACGATCTCGAACGCGGTCACCGGCATGGGAGATCGCGCCGTCACGGTGTCGGATCTGGCGGAAGCCACTGCCCTGGCGGGGACCCTCGCTCCCGCGGTCGCGTTCATCGACGTCACCTTGGCCGGTGGAAGCGGGCTCGTTCTGGTCCACCACCTCCCGGCGGTGCGCCCGGGGATCGCGGTCTACGTCATGGCCCCGGGGGCGCAGCTGCACATCGCGCTCGAAGGCCTCACCCTCGGCGCGACTGGCATGCTCACCCTTCCTCCGTCAGGCGACGCGGTGATGCGCGCCATCGGAGAAGTTCGAATGCGGCTCGCGTCTTCGGCCGAGCACGTCGGGCTAGAAGAGGAGCTCTCGCTCCAGCGAAGGCGTGGCGATCACATGCATCGCCTGGTGCGAATCGCCGCTAAGGCGGGATGGACGGAGCTTGCACGAACGGTCGCTGAGGCCATTGCCGAGCTGACGCGCGCGCAAGGCGTTTCTGTATACCGCGTCGTCGAGGGAACGCTCGTGCGCGTCGCTCTGGTGGGCACGTCCGACGCTCCCGAGAAAGTGAGAGCCGAGGGCGAGCTCGACCCGCACGGAGAGATCTTTTCCCTCGGTGCAGGCGCTCTCCTCGTGGAAAAAGGGCAAGAGGATCGGCGTGCGCTCGCCGCCGAGCTCACCGGTTTCGCCTCAGCGCTCCTCGGGCTCTCGGGTCACGCATCGCCGGCAGAAACGCCAGACGTCACCCGCTTCGAGCCTCTCGCCCGCTTTGCCCTCCTCGCCGTGCGCGAAGTCGAAAAAGCGCGCCGGTACAAGCGGCAGGTCACCTTCGCGGCGATGAAGCCGATCGACAATCAAGCGCCGCCGAACGCGCCGAAGTTGGAGGACTTGTTTCAGATCTTGATCCGCGACGGCGACGTGCTCGGGCGCGACGATTCCGAGGAAGAGGTCCTCCTTATGCTGCCGGACACGGGGGCGCTCGGCGGGCAGCTTTTCCGCCGCCGCTTTGGACTGCGCGCGCTCGGCTTGGCCACGTTTCCGCAGGATGGATCGACGTCCGAGCGCCTGGTGCGCGTCGCTCGTCAGCGCGCGCAAGACGCACGACGCTCCCCGGTGCGGATGCTCGGCCTCGCACCGAAGGGACTCCACGACATCATCGAATCGCTCCTCGATTGCCCGATGTTCGACGCGGGTCTCGGCTCGTCGTACCCACTCGATCTGTCGCTTTCCGCCGCGCTCTCCCTCGTGAAGCACGCGTGCCTCGAGGCACGAAGAGGCGGAGCCGTGAGCATCGTCGTCGCCGGGCACGCCGGGCCTGGATTCGCTTTCGCGGCCCGTGAAGCGTGCGCGAAAGAAGGGGAAAAAATGACCCTCGTGGAAGCGGACCTGAGCACCCTCGCGCAGGCAGAAGCCCTCGAAGCCGTGGTCGTCGCCGCCGAGCATGGCACGTGGGTCTGCTGTGGTGTGCGGGAGAAAGATCGCATCAAGGCCGTACACGCCACTGACGCGATGCTCGCCGATTTGCTCGCCATCAAGCTCCTCGAGATCGCCGAACATAGTCAGGTGCTTTCCCCAGGTGCCCCTCTCGGTGCGGCATGAGTGATGCGCCCGCGACCACCCTCGAGCTCGTCAGCAACCTCTCGCGTGCGAAGAAGAGCGGGACCGTGTCGCTCCATTCCGAAAAGAGCGTCGCCGAAATTCGCCTCGCGCACGGCAACATCGAAGATGCCCTTCATGGCCGGGCAAATGGGGAAAAAGCGCTGTACCGGGCACTCGTGACTCCCGTAGCCCAGGCCACGTTCGCCGAAGGCAGCCCGGGTGGCCCTGCACGGATCAGCACCCCGACCTCCGCGCTCTTGGAAGGCGCGCCCGCGATCCTCGCCGCGCTGGCTCGCCTCCGCGCGTCGTTTCCCGAGTCCGCGACCCGTCCGATCGTCGCCGCCGACGCGGGCAGTGCGCACGGTGAAATTTCCGAGCATGCGCGGGCGCTGCTCCATTATCTGCGAACGCCGCAGCTCATCGACGACCTGCTCGACGCGGTGCCGAGCGCCGACGCCCATATCCTCCGGGCCGTCGCCGAGCTCGAAGGCGCAGGACGAATTCGCCATCTCGCCTCGACCCTCTCCCGCACACCACTGGCCTCGCACGAACAGCACGAGCGTGTGCGAACCATGGCGACTCTCGGCCTGCGTCGCGGTTTTGGAACGCGCGTGCGCCTCGTTTTTGCGGGTACGCCAAGCCGTCTGGCCATCCTTTCGCACGCCATGCAATGCCTCGTGGGAGCAGAGTCCTGCGGAGGCGCACCCGTCGTTCCGATGCCGCACCCCGTCGTGCGCATCGACCTCGGTTCCGAGCTTGAGCTCGAGCTGGTGTGCCTTCCGTTGGTCCCCGCCTACGCGCCGCTTTGGCAGATGGCCCTCACCGGCTCGGCGGTTGTCGTCCGCTTGGAGGAAGCCGCCGACTCGCTGCTCGAAGAAGCGTGTGAAGCGGCGAGCGCAAAGATCGTCGACGCGCACATGCTCGTCGGCCCCTACGACGAAGGAAATGTCGCCGAGGTCGCCGTGCTCATTCGCGCCGCGCTCGAGGCGTAGCCGCGCGCCTTCCGAGTCGACTAAGGCCCGACGATGGTGCCGACTTCTTCGCCCATGACGACGCGCTTGATGTTGCCGCGGGTCATCATCTTGAAGACCCGGATGGACATGCCGTTGTCGCGGCAGAGGGAGACGGCGGTCGAGTCCATGACCCCGATTCGGTCGGCGAGGAAGCGATCGAAGCTCATTTTGGGGAACATTTGCGCGTCGGGGAAGTGCTCCGGATCGCGGTCGTAGACACCTTCGACCTTGGTGGCTTTGAAGATCGCGTCGGCGTGGATCTCCATCGCACGGAGGGCGGCGGCGGTATCCGTCGAAAAGTACGGATTGCCGGTGCCGGCGGCGAAGATGACCATTCGCCCTTTTTCCAAGTGCCGCACGGCGCGACGGCGAATGTACGGCTCAGCGACCTGGCGAATTTCGATCGCGGTCTGCACGCGGGTGGGAACGGATGATTTTTCGAGCGCGTCTTGGAGGGCGAGGGCGTTGATCACCGTCGCGAGCATGCCCATGTAGTCGCTCTGCGCGCGGTCCATCCCGGCGCTTGCCCCTTTGAGGCCGCGGAAAATGTTGCCGCCGCCGACCACGATTCCCACTTGCACGCCGAGCGCGTGCACTTCGGCCAGCTCCTGGGCCGTGGACCTGAGGACATCGGGGTGAATGCCGAATCCCCCCTGGGTACCGCAGAGGGCCTCTCCGCTCAGTTTGAGGATGATCCTGCGGTACTTGAGTTTGGGATGGGGCGCGGGCGGAGGGATTGTACGGTCTTCGCCATCGCTGCTCTTGGGACGCATGTTCGCCGGATATAGCACGCGGTGGCGCGCGCGGGCCCGGCGTAGTAATCCCCGGGGGCATGCTTAGAGGCCCGATCTCCGTAGCCGTTCTGCTGGGGCTCACCGCCCTTGGCGTCCTAGGTCTCGGCTGTAACGAAAAAGCCCTCCAGAACGAGACGGGCCCCGACGCGGGCGTTCATCACTCGAGCGCGTCGCTCACCCCCGAACAGGCGGCGAAGGTCCTCGTCCGGATCGGCGACAAGACCATTACTCTTGGCGACTACGTGGCGACCCTCGAGCACATGGATCAGTTCGATCGCCTGCGCTACCAGTCCCCCGAGCGACGAAAAGAGCTGCTCACCGAAATGATCAACATCGAGCTCCTGGCTCACGAGGCCGTGCTCAAGGGATACGACAAGGATCAGGTAGCAGCACAAGAGGAGCGAGCGATCCTCCGCGACGCGCTCCTCACCGACGCACGCAAAGGGGCGACGCTCCCGAACGACATTCCGGAGCCCGAGGTGCGGGCCTATTTCGAAGCACACAAAGCGGACTACCGCGATCCCGAGCGGCGCCGACTCTCGCTCATCATCGTCAAAGACGAGGCGACGGCGAACACGGTCCTCGAGCAAGCAAAGAAGAGTGCTAGCGCCGCGCAGTGGGGCGAGCTCGTGAGGGCGAAATCGAACGACCCGCAGGCGAAGGCGAACGTGCCGGTAGATCTCGCGGGTGATGTCGGGATGGTGAGTCCGCCCGGTGACCCTCGCGGTGACAACTTGCGCGTCCCCGAAGACGTGAGGGCAGCGTCGTTCGAGATCGCCAAGGTCGGCGACGTGCTCGGTCGTCCCGTGAAGGCCGCGGGGAAGGTCTATCTCGTGCGTCTCACCCAAAAGACCGACGCTCACGAACGCGCGTTCGCCGAGGCGGATCGGCAGATCCGTGTAAAGCTCGCCCAGGATAAAATCCGTGCGCGCGAAGAAGAAACGCTGGCCGCGCTTCGCACCCAGTTCGTCGTGCAGATTGACGACAACGTGCTCGCCACGGTGAAGGTGGATTTGGCCGACGCCGGCGCTCACGATTAGAATGATTCTTCAGCGACGAGAGCGAGCGCGCGTGCCTCCTCGGGACGACAAGACATGGCAGTGGCAGATCCGGCACGCGGTCACCACCGTCGACGCGCTTTCGGCCGCGCTCCCGCTCACGCCTCGCGAGCTTGAAGGCGCGCGGCGCGCAGAACGCCAAGGGCTCCCGATGAGCATCACGCCCTACTACCTCTCGCTGTGCGATCCGCGTGACGAGGCGTGCCCGGTGCGCGTCCAGTGTGTGCCCGACGGGCGCGAAGCGATCCACGTCACGGGTGACCTCGAAGATCCGCTCGGCGAGGTGGCCCACGAAGTGGCCCCGAATCTCGTGCAGCGCTATCCCGACCGGGTCCTTCTCCTGGCGACCGACCGGTGCGCCGTCTACTGCCGCTTCTGCACGCGCTCGCGGATGGTGGGCGCGGCGGGGGGCGCCGTCTCGCTTGAAGCGCTCGGTCCCGCTCTCTCGTTCATCCGAGAACATCCCCAGATCCGCGACGTGATCGTGAGCGGCGGCGATCCGCTGGCGATGAGCACAGAGAAGCTCGTGCGGGTGGTGGCGGCGGTGCGAGCGATCCCGAGCGTAGAGACGATCCGTTTGGCCACGCGCGTCCCGGTGACCCTTCCGATGCGCATCACGGCCGAGCTTCTGCGCGCGCTCCGTCCGTTTCATCCGCTCTGGGTGATGACCCATTTCAACCATCCGAAAGAGATGACGCGCGCTTCCATCGCGGCGTGCAATCGCCTGGCGAACGCTGGCTTTCCCGTGATGAACCAGACCGTTTTGCTCAAGGGTGTGAACGACGACGCGCAGACACTCGAGTCACTCTTTCGCGCCCTCGTACGCGCGCGGGTCCGCCCGTACTATCTTCTCCAAGCCGATCCGGTGCGGGGCACGTCGCATTTGCGAACACCGCTCGACGCTGGTCTTCGAATCATGGGGCAACTTCAGGGTCGACTGTCGGGAATCGCGCTCCCGAAATTCATCTGCGACACGCCGGGCGGCAAGGGAAAAGTCCCGCTTCTTCCTGAGTACTTGGTCTCGCGATCACCGGGAAAAACAAGGCTCCGCACGTTTCGCGGCGAAGAAGTCGAGTACATCGACCCGCCGTAAAGTATACGAATGGCCATGGCCTCCGCTTCCAAGCTCCCGCACATCGAACGGCTCGATTCGCTCAACGAAAAAGCGCTCCTCGGCGGCGGAGCCGAGCGCATCAAGAAGCAACACGAGGGGGGCAAGCTCACCGCGCGCGAGCGGATCGATCTCTTGCTCGACCCAGGATCGTTCGTCGAGATCGGGCGCTTCGTCACCCATCGCTGCACCGACTTCGAGATGGAGACCCAGAAGATCTTGGGGGACGGAGTGGTCACCGGCTACGGCAACATCGACGGTCGAAAGATCTTCGTCTTCGCCCAAGACTTCACGGTGTTCGGGGGCTCGCTCAGCGGCGCGTACGCGTCAAAGATCTGCAAGCTCATGGATCTCGCGCTCAAGGTCGGCGCGCCCGTCATCGGGCTGAACGATTCCGGCGGGGCACGCATTCAAGAAGGCGTGGAATCCCTCGCGGGGTACGCCGACATCTTTCTCCGCAACACGCTCGCAAGCGGCGTCGTCCCACAGATTAGCGCGATCATGGGCCCCTGCGCGGGCGGCGCCGTGTACTCCCCGGCCATCACCGACTTCATCTTGATGGTGGAGGGGACGAGCTACATGTTCATCACCGGCCCCGATGTGATCAAGGCCGTCACCCACGAAGAGGTCACCAAGGAAGATCTGGGCGGCGCGACCACCCACGCCTCGCGGAGCGGCGTCTGCCATCTCACCTCCCAGGACGACCGCACCTGCATCGCCCAGATCCGCGATTTGCTCTCCTTCATGCCGTCGAACAACCACGAAGATCCGCCGTTCAAGCCCACGCAGGATCCGCCGCTCCGCGAAGTGCCGGAGCTCGACGCGATGATCCCGCTCGAGTCGAACAAACCTTATGACGTCAAAGAGGTCATCACCGCGGTGGTGGACGACGGAAATCTCTTCGAGATCGCCGAGCAGTACGCGGCGAACATCGTGGTGGGCTTCGCGCGCGTCGGGGGCCGCGCCGTCGGCATCGTGGCCAACCAGCCTCAAATCCTGGCCGGCGTGCTCGACATCGACGCCTCCATGAAAGCCGCACGCTTCGTCCGTTTTTGCGACTGCTTCAACATTCCGATCGTCACCTTCGTCGACGTGCCCGGGTTTCTACCCGGCACCGAGCAGGAGTACGGCGGGATCATCAAGCACGGCGCCAAGCTTCTTTTTGCGTTCGCGGAAGCCACGGTTCCGAAGGTCACCGTCATCCTCCGAAAGGCGTACGGTGGGGCCTACGACGTGATGGCGTCGAAGCACATTCGCGCCGACATGAATTTTGCGTTTCCCACCGCAGAGATCGCGGTGATGGGGCCCGACGGCGCCGTCAACATCGTGCGCCGAAACGAGATCGCCAAGGCGACCGATCCCGTGGCCACCAAAGCGGCATTCGTTGCAGACTACAAAGAAAAGTTTGCAAACCCTTACAAGGCTGCAGAGCTCGGGTTCATCGACGAGGTGATTTACCCGCACACCCTGCGCGCCCGCCTGCATCGCTCGCTCGAAATGCTCAAAGACAAGCGCGACTCGAACCCCCCGAAAAAGCACTCGAACATTCCGCTCTGACCTTCTCCCGCAGGTCGACTAGGCGGCGTGATTCCGACTGTGCCTCTACCTCGCGCGCACCGACGGCGACGTGTCGGCCAAAGAGCTCACGGAGCTTCGCGAAAAGATTCTCGCGATGGTCGAAAAAGGGACGAGCGACAGCCGCCTCGACACCCTCGTCGATGCGGAGCGCGGTGAGATCGACGATCAGGGAAGGCCGACGTAGTGAAGGCGCTCGGACTCTTTGCGAAGTTCGCCGACGAGCTCGCCGCCCGGCGATCGGCTAGGTCACCTCCGCAGACCGTGTCGAGCGGCACCCGTGACGTAGCCTGATTTTATAGTCCTCCAAAACTTGGCCCCATGCCGCGGGATTCCTTATCCCACGGGTATTCCAAACTGGAGGATTACATGAGCATCGATGATCGACGCGCGCAGGGCGCGACGCGGTTTCCGTTCGAGGCACTGGTCGAAGTCGGTGGGTCACTCGGGCCGTCGTTCGAGGCTCAGGCCATCGACGTCTCCGACGATGGAATGCACCTCCGTACGGCGTATCTTCCGGAGGTCGGCCAGCCGCTGACGTGCCGATTCGATGCCTCGAACGAGAGCGTCATGGCCGCCGGCGAAGTGGTTTGGAACCAAGAGGCCGGGAAGGGGGGCGAGTTTGGAATTCGCTTCACCGGGCTCGATGCCGAGAGCGCCGCCGCCGTCGCCAGGATCACCCAGACGAACGCCGTGCTCGGTACGCGGGTCCGCCTGCACATCGATGGCCTCGGCTCTCCCATGCGCGCCCGGGTGCGTGATTCGAACCGCGCCGAGCTCACCGTTGGGAGCGAGCTTGGCTTCTTGAAAGTCGGCAAGACGCTCGAGCTCGAGGATGCCGAGACCGGCCGCAAGCGCCCCGCACGCATCGATCGCGTCGAAGTGGAAATCGATCCGGAGTCGAAGGTGCCCCAGCTCGTCGTCGCGCTTCGCTACGACGTGACGTCCGAGGACGTCGACGTGAGCGAGCCCGGACTCGTGGCCGCAGCCAAAGAGGGCACGCCTGATCCCACCGTGATCGACGGCCACGAGGCGGGCGCCTCTCCCGACGCCGACTACGAGTCGATTAAGAGCGCGTCCGATCAGATGAAGGGCGCCTTCGCACGCGCGGCAGCGAAAGCCGGCCCGGCGATGGTCGACTTCGCCAAGCGCGCGAAGATCACCGTGGCACTTCTTGCGGCGCGTCGCGCTGCAAAGAAGGAGGAAGCAGCCGCGCCTCCCCGTCGCATGACGTCGCCGCCGCCCGGCGGAGCGCTCCACGCGAGCGGTCGCAAAGTCATTCGTGGCGACTCGCTCGCCGACGCCAAGCACGAAGCCGACGAGGCCACGAAAGCAGGAAAATTTCCGGTGAACAAACGCGGCATCGCCATCGGCAGCGCAGCGGGAATCGCTCTCCTCCTCCTCGCCGTCGCCATGCGAAAGCCCGCACCGCCGCCCGTCGCTGCCGCTCCTGCCGAGCAAGCCGCGCCCGCTGCCGCCGCGCCCCCCCCCCCCGCCGCTCCCGATCCGTTCGCGCCGATGGGTGCGACGCTCGCGGGTGGTGCACCGCTCGCCGTTCCCCCCGCGATCATCTCCGATGGTCCGATCGTCATGAACGACGAGCCGGTCACCGACAAGCACGGTCACAAGAAGGCAATGCACGTCACTCCCTTCGGTAACGCCGCGGTCTCTCACGGCAACGTTCTGCGTCTCAAGATGGACGGCATGATCGAGAAGATCGAAGGAGCCTCACAGCCCACCGGGTTCACGGTGATGCTTCCCAATCGGCGCTCGCTCGAAGCGGCAGGCCCGCTCGCTGCGCGCGACGGACGAATCGGCTCCATCAAGGTCACCAACGACGGGAGCGGTGCGGAGCTCTCGGTGACCTTCAAGGACGGCGTGCCGAATTATCAAGTGCGCGCGAAGGGCGACACACTCGAGATGGTGCTCGCGCCAACCGGTGCTCTCGCAGAAAAAATCGATGCGCCCACGCACACCAAGGAGCATGCCGATGTGGCCTCTGCTCCGAAGAAGCGCCACGGGCACGTCAAGCACTGACGAGCCTCTGGACAGCGCACCCCCACCCTCGACGTGCTCAACGCCATCGTGCGCGCACATGTCCAGACCATTCCGTTCGAGAACCTCGACGTTCTCCTCGGCCGATCGATCGAGCTCGAACCGAGCGCCTTGAGCGAAAGCTCATTCACGACCGCCGCGGCGGTTACTGCTTGGAGCAGAATTCGCTCCTCTTCTACGTGCTCACGGACGTCGGCTTCGACGCCCACCCGCTCAGCGCTCACGTGGACGCAGTTTCCCTGCGAGGCGCTCGACTGGTCTTCGTGCTAGCGATCGCCACGGCCTTTCCGCGTGGTTCGCGGTAGCGAAGTCTGGCTGGTGACGAGAAGATCCCAACCGTCGCGTTCGCCTCGCTGGAGGCGCATCGCTCCGGCGTACGCGATCATCGCCGCGTTGTCGGTGCAGCTAGCGAGCGTAGGCAGGAATGCACGAAGCCCGTTTTTTCCAGCCAGATCCGTTACCCGCGCGCGGAGCTCGCGATTTGCAGCTACCCCGCCACCAAGGACGACGCTCTTTGCGCCGCTCGCTTTGGCGGCCCGCACCAGCTTAGCGGCCAACACCTCGGTGACCGCACGTTGGAACGATGCGCAGAGGGACGCGAGCTCACCATCGTCGGAGGGAATTCCATGGCGCGCCACATGCTGGGCGACCTGAGTCTTCAGTCCGGAAAAGCTGAACTCGAACGAGCTCCTGTTCGCCATCGGCGAAGCGAAATCGAAGCGCGCCGGATCTCCCTTCGCGGCGAGTCGATCAATCACTGGTCCGCCCGGGTAGCCGAGACCAAGCAGGCGCGCGACCTTGTCGAAGGCTTCGCCGGCGGCGTCGTCCCGCGTGCCTCCAAGCTCGACGCACTCCGAAGCGTGCGGCCCGTTCACCTGGTAAATCGCGGTGTGCCCGCCGGAGGCGAGGAGCGCGACGAACGGGAAGTCAGGGATCTCTGCGGCCTCGCCGGGAGCGCGGCGGAGAAAAATCGCAAGCAGGTGCCCGATCAAATGGTCGACGCCGACGATGGGAACGCCCGCGCCCCAGGCCATGCCTTTTGCGACCTGCACGCCGACGAGCAGCGCACCGACCAATCCGGGCCGATGGGTCACCGCGATGGCGTCGAGCTCGGACAGCTTCGTTCCCGCGCGCGCGAGCGCTTCGTGGATCACCGGGCCGATGTTGCGAGCATGATCGCGTGAGGCGAGCTCGGGCACGACGCCTCCGTAGGTGGCGTGGAGCTCGACTTGGCTTTGTATGACGTCGGAGAGGACCTCGCCGACGAAGTCAGTGACGCGCACGACCGATGCACCGGTCTCATCACAGGAGGTTTCGAGTCCGAGAACGAGCATCTCTCAGAAGGGGCAAGCGCCCGGCGCGCGAACGAGCGTAAAAGCTCCGAAGAGATTGTTCGACGCGGCGACACCGACGTCGCTGGTGGTCGGCGCCCCCCGGAGGAGCCGCGCTTCGATGGCCCCCGAAGCGAGGAGGGACAAGATCACCGTGACGTCGGACGAATCGCCGGCGTCGGGAGACGGAGCCGCCATGTAGACGAGGTTCTTTACCCGTCCCTCGCCGAACGTGAGCGTGGAGAGCGGATCGTGCCAGATTTGCGGGATGGGACGCAGAACGGTGTTCGAAAATTTACCGTCGCTCGATGACAGCGTGCCCGGCGCATCTTGCAGCTTGTCGGCATCGAGGGTCACGCACAGGCGCATGCCATCACTGATCCCCGCGCGCACGAAATTGGCGGACACGACCGTGCCCTCGTAGTGTCCATCGCCGGTCGAGAAGTGGGCGAGGTCTCGGCAGCCGAAGAGACCGACGCACGTGAGACCCATGACGGCTCCGAAGGTCGACCGAAGCATGCTCAGCGCCCACCGGCCGCGATGATCCGCGCGGTCTCCCGAACCCTGGGCTCGGGATCGCTCTTCGACATCTGCAGGCCGAGCTGCTGGGCGCCGCGCACATCGAACGACGAGAGCGATTTCAGCGCCGCCTCACGGACGAGCGCATAGGTGTCGTTCACCGCCGCCGCCCGAAGCTGCTTGCCTGCCTCGACGCCGTTCCCCGCGCTTCCCATCCTGCCGAGAGCCTCGACGGCGAGGACGCGCATCGCCCAGTTCGGGTGCGTATGCACGAGCCTCGAGACCGCGGTCACCGCGCGCGGGTCTCCTTGCGATCCGATCGCTGCGAGGGCCACGCGCTGCACCGTTTCGTTCGTGTCGTCGAGGGCGCTCATCACCGCGCTCGTTGCGGCGTCGCTCGGTGAATGCGCGAGGAGAACGATGGCCTTCATACGTAGCGCCGGATCCGGGCTTCTCACGTGGGTGACGACCGCTGGCTCGAGCGTGTGGGCGAGCGCCTTTGCCCGCGTCTGTGCTTGCGCCGAAATCGCCGTCGCCTCCGACCCTACGAACGGGCGGAGCGCGCCGTCCCCCGTTCCGACGGCGTCGAGAACCGCGCGCGCACGATCGGTCGAAATTTGAAGGGCGGTCAGCGCCGCACGCTCGAGGTAGTCGCCGTACTTCACGACCGCAGCGGCTCGTTCCTTCTCCGTAAAACTGCGGGGTACGAGCTGCTCGAGGGTGAGCTCTACTTCGATCGCGCCGCCGTCAGGAACGGGCAGGGTGTCTCTCACCGCGTGAACACCCGGATTTGCGAGAACGATGAGGGACGCGCTTCCCGCTCTCTGGAGTGCCTCGGCCGTCGCTCGCGCCCGCGCGCTCTCCAGCTCGGCGCCAGCGAAGACCGCATCGGCCATCGCCCCGAGCGCCGCTTTTCCGCCGGGCGGATTGCCCCCGTGAGCGACGCCCATCCGCGCCAAGGCGATGAGCGCGAGCTGTCTGGGTAGCGCGTCGGTTCCTGCGGCAAGCGACAGAAGCGTCGCCACCTCGGCTTCGGCAGCGAGCTCGCCGAGGGCGTAGGCCGCCGCCGCACGCGCGACGTTTCCCGAATCTAGCCCGCGTGCCGTGGTGGCGACGAGCGCGATGGAGTTCTTGTCGTGCAGAAGGCCGAGGCCGAGAACGGCGAGCGCCCGCATCTCCGGCGTGCCGCGCTTCGTGAGCGCTCGAAGATCCGTCGTCGTGCGTTTGTCCGCCATACGCGCGAGGCCCCACACCGCAGCGAGGGCCACGGCGTCGGTCGGTGTGCCTTCTTCGAGCTGAGCTCCCTTCGGGAAAAGGAGGGCGCCATACTTCGGAAGGAGCGCGGGATCGCGAAGCGCGCCGCAGGCCACCATGGCCCTCGCTCGAAGCTGCGACTCCGCGGGCCCCACCGCAAAAGCAAAAAGCGCAGGCCCTGCGTTCTTGTTCTGCACGTACCCGAGGACGTCGATCGCGATTCGCTGCTGACCCGCATCCGAGTCTGCCAAGGCGTCGAGCAACGGTTTTACGGCTCGTGATCGGATGCGTTCAAGGGCGACGCGCGCGTCCTCGCCGTCTTTGCCCTCGGCGTGGCGAACCTTCTGCACCAAGCCAAAGGTGAGATTTCCGTAAATTTCAACGAGCAGGCGGCGGTAGATCGTCTTCTGTGGATTGCCGATGGCCAGCGGGAGGAGCTCCTGCTCGAGCGACTCGAGCGTCCCCTTCCCGAGGTTGATTTGCATCGAGAGACGCGAGGCACGCGCGACGAGCTCTTCGTCCGGCGCACCGCGAATCACCCGGCGAAACAAGCGATCCGCTTCGTCCGTCTCTCCCTTCGAGAGGAGGAGATCGGCCAGCTCGAAGTAGACCATGTAGTTGCGATCGTTCTTGGCGAGGGCCGCCCGAAACTCGCTTATCGCGTGCTCGTTGTCTTGCCGCGAGCGGTACATTTCTCCGAGTCGGCGGTGACCTTCGGCGTCGTCCGGATTGAGCTCCACGGCCCGCGCCGCATACCGGATCGCGTCGTCGTCGCGATAGAGCTGGAGGGCGTACTGCGCCATGCGCTGGTAGAGCTCGCGCGCGCGCTTCGGTTCCACGACCACCAATTTTTCGAGGACGGCGATCGCGTCGAGCAGCTTGACCTCTTGCACGAGCACCCGCTCGAGCGCGAGGTAGCTGTCTGCGTCGCCGGGCGCGTTCCCGATGACTCTGCGAAGCGTAGCCTCTGCGTCGGAGAGCTTGCGGAGATGAAGCTGCACTTCGGCCAGCGTGCGCCCGGCTTCTACGTCCGGCGGCTTCCCGTTGAATTGGACGGTGAGCGGCGCCACTTGCGATTCGATGATGTGCTCGAGACCCCAGAGCGTCACCATGTGCGTTCGCGCTTCTCGAGCCATGACTTTGTCGTTCGTCTTGCGCGACTTATCGGCGAGCTCTTGCCAGAGCAGGCGTGCCTCGCGGTAATTTTTCGCGCGCTCCAAGGCCCCCGCGAGCTGCTTCTTGTAGCCTAGGTTCTGAGGGTCGAGGGACAGCGCTTCCTTCAACACCAGGAGCGCTTCCGAGGTCATCTCGTGCTCGAGGTACACCTCTCCGAGCGCCGATAAAGCACGGGCGCGCGGCGTGACCGTGAGCAAGATCCGCTTCCACGTCTGCACCGCGAGACTCACGTTGTTGTCCTGAAAATAACGATCGCCGAGATCGACGAGGTGCGACGGATCGTTTGCGCCCACTTGTGCGAGACGGGTGAGGACCTGGAGTGATTTGTCGTTCTCCCCGATGCGCCCGTAGAAATCCGCCAGGCGGCTGAGCACTTCTTCGTCGGTGCTTGCGCGCGCTTCGAGCTCGTTCAGGAGCTTGAGCGCACGCGCTCGATCGCCGCGCTGGAGGAGCGCATCACACTGCTCGAAGACGAACGCGGGATTGTTCGGCGCGGACCGGATAAGCCCTTCGTACTCGGCGATCGCCTTGTCGAGCTCCCCTTGTCCCTGGAGGAGGCGGATCATCTTCAAGCGGAGATCGATGTGACGCGGATTGATGGCCAGCGCTTTCTGGTACGTCTTCAGGGCATTGAGCGCATCGCCCGTTTCCTCGTAGAGCGAGCCGAGGAGCGCGAGCCGACCGAAGTCGGTGGGATGCTCGTCCTCGATCTGCTTGATGAGGATCGGCAGCTGCTGATCGGCGCGATAGATCTCGGTGATGGTCTCGTAGATCTCGGCGCGCACCGCGGCCTCGGCGCCGGCTGCGGTCAGGCCCCTTTTTAAAGTGGCCACCGCCTCCTGATTCTTGTGGGCCTTTGCCTGCGCTCGTCCGAGATCCTTCAGTGCCGGGGCGAGCGCGCGGTTGTCCCCCGCGGCGGCGTTCACTAGATCCTTGAACTCCGCTTCGGAGCGTTCGAACTCACCGCGCGCGAAGAGCTCTCGCCCGAGCTCGCCCTTCACGAAGAGGCTGGTCGGCTGCATCTTCACGAGCTGCACATGAAAGCCTTTTGCTCCGGCCCAATCCTTTCCATCGAGGGCGAGAGCCATTAGCGTGCGGAGGGTTTGCTCTTTGTCGCTCGCCACCGTTTGCAGCAAGAGGGCCTGTTCGTAGCGGGCCCGGGCGGGGGCTGCGTCTCCGCGATCCTGGAGCACGCGCGCGAGGGCCATCAGCGCCGTGGGATCGCTCGCCTTCAGGGCGATCGCTTTTTCGTACGTCTTCACCGCATCTTCTTGGCGGCCGTCGATCTTGTAGATTCCAGCGAGCGTCACCGTTGACGGATATTGATCGGGTCCAGGCTGCGCCGCGCGCTGCTCGAAATCCGTGACGAGGCCGCCGAGATTTCCATCCTTGTCGCGATACAGCTGCGCGAGGCGCTGCAGTGGAAACGGCGAGCCGGGCTGAGAGAGAACGACGCGCGTGTAGCGCTCGATGAGCACCCCCGCGGATGCGCCGTCGGGCGTGGCGGAGTTGACGGGCTTCGTTGGCGCCGCCGGGCTTTGTGGGCCGTGCGGTTGCGGATGGGTCGGAGGATGCGGCGCCGGCGGCGGCTTGTGGCGACCGCGCGGATCGAAGTCCGGCTGGGCGCTGACCGAAAACGCGGGCGTGAGCGTGATCGCCAGAGTGAGCAGCGTCAGGGCTCGTCGAAACCGCACGATTTACAGCTTAGACGCAAAACTGCGGCCGCGCACTGGGTGTAGACTTATCCGCGATGCCCTTCTTTCAGACACCACCCTCGCTCGGAAATCAATTTACTGGCGACCGTGTTCTTCGCTCATACCTCGCGCGCAAGCTCCCCGAGGACGTGCGCAAGGAGATCGAGCCCTCGCTCACGGAGATGGGCGAGCTTGCCGGCGGCGTGCTGAACGATCTCTTGGACCAAGACAGGCAGAGCGAGCCGAAGCTCGTGCAGTGGGATGCGTGGGGAAAGAGGGTCGACCGCATCGAGGTCACGCCGCTGTGGAAGGAGGTCGCAAAAATCGGGACCCGCCTCGGCGTCATCGCCACGGCTTACGAGAGGCGTCACGGCGAATATTCGCGCATTCATCACTTTGCGCTCAACTACCTCCTCGACCCTTCGTCGGGCGTTTACTCCTGTCCGCTCGCGATGACCGACGGGGCCGCGCGCACGCTGATCGCCAGCAAAAACAAGGCTCTCATCGATCGTGCGGTCCCTCGCCTCACGAGCCGCGATCCGGACGCTGCGTGGACGAGCGGCCAATGGATGACGGAGAGAACCGGTGGCTCGGACGTGGCCATCACCGAGACCGTCGCGCGTCCCGAGCCCCACGGCGAAGGGTATCGCCTGTACGGAACGAAGTGGTTCACCTCGGCGACGACCTCGCAGATGGCCCTCACCCTTGCGCGTCCCGAGGGAAATCCGCCCGGCGGAAGTGGGCTCGCGCTCTTCTATGTCGAGCAGCGGGACGCAAGCGGTGCGCTGAACGGAATCGCCGTGAATCGCCTGAAGGACAAGCTGGGTACGAAGATGGTCCCGACAGCGGAGCTCACCCTCGACGGAGCTCTCGCGTACCCGGTGGCGGGTCTTCGCGATGGCATCAAGAACATCACCCCGATGCTCACGGTGACGCGCACATGGAACGCAATCGGAGCGATCTCCGGGATGCGTCGTGGCCTCGCTCTCGCCCGCGACTACGCCAAGAAGCGAATCGCTTTCGGCCTACCGCTCGTCGACAAACCGCTCCACGCCGACACGTTGGCGACCATGCACTCCGAGTTCCAGGGCGCTTTTTTCCTGGCATTTCGGGCGGTCGAGCTCGTCGGCCGCGACGAAGCCGGCACGCTGACCGAGGAGGAAGCGCAGCTCCTTCGGTTGCTCACGCCGATCGTGAAGCTCACGACCGCGAAGCAGGCTGTCGCCGTGACGAGCGAAGTGCTCGAGGCGTTTGGCGGAGCGGGCTACGTTGAGGATACGGGGCTTCCGCGCCTTCTTCGCGACGCACAAGTCCTGCCGATCTGGGAGGGGACGACGAACGTTCTGTCGCTCGACGTGCTCCGCGCGCTCGGTCGCGGAGGTTCGCTCTCCGTGATCGAAAACGAGGTACGCGCTCGGCTCACCGATGCGCCGCCGGACCTCGCGGCAGCCGGAGAAAAAGCCCTTCGCGCCGTGCTTCACGCGCAGGAATGGCTGGTGAGCGCGTTCGCCGTCGGACCACATGCGCTTGAAGCGGGGGCGCGTCGCTTTGCCATGACCCTTGGCCGCGCCCTCGAGCTTGCCCTTCTCGTCGAGCACGCCACATGGTCGCTGAAGAATGCGAACGACGGCTTGCCCGCTGCATCAGCGCGTTTCTTTGCCCGCCGCGACGTCGATCAAATCGTCGATGTCGATGCGAGCGCGGATGCACGCCGCCTAGCCGCGTACGACGACTGAACGCTACGATCGGTAGAGGAGCATCGCCGCGAGGAGCGCGAAGCCGAGGAGAGCTACGCAAAGGCCGATGGCGACATGCAGCCAGGTCGCACGAAAACCCACGCTTCCACGGGTTTCGCCGCCGAGTGCGAGCTCTTCGCGCGCGCGCTCTTTTGCGTTGGAGCGAGCGCCGCTTACGATGAGAAGTGTCTCCAGGACCGCGGCGAAGAGGAGCCCTGAAAGCGCGATCGTTCGACCACGTTCGCGTTTGGCGCACGCCGGCGCGCGGGTAGCGATGAAGCCGTCGAGGGCAAGCGTGCGCGTGAAGTGACCGGCCTCGGCGACCGCGACAGAGGAACCGGCGCCGCAGACCGGATCGCCGAAGGGAGCGTCGCCGACGTAAAAGGGCCGGGCTATCGCCGACCCCGTGAGAGTCTCCGCGCCGCCCGGCTCTCCCGATGTCACCAGCCAGTACGCTCCCGCGGCGAGCGCCGGCAGATCGATCGACGCGCGGAGAAATCCCTCCGAGTCAGGCTCGAAAGAGAGCGTCTGCGCGAATGCCCTTCCGTTGTCGTCATCCACCTCGGCGTAGCCCAGTCGTCGCACGGTCGGCAGAACGGCCTCGAGCGTCAGCGGCGTGTTCGGAGCGACGTGCGCGGGGATGGCCACGAACGCCGAGCCCGCAGCCACCGGGAGCGCGCCATACCAGTGGCCCTCGCGACCATCTTTTGCTTTTGCAACCAGACCGGTTCCTATGACGTGCCCGCTCGCCGTTCCTGGAATCTCGACCCATCCATTGCTGCACGTGACGACCGACGGGGTGGCAAACGTCAAGCCGGGCTCGGGCTCGGTGTCGATGCGAACGCCGCCGAGTGGCGATCCGCCGATGGCGTCGGTGGCGCGTACCCAGAGGCTCGTCGGAAATCCCGGCGTCATCTTTTGCCCGCTCACCGCGACGTCGAGGAGGATCGCTCCATCGCGCCTCGAAGGCGGTAACGCACCTTGTTTCGTGGAGCCTTCGCCCCATCGGCGCGCCTCCTTCGCGAAGCGCACCGTCCCCGCCGCAAGGGTTTCCCCGGCCTCCACGGAGAGCTCCACGGCGTCGTCTGCGTCCGCGCTCGGAAGATCGAGCCACACTTCGGCGACGCCGTCGACGTTGGTCGAGCCGCTCCATGTCGCCTCTTTGAATCCGCTGCGCGCGTGCACGCGGAGCGAAGCCAGCGGGAGCACCTCTCGCACCCCCAGCTCTTCGCGCATCGCCTGCACCTGCCAGGCGAACCCTCTCCTGGCCTTTGCCGGTGGCGCGGAATAGACGAGGGCGGCGCGTACCGCATCGCGCGCCCCGATGCGAAGACCGAGGGCCAGGGTCGCCGCCGCCACCATCGGCGTCGCCACGAGAATGACCTGGCGAACGCGCGACATGCGTCAGTGCGGAAGGACGACCGGGACGCTCGCCTCCCAGCGAACCTCGACTTTGATTGCGGGATCGTCGATCACGATCGGAGCACCCTCCGTGGCCCCGAGGCTCCCGCGTGTGAGCTCGATCGTCTTCACGTTGGTCGCCTTGAGCACGTGAATTCCATCGGCGCGCCGCTCGAGATCGACGAGCGCGTCGCCCCCCGTGCGAAAAATGTGGACCCCGTACGCGGAGGCGTCCAGGGGGCGTACGCTGCGAAAGCTCACCCGCGACGGAAAAGAAGGAACGTGGGCTTCGCTTGCCTTGTCGACGAGCTCGATGAGAAAGCGTGCGGCGAGCGAGCCTTCGTGTCCGGCATGGGGCACCCGATCGAAACGAACAGCGAAGCCGCGATCAGTGAGCGCCTGCGCCAGCATGCTGCTCTGGGCGATCGGAGAGACGTGGTCGTCTTCGCCGTGCACCAGCCACACTCCGAGGTTCCGAGCGTTGTCCACGACGTCCAGAGCGTTGACCAGGTGCGCCGACGCTTCGTCCGGTAAGATCGCCTTCACGTAGGTCGACAGATCGTATTTCGAGTCTCCGAAGAAGCTGGTGACCGTCGCGAACTTGTCGGGGTGATGGAAGCCGATCGTCGTTGCCCCTGCGCCGCCCATCGACGCGCCCCACAGAGATATCCTTCGCGGATCGACCGGTAAGGCGTGGCTCACGGCATCGATGGCGTGAAGGGCCTCGTCCTCGGCGCTTGCGGTATACAATGAATTTCCGAGCCCGCTCGGCATGAGCAAGATCACGTCACGCGCCGTCGCCTCCCGCAGGAGCTCGGCGTAAGCGGCGTAGGTCCAGGTTCCGCCGTTCCACGGATGGAGCCCCACGAGCAGGGCGCCGGGCTTCGACCCGTCGTGACCGGGAGGCACGAACACCACTGCTTTTCCGCCGCCGAGCGCGCCGTACGCTGAGGGGAAGGTGATGACTCCGAGGCCTTCGCGGGTGTCGACCTGCGCGCCGAATCGTGGAGCGCCGCCGCACGCCACGCGATGCTCGTAGCCGCCGACAGTCAGCTCGATCTCCACTTGATGCGCTTCTGCAGGGCGTGGAGGGAGCGGGAGAACCAGAGGTCCGGCAGCCGTCGTCACCGCAACGCCGTCGACGAGCACGCGTCCACGCCCCGCGCAAACGGGGACTTCGAGCGCCAGATGCTCTCCGCCAGCCACTTGAAAACGAACGACGTAGGGCCCCGCGGCGAGGGTGGTCTTCGCGAGATCGTTCCAGGCGATCTGCCGCCAATCGCGGCGATCGTTGTCTGACGAGCCCACTCGCGGTGCGAGCTCGACGGCGTTCAGCTCCGTACCCGCAACCCGTGGATGCGGTGCGAGCTGAGCGTACGCTGTGGTGGGGAGCGAGACGACCGCAAGAGCTAAAAGAGCAGGAAGCGCGGCGAGCGCGGGAGCTACGAATGTCACTGCGAGCAGTTTAGCTTGTCAACGCGACGCGCCAAGCCCTACATCCGTCCTACCATGTCAGATGCGCCGAGCGGTCGCGTAGGTTTTCTTCGGGCACGCCTGGGCTCGCTCCTCGCGGTGCTTCCGCTCGGACTCTGGACGATGCTTCATCTCTGGCACAACCTCGCGGCCTTTCGTGGCGGCGAAGCCTGGAGCGAGGCCGTCACTACCTACCCGCATCCTGTCGCCCACATCGCAACGATGATCGTGGTCCTCGCGCCGCTCGCCATCCACACCGTGTGGGGCATCGGGCGGATCCTCATGGCCAAGCCGAACAACCTTCGTTACCGCTACTACTCCAACCTGAAGTTTGCTCTGCAGCGTCTCAGCGCGGTTGGGGTGGCGCTTTTCATCGGCGCGCACTTGTGGCTAGCGATGATTCATCCGCGGCTGATCGAGGGGCACGCGGAGACCTTCGCGAGCATTTCTCACGAGATGCATTTCCACACCCCGACGCTGGTCGTCTATCTCCTCGGCAGCCTCGGCACCGCCTATCACCTCGCCAATGGGCTCGGCTCGTTCGCGATGGGGTGGGGCGTCATCGCGAGCCAGCGGGCGTTGAAGCGCGCCGAGTGGGTGGTGATCAGTCTTTTTCTCGTGCTCCTGACGATGGCCTGGGGGTCGATCTACGCGCTCTATACCGCGGGGGCTTGAAATCGGTCATCCTCGACGGACTCCGTGCGACGCCACGCGCCTCTGCTTCTTGCGCTCGTCCTCACCACGGGCGTCTCCTGCCATGATGCTCCGGCTGGGCCGGCCATCCCCGCGCGCTCGTGCGCTCTGACGATCTGGCATCGTGCGGCAAGCCCGGCGTCGACGGTGGAGATCGTGGCCAGCTGGGAAACTTGGAAACGACCGGGCCGTGTCCTTTCGACGGACCGCGCCGATGGATGGCGCGCGACGACGTACGATCTTCCGCCCGGAGAAAACGCGTACGGGATCGTCGAAGACGGCGTGTGGATAAGCGATCCCAACGTCCCCACGAGCGCGTTTCACGAGGGTCACGAGGTCGCGTGGCTCTCAACGCCAAGCTGCGACGAGCCCGCGGTGCGCGTCGAGTCTGCAGACGGATCGATGGACGGTCACGCCCGCGTTGCCGCATCTTTTCTCGCTTCTCGCGCGGGAAATCCCCTCGATCCGGCATCCATCCGGGCGACAGAGCGGAGCGGCGACGTCATCATTCCCGACCGCGTCGAGGCTGATCCCCAGAAAGGAACGCTGACCCTCACCTTCGGCGCGCTCGCTCCAGGCAAGCACACGATCCGCGTCGCCGCCAAGGACAGCGCGGGCCACGACGCCGCCGGATCGCTTGCCACCTTGTGGATCGAGAAGACGCCGTTCGACGTTCGCGACAGCGTCATCTACCAAGTGATGGTCGATCGTTATCGGAACGAAAAGGGCGCTCTTCCCGCGCCAGCGCTCCCTTCGCTGCGGGCCGGCGGAAATCTTCGCGGCGTGCGCTCGGCCATCGAGAGCGGTGAGCTCACCCAGCTGGGGATCAACACGATCTGGCTGAGCCCGCTCTACAAGAATCCGGAGGGAACGTTTCCCGGCAACGACGGACGACCCTACTCGGGCTACCACGGCTACTGGCCCGTCGACTCACGCGCCCTCGAGCCCGCGGTCGCCAGCGAAGCGGATCTCGACGCCCTCATCGCCGCGGCCCACGCCCGCGGGCTTCGGGTGATCTTCGACGTCGTTCCCAACCACGTGCACGAGCAGCACCCCTACGTGCAGAAGCACGCCACGGACGATTGGTTCAACGACCCGGGTGGCAAATGCATTTGTGGCACCGGCACCTGCGACTGGGCCTCTCACATTCTCGACTGCTGGTTCGCGCCGTACCTTCCGGATCTCGATTGGACGAAGCCCGCCGTGGCGGATCAGATCACGGACGACGTGCTTTTCTGGCTGGATCGCTTCGATGGTGATGGGCTGCGTATCGACGCCGTGCCCATGATGCCCCGAGCTGCGTCACGACGAATCGCCGCGGCGGTGCGCGCACGCTACGACTACCCCGGACACAAGACGCTCCTCCTTGGCGAGAACTTCACCGGCCCGGGCGGCTACGGACTTCTTCGCTACGAGCTTGGGCCGTTCGGGCTCGACAGCGAATTTCATTTTCCGCTCATGTGGTCTCTGCGCCGGACGATCGCCGAGATGAGCGCACCGATGACCGACCTCGAGACCACCGTGCATATCGGCGAGGAGACCTGGAACGGATCGGGCGCGGTGATGGGGCTGACCATCGGCAATCACGACGTCTCGCGCTTTGCTTCGGTGAGCGCGGGCGACGCGGACGGGGACGGCTGGGTCTCCGCCGCGCAGTCCATCGACCCCCGGGTGTACGCCAAACAGCAGCTCGCGCTCGGTCTGGTGTTCACGCTCCCTGGCGCGCCGGTCGTCTACTACGGTGACGAGATCGGGCTCGCGGGCCGCGCCGATCCGGACTCGCGTCACGTGATGCCTGCAGAGGCGGATCTCTCCGCACTACAGAAGCAGACCCGGGCCAAGATGGCTGCTCTCGGCCGCGCGCGCGCCTGCTCCGAAGCGCTTCGCCGCGGTACCTACCGGACGCTCTACACCGATGCCGAGCATCTGATCTACGCGCGCGAGTCCGCGTCGGGGGGGCGTGCGATCGTGGTCGTCACGCGCAACCCCGTGGCCCCGTTGTCCGTGCCGCTTCCCGGAATCGAAGGCGGCGATTACCAGGATCTTCTCGAGGGATCGCATGCGTCACTCAGCCCTGAGTTGACAAACCTTGAACCCGCGCCATTCTCCGTGCAGGTGTACGTGCCCGCCGCCAGCACGTGTGCGCGCTGATTTCGCTCAGGACGACCTCCGATGACCACCGCCCGCATCCTGGCCACCACCGCTTTTTTCGCCGCCGCAACGGCCTTCGCCGCATGCGGAAGCAGTGACACGAAGAACAAAGACTTCGGGAGCCCCCCCGACGCGTCGGCGTTCAACCCGGGAAACGGCGGCAACGGAGACGGCTACGGCTCGGGAAACGGCGGCAGCGACGCGGGCGCTTTCATCTGTCCGGACGACCTGAAGCGCTGCGCATCGACGTTCACCTTTCCCTTCGGCGGCGAGACGAGCGTCGAGCTCCGCGGCGACTACCGCGATGGCGCCTGGCAGAAGGGCGACCCGATGACCCACTCGGGGGCCAAGTGGACGGTGTCGGTCGCGGTCCCGTTCCAGAAGCCTGTACAATACAAGTTCTTCGTGAACAACACCACCTGGACGCTCGATCCGGTCAACACCGCCGTCTACTCGGACGGAAGCGGGAACACGAACAGCCTATCGGTCCCCGTCTCGTGCACCGACTTTACGTGCGCCGAGCCGCCCGTTCCGCCGCCGGGCGTCTACGACTGGCGCGACTCCGTCATGTACTTCGTCTTCGTCGATCGGTTCTTCGACGGGAACCCCGGCAACAACTGCAGCGTCGCTGGAACCGACGGCCCCGGTGACTACAAAGGCGGCGACTGGCTCGGCGTCACCCAGAAGATCAACGCCGGGTACTTCACCGATCTCGGCGTGAACACCCTGTGGATCACGGTGCCCGTGCAGAACGCCGACAACGTGGCTGGCCACGGCACCGGCGGCGACACCCACAACTATTCGGCTTACCACGGCTACTGGCCGAAGGATCCCGCGCAGCCCGAAGGGTGCTTCGGCACTATGCAGGAGCTGAAGGATCTCGTCATTGCCGCGCACGCCAAGAACCTCAAGGTGCTCTTCGATTACGCGATGGTGCACGTGCACATCTCGAGCGCGCTCTACGCCGCGCACAACGATTGGTTCTGGCCGAACTCGTTCAACGGCGGCGACTGCATCTGCGGGCAGAACTGCAGCTGGGACACGCAATACCAGCGCTGCTGGTTCACCGACTACCTCCCGCACTGGAACTACACCAACGGCGCAGCCCGCGATTTCATGGTGCAGAATGCCGTCGACTGGGTGAAGAACACCGGAATCGACGGCTTCCGTCTCGACGCCATCAAGCACGTGGACACGAGCTGGCTCACCCAGCTCCGTAGCGCGATCGGCACGCAAGTCATCGCCGGTCAGACCATTCCCCAGCGCTTCTACATGGTGGGCGAGACCTACGATTTCGAGAACCGCGATTTCATCAAGTCGTTCGTGGATCCCTCTGCGAAGCTCGATGGGCAGTTCGATTTCCCCCTGCGCAAGAGGGTCACCGAAGCGGTGATCATGCGCCAGTACACGGGGATGAACGATCTCGCGGCGTACATGGACACGAACGAGAGCTTCTACGGCTCCACCGCCGTCATGAGCACGTTCATCGGCAACCACGATCTGCCGCGCATCATCCACCTGGCGCAAGATCCGGCCTTGTGGAGCGGGCAGGGGGACGACGGGAAGAATCTCTCCTGGTCGAATCAGCCGCAGCTCCCGAGCTCTCGTTCACCGTTCGAGCGCGTTGGAAACGCGTTCGCGCTGCTCCTCACCAACAAGGGGGCTCCGCTCGTCTACTACGGCGACGAGATCGGCCTCCCGGGCGCGGGCGATCCGGACAACCGCCGGAAGATGCAGTGGACGGGCCTCACCACTGATCAGACCTACCTCCATGATCGCATCAAGGCGCTGACCACCATCCGCGCGGCGCATCCCGCGCTCCGCCGAGGCCACCGCTCCACACTCACCGCGACGCCCGATTTGTGGGTCTACTCCATGACCACCACCGGAGACGTCGTCTACGTCGCGATCAACCGTGGCGACACCGCGCAGTCCGTCTCCATGCTCCCCGCGGTGCCAATGACCGAGCTATTGACGGGCACCGTCGCCTCCGGTCCGAACGCGATGATCCCGCCGCGTCAGACGCGCATCTTCGTCGTGAACTAGCTCAATCGAGGAGCTCGACGCCGGTTGCGTCCATCTGGAGCGATGCGCCTGTGAAGGCGTTTTTTCGCACGAAACGGTGACCCCGAAGCGTAACGCAGGTCTGAGTTACTTTCTGATGGCACCCGGATGGACACGTGCTAACCGACAGGAGCGCGCATGCCGATGAGAACGCTTTCCGGCACGGCAGGATTGGGAGCCTTGTGCGCAGTCCTGGGCATCGCCGGGGAAGCGGGCGCCGTCGTCCCTCACCGCACCGAGCATCACCTTTCTTCGTCGAACGGCAGAGCGTCGATCGCCTTCGATGCGACGACCAACCGGGTGAATCAATTTCTAGAGCACCCGTACCGCTTTCCCAGCGCGGGAAGCGAGTCGCGGAACTTCGCGTTCGATGCCTATCCGGGTATCCGCGTGGGCGGGGCGGGAACGTGGCTCTCCACCGTGACGCCGACGTCGATCGAAATGATCCCGGGCACCGGGATCATCCACGTGGTGCGAAGCGTGTCTGGCTTCACCGTCGACGAATACGATTTTGCGCCTATGGGGCTCACGGAAAACGCAAGCGTGATGATCGTCAAAGTCACGCGCGCGAGCGGCACCGGGGCGATCGACGCGTACTCGCTCTTCAACTACCACCTCGGCTCCGGCTCGCCCGCGCCCGGAAGCGACGGAGAGAACATCGCCTACAACGCCGCGGCCGATGCGCTCTACGAGTACGGTCCGAGCGGCGTCGCCATGGGTTACGGGAGCATCGGCGCTTCCTCGTTTCACGGCGCAAGCCCGCAAAATCCATACGACTCGCTCAACGCCGGGGCAAACCTTGCGAACAACGCGGGCACCGGGGGCGCACTGAGTGACGCGGTCGGCGGCCTTCAAACGTCGCTCGGAAATGGTGCGGTCGGAAGCACGGCGACAGCGGGCTGGTTCACCGTCCTCGCGGCGGACGCCGATGCGCTCGCGGCGATCACCCGGGTGCGCACCTGGATCGCAGGCCGTACGGCGGACGCGATCCTCGCCGACGAGAAAACGGCGTGGGCGGCGTGGCTCGGCGCTCCACCCGCGGGATCGACTCCGCGCGAGGCGGCGCTCTACCTCCAGTCGCAAGCCAACATTCGGATGGCTGCCGTCACCGAGCCCGGAAAATCTTCGGGGCAGATCCTGGCCAGCCTCGCGCCGGGAAAATGGAACATCTCCTGGGTGAGAGACATGGCGTATGCCACCGTCGCGCTCGTTCGCAGTGGTCACTATGCGGAAGCGAAGAACGCTCTCTCCTTTCAGATGGGCGCCACGGTCGGGGCCTATGCGACCTACGTCAAATCTCCGTACCAGATCTCGGTGGTGCGCTACTTCGGCAACGGCACCGAAGAGTCCGACTCGAACGCCGACGGCCCCAACGTCGAGTTCGACGGATTTGGCCTATTTTTGTGGGCTCTCGATGAATACGTGCGCGCCTCGAACGACACCGTGTCCCTCGCGTCGTGGTGGCCCGTCGTCAAATCCAACGTGGCCGACGTGCTCGTTCACTTGCAGGAACCGAGCGGTCTGATTGCTGCCGATTCGTCCATTTGGGAAGTGCACTGGAACGGAAAGCAGCGCCACTTCGCCTACTCCACGATCACCGCCGCCCATGGTCTGTGCTCCGCCGCGCGCTTGGCCACGAAGGCCAGCGACGCGGCTTCAGCCACCGCGTACCGCACCGCCGGAGCGAGCGCGCGCGATGCGATCCTGGCTAGCCTCCGTGCGCCCGACGGAACGATCGCCCAGAGCACCGAGGGTCTCGCCGCAGGTGTCGGTTGGCTCGATGCGGGCGCGCTCGAGGCCATCAACTTCGGGCTCATCGATCCCACGAGGCGCACTGCAAAGGCCACCATCGCGTCTCTCGTCCGCGGTCTGACGCCCCCCAGCGGTCGCGGCTTCATGCGCAATGACCTCGGCGCTTGGTACGACTCGCAAGAATGGATCTTCGTCGACCTGCGTTCATCGCGTCCGCGCGCGCTCGCCGGTGATTCGGTGGGAGCGGCGAGCACGTTTGCGTGGAACGTCGATCAGGCTACCGAGAATTTCCTCGAGCTCTCCGAGCTTCACGATCGCACCACGGCCGACTATGCCGGCGAGTCTCCGATGGTGGGCTTCGGCGCCGGCGCGTACGTGCTCGCCCTCAGCGAGCGTGGAGTCCCGGTCACCCCCACGTGCGACGCCTTTGCATCCGAGCCTGGCGCGTCGAGCGACGACGCGGGCAGCGACGCAGCCGCCAATCCCGAAGGAGGACCGCGCGTGAACCCGACGGATGCGGGCTCTCCAGTGAACGGCGACGCGACTTCGCCTGGCGGCTGCGGCTGCGTCTCTGCAGGCGCAAAGACGAACGAAGCCGGCGCGCTTGTCTCTCTTCTCGGTGGGCTCGGTCTTCTTCTTCGCAAGCGAAAGAGAGTCTCGTGAAGCGCCTTCTTCTCTTTGCTGTCGCCGCGCTCTCCTTTGCCGCGTGTAATGCCGATTCGTCCAACGGCACCACGCCTCCGCACGTCGGCTTGGAGGACGCAGGCTTCGAGGGCGGCGAAAGTGGCTCTGCGCGCACCGACGGAGGCCCCGGCGAAATCAGCGCCGTAACGTGCACGACGACGTTCCGCTACGCGCCCCCTGCTGGGCGAATCGTCCGCAGCGCCGAGGTCACGGGCGAGTGGAACGCCTTCGCCAAGCCCGGCGTGGCCATGACCGGGCCAGCGTCCGACGGCTCGTTCACCGTGGGAATCGAGCTCCCGCCGGGACTTGCAGGATACAAGCTTCTCCTCGGCGGCGCGTACGAGCTCGACCCCGGGGCGCGCCTCCGCAAGTACGTAGGGAGCGTCGAGAACTCCGCGGTGCGCGTTCCGGATTGTCATGTTCCCGTCCTCTCCCTCAGCGACAAGTCGCTCACCCGCGCTGCGAGTGGGCAGGGTCGCTTCACGGCAAACGTGCACTACGTCGACGCCGCGGATCGTACGGGAATCGACACGGCCTCGGTAAGGGCGACGCTTCGAAAAGACGAAGTCCTCTCACCCGTGACGGTCAAGCTCGACGGGGCCCGCCTGTCCATCGATGCGCCCGCGCTCGCCGACGGGAAGTACAGCCTCGTCGTTTTCGCGACCGACAAGCGCGGCAAAGCTGCCAAGCCCCTTCGGCTCGTCTTCTGGGTGGAAGACGCGGCCTTCGATTGGCGCGACGCTGTCATCTACATGGCGATGACCGATCGCATGAAAGACGGCGATCCCACGAACAATGCGCCCGCGATCAGTGGCGTCGACTCGAGGGCGAGCTTTCAGGGCGGCGACTTCGACGGCGTGCGCTCGGTCATCGCCAGCGGGGCGCTCGATCAGCTCGGCGTCCGGGCCATCTGGCTCACGCCTTTCCAGACGAATCCCCAAGGTGCGTTCGCGGCTGACGACGGCGTCCACTCGGTCACGGGCTACCACGGCTACTGGCCCACCAAAGCTCGCGAAGTGGAAGCGCGTCTCGGAGGCGAGGCAGCGTTGAAAAAATTGGTGAAGGAAGCGCACGCTCACGGAATCCGCGTCCTCCAGGATTTCGTCGTGAACCACGTCCACAAGGAGCACGAGTACTTCGCGGCGCACCCGGATTGGTTTCGCACCGGATGCTTGTGCGGGACGACCAACTGCGACTGGACGGCGCATCGCCTGGATTGCCTCTTCGCCGACTACCTCCCGGACGTGAACTGGACGGTTCCCGCGGTGAACGAGCAGTACAGTGACGACGCCGTCTACTGGATCGACAACTTCGATCTCGACGGGCTCCGCATGGACGCCGTGAAGCACGTGGAAGACGTGGCTACGATCAACCTGTCCGCACGCATCCGCGACGAGTTCGAGGCCGCGGGCACGAAGGTCTTTCTCACGGGTGAGACGGCAATGGGCTGGAGCGACTGCGGTCTCGCCTGCAACCAGTCTCAGTACGACACGATCAGCCGCTACATCGGTCCGAACGGGCTCGACGGGCAGTTCGACTTCGTCCTCTACGCCGCCGTGCCTTACCTGGTGTTCGACACCAACTCCACGAAGGGCCTCGTTCACGCCGATTACTGGGCGCAGGCGAGCGGGTGGGAATATCCGGCCGGTTCGATCATGACGCCGTACATCGGTAGCCACGACACTCCGCGCTCGGTGACGATCGCCAGCTACCGCGGTCAGGACGCCGCGCACGCTGCGTCCGTCCCCGGAAATAAATGGAGCAACATCGCCGCGGCTCCGCCGGATTCGGAGCCGTACGCGCGGCATCGTCTGGCCATGTCGTGGCTGATGGGTCTTCCGGGCGCGCCGCTCGTCTACTACGGCGATGAGTACGGAGAGTGGGGCGGCGCCGATCCGAACAACCGCGTGATGTGGCGCGGCGACATGACCCTCAGCGCGGACGAAGCGGCGACGCTCACCTGGACGCGCAAGCTCGGGGCCGCGCGAAAAGAGCTCGTGGCCCTTCGGCGCGGGGACTACCGGCCCGTTTCGACGACCGAAGATTTCTTGGTCTTCGCTCGGCAGACAGCGGCGGGCGACGTGGCGCTCGTGGCGATCAACCGTTTGGCAACGCCGCAAACGTACGCGGCCACGCTCCCCCTCACGATTCCGCTCTCGAATGGAGCCGTCCTCCACGATAGGCTCGGCGGTCCCGATGTGACTGTGTCGAGTGGCGCGGTGACCCTCACGCTCGGCGCGCGCTCTTCTGCGATCCTCGCCCCTTAGGAACGAATGCCTCGCTCTCTACTCGTAGTCACGATCGCGCTTGGCATTGTTCTTCCGTCGATCGCGCGCGGCGATGTCGACCCTGCTCTTCCTCCTGCGGCGGCGCCCGCTACTCCGCAAGCTCCGGTCCCCGATCCCAAGGCGGGTCACTTCGAGTTCGGTTCCTACGGACGCGTACGCGTGGCCATGGATGGGCGCGGCGGCACAGGGCGGCAGGCAAACGTCATCGCTCACGGGTCGCGCATCGACGAAGAGAGCTACGCGGAGCTCGAGCTTCGGCGCGAGGACACCTACCAGCTCGGCGGTCCGGACGCGCCCGAGATCAAGAGCAAGGTCGTCGCCACGCTCGCGCTCTTTCCGCCTTTCTTCCACTTCTCCGGCAACCCGATGCAGCAGATCGCGGTGCGCAATCTCTTCGCTCAGGGGACGTACGGCGCCTACACGATGTGGGTCGGCGCACGCATGTACCGCGGCGACGACATCTATCTCCTCGACTGGTGGCCGCTCGACAACCAGAACACCGTCGGCGGCGGAATCGCCTACAAATTCCCGGATGGGGACACCACGATCGCCGCGCATGTCGGCATGCAGCGGCTCGACAATCTTTACCAGTACCAACAAATCCCGGTGGTCGCGCCGTTCGGCTTCGGCGCCACGAACGTGACCGTGCTCGATCGTCCGCGGATCGTCGAGACCATCAAGGCTACCCACCGCTTCCGCAATTTCCGCGGCGAAAAAATGGGCTTCAAGCTCTCGCTCTACGGCGAAGCGCACGAGCTCGCCGCGGGTACCGCTCGCGACACCGTGAACAACGTCGACAAGCCACTCCCGAGTGACAGCGGATTTCTCGTCGGCACACAGCTCGGATTCTGGACGGGCGAGCGCGACAACCACGTGAACCTTTTTCTCCGCCACGCGCGCGGAGTTGCCGCCTACGATCCGCTCACGGTGCCGACCACCTTCGCCAACGACCGCACGACCCGCGGGTCGAGCGAGACCCTCATCGCTCTCGGCGCGAACTACGAGAAGGAGATGGTCGGAGTTCTCGTGGGCGCGTACCTCCGCTTTTTTCGCGACGGCGATCCCTCGCCGACGTCTACCCAGAAATACGACGAGGGAACGGTCGTAGTGCGGCCCCAGGTGTTCATCGGCGATCACTGGGGCGTCGCGCTCGAGGGTAGCTTCCAGGCTAGGCGCTACGCGATTCTCGATCCGTCAGGCAGCGGGCCGCTCACCGCCTCACTGCTTCGTGCCGGCATAATCCCCTATTTTTCCCCTGCAGGAAGGGGCTCCTTCAAGCGGCCACAGCTCCGAATCATCTACTCCATCACCGCGCGCGACGCCGGTGCGCGTTCTCTCTACGCCACTGAAGACGTGTTCGCGCAGCGGACCGTCGAGCACTTCATCGGCCTCGGCGCCGAGTGGTGGTTCAATTCGAGCTCGTACCCGTGATGAGAAAAGCGATGCGCACATTCCCGGTCACAGCTATCGCCCTCGCCCTCGCGTGCTCCTTCGCGCCGGAGGTGGGCTGCGTCTCGGTTCCCGCGAACGGTCAGCAGCCGATCCTGGCAACGCACGTCAAAGATTGGCGCGACGAAGTCCTCTACCAAGTGCTCGTCGATCGCTTCGCCAACGGCGACATCAACAACGACGCCCGCGTTCAAGCCGGAGCCCTCGCCCGCTACCAGGGCGGCGACTGGAAGGGGATCGAGGACCACCTCGACTACTTCGTCTCGCTCGGCGTGACGACGCTGTGGATCTCTCCCATCGTGCGCAACGTCGAGACCGACGCCGACGTCGACGGGTACCACGGCTACTGGGCCCAAGATCTCACCGAGCTCAATCCCCACTTCGGAGATCTTGCGGCGCTTCGCTCGATGATCGCCAATGCCCATGATCTGGGCCTCAAAGTCGTGCTCGACATCGTCACCAATCACATGGGGCAGGTCTTTTACTACGACATGAATCTGAACGGACACCCCGACATCTACATCGGTGGGACGGGCTCGAGCTCACCCATCACCCGGGTGTCGGAGTTCGATCCCGACTGGGATCCGCGCGGCGTGCAGGCGTCGACCTCTCTCGGCAACGCGGGGCGTGCGCCGATCATTTTCATCCAGGACCCAGCCATTCAGCGGGTGCCGCCGGCGCCGGGAATACTCGGGACGGCGCGCGCCTACCACGGCTTCGGTCGGATCCTGGATTACAACGTCGACGCGCAGCGCCTGCTGGGAGATTTTCCGGGCGGCTTGAAAGACGTGGCGACCGAGATCCCCGAGGTGCGCGACACCATGGTCGACGCCTACGCGCGCTGGGTGGAGCTAACCGACCTCGACGGCTTCCGCATCGACACGGTGAAGCACGTGGAGCATGAGTTCTGGCAGGTGTTCACGGCGGGCATCCGCAAGCGCCTGGCGGCCCACGGCAAAAATAATTTCATGATGTTCGGCGAGGCGTTCGACGGAAACGACACGCTCCTCGGCAGCTTCACCAAGAAGGGCGAGCTCGACTCCGTCTTCTACTTTTCCCAGCATTTTCAGGTCTTCCGCGACATTTTTCAGAACGCGCACGATCCCAAGCAGCAAAAAGGAACCGCGCAGATCACCTCACTCTGGGAGTCTCGCACCAAAAACTATTCGAACGATCCGCAGGACATGGGGATCGGCGTCGCGCCGCGGAAAGCGCTCGTGAACTTCCTCGACAACCACGACGTGTCGCGCTTCCTCTTCGATGCGCAGATGGACACCGCCGCGCTCCGCAACGCGCTCACCCTGATGCTGACCGAGGAGGGAATTCCCTGCCTCTACTACGGGACGGAGCAGGAGTTCTCCGGGGGCAACGATCCGTCGAACCGCGAGGTGATGTGGCCGACGAGCTACGGCACGACAGGCGACACGTTTCGCCATTTCAAGAAGCTCTCCCGCCTGCGAGGCGGCTACGTCGCGCTCCGCCGCGGCGACACGGTGGTGCGGTGGTCGTCGTCACACGTGGCGGGCGAGCAGGACGCGGGCGTCTTCGCCTTCGAGCGGACGGGCGGAGATGCGGGTGCCGAGTACGCTCTCGTTGTCCTCAATACGAATGGCCGCAAATCGAGCGACACAGCGAGCGGCGCCGACGTCATGAAGGTGGGGGCGAAACCAGGGACCACCCTGGTGGACGTCCTCGATCCGATGATGGCGAGCTACACGGTCGATCCTGCCGGTGCTCTGCGGATCACGGTGCCCGCACAGCGCGCGATGATCCTCGTGGAGCACGTCATCGCTGGTCTGTAAACGCGCCGCGGTCACGTTCGCTAGAGCTTGCACCTGAGGGAAGCCTCTGCGCAGGCGCCTGGCATACTCCACTCAATGCGCATCCTCTTTCGGCTCCTCCGCAACCTCATCAAGTTGCTCTTCCTTCCGCTCGCCCTCTACCGGCGAAGCCAGGCAGCTCCTCAAGGAGCGTTCATCGCTCTCGAGATCGACGGACGGGTGACGGACATCGAGCCGCCTCCGCGCCCGTGGCAATGGAGGCGAAAGCCGGCGACGACCCTCCATGGGCTCTCGCTCTTGATCGACGAAATCCTCGAGGATTCCAGGCCGAAAGGGCTACTCCTTACGATCCGATCGTTCCAGGGGGGAATGTCGACCGCGACTTCGCTGCGCGCGCTGCTCACCCGACTACGAACGAGCGGACGCGAGGTGATCGTTCACCTGCCGATGGGGGCGGGCGCAAAAGAGGTGTACGTAGCGACGGCGGCGAACCGAATCTTCTGCGGACCGCAGACTAGTCTTGCCCCCTTGGGCTTTGCGGTAAACGCACGCTACCTCAAAGGAGCGCTCAGCCGCGTCGGGCTCACTCCGCAGATCTTTGCCCGCGGGAGCTACAAGAGCGCCGGCGAGACACTCACCCGGGACGCGATGAGCGAAGCGCAGCGTGAGCAGCTGGATGCGATCCTCACCACTTACTACGACGAGCTCGTAGACGGCATCGCCGAAGGACGTCACGTGGACATCGCGCGGGCTCGGGCGATCGTCGACGGCGCGCCCTACGGAGCAGCAGACGCCGTCCGCGCGGGCCTGGTGGACGCAGAGGCGTACGAGGATGAGATCTTCGATCGACTCGCGGAGCCCGGGAAAAAAGCCGCGATCGTGAACGCTGGAGCGTATGTGCGGATGCGCCGCTCGGCCCGTCTGTCCCCGCTTCGCACGCCAGGGGTCGTTGGCGTCGTGCGCGTGCATGGGGCGATCGCCACGTCGAGCCCGCTCGGTTTTGGTCTGGCTGGAGAAGAAGATCTCCTTCAGATCATTCGCGGCGCGCGTCAGAACCCACACGTGAAGGCGGTGCTTCTCCACGTCGACTCGCCTGGCGGCAGTGCGCTTGCCTCCGACCGGATTCATCACGAGCTCGTTCGCCTCGCGGCAGACAAGCCGCTCGTCGCGTGCTTGGCCAACGTCGCCGCGAGCGGTGGCTACTACGTGGCTGCGCCGGCGCACGCCATCATCGCCGAGCCGACCACCATCACCGGATCGATTGGTGTCGTCGCCGCGCGCTTCGAGGCGGAGGCACTCCTCGCCCGCATCGGGGTCGCAACGAGCCATCTCCGGTACGGCGCGCGCGCGGGATTGCTCGACCCGATCGGACCCCTCACGGTCGACGAGGTTGGCGCGGTCAATCAAGAAATCGAAGGGATTTATCAGGGCTTCGTGAAGGTCGTAGCCGACGGCCGAAAGCGCACGACCGAGGAGATCTACAAGGTCGCCGAGGGCCGGGTGTGGACGGGAAAAGACGCCGCTCTGCGAGGCCTCGTCGACAAGCTCGGCGGCTTCGACCTCGCTCTCGCCACGGCACGCGAGCGCGTCGGAGTAGGCGGCGAGAAGCTCGCGCCCGAGGTGCTTCGTCCGCCGCGAAGGATGATCACCGCCTTCGACCCCGAGCGCCGCGACAAGCACGTGATGACAGCGCTCGTTCAGCTAGCGGGCCTGCTCTCGATTGATCTGCCGATGGCGATCCTCGCGGCCTCGGGGGAGCGCGTTCTCGCCCTGTGCACGCTCGACTTGCCGAAGTAGTTCTAGACGACGCCGAGAAGCTTGTTCATCGAGGCTTCGTCGGCGGGCGTGAACGGGTACTGATCGAACTCCGTGCTCGCCACCCACTTGAACGCATTGACGGCGTTGGGCTCGAGCCCCTCCCCGCGGTCTCCGGGGACGAGGCGGCACTCGTAGAGAAACAGATCGACGACGTAATGCTCGTAGGGATGACTGACGAACGAGATCAACTTGCCGCACTCGATGTCTGCGCCGAGGCGATGGAGCACTTCGCGCTTGAGGGCCTGCGCGTCGCTCTCACCAAGCTCGACCTTCCCGCCCGGGAACTCCCACATCAACGGAAGGACGGCGCTCGGCCTGCGCTGCGTGATGAGATAGCGGCCGTCTCGCTCGAGAACAGCCGCGACGACACGGATGGTGCGCGGAGACGGCATCCAGTTACATCGTGATTCGGAAGAGCTGTTGCCCCATGAGAAGGACATCGCCGGTGACGACTTCGACCTCTGCTCGCAGGCGAATGAAGGTCCCGTTCGAGCTTCCGAAATCCGTCAGGGTGAGCTTGCCTGCCTGGTACTCGAGCTGGCAATGGAGCCCCGAGACGTAGCCGTCTTCCGGGAAAAGCACGTCTCCGCGCTCACGGCCAAGGTGAATGCCCGCCTCGGGAACTGGGAAAGCGTTGCCCGTGGTGTCGCGGCCCGTGATGAGCGCGATGCGACCGATGTAGCCTTTTGCCGGGGCGCCGAGGCGCTCGACTCCATCCGGGGAAGGCTGCAGTGGCGTGAGGGGCTCGAACCGAATGATCTCCTGTCCGATACGAAAGACGTCGTTGGCGAGGAGCTCGACGGCGACCTTCGGAGTCAGTTTTTTGTAAACGCCGTTGAGCGACGCTTCGTCCTTCACGTGGAGCTTGCCGGCGGCAGGCTGGCGGAAGGTGGCGTGGCGCGGGGAGAGGTAGCTGTCGCCGGCGAAGATGCCGCCCGTGTCGCGACCGATGAGAACCGTGCCCGCCGGAAGATTGTAGGTGCCGGCTTCGCTTCCGTCGGCGCGCAGAGCGGTGAGGAGAACTCCGCCCTCGGTCGCTGCCGGAGCAACCTGCGGTGGGGCCACGGACTTCGAAGCAGCGCCCGTGAGACGGAAGCCGCACGAGCCACAAAAGACGTTGCTCCCGGTGTTCGGATGACCGCATTGCGGACAGGGGACGCCGCCGAGCGTCTGCGGAACCGCAGCGACCGAGCTCGTTTTTGCAGGGACCGCAGCGACGGGTGCTGCGATGACCGCGGGGGGCGGGAGATCGGCGATCGGTGACTTCTGTGATGCAGCGGCGGTGGCGTCGAGTGCTCCGGCGGGCTTGGCAACGGCCTTTACTCCTTCAGGAGGAGTGCCCGGGTTGAACGCCTTCGTTGCCGCGTCGCGCGGCAGCTCTGCACCGCAGCCGAGACAGAACTTATAATGGTCCTGATTCTCTTTGCCGCATTTGGAGCATCCGATCACAAAATCCTCCGTCTCGTCCGCCGCTTCGCTGGTCGACCAGCGCCCGGAGTATCACGCGGCGCGGTGAAGACGGTCAAGCGAAGTGATAAGCAGCACAACCTCGGCAATTTCGGGGAGTTTTGTGGCTTTCGAAAGGCCGCGCCCCGTGGTACCTCCTCTCCGTCATTTTCCCCTGGAGCCTGTGATGCCCGACGCCCAATTTCCCGCAATCAACGTCCCCGGAACGGGGAAGCTCTACGCCCGGTTCCACACCTCGATGGGCAACCTCGTGATCGAGCTCGAAGAAGAGCGCGCGCCCAACACGGTCAAGAATTTCGTGGGCCTCGCCATGGGGACCCAGGAGTGGAAGGACCCGAAGTCAGGCGAAGTGAAGAAGAGCACGCCGCTCTACGACGGAACGATCTTCCACCGCGTGATCCCGAACTTCATGATCCAGGGCGGCGATCCGCTCGGCCAAGGTACGGGCGGTCCCGGCTACCGCTTCAAGGACGAGTTCCACCCCCAGCTTCGCCACACCGGCCCGGGCATTCTGTCGATGGCGAACTCCGGACCGGGCACCAACGGCTCGCAGTTCTTCCTCACCGAGAAGTCGACCGGGCACCTCGACGACCGCCACTCGGTCTTCGGCAAGGTCATCGCCGGCGGGGACCTCGTTGCCCAGATCGCGCGCGTGCCGACGGCTGCGCAGGATCGACCGAAGGAGCCGGTTGTTCTGAAGAAGGTCGAGATTTTCCGGAGCGCGTCCGTTCCGACGCCGTGACCGTCGGCCTCACAACAGCGAGCACTTCGGGCGCGGGCTCGACCCCCTCTGGGCTCACCAAGCGCGTCATCTCCCGCGCGTAGTTCTCGATTCTCCTCGCGCGTTCTGTCACGAGCGCGCGCGTGGCGAGCTCCTTCGTGTGGAGGAGAAGGCCGCGGGCGCGCGCGATCGTGAGAACGGCGACGTCCAGATCGTGGATCTCACCGAGCTTTTTCTGGAAGCGGACGGCGGGCTCCCGCGCCGCGGTGATGTCGATGGGAAGCACGTCCGAGAAGAGCTCGATCGCGTAGCGAAGCTGCTTGTAGGCAATGCGTAGCTCGTGGAGCGCTTCTGCGTCGTCCGTCTTCGCGTCGCGATGCGCCTCGACCCCTCTCCGAGCCTGCTCCACGCTCTTACGCGCAAACTTGGCGATGTCGCGATCGCGTGCCGGCTTTACGGGGAGGGTCACCAGCGCGTGGAGCAGCTTGCGCGCCCGGGTCAGCTCGCCTGATTGGAGCATCCGCACGACGGCCCGCCGCATCACCCGCTCGCGCGCCTTTCGCCGAAGCCGCCAAGCCGTAAAAGGAGCATTTTTCAGGGCGATTTTCGCGAGGGTCTCTTCCAGCGCTTCCTCGTCTCGGAGCTCGCCGGTAGCCTTTTGCACCGCGACGAACGCGCGCCGTACCGCGTCTGTGTGGAAGTTTCCAAAGAGGGGGCGCGCTACCTTAAGAAGCGTTCGCGTCCGGCGGATGGAAACGCGCATGTCGTGGACGGCCTCGTCGTCGGCGGCGACGAGAACGCGTTTCGCCGCCGGCTCGAGCTCAGCGTCGAGGCTCCGCAGCTTTCGCGCTACGTAGTAGGCAGCTCCCGCGCTCATCCATTCCTCGTGACAAAGACGGTGGTGAGAGGCTTGGATCCGCGGAGGCGAAAAAAGCTCCGGCGCGCAGCGAGACGGCCCGCTTCGGCGAGGGAGGCTTCGTCGCGAATGCCGCCGAACGCTTCTATGTCTGCGCGGATGTCGTTGCGCACCGTTGCCAGGATGTGAGCGTCCTTCGAGTCGTCGAGAACGCCTCGAGAGAACAAGCTGATTTCGCCGCTGATCCGCCAAGCGCCGTCGACGGGAACATGCACGAACGCGACACCGTTTTCAGCGAGAGCCATGCGCTCACGAATGACACCCACCGGGATGGCGTGGCCGGCAAAGGTGTGTACGCGCGGGACGGTGACGTGACTCACCTTGTCGAGCGCGCCGTCTTTCAGCTCGGCCAAGTCGCCATTCTCGAGGACGAGGGTGCGCGCGACACCGCACTCACGTGCGAGCTCTGCATGGCGCAGCAAGTGGTGAATCGTTCCATGCACCGGGATGAAAGCCCTCGGACGCACGAGATCGATGAGCCTCTTTTGCTCACCGCGATGCGCGTGCCCGCTCACGTGAATCCCACGATCGGTCACCCGCGTTTTCAGGGTCACTCCCAACCGCAAAAAATCTCCCATCAGCGCGTGAACCTCTGGCTCGTGGCCGGGGATGATGCGGCTCGACATCACCACCGTGTCGCCGCGACCGAGCGTGAGGTGCGGATGTTCGCCGTGTGCCAAACGCGCGAGGGCTGCACGTCCCTCGGCTTGGGTTCCCGTGGCGAGCCCGAGGATCGCCTTGCGCGGCAGCTCGCGTACGCGTTCGGACGGCCAAACGAGGTCGCTCGGCCAGTCGAGGTATCCCGTGGCGTGGGCAACGCGGCTGTGGGTGTGGATGCTCCGACCAAGAGGCACGATCTTCCGGCCGGTGCGCCTCGCGATTTCTCCCAGCATGCGAAGGCGATGCACGTTCGAGGCGAAGAGAGCGACGACGACGGCTCCTTCGGCCTGTTCGATGATCGGCTCGATGGCCTCGCCGACGCCTTGCTCGCTCCCCGTCGTCCCGTCGGAGTCGACGTTCGTCGAATCGGAGAACAGAAGATTCACCCCCGCGTCCCCGAGCTCGCTGAGGCGTGCTTCGTCGAAGGTCTCGCCGTCAGGCGGCGTCTCGTCGAATTTGAAATCGCCGCTGTGCACGACGGTGCCGTCCGAAGTGGTGATCGCCAAGGCCAGAGCGTCGGCAATCGAGTGGGTCACTCGAATGGGCTCGACCCGAAAAGGCCCGACCTCGTAGTGCGCGCGCGGCTTGGCTTCCGCGAGCCTCGCGTGGGCGAGCACCTCATGCTCCCGGAGACGTTCGCGCACGAGACCCAGCGCGTACGGCGGCCCCCAGATCGGTACGTCGAATCGCCGCAAGAGATAGGGGAGGGCGCCGATGTGGTCTTCATGGCCGTGGGTGATGAAGACTCCACGGATGCGGTCTGCGTAGCGATCGAGCACGGAAAAATCGGGATGCACGACGTCGACCCCTACTCCGCGATCGTCGAAGGTGACCCCGCAATCGATGAGCATGACCTCTCCCTCGTGCTCGAGGGCGAGGCAGTTCATGCCGATCTCTCCGAGACCCCCGAGAGGGAAAATGCGTAAGGTCATGCCGGCACGCCTTCTACCATCTTTGGCGCCCATTGCCCGAAGCGCACGACTCCCCTATTTGAAACGTCGATGCAGAGCTTTGCGGACCAGCGCTTCCTGATCGTCACGGGCAAAGGCGGGGTCGGCAAGACCACGGTCTGCGCGGCAGAGGCGCTCGCGCTCGCCGCCAAGGGGAAACGCGTCCTCATCGCCATGTGCAACGCGAAGGAGCGGCTCTCGGCGATGATGGGCTCGGACCTGATCTGCGAAGAGGTGGTTGCCGTTGGACCGAACATCTGGGCGGTGAACATGAGTCCCGAGAAGGCCCTCGAAGAGTACGGCATGCTCACCCTGAAATCGCGTGCGCTCTATTCGCTCCTCTTCGACAACAAGTACGTCCGCACCTTCTTCCGCGCCGTCCCCGGGATGAGCGAGTGGACCATGCTCGGCAAGGCGTGGTGGCACACGACCGAGACCCGCCCCGACGGCTCCTGGCGGTACGACGTGGTGATCCTGGATGCGCCCGCAACGGGCCATGGGCTCGACATGCTGCGGGTGCCGAAGGTGATCGTCGAGGTCGTGCCGAATGGGCTCCTCCGGCGCGATGCCGATGCGGCCTGGAAATTTTTCCAGGATCCGAAATCCACCGCGGTCGTCCTGGTCACCCTTCCGGAAGAGATGCCAACGAGCGAGACCATCGAGCTCGCTGCAGCGCTCACGGGCGAGCTTCAGCTGCCGATCGGAAAAGTGGTCGTGAATGGAGTCCTGCCGCCGCTCTTCTCCCGCGAGGAGCGCGCGGTGCTGGAAGGCCTGGGGACGTTCGAGGTGAACACCGTCGGCGAAGCGGCGCTGTGGGCCGGACGAGACCGCGCGACACGTGAGCGGGTGCAAGCGGAGAGCCTGAAGCGCTTGTCACGCGAGCTGCCCGTGACGCCGGCTTTCTTGCCGATGCTCTTCGAGGAAGCCGCGACCCCCGAAGCCATCCGCGAGTTGGCGAAACGCGTTTGACTTCGTGTCTTGAGCACACGATCCTCGGGTCGTGCGCTACACCTACGAATTTCCGCGACCAGCGGTCACCGTCGACGTCGTGATCTTTGCGATGCGCGCGGGCGATCTCGCGGCTCTGCTCGTCAAACGCGCACATGCTCCCTTCAAGGGTCAGTGGGCGCTGCCCGGTGGGTTCGTGAACCTGAACGAGCCGCTGGAGTGGGCCGCCGCGCGCGAGCTCAACGAGGAGACGGGCATACGAGACCTTCCCTTCGAGCAGCTCGGCGCTTTCGGAGATCCCGAGCGCGACCCGCGCGGCCACACGATAAGCGTTGTGTACTACACGTTTGCCGTGGCTGAATCGCGCCCCGTCGTCGCCGGCGATGACGCCGCAGAAGCGGCTTGGCATCCGCTGCGCACGCTGCCGGTAACCCAGGTCGGCCGGCATCGCCCCTCGATCAAGCTGGCCTTCGATCACGCGCGGATCATCGATGTTGCTCGCGCGCGGCTGCAAGAGCGCTTGAATCAGCCGAATCGTCCGGCGACCTTCGATCTCGTTCCTTCGCGGTTCACGCTCTCGGAGCTGCAGCGCGTTTACGAAGCGGTGCTCGGTCGCGAGCTCGACAAGCGAAACTTTCGGGCGCGCCTCCTGCGTCATGAATGGGTCGAGCCGGCGGCGGCGACGAGGCGCACGGGGCCACATCGGCCCGCACAGCTGTATCGGTGGAAGACGCCGAAGAGGGTGCGGTAGGTCGGGTGACGGGTATCACGCGACACAGCCTCGCGAAGGTCGGCTAGGCTCATCGCCCATGCCGACGCCCGCTCCGCCTCCCCCGTTCCTTCCCGTCAGCGCGCTTTCGATCGAGCTCGACGCCTACGTGGCCGCGACGGCCGCGATCCACGGCGGGTTTGCCGATGCACGCTCGACGTTCGAGTGCTCCTTCGCGCGGCAGGGCACCAAGACGGGCTTCTTCGTCCTCGCTGGCGTCGAGCCTCTCTTGGACGCGCTCGAGCGTTTCAAGCCAAAGGCCGACGAGCTTTCCTGGCTCGAGTCCATCGGCGCCATCGATGCGCGCTCGAAGCGACGGCTCGCGGACATGCGTTTCTCGTGCGATGTGGACGCGGCGATGGAGGGGAGCGTGGTCTTTGCGTCCGAGCCCGTCGTCACCATCGAAGGTCCGTTCTGGCAGGCCCAGCTCGTCGGTTCGTTCGTACGAAGCGCGCTCGACTCAGCCACGCGAGCGGCGACCAAAGCGGCACGGTGCGTTCTCGCAGCCGACGGTGGCGAGGTGATCGAATCAAGTGGCGCAACGGCTCATCGTCTCGGTGGGAATCCACTGGTCTCGCGTGCGGCGTACGTCGGCGGCGCCCACGGCACGACCTCGGCGCTTGCCTCTCGACGCTACGGAATTCCGGCGCGGGCCTCCCTTCCACTTCGCCTCGTCCTCGCTGCTCCGAACGAGCAGAGCGCCTTCGATGCGTGGCTCGGAGCGTCCGGTGAGCGCGCCATCTTGCGCATCGATCATCGCGAGGCGGCCACCGCGCTCGGGCACGCCATCGAGGCGCTCGGGAAGCGTAAGTCCTCGGCGTCTACCTGGCAGGACACAGAGCTCGCGATCGAGATCAGCGGCGGAGATCACGCGGGAATCGCGCGCATGGCCATCCAAGCGTTCGCGGCCGCAGGCCTCGGTCCGCCCGTGATCGTGGCCTCCGGCGGCATCGACGAGTTTCGAATCGCGGAGCTTTGCCGGGGAGACGTGCCGGTCTCGGGGTTCATCGTCTCGTCTCTCGACGTCGACGACGCGTCGTGGGTCGCCCAATACGATCTGGCGGCCATCGAATCGGACGGCAACTGGAATCCGCGCATCCGCCTCGGTCGCACCGCGGCGGCCTCGAGCGATCCCGGGCGAAAGGTGATCGTTCGTTACTTCGACGATGACGGGCATCCGATCGCCGATGTCGCTCACGCCACGAACGAACGCATTCACGACGTCCGCGATGTTCGCTTCACCGAACGAGCCACCGGATTTCCTTCGCGGCTCAAGTCCGCGAGGAGCGCGCAGCTCCTCACCAACGTCATGCGCGAAGGAAAGCGGGTGAGCTTGCCCCAGCCGGCGCGAGACATTCGCGCGTACTCGATGGCGAGCGTCGCCGCGCTTCACCCTCAACACCAGCGCCTTGAAGCGCCGTCGTATTACCCGGTGGGGATGACTCCGGCGCTCGCCGCATTGAAGACCGAGCTGATCGCCGCTGCCCGCGGAGCCTGATCCTTCGCGCGCGTCGCCGGCACTCGGGAGTCGTGGCGCACCGGTTTTCGCTGCATGGGGATCCCGCCGTCGGGGCGGAGAGTCACCTCGGGAACGAGCGCGGGGTTTGTCCCGGGCAGGAGCTCGAGACTGTGCTTCTGCGCGACCATCGCCACGACGATCTGAAGCTCCATCATCGCGAACGCGCTTCCGATGCAGAAACGCGGACCACCCCCGAACGGTAGATACGAATAGCGTGGGCGCGCTGCAGCCCGCTCCGGCGTGAAGCGCTCGGGATCGAATCCCTCTGGATTTTCCCAGCATTCCGACTTGCGATGAAGCGTGAAGGGGCAGATCCCGACAAGCGTTCCCTTTGGCACGCCAAAGCCGGCGACCACGTCGTCTTCGATCGCTTGGCGCTCGAAGGCCCACGCCGGCGGATAGAGGCGCATCGACTCTTCGATGACCATGCGCGTGTACGAGAGCTTGCTCAGATCGTCGAGCGTGGGCGCACGTCCGCCCAAGACCTCACGAACCTCGCGCTCCACGCGCCGCGCCGCCTCTGGATGCTTCGACAAGAGATACCAAGTCCAGGCCAGCGCGTTCGCGGTCGTCTCGTGACCGGCGAGGACCATCGTCATCGCCTCGTCGCGGAGCTGCTGATCATTCATGCCTTCGCCTGCGTCGTCCTTCACGTCCATCAGCATCGAGAGGAGATCGTTCGGCTTGGTCTCCATCGTGCGTCGCTTGGCGATGAGACCGAAGACCATGTCGTTCAGGGTCGTCTTTGCACGGCGAAAGCGCAGGTTCGCCACCGTCGGGACCCAAGGGGGAAGCGGCAAAAGAGCGGTCGCGTAGTTGTTGGCGTAAGGCAGAGCGATCGCGAGGGCCTTCCCCACGGCGTCGGCGTTCTCGTCCAGGTTCGTGCTGAAAAGGGTGAGCCCGACGATGCGCAACGTCAGGCGCATCATCTCCTCGTGAACGTCCATCGTGGGAGCTGCTGACTCTTCCCAGCGGACGAGCATGCTTTCGGTCGCCCGCGCCATCGTCTCCACGAAGCCAGCGAGTTTGTCGCGATGAAATGCCGGCTGCGCGAGCTTCCGCTGCCGCCGCCAGAAATCCCCCTCGCTCGTGAGCAAGCCTTGGCCCAATAGAAGCTTGATCCCCTTGTAACTGCGGCTCTTCGTGTAGTTCTTCGGATTGTCGACGAGGACGTGCTTCACCGCGTCGAGATCGTTCAAAAGAATGTACGGGAACGGCCCGAACTGAAACTGCACGACGTTTCCGAAGTCGCGAATCGATTCAGTGAAGAAGACGCGGGGGTCCTTCCATGCGTCGAGGAGGTTGCCCATCAGGGGCAGACCTTTGGGCCCAGGCGCCCTTCGTCCCGCCGTCAATCCATTCGTCACGCTCATCTTCTATTCCCTCCGCCAAGAACGTGAGCGCTTCCTCACGTTTGACAAGAATGTGAGCTTGTCCTCATGTTTGTCAAGAGCGCCGAGATGAGCCTGCCCAAAGTCCGTCGCATTCCCCTACAAACACGAAGCCGCGAACGCGTGGAGCGGATCCTGGACGCCGCTGCGCACGAGTTCATCGAGACCGGCTACGACGCGGCGACTACCGAGGCCATCGCCGAGCGGGCTGGAACGTCGATAGGCTCGCTCTATCAATTCTTCCCGAACAAGGCCTCGCTCTTCGACGCCATGGCCGGACGCTACCTCGAGCAAGCGCGCGAGCTCTTCGAAGGGATGATCACGCCAGAAGCCGTCCAGCTGCCCTGGGACAAGCTGATCGACACCATCCTCGACACCTTCGCCGGGTTTCATCGGTCGGCGCCGGCGTTTCGCGCGGTGCTCCTCAATTGGCGCCTGTCGGTGGAGTTCCTCGCCGCCGGAGACGCCCTCAACCGCGAGTTCGCGCGTCGGGCCGAGATGCTCCTCACGTTTCACGCGCCTTCCCTGTCGGCGCGGCAGCGCTCGGTCGTCGGGACGATGATCGTCGAGGTCGTCTCCTCGATGCTTCTCGTCTCGGTGCGCCGTGATCATCTGACCGCGGACGCGCTCCTCGCGGAGACGAAGGTCATGCTCCGTCGCTACCTCAAGCCCTACACACAAAAAAAGACAGGCCCGCCTCCTCCTCGGATTTTAGAGAAGAAGCGGGCCCGCTGAGGTCGAGTTATTTTTTCAGGTTCGCGAGCGCGAAGTCCCAGTTCGCGAGGCTCTTGAAGAAAGTCTCCACGTACTTCGGCCGCGCGTTGCGGTAGTCGATGTAATAGGCGTGCTCCCAGACGTCGATCGTGAGGAGCGCCTTGTGCCCGTGCTTGAGCGGCAGATCGGCGTTGCCCGTCTTGGTGACCGAGAGCTTCCCACCGTTCTCGACCAGCCAAGCCCAGCCTGATCCGAACTGGGTCACGGCCGCATTGGTCATCTCCTCGGTGAGCTTCTCCACCGACCCGAAGTCACGGGTGATCGCTGCGAGCAGGTCTCCCGTGGGCGCACCACCACCATTCGGTTTCATCGACTGCCAGTAGAACGTGTGATTCCAGACCTGCGCCGCGTTGTTGAAGACGGGCCCTTCAGAGCTCTTGATGATTTCTTCGAGCGTCTTGTCGGCCTCGGGCTTGCCTTCGAGGAGCTTGTTCAAGTTCGTCACGTAAGCCTGGTGATGCTTGCCGTGGTGGAACTCGAGCGTCTCGGCGCTGATGTGGGGAGCGAGCGCGGCCTTGTCGTACGGGAGCGGGGAAAGCGTAAATGCCATGTGCGGGTATCTCCTATTTTGGGGGTCGAGGAGGATACACCGCTCGCGTGGATGAGGTGATCAGCTTTCGATCGCGCGCCGCTTCAGCGCGGGGAGCGCTGGGTCAAGAGCTTCTCGATGAGGTTTTTCGAGTAAGCGTTGAGCTCGCGGAAAACCACGCCCATCCCGGGGGGATCGTGCTCGACGCGAACGACCTCGCCGATGCCCTCGATGGTCTCGATGTCATCCATGATGACCGTAAAGCGGAGGTTCACGCGGGTGCCCACGGGGAGCACGCTGGCCGACTTGATGAACACACCCGTCTCGGAAATGTTCGTGACGTACTCTTGAATGAACGCGTCGAACGACTCGAACTCTTTGTTGATCGTGACCCGTTCACCAAGGCGCTTGTCCTCTTCCATGTCGGCGCTCCTCGGTTTCATCTTCGATGGATGTGTTCGACTCTAGCTCCGCGCCCGAGTCGGTTCATTTGCCGGTGATGTCGAATTGCTCGAGGTGGTACTCCTTGCGGGGAATGACGGTGATCTTCCGCATGTACTTGTTTTCCGCGTCGGCGAGGGCGGCCTTCTCGGACCCTACCAGGATGTCGGCGACGGCCGGGTGGGCGTTGACGAGGACGGTGTAACCCGGGAGGTCTCCGCGCTTTCGCCGGATCTCGCGAAGGATTTCGTAGGCCACAGTCTCCTTCGATTGGAGCTGGCCAGTGCCGTCGCAGTAGAAACAGGGCTCGTTCAAGAGGCGGCCGAGGCTCTCGCGCGTGCGCTTGCGCGTCATCTCGATGAGCCCGAGCTCCGAGATGCGATTGAGCGTGGTCTTGGCTTTGTCCTTCTGAAGAACGTCTTCGAGAGCGCGACGGACTTTTTCGCGGTTGGAGTGACGCTCCATGTCGATGAGATCGAGAATGATCAGCCCGCCGATGTTCCGGAAACGAAGCTGGTAGGCGATCTCGTGGACGGCCTCCATGTTCGTCTTGAGGATCGTCTCCTCCATGTCCTTCGAGCCCTTGCCCACGAAGCGACCGGTGTTGACGTCGATGGCGGTGAGGGCTTCGGCTTGATCGATCACCAAGTGACCTCCCGAGGGGAGCGGCACCTTGCGCGACAGAGCCCGACCGATTTCGTCTTCGATCCCGTAGGCGTCGAAAATGGCTTCTTCGCCCGAGTAATAGATGATGTCCTTCACGCGCTCGGGAGCGAACATCTCCACGAAGCGGCACAGGCGGTCGTACTGGTGCTTGTCGTCGATCACCACTTGGTGAACTTCGTCGGTGAAGAGATCGCGCGCCGTCTTGAGAACGAGATCGAGCTCGCTCGACAAAAGATTCGGAGCCTTCGCTCCTTCTTTTTTCTTCGCGATCTCGCCCCACAAACGAACGAGGTAGCCGACGTCTGCTTTGAGCTGCTTCTTCGTGAGCCCCTCGGCCACGGTACGCACGATGAGACCGCCGCTCGGCGGCTTCATCCCCTCGATGGCTTCGCGGAGGCGGGCACGCTCTTTTTCTGAGCCGATGCGCTTGGAGATCCCGATGTGATCGACCGTCGGCAGGTAGACGACGTAACGCCCGGGGAGCGAAATATGGCTGGTGCAGCGCGCTCCCTTGGTTCCGATGGGATCCTTCGAGACTTGAACGATGATCTCCTGGCCTTCGCGAACGACGTCGCGAATGGGCGTGGATTTCGAGATGCGGTTGGGGACCGAGCTGCGCTCGCCGCTGCGACGCGGGCCGCGATCGATGCCGTCGTTGTTGGAGCGGTTGCGTCCGCGATCTCCGTCGCGCCCGCCACCACCGCCACCGTCGCGTCCACGACCGCGGCTGCGCGACGATCGTCCGCGACCGCCGCCGCCGCCGCCACTCTGGCGACCGCTTCGATCGTTTCCACCCGCGCGGGGCGGCGGAACGGCTCGCGGCGTGGGCTCGCCCGGGTTGGTGATGGTGAAGCCCGGCATGTCCGGAAACTCGGGAAGCTCGGGGAGCGGACGGGCCTGCTGCGCGCGGTTATCAACGCGCTCAGACGCCGCACGGGCTGAACCGCGCCCCGAGCGACGACGCGGTTCGGCGCCGTCATTCGACTGGCGGGCTTGCGGGCGATCCATGTCGCCAGGCGAATCTGCGACGGGATGCTCTCCCGACTGGGAAATCGATGCGCCGCCTTCGATGCGCGTCTCGCTCGGTCGAGTGAACTCGAGTGTCGGTCGGTCGCTCTCGACCCCCTCCAACGGCATCTCTGCGGCTGCGGTGGCGATCGGGGTCGACCCACTCGGGCGACGCCGCTGGGTCGGAACGGAATCCAGGTCGTCCTCGGAGTCGTCCGCGTCGTCCGCCGCGCCAGCATCTTCCGCGAGGTCTTCGCTCGCGTCCGCCATGGGCGCATCGCCCACGTCCGGCAGACTGGCCATGCTCGCGTCGACGTGCTCGGAAGTGCGCTCTTCCGGCCCATCGACGACTGCCTCTTCCGCGGTGTCTTCGGCGGTCTCTTCGGGCGTCTCCTCTGATGCCTCTTCCGCTGGCGACGCGATGGCGATGGCTTCCGCTTCCTCGTCGAGCTCTTCGTCGCCGGTGGCCACGGGGGCGGCGGTGTCCTCGCGCGCCGCTTTTCGACCGCCTGCCAGGTAGGCGTCGAAGTCGTCCGGGCGAATGAGGTCTTCGACATGGAGGAACGCGGCGCGCTCTTGCCCGATGTCGACAAAGGCGGCTTGGAGCCCGGGCAGGACGCGGGTGACCTTCCCGAGGACTACGTCCCCGACCGTTCCTGAGTGTTGGTGCGCGCCGCCGCGCCTTTCGATGTGTAGCTCGGCGATGATTCCGCCTTCGATGAGAGCTACGCGGGTTTCACGGATATCGACGCTGATAACGAGAGTATTCTTGGACATGAAGCTGAAACTTTCCCGCCCCTGCAGACCGCATCTCTCGGACCGGTGAACGCGTGCTTGGCTGGATTCTTCCGGGCCGACGCGACTCTCGATCTAAAAAAATGGGCGAAAAACACTGGCTTGTACGGGGCGCGCTGCGCTTACTTGCCCGAAAAGAACGGGGCGGTTGGTCCACGCAGCGATAAAAAAACAAAGTCTCGTTTGGTTTGTAAGACCTTTGAGAGACCAGAAACTTCGGGGAGGTGAACCTCACGTACCCCTACCTTCGGGCTTAGCGGACTTTTCTCCCCGGCGCCAGGGCATGTCCCCGGAATTCGATTGTGGGTCACACCACGTCTCTTGAAAGCCGTCCATCGCGCTGTGCATGGACATTCGTGGCGAGGGCGTCTAAAGCCACAGGTCAGCCAGCTTCATCGGCCCTTATGGCCCTGTCAACTTCGGAAGCGTGAACCCCGCCAGGCCCGAGAGGGAGCAACGGTAGCGTGGAAGGGTGTGACGGGGCCTTTCATTTTGAGCCGCGACCTTGCCGAAGACCGGCGCGGCCGATTACCGTGCCTCCCCGATGCATGCGCTAGAAGAAATTTGGCTGATCGCGGGCCGCGAGATTCGGAAAAATCTTCGCAGCGCGAAGGGCCTGGTCATCGTCGCCATCTCCATCCTGGGAGGAATCGCGACCGCGCTTCTCCTCATGAAGCTGCGCGCGATCGACGAGGGGAAAATCTCCGCGGCGCAGATGAAGGAGCTCCAAGAAGGCGCTCTCACGAAGAAGTACGGCGACGAGGTGATGGGTCACTACCTCGCAGATGCGCCCCCGGTCCTACTGGGGATGCTCCTTCTGACGGTGTGGCTCGTGCCGCTGCTCATCGCCATCATCGGCTTCGACTCCATCTCGGGCGAGCTTCAACACCGAAGCGTTCGCTACTGGGCGGTGCGATCGCGCCGCGCGGCCTACTACACGGCAAAAGTCTTCGGGCTCTTCGTGGTCGTGGCTTCGATCACGCTCCTCATGCACGCTCTCGTGTGGGGCGTCACCCTCTCGCGGGGCGGCGCCGACCCGGCCTACATTTTCACGTGGGGCTTTCGTTTCTGGATCGTGACGCTGCCGATCATCGCCGCCTGGTCGGGGCTCGCGCAGCTCGTGTCGTCTCAATTTCGCACGCCGATCATCGCCTTTCTCATGACGTGCGCCTCATTCTTCGTGCTGTGGATCATGGACGCCGTCGGCGAGGTCGGAGAGATCCGCTGGCTGACGTGGCTGTATCCGAATAGCTACGACGCCTGGCTCCTGTCGCCGAAGCTCGACCACGCGGCCTATGGAGTTGCAGCCTGCGCGTCGTTTGCCCTTGTGGCCACGGCGCTCGGAGCGTTTCTCTTCTCTCGAAGGGACGTGTGAGATGACCGACGAATTAGCCACGAAAGACGACGAAGCAAAAGACTCCGCTCCCGTCGAGGCAGTAATCGAAGCGCTGGGGGACCCGAGAGTCGACGGCGACGCCCCCAAGAAAAAGAAGAAGAAAAAATCATCGCTTGAGGCGGCGATCCGGCTTCGCAAGCTCACGAAGAAGTTCGGCGAGAAGCTTGCGGTCGACGACGTCACGTTGGAGATCGAAAAGGGCACGGTGTATGGCCTCATCGGTCCGAACGGGGCAGGGAAGACGACCACGTTCTCCATGATGGCCGGATTCCTCAAGCCGACCCACGGAACGCTCGAAGTCCTCGGCTTCGCGCCCACCCAAGTCACGCAGCTGAAATCGCGGGTCGGCGTGCTCCCCCAGGACGCGATGCTTCCCCCTTCGGACAGCGTCGGCGAGTTTCTGGTGCACATGGCCCGCCTCCAGGGGATCCCCCGAGAAAAAGCGGAAACGCTTTCGCGCGCCGTGCTCGAAGAGGTCGGAGGCAAAGACTGGTGGAAGGTGCGCTGCTCTGCGCTTTCGCACGGCATGGCCAAGCGCGTACAGCTCGCCCAGGCGCTTCTCGGGGAGCCGGAAGTGGTCCTCCTCGACGAGCCGACGAGCGGCCTCGATCCGCGCAGCGCGTACGAAGTCCGCCAGCTGATCAAGAGCCGCAAGGGGCGCTGCACGCTCGTGGTCTCCAGCCACAATCTCCAAGAGCTCGAGGAGATCTGCGACGCCGCCGCCATCCTCGATCGCGGAAAGCTCGTTGCCGCTGGGACCATCTCCGAGCTCACCGCGTCGTCCGAGGAGGTGCATATCAAGCTCGGCCTCGGGCCCGTTCCGCTCGTTCCTCTGCGCGAGCTGGCCCTCGTGAAACGCGTCGACTGGGACGACGAGCGCCGCGAGCTCGTGGTGTATTTCGAGCGGGGGGCAACGGACGCCGAGTCGGTCATCGGGGCAACTCTGTGGGTCCTCCTGAACAACCAGGCCCGCATCAGCCACGTCACCAAGGGGCGCGGGCTCGAGCAGCGTGTGATGGATCTGACCGACGATTCCGACGACTAGGCGGGCGCACGTGCTAATTTCGGTCTAGCGACATTGGAACCGTTCGAGCGAAGCGGGCATCTCATCAAGGGAAAATGGAGGATCGATGCGCGTCTCGGCGACGGCTCGACGGCCTCCGTGTACGCCGCGACACATCGCAACGGGTACCGCGTTGCCGTGAAGATCCTCCACAGTGACCTCGCCGGAAACGCTGACATTCGCGCTCGTTTTCTGCGCGAAGGCTACGTCGCCAACACCATCCGTCACCCGGGCGTGGTGCGCATTCTCGACGACGACGTCATGGAAGACGGCGCCGTATTTTTGGTCATGGAGCTCCTGGAGGGAGAGACGCTCGAGGCCCGGGCGATGCGCTTCGGCGGCAAGCTTCCCCTCGACGACGTAATCCCGACGATGGACCGTCTGCTCGACGTTCTCGCCGCGGCCCACGCTCAGGGGATCGTCCATCGCGACGTGAAGCCGGACAACGTCTTTCTCACCAAAGACGGCGGACTGAAAGTGCTCGATTTCGGTCTCGCGCGCATTAGCGAGACGATCGGCTCGCGCATGCCAACACGCGCAGGCCTCATCCTGGGAACGCCGGATTTCATGTCCCCCGAGCAGGCGAGCGGCAACAGCGGCGCGGTCGATCCGCGATCCGATTTGTGGTCGGTCGGCGCGACGGCCTTCACTCTTCTCACCAATGAACCCGTCCACAAGTCGGGGACGCTCCACGAGTACCTGCAGGTGATCGCTTCGGTGCCTGCGCGTTCGCTCTCGCAGGCCGCCCCCAACGTTCCACGTTCGGTGGTCGAGGTGATTGATCGCTCGCTCGCGCTCGATCGCTCGCACCGCTGGGGAAGCGCGCGGGAGATGCAGGCTGCCCTTCGTGAAGCGTACCCCCTCACCGCCGCTCAGTCGCTCGAGGTGGGCGTCGTCATCCAGCGCCCAGCGACGCCGACGTCGGTCGATCGCCCTGCTCCTTCGTCCGTGGGCTTCAATCGCGACATCACCGCAACCGAGTTCGCCGGGGTCGCCGCCGCGATTGCTCCCGAAGAGAGCAACGAAGGGGAAGACCCGGTGAGCGCGGCGCCCACGATCAACGAATCTCAGTTTGCTGCGATGCGCGAGGCCCAGTCTCGCAACGTGCCGCTCCCTCCGGCCGCCGGCTTGCCGGCCGCGACGCAGCGTTTCCTTCAACCGCCCGGGTCACCGCAGATGCAGCCACTCCTGCAGCAGCATGCGCAACCGTACGTGCACCAACCCGTCATGCCTGGCGCCGCCACCCGCGACTTTTCAGACTTCTCGAGCATCACCACGAATCGTCAGTTCAAGCCGTCCGAGCCCTGGCTTCCGCGACTCATGATCCTGTTGATGGTGCTTTTCCTACTCGGCGTGGTGTTCGTCGGTGTCTCCCTGAAGAACAGCGCGCTTCACCGCCACGCGCCGCCGACGAGCGCGCCAAGCTCGACGACAACAAAACACTAGCGAGCTCACGACGATGGACCCGACCGAAAAAAAAACGATCCGCCTCGATCAGCTGCTCAAGCTTCAGGGAGCCGCGTCGACTGGCGGGCAGGCCAAGACGATGGTCCAGGGCGGCGAGGTAAAGGTAAACGGTGAGGTCGACAAACGCCGTGGACGAAAGCTGCAGATTGGCGACGTCGTCGAGGTCGGCGGCCAGTCGATCACCGTCGACGAAGGGCTTCTCCGAGGCGACCCGACGCCGTGAAGATCACTCCGCCGGCGGGCTCGGCTGATCGGGCTCGACGTCGTGAAAGCGGCTGAAATCGAGCAGACGGGTGCCGTCGACGTCCACATCGAGGACATCGCAAAAACGAGCGCTCCGCACGATGTCGTCGAGCTTGTAGTTGGCGGAGGCGTGCACGTGTTGGCCGAGCGTCTGATCGTAGCCGGTGAGCATTACGAACATTTGGGTGCCGCTCGCGCGCAGCTGCTCAACGACCTCCTCGCTGTACAACGGGCTCTGCTCGTCGATGGCGTGCATGATGGTCCACGTCAGGAAGAAGACCGGTGACGAGTCGCGCACGAGCTTCAAGTCGAGAGGCACGCGCATGCTCTCCCCTTCGGTCGTCTTCTCGGCAATGAGCAGATAGATGCGCACGCTCGCGTCGACGATCAGGTTCGTGCGCCAGTTGGCGACGCGGAGTTGAAGATGCGGGACGCCGTTTCGGTTTCGAATCACCAACTTGTTCGAGAAGACGACCCGAGCTTGCGGGCGGGACAGACGTGCAAAAGCGACCCCCGCGAGGCTACCCACGGCGATGACGCCGAGGATTGATTCCACCGTGACGAGCACGTGCGTGAAGCGTGTCTGGGGGGCCATCGTGCCGTACCCGATGGTGGCCAAGGTCTGCACGCTGAAGAAAAACGCGTCTTCGAACGAGCCGGGGCGCGCGTTGGAGATCCCCCCGGAATCGAGGAGATAGAGGAAAGCAAAAAGCGTGTTGATCACCAGGACGAGAGCGCAGACGACGATCACGAACTGCCAGAAAGGGCGCGTGACCAGGGCGAAGTAAACGTCTCCGCCGAGCTCGCGGATCTGACCGCGCGCGCGCACCATCGGCCACCCCGCGCGCTTCGCGTCGTAGCGAATGCTCGGTCTGGGGGTCACGTCGGCGCGCCGTACGCGCGCTTCCACGTTCGGCGGTAGTCGGCTTCTTCGCGATCCCACTTAGCGTCGTCCCAGCCGAGCTCTGGTTGGGCAACGGCGCGCAGCTCTTTCATCATGGTCATCCCTCCCTCGGGCAGAAGGATCCCGATGCGCGCGCGTCGCAAGAGCAGGTCGGAAAGTGTGACGACGCCTTCTGCGCGTGCTGCTTGCCGGAGCTCGCTCCAGAGAACGATGGATCCGCCGATCGAGCGCGCTCCATTTTTGTCGGCGGCGATGATCGAAGCTTCACGCCCGTACCGACCGATGAGACGCACGCGCATGGCCTCGTCGACCGAATCGGGCCAGCGGATCGAATCCTCGTCGACCTCTTCGAAAACGCGTGTGCGATCCTTCACGTCGCCGAGTTGCTCGCGTGCCGCTTCGAGCACGTCGCGCGCCATCACCGCAAAGGTGGTGAGCTTCCCTCCGGTAATCGTAAAGAGGCCGTTCTCCTTCCAGATGGCGTGCTCGCGCGACTCTTTCGACGGATCGCTTTTACCGGTGTCGATGACCGGGCGCACTCCTGACCAGGTGGAGATGACGTCCTTCTCGGTGAGCGCGAGCGACGGAAATACCTTCTTCGCCGCCTCGAGCAGGTAGCCCGTCTCGGACTCGCTGATCGTCGGCTCTTCGCGCAAGTCCCCGTGATCGATGTCGGTCGTGCCGAAGATGGTGACGCCTTCCCAAGGGACGGCGAATACCGCGCGACTGTCACGCGGGTGAAGAAGGCTGACCGCTTCACTGAGCGGCAGGCGGGCCTGGGTGAAGGTCAGGTGGCTGCCGCGTATTCTACGCAAGCGCTTCTTTTGCCCGAGCTGCTCTCGGAGCTCGTCGGCCCAGGCGCCGGTGGCGTTGATGACGACCTTTGCCTGAACCTCGGCGGTGCGAGATGCGCCGGACTCGGTGTCTCGCACCACCACTCCTCGCACGCGACCTCGTTCGTCCCGAAGGAGTGAGTCCGCCTTTGCGTAGTTGATGGCGGTACCGCCTAGGCGCACGGCCTCGCGGAGCACACGGATGACGAGGCGCGAGTCATCGGTCTGGGCGTCGAAGTAGCGGTAGCCGCCAGTCACCTTCGAGCCCGCGCTCGAGGGGAGGCGGGTGATGAACTCCTCTCGTGACTGCGCTTCGTGTGCCCACTTCCAGGCGAGAGCGTCGTACATGGCGAGGCCGGTGCCGTACATCCACTTGGGCATCTGATCGCCCGGGAAGACCGCGAGTGAGAAGGCGAGGTTGTCCACCAGCCCGCGCGCCTCCCGCATCAGGCGCTCCCGCTCGCGCACGCTCTTGCGCGTCACGAGAAACTGGCCTTGCCTCAGATAGCGAAGACCACCGTGAACGAGCTTGGTCGATCGGCTGGACGTGCCCGAGGAAAAATCTTGGGCTTCGATGAGAAGCGCTTTTTTCCCCTGCCGTGTGGCCTCGCCGAGAATGCCCGCACCGGTGATGCCGCCGCCGATGATGATGAGGTCCCACTCCTCGTTCAGTCGTCCGAAGACCTCGTCGCGCCAGCCAACTGTCCACATTCCGCATCTTCCTCCGGCACCTCGCGCGCCTCGCATCCGTCGTAGGGAAGGGGCGCGCTCAAGGCAAGCGTTCTTGGCTGGATGCCGGGTGTCGAGCGCCGTCTCGATCGACCGGCCTTTTCCCCGTCGTGTGCTAAGGCATGCGGCCATGCGCGTCGCGCTCGTCTATCCGCCCACGTGCGACCCAACCGCTCCGTACCTCGCGGTGCCCATGCTCACGGGCTTCCTCCGCGCCAATGGCGTGGAGGTGCTGCCGATCGATGCGAACGTAGAGGCGTTCGACGCGCTGCTCGACCCGACGGCGCTGGCTGCGCTCCGCGATCGGCTGGAGCGGCGGCTCGGCGTGCTCGACCGGAAGCCCGCGCTCGGACACGCCGAGCAGCTCGAGTACGTCGCGCTCCTGCGCGCCCGGGGGGATGCGCGCGCCGTGCCGGAAGGCATCGCCGAGGCAAAAGCGACGCTCCGCAACGAGACGCGCTTTCACGAGCCCGACGCCTACGCCTCTGCGGTCGCGACGGTCGAAGCGTCGCTCCGCGTCGTTTCGGCGACCCATCACCCGCTCCACCTCGACTTCACGGCGTACCGAACGCCGCTCGGCCTCACCACGATGGAGGAGGTCGAGCGCGCCAGCCGCCCCGGCGCCGATCCGTTCGACGACTACATCATGAAGACACTCGTACCCCGACTCCGCGACGCAAAGGTCGATGTGGTCGGGCTCTCCGTGTGCTTCCCGGGTCAGCTCCAGCCCGCGTATGCCTTCGCCCTCAAGATCAAGCGCGAGCTGCCGCACGTCCACGTTACCTGCGGCGGCCCGGGCATCACGCAGATGCTGATCCGACTCACCGGTCATCGTCTCGCGCGCGCGCTCGGGCCCTTCGACTCCGCGTGCGTCTTCGAGGGCGAGCACACGCTGCTCGGGCTCGTCCGCGCACTCGAAGAAAATCGCCCGCTCCGCGAGTGCACGAACGTCGTCGTGCGTGACAAGCTCATGGGCGCACGTTTTTTAGCGGGTCACGGCATGGAGGACCTGACCGCGCTACCGCCGCCCGATTTCGACGGCCTGCCGCTCGCGCTGTACCTCGCGCCGCGCCTCGTCCTCCCTTACGACCCGACGCGCGGTTGCTACTGGGGCAAGTGCACGTTCTGCCACTATGGCCTCGCCGAGATCGGCACCGCCACATACCGCGAGCGCGAGCTCCAAGGCATGGTCGCGCACCTGCGTGCGCTCTCCGAGAAGCACGGCACCCGTTATTTCTACTTCTCGCAGGACTCTGTCGCGCCGAAGACAATCGTGAAGCTCGCGCAGGCGATCATCGATGCGGGCCTCGACATCCGGTGGGCCACCGATCTCAAGCCCGAGAAGTACCTCACGCAAGAGCGCGCGGACACGCTCCGCAAGGCCGGCGCCGTCGCCTGTGCTCTCGGCGTCGAGTCCGGATCTGATCGTGTGCTGAGGCTCATCGACAAAGGAGCCCCCGTCGAAGTCGTGTCGAGCGTGATCGATCGTCTCTCCACCGCGGGCATTGCGGCCGAGGCCATGTGCTTCACCGAGTTTCCCACCGAGACGCACCAAGAGGCCGTCGAGACCCTGGATTTTCTGCGTGATCGGAGTGATCGCCTCGCGGTGTACATCGTCGGTGAGTTCGGTCTCACACACGGCTCGCTCGTCGCGCAGTCGCCGTCGCAGTTTGGAATCCGTGAGACATGGGAGCTCGAGGGTGATCACCTCGGCCTCGGCATCTTCTTCGCCCCCGAGCATCCCTGGAAGACGGACGCCGAGCGCGCGAGCGTGAACGATCAGCTCGAAGAGCTCTCGACGGGCTGGGCGCTCCGGAGCTATCCGTGGGCCGGCGCGGTATCCACGGCCCACACCGTCCTCTATTACGATCGCGGTGGAGCGAGCGTGTTTCGCGATCTCGCTCGGCGTGGTCTGCGCGAAGAGATCCACGGCGCGACCACCAAGCCTTTCGAAGCCGACCTCCGCTTCGACCCGCGCGCTGCGTCTCGCGCCGAGGAACGCGAGGGCACCATCTGGGCAACGCTCGTGAACGATCAGCGGCGCGTCGGTCGCGCTCCCTACGAGGAGCTCGCGGCCCGGTGCCCGACCCTGCGTCCGAAGCCGGTGCGCATTGCGTTCGTGGCTGGAGAGGAGCCGCGCGCCGTCGCCCGACCGAAAAACGCCAAGACCCGCGGCCGGCGCCCATCGCACGCCTCGAACGCGACGCGCGGCGTACGTCCCGGTTGAACTGGCTACGAAACGCGGATCGAGAACGCCCAGAAAAAAATCTGCCCAGAAAAAACTTGCGGAGAGGGCGAGATTGGAACCCGCGTTGGTGGGGGCGTGAAGCTGCTTGATTTGCATTGGATCGTGAGATCAGTCGACTCCAGCACGGTCGCGGCAACCAGGCGGCAACGGCCGATCAGGTGGTCCCGCTAATGCTGGCGTGAGCCGCGAGCCATCGATGACCCTCGCTTGTTGCCTCCGCACCAGCAAGGGACCTAATCGCGTCGCGAACCTCAGTGATTGAAGCAAAGCGATCCTCCGGCCGTTCAGCAAGCAACCTTCGCAGCAGCTTCTCAAGTTGCGGATCCGCGTACGGTGTCACGGTTGCTGTAGCAACCCCGTGACCAGCCACCTTGGCCCGCACACGCGCGAGCCCTTCCGAGACGAACTCCGACCCGAACAACATTCGATGCAGCAGCAGGCCCACTTGAAACATGTCGGTCTGAGCCGTCTGGTCACCTCCCCGCAATTGCTCGGGTGCGCAGATCACATCATCTAGACCACGTTCACGCTCAGGCTTGATGTAGCCGAAGCCAAATCCGCCTAGTTTCACCTCACCCCGGCGTGAAACGAATACCCACCTTGGCGAAATACAACCGTGCAGAAATTCGAAGGGGCTCCCATCGAGACCGACGGCTTCACTTGCCACGCACAAGGCGTCTACGATCGTCCGGATGATGGTCAATGCAGCGTTCGGGGGAAGCGGTACGTCATTGAGCAATTGCCGAAGGTCAACACCGTCCACATACTCGAAGGAGAAGTAGCGGTACCCGTCGAGTTCACCATCGTCGAGCATCTGGACGATCGTTGGGTGACGTAAGATTATCGCCACGCCTGGATCGGCCCACGGCGGCCAACGGTCCCGAGCCGATTCTTGGGCTGCCCGGAGCACGACGCAGGGTTCGCCTCCCATCCGGTACGGGTGGTTCAGGCGAGTGGCACGAAAGAAAGCGAATTGACCGCCTGCATCGAGGCGCCGCTCAAGCCAGAACTCTCCGAACTTTTCCAATCGTTGACGGTAGCAGCTGCATCATCTCATGGGTCGCGAAGCTCGCGTTGCCAGATATCCTCGCGTCAGCTGGTCCGACCAAGCCCTCGCCCTCCAGGAAGACGAAACCGCCGAGGCAGCAAGCCGCCGGGGATGGAACGTCGTCGGCACCTACACGGATCACGGGAAGCTCCCCTACACATAGTCAGCGCCTTCGGAGAGTTCGAGCTGCACACCGCCACGCCGACGCGCAAGGCGATCACCGTGTACGACTTGCGGGCGACGGGCATCACGTGGATGGCCATCCGAGGCGACGAGCCGCTCCGGATCATGCAGCGCGCTGGGCATACGAGCTTCAGCACCACGCAGGGCTACATCCGCGACGCGGAGAACATCCGGACCGGCTTCGGCGACGTGTTCCCGATGCTCCCGGACTCACTTCTGAGCGACGGCGAAGCGGCCCCAGAACCGGGCGAATCGTCTAGCGAATCGTCTAGCCCGGTTATCCACAGGGCTAAGTCAGCGGAACATTTGCGGAGAGGGCGGGATTCGAACCCGCGGCTAGGTTTAACCCCAGCGCCCGCTTAGCAAGCGGGTACCTTCGGCCACTCGGTCACCTCTCCGAAGGGCGGGGACCTTAGCCTACGTCTAAAAATACGTAAAGCCGACGCTCGCACTCCACAGGTCGTTCTTTCCGGCGAAAAAAAATTCGTGGCGGATCCCCACCATGAAGTAGCCGGGCTCGCAACACCGTCCGAGCTGGACGACGATCTCGGGGCTGAGTGACGCTCGGAGAGGCTCTTTTCCGCTCAGTTCGATCATCGAGCCCAGGCCGCCACCGAGCCCCGCGGGCCAGGCCGTCGGGTGATAGATGTAGCGAGCGCCGGGCCGCATGGAGACCACAACCGCCGTTTGCCCGAGATCGATTCCCGGCTCGAACATCAGACGGAAGGGTCTGTACTTCGCGAGATCGTAGCCGCCCCGTCGTCGGCTGCACGCCGAGGGGGGGCCTATCGGAAAAGACCACGGCCACGACAGCATGGTCTCGGGAGTCGGTCCGCGAAGGACAGGTCCCACGTGGGGAATAAGCGTGGCTGCGATGAGCGCGAGAGAATCTTTCGCAGCGCCGCCGAGCTCGACCCACGGAGCACCCAGAATTTTCTCAGCCTGCGGGTAGACGTACCGCGGCGGAGGTTGGAGCGAGGAATAGACTTTCAGCTCCTTGTCGTTCTTCAACTCCAAGGCATCGCAACCCACCGCGCCGTCGACCGCTTCGATGGCGTCGGGCTCGTCCGCACGCGCCATGGCGCTCCCCGCCAAGAGCGCGATTGCGATCGTCAGATGCAAAACGCGTCTCACCCTTGTCTTCGCTACACGATACCGGCGCCCTGCGGAAGCGCGGCCGCGAGTCGGCCCAGGGTGCGGGTCGCGCGCGCGATCGTATCCGACCACGGAAAACCGCAGTGCAAACGAATGCAGTTCGAGAAGCGCTGCTTCGGCGAAAAGATCATGCCCGGGGCGATGCTGATGCCGTGGGCGAGCGCTTTTTCGTTCAGCGATAGCTTCGGTCATGCGCTGCACCTGACTCGCGAGCTTGCGCCGCATTTGCCGGAGGTGATGATCGTACCCGCCGTTCTCCAGGAACTCGGTGACCGCCATTTGCGGGAGGGTCGGGGTGGCGATGGTCTGCTCGAACTTGAGGCGCTCGATGCACTCGCGAAATTTTCCGGGAGCGACCCAGCCCACCCGGTACCCCGGCGCCAAGGTCTTCGAGAAAGAGGAGCACAGCATCACCAGACCTTCACGATCGAAGCATTTCCCTGGCCTCGGACGCGCCTCGCCGAAATGCAGATCTCCGTAGATGTCGTCCTCGATGAGCGGGATGTCGCGGCGCGCGAGCATCTCCACGAGCTTCTTCTTGGCGTCGTCCGGCATCAAGCTACCGAGCGGATTCGAGAAGTTGGGAACCGCGAGACACGCCTTGGTCCGCTGGTGACGGAGCGCTTCTCCGAGGGCCTCGAGGTCCATTCCCGTGCGTGGATGGGAGGGAATTCAGATCCACGCATGCCCAACTGTACTGGTTGCAGATGGATCGAATTGCATCTGTTATGGTGAGCTTCGCGCGGTCATGATGCACGCGATGACGCGTAGGGCACTCATCGCGGCGTTGCTCGCCGTCTACGTGATCTGGGGATCGACGTACTTCGTCATGCGGATCGCTCTCGAGGGGTTCCCCCCGTTTCTCATGGGCGGGATTCGCTTCGTGCTCGCAGGCCTCGCGCTCTTCGTCTGGCTGCGTGCACGTGGCGCTCCTTCACCCACGTGGCCCGAGTGGCGAGCCTCCGCACCCATCGGTTTTCTCCTCCTCACGGTCGGCAATGGCGGCGTCGCGCTCGCGGAGCATCGAACGGTGAGCTCCAGCCTCGCCGCGCTGGTCGTGGCCACCATGCCCGTGTGGGCCGTTCTCTTCGCGAGCGTGGTGGGTGAGCGGCCTTCGCGGTCCGAAGCTGCGGGTCTGCTCCTCGGCTTGTTCGGCGTTGCGCTTCTTCAGGCCGGTGGGGATCTCCGAGGGCACGGCTTCGGTGCGCTGTTTCTCCTGGTGGCTCCCGTGTCGTGGGCGCTCGGCTCGGTGTGGAGCCGTCGTCTGTCACTCCCGGCTGGCGCAATGTCGACAGCGGTCCAGATGATTCTCGGCGGCGTCTTCATGCTCGTTCTCAGCGTGGTGGTCGGCGAGCACCCGAACGCCGCGGCGTCCACACGATCCATCGTCGCGCTCCTCTATCTGATGATCTTCGGATCGATCGTGGCCTTCACAGCGTACGGATTTCTCCTGCGACATGCCTCGCCCGGCGTCGCAACGAGCTACGCGTATGTCAATCCCGTGGTGGCGCTCGGGATCGGCGTGGTCTTCGGCGGCGAGCACATCGCGTGGCTCACGGTCGTCGGCGCGGGGGTCGTTCTCCTGGGCGTCGCTGCGATGTCTCTCGGCAAGGCACGCATCGCCCGCGTGGCGAAGACCTGAGGACCTGAACGACCAGGTCCGAAAATGGCCAGCCGACGGACGGCGCTCGGATTATGTAGGGGACGTGCCATTCGATTCGGAGGCTTGCTACCGCGCGATGGAGAGCCGTGATCGGCGCTTCGAGGGCAAGTTCATCATCGGAGTCCGGACGACAGGCATCTACTGCCGACCCGGCTGTCCCGCTCCCATCCCGATGCGGAAGAACGTGGCGTTTTTCAGGTGCGCGGCCGCAGCGGAAGCCGAAGGGCTGAGGCCGTGTCTCCGCTGCCGGCCGGACGCACTCCCGTCGAGCGCAGGGACGCTCGGCACGCCGCCCACCATCGCCCGCGCGCTTCGCATGATCGCCGACGGTGCGCTCGACGAAGACAACGTGGGTGAGCTCGCGGAACGCCTCGGCGTGGGAGAGCGTCATCTGCGCCGCCTCTTCAGCAAGCACCTAGGAGCCTCGCCAGTCGCGATCGTGCAGACCCAACGTGTGCACTTTGCACGTAAGTTGCTCGATGAAACGATGCTGCCGATGACCGAGGTCGCGCACTCTGCCGGATTCTCGAGCGTGCGGCGCTTCAACGACGCCATTCACAATACCTTCCGCGAAACACCGACGGGGCTCCGTCGCCGCGGCCTCCCTGCGCGCAACGTCGTGAGCAAGGGAGGTGTGCCGCTCACGCTCCGTCTTCCGTACCGCGCTCCTCTCGACTGGGACGGGCTCCTGGCGTTCCTCGCGCCGCGCGCCATTCCGGGCGTCGAGCGGGTAGAAGACGGCGTGTACGCGCGCACCATCGACCTGGGGACAGCGAAGGGGACGCTCGAGGTGCGCTGCATTCCCAAAGCTGCTCACGTGCTCCTGACCCTTCGTCTCCGTGGACGCGCTGAGCTCTTACCGCTCGTGTCGCGCGTGAGGCGCCTCTTCGATCTCGACGCCGATCCCTCGAAAATTTCCGCTCATTTGCGGTGCGATCCGCTCCTCGCCAAAGGCATCCGCAAGCGTCCGCACCTTCGCGTCCCCGGCGCCTGGGATGGCTTCGAGCTCGCCGTGCGCGCGATTTTGGGGCAGCAAGTCACCGTGAAAGGGGCAACGACGCTCTCGGGTCGCCTGGTCACGAAGCTCGGGCTTGCCGTTGGCGCCGACGCTCTCGACGGGCTGACGCACTTCTTTCCGACGCCTGCCGAGGTAGTCGAAGCCGACCTCGCCGATCTTGGTCTTCCACGCGCGCGTTTCGAAACGATCCGCTCGGTGGCCGTTGCGATGCGCGACGAGCCACACCTCCTCGACGCCTGGTCCAATCTCGAGGATGGAATCGCGCGGCTCACCGCCATCCCGGGAATCGGCGCCTGGACTGCGCACTACATCGCCATGCGCGCCGCGCGTGAGCCAGATGCCTTCCCCGCAGGCGACCTCGCGCTCCGCCGCCGTCTCACCGTCCGATCTATTTGTCCCACTGCGCGCGAGGTCGAAGCTCGCGCCGAACGGTGGCGACCCTTCCGGGCCTACGCCGCCATGCACCTCTGGAGCCTCCCCGATGCGATTTGAAATTTCGACGATCTCTACGCCCATCGGAAACCTGGTCATCGCCGTGAGCGACGAGACCCTCTACGCCCTCGGTTTCGCGCAACTGGATCTCGTCGAGGGTCTCGCGAAACGCTTCGATCACCCTAGTTTCTTCGAGCGAAACAATCGGCTGGGTGAGGAAGGAAAAATCGCGCGCGCCGTCGCCGCGTACGTCGAAGGTGAAATCGACGCGCTGGATGCGCTGGCGGTGGAGCCGGGTGGTACTTCTTTTCAGCGGCGCGTTTGGGACGCGCTCCGGACGATCCCTTCGGGCACGACGGCGTCCTACAAGAGCATCGCCATCGCCGTCGGCTCTCCGGGTGCGGTGCGCGCGGTCGGCACTGCGAACGGCGCAAACCCCATCGCCGTGGTCATCCCTTGCCACCGCGTGATCCGAAGTGATCACACCCTAGGGGGTTACGGCGGCGGACTCGATCGCAAGCGGTGGCTCCTCGCTCACGAGCTGAAAAAACATCAGTGCTGAGACTGGCACACGTAGCAGACTTGGCCGTCGCACGGCTCCGTCCCTGCCACACAAAGGCCAAGCTTGCCTTCTTTGAAGGTGCAGGCGACGCCCGCCTTCGTGCACGTCGCCACGGGATCGGAGGGGCTTCCCTTCGAGCCCGTTCCAGAGCTCGGCGGGCAGGCGGTCAAGGCGGCGAGCGCAATCATCCCGAAAAGAACGCGCATTCGCGGAGTATACGACCGAACGCCGGAGCTGGCATTGCATGCGCGATCTCCACCCGGCAAGATAGTGACCCTATCGTCCGAGGAGACCCATGCCCGTCCAATTGAAACACCCCGATCGTTTCGTCGACCGCCATATCGGTCCGAACGCCGAGGAGATCGCTCTGATGTTACGGGAGGTGAAGGCCGCCTCCCTCGACGCGCTCATCGATGAGACCATCCCCCAGACCATCCGGCTTCGGCACGCGCTCGATCTCCCCGAGGGAAAAACGGAGCACGCGCTCCTCGAGCTTGCCCGTGATCTAGGCGCGAAAAACCAGGTGTTTCGCTCCCTCATCGGGATGGGCTACTCGGACTGCATCACGCCGCCGGTGATCCTCCGCAACATCGTGCAGAACCCGGGGTGGTACACGCAGTACACGCCGTACCAGGCGGAGATCGCGCAGGGGCGACTCGAGGCGCTTTTGAACTTCCAGACCATGGTGAGCGATCTCACAGGCCTCGAAGTGGCGAACGCATCGCTCCTCGACGAAGCGACCGCTGCCGCCGAAGCGATGCATCTGGCCTACGCATTCAGGGGAAGCGACACGCAGAACGTCTTCTTCGTCTCAGCGGCGTGTCACCCGCAGACCATCGACGTCGTGCAGACGCGCGCCGAGGCCATCGGAATCGACGTCGTCGTCGCAGCGCATCACACCGTGGATTTTGCCTCGTTGAGCTCGAAAGTCTTCGGAGCTCTCGTGCAGTACCCAACGACCGACGGCGCCGTCCTCGACTACCGCGCGTTCGGTCAAGCGGTGCATGACGAAGGCGGGCTCTTCATCGTGGCCGCCGACATCCTGAGTCTCGCGCTGCTCACGCCGCCCGGCGAATTCGGAGCAGACGTGGCTGTCGGAAATACGCAGCGCTTCGGAGTGCCGCTCGGCTACGGCGGTCCGCACGCCGCGTACTTCGCCACCAAGCCTGACTTCGTGCGCAAGCTGCCCGGGCGGATCATCGGGGTCTCGGAGGACGCCCAAGGAAAGCCCGCGCTCCGCATGGCGCTCCAGACGCGCGAGCAACACATTCGCCGCGAGAAGGCGACGAGCAACATCTGCACGGCGCAAGCACTCCTCGCGGTCGTCGCGAGCATGTACGCCGTCTACCACGGACCGCGAGGCATTCGCGGGATCGCCGGATTGGTTCACGATCTGACGAGCCTCCTCGCGTCGGGCTTGAAAGGCCTGAAAATCGAGATCAAAAACGATTCGTGGTTCGACACCCTTGCGGTGAAAGGAACGACGGCAGAGATCTCGTCGTGGATGACTGCGGCCGAAGCCAAGCAGATCAATCTCCGCCGGATCGACGCCGAGACCATCGGGATCAGCCTGGACGAGACGACCTCTCTCGCCGACGTGCAACAAGTCGTTGGCGTCTTTGGCGGGTCTCACGCTCTTTCCCCCGACGCCGTCGAATCCCTCGCTGGGGTCCCGAAGCCGCTCCAGCGCCACACGTCTTTCCTCCGTCACCCGGTCTTCAACACGCATCACTCCGAGACGGAGATCCTCCGCTACATGCGGATGCTCGAGGGTCGCGATCTCTCCCTCACCCACTCGATGATCCCGCTCGGCTCGTGCACGATGAAGCTGAACGCGACGGCGGAGATGATTCCGATCACCGAGCCGGAATTCAATCGCATCCACCCCTTCGCCCCCCTCACCCAGACCAAAGGCTACCAGCAGGTCTTTCAGCAGCTCGAGGGCGCGCTCGCGGAAATCACGGGTTTTGCAGGCATCTCGCTCCAACCGAACGCCGGCTCACAGGGCGAATATTCGGGGCTCCTCGTCATTCGCAAGTACCACCATCAACGCGGAGACCTGCAGCGCACCATCTGCCTCATTCCCTCGTCGGCGCATGGCACGAACCCAGCCTCGGCGGTGATGGCCGGCCTCGAGGTGGTGGTCGTGAAATGCGACACGTCCGGCAACGTCGATCTGGTGGATCTGGAAGCGAAGGCGAAGGAGCACAAAGACAAGCTCGCTGCGCTCATGGTCACCTACCCGTCGACCCACGGCGTCTTCGAAGAAGAGATCAAGCGCATCTGCGCCATCGTCCACGAGAACGGCGGTCAGGTGTACATGGACGGCGCGAACATGAACGCGCAGGTTGGTCTGTGCCGCCCGGGAGACATCGGCGCCGACGTCTGCCATCTGAATTTGCACAAGACATTTTGCATTCCGCATGGCGGCGGCGGTCCGGGCATGGGGCCGATTGGCGTCGCCGCTCATCTGGTGAAATTCCTCCCCACTCACCCCGTGATCACGCTTGGTCACAAAGACGGAATCGGCTCGATTTCAGCAGCGCCGTGGGGGAGCGCGAGCATCCTCCTCATCAGCTGGGCCTATATCCAGATGATGGGCGGCGACGGCCTCACCCGGGCCACGAAGCTGGCTATCTTGAATGCCAATTACATTGCCGAGCGATTGAGCGCGCATTACCAAGTTGTCTACCGCGGCAAGAAGGGGCGCGTGGCCCACGAGTGCATTCTCGACATGCGTCCGTTCAAAAAAACGGCGGGCATCGAGGTCGACGACGTGGCCAAGCGGCTCATGGATTACGGCTTTCACGCGCCGACGATGTCATTCCCCATTCCGGGGACACTGATGATCGAGCCCACGGAGAGCGAATCGAAGGCGGAGATCGATCGTTTCTGCGACGCGATGATCTTCATCCGCGAAGAGATCCGACTCATTGAAGAGGGCAAGGCGCCGCGGGATGACAACCCCCTCAAGCACGCGCCGCACACTGCCGACGCCGTCGTGAGCAGCGAATGGACGCACCCCTACACCCGTGAAACGGCCGCGTTTCCCGCGAAGTGGACGAGAGAACGAAAGTTCTGGCCGCCGGTTGGGCGCCTGAACAACGCACTCGGTGATCGAAACCTGGTGTGCACGTGCCTGCCGATCGAGGCCTACGAAGAGCAGCGCTGAGCGTCGCGGCGAATGAGGGGGGTGGCCGGAGAGGTTCGAAAGCGCGTCGCCCCTAAAACTTCGGATTCTTCCCTTCAGTCGCGCTGGGTGCTAATTTCCGCGCTGATCGAGGGCTCCGTTGGGTCATGTTTTCTGGGGAAGGGTTCGAGCATCGGCAGCGTATGAGGGGCTGGAAGTGCGTTTGCGGTCAAATTCCGCAGGCGCTCTCCAACCGCCTTTCCCCCCGGCACGTGGCCTTGGCGGCTTAACGACGGCCAACTTTTACTTCGAGAACCAAACATGAAGAAGACTACCGTTTTTTCCTGGGCGCTCCTCCTCACCATCATGGTGGCATCGGTGAGCACGGTGCTCGGCGGTTGCAAAAGTGATCCTGTGGTGCGTGCGTCGCAAAAGGGCGAAGAGTGTCAGACCACGTCCGACTGTTCGAGCCCGCTCTCTTGCGTGCCGGCCCCCTCCGGTAACGGAGGCATCTGCGTCGTTGGCGTGTTCCACGTCGCCGCGACGGCCAAGGAGTGCGCGATCATCGCCTGCGCGCAGCCCGTCGACTGCTGCCCCACCGTCCCCACCGGGATCGATTGCGTGTCTTTGAACATGCAGTGCATGACCGGCGGCCCAATGAGTTTCTCCTGCAACGAGTACAAGCAGTACTGCCAGTGCGACGGCTCCAAGTTCTCCTGCGATAACGGCGCGTGCCACAGCCACTGCAACACCGACCCCGACTGCAATGGCGGATCGACGACCGGTCCGTACAAATGCGCGAGCGGTCAGTGCTCCCTCTGCCTGACGGACGCAGACTGCCGCTCCGGCGACACCTGCAATACCAGCGTCGGCGAGTGCCAGCCCCCCTGCCAGGGTGACGGCGACTGCGCCGGATTCGAGCGCTGCACCGACGGCAAATGCGCGGCTTCGGGCTGCAAGTCGGATCGCGAGTGCGTCGCGGCAACGAAGAACGTCGAAGCAAAGTGCGGCAAGGACACGAAGTGCACGGTCCCTTGCCAGACCGACCTCGAGTGCGGCAACCCCAAGGAGTACTCCTTCTACTCGTGCATCTCGAACGTGTGCACGTACACGGGCTGCGACACGGACAAGGACTGCGAGCTCTACATCACGGGCGGATCCGACGCGGGTACGCCCTTCGGTAAGAAGACGCACATCGTCTGTCGCGACAAGGCCAAGTGAGCGTTCGCGTCACTCGCCTCACGGGAGGCGAGTGGCCATCCGACTAGGCGACTCAGACGCGGGACGATCCCAAAAGGGTCGTCCCGTTTTTATTTAAGCCGCAACGATCCGCTGGGTGCGGACGCGAAGAAAGGCATCGATCTCCGCCGGGGTTCGGCGGTCATCACCAAGACGAACGAAGCGCGCCGCGAGCCAGTCGTAGCGTTTGAGCATCAGGAAGATCCACACCACGAAGAAGTCGACACCTTGAAAGACAATCGCTCCTTCGGCGAGGTACTCGGCGCTGTTGGTGTTGAACTCGCCCGGCATCTCCGTCCAGTGCTGGGTCCGCTTCAAGTGATGGCCGATGTGATAGCCGTCGTTGAAGCAGCGCTCGTTGTACGTGGTGTTGATGCACGTGATGCTGTTGCGGTAATTGTTCTCGGGCGAAGCGGCGTCGATGAACGCGTGCTGCGCCCAGTTGCCGGCCATCATGGCGAACCGAGTGACCACGAAAGGGATCACGAGAATCACGAGAGCGGCGCGCCAGCTCACGTAGAAGAGCGCGGCCGTGGCGACGAAGAACGACAGCTCGCCGATGATCGTCCGGCGCATGAGCACGTAGCGACGGCGACGCGCAAAGTACGTGATGAGCTCGCCCAGGCCGATCGTAAAAAACCGCACGAAATACCGTGAGAAATCGAAGAAGCTATCTCGCTGAAAGCGCATCGTCGAGCTGAGATCGTCGTCGAGATTGTTCTCGGTGTGGTGCATCCCGACGTGGTGCGCGTTGTACGTCTCCGGAGATTCGCCGAAAAGCGGACCAAGCACCCACGGGATGTACGCGTTCATCCACGCGAACCGCTTGTTGAAGAGCTTTCGGTGGCAGGTGTTGTGCAGCATGAGGATGAACGGCCCGAGGAAGAACACGAACATCACGAAGTACGGCACCGCGAGCCACCAGCGGAAGTTCCCCGGCCACGCCAGGTAGATCGCCGACGGCCACATGACGACCGTGAGCACGACGATCAATTGCACGAACGGGACATCACGCGGATCGTTGATCGCACCGAGCGCGATGCGCTGCGGCAAGTTCGGGCGCTCGATCGGCACGTGGCCCGGATCCGTGCTGTGGACCGGGAAAGTCGCTTCGTTCATGCGCTCACCATACGCACAGGACTGTGCGCACAGGGGATCTGTGCGTTCGGCGGCGAGCGACGGCGTGGTGAGCGTGGCGCCGCGGCGCAAGTTCGGCTAGGGTCGTGCCCCTTCGGGAGGAGTGTCCGAGTGGTCTAAGGAACCGGTTTTGAAAACCGGCGTAGTCGCAAGGCTACCGGGGGTTCGAATCCCTCCTCCTCCGCCAGCTCGATGCCGCTCGCCCCACCCACGTAAGGCGGAGCATCCTCAGAACGGCGTGAGAGCGAGCGCCGCCGAGGGATGAGCGGCCCGCAACGCTTGTTGCATTTCCCTCGCCGTCGACCAGCGATGATCCTTCGCGAGAGCGAGCGCGCGATCGACGACCGCCACCACCTCGGCCGGAACGTGCGGCGCCATCACGGCCAGAGAACGGGGCGTCTCGTTGGCCGTGGCGACGAGGTACTCGTGCATCATTTTTCCGGAGTGCACCCGGCGGCCCGAGAGCATCGTGTAAATCGTTGCACCCACCGCCCAGAGATCCGAGCGCTCGTCGACCTCGGTGTTCTCGGCGCGCGCTTGCTCCGGCGACATGTAATCGAGCGTCCCGAGGACGACACCCGTACCGGTGGCCTCGAGCTTGAACGCCTCGACGAGGGGCTTCATCCGCGCAAGCCCAAAGTCGAGGACGCGTAAGTCGCCGTCGTGAGTGAGGAAGACGTTGTCAGGTTTGATGTCACGGTGAACGATGTGCTGCGCGTGGGCGGCGGTGAGGATTTCGAGGAGCTTGTCTGCGATGGGCAGCATCTCCTCGAGCGGAATCGCCCCTCCACGGGCGGCGGCGCGGACCGAGAGGGATTCGCCCTCGAGCATATCCATCACCAAGAAAACGGAGCCGTCGTCCATGACGTCGTCGTCGAGCACCCGGACGACGCCGCGGTGCTTGATGGCGTTCGCGGCGTAGCCCTCGCGAAGAAAGCGGACCTTGAAATCGCTGGTTCGCGCGATCTCGGGGCGGAGGACTTTGATGGCCACCTTGCCTCCGTTGCGGTGGGTGGCGGCGTACACGATCGCTGTTCCGCCTTCGCCAAGACGGGCGTCGATACGCCACTTGTCCTTGATCAGCTTCCCGATGTCGCGATCCTTGTTGTCGGAAGCCATGCCAGCCAATGTCGCACTTCGAACGGGCCCGCGTTAGGCCAAATCGAGGGGATTTTGCCTCTTGACGGCACGGCAGCTTGCCCTTCGTGCCCCACGGAACTAAGGTGCCTCTCCCGTTTCCGCAATTAGACCGCGTGATGCGAATCACGCGGCACAGCCTTCCGAAGGTCGGCTAGGAGTTTACAAAGATGGCCCGCGTCACCGTTGAAGATTGCCTCGAGCGCGAGGAAAACCGTTTTGCTCTCGTCGTCCTAGCCGCGCACCGTACGCGTCAGCTGATGAAGGGTGCAACCCCCCTGGTCCATTCGAAGAACAAGGCGGCCGTCACGGCCCTTCGCGAGATCGCGGCAGGTCGCGTGCACTTCGATCGGAGCAGCCACGAGGCAGTCCAGGAGTGGATCGAGTCGCAGCGTAAAGCCGGCCTGACCTGACCCGAGCCCGACCTTTGACCAAGGTCGACCGGGAGCTCCAAGCGGGGGCTCTCGCTCATTACGACGACGCTCAGTACTACACGTCGACCTACCGCCGTCGCATCGACGACGTGCAATTTTACGTGGGCCTTGCTCAGAAAAATGGCGGGCCCGTTCTCGAGTACGGGATCGGCAACGGTCGCATCGCGCTTCCTACGGCGCGCCATGGCGTCGAGGTTACCGGAATCGATCACTCCGACCCGATGCTCGCCGATCTGCGTGCGCGGCTAAAAGAAGAGTCCCCCGAGATCCGGCGGCGGGTGCGGATTCACAAAGCGGACATGCGCACCGGGCGACTCCGCCAGCGCTTTCCGCTCGTAACGTGCCCCTTCAATGCGGCGCTCCACCTCTACACGCGCGACGACGTGGAGCATTTTCTCGCCGGCGTTCGTCACCACCTCGCGCCCGGTGGCCGGTTCGTGGTCGACCTCTCCGTTCCGCAGCTCGTCGATCTCACGCGCGATCCGGAGCGCGCCTACAACGCCCCCCGCTTTCGCCATCCCTCGATCGACGCAGTCGTCCGCTATCGCGAGCACTTCGACTACGACGCAGCGAGACAGATCCTCTTCGTGTCCATGGAGTTCGAGCCCGTCGACGCGCCGGAAAAAGCCTGGACTACGCCGCTCGCGCACCGTCAGTTTTTTCCGCGCGAGTGGGAGGCGCTCCTTCACTACAACGGCTTCGAAGTGGAGACGCTGCACGGCGACTTTCACGGTGGGCCGCTTGGCCCAGGCTGCGACGTGATGGTGTGGCAAGCGCGCGTTCGCCGCGGTTGGACGGAGTGATGAGTATCGCCAGCGCGCTCACCGCGGTGAGGCGACGAATCGACGAAGCCGCGCGTGTCGTGGGCCGCGATCCCGCTGCGGTGAAGCTGGTGGCCGTCTCCAAGACGAAGAGCGCCGACGCCGTGCGCGAGGCGTACGCCGCGGGGCAGCGCGCATTCGGAGAGAACTACGCACAAGAGCTCGGCGAAAAAGCCGCGCTGCTCGGCGATCTGCCAGGGATCGAATGGCACTTCATCGGCCATCTTCAGAGCAACAAAGCGAAGATCATCGCCAAGCACGCGCACGTCGTTCACACCGTGGACAGCGTTGGGCTTGCACGCGAGCTCGGACGACGCAGAGCGACGGCCACGCACCCGCCGCTTCCCGTGCTCATCGAGGTGAACGTCAGCGGTGAGCCGCAGAAGCACGGAGCGGCACCCAGCGAGATCGCCGACGTGATGGCGGCGATCGCAGACCAGCCGTCCTTGCTGGTTCGCGGATTGATGACCGTGCCTCCCGCCGCAGATGATGACGCCGCTCGCCAAGCGTTCGAGACCTTGGCCTCGCTTCGCAACCTTCACGGTGGGGTGAGTCTCCTTCCCGAGCTCTCGATGGGGATGTCCGACGATCTCGAGATCGCCGTCGCCGCGGGAGCGACGCTGGTGCGCGTGGGCACGGCGATCTTCGGCGCGCGCGGATCCCGTTAGCCCACTACGTCGAACGTTTTCGGAAAAACTCGGACACCCGCTCGAACGCCGAAGGAGAAACCGGAGGGAGCGCGACGGCGGCGCGGACCGCTGCGACGAGTGCCACGTGGGCTTCGTTCGCTGGCTCGATCTCGAGCGCCCGCTCGGCATGCGTGAGCGCCGCGGGAAGATCATGCAGGGCGCGGCAGACGCTGGCGAGCTCTGCGTGAACGGGCGCAAATCCAGGAACGCGCGCGACCGTCACATCGAACGATTTCCGCGCGGAGGTCCACGCTTTTCGTCTCCGCGCCGCGATCCCCAGCGCAAAGTGCGGCAGCCAGAGATCGTAGGTGTCGGCCAGGCGTCTGGCCCGCGCGATGATCCATGGCAAGTCCGCGACCGGGACTTGGAACACGGCCCGCATCACCGCGTCGAGCTCCATCGAGGCTTGCGGCTCCTCGAGGGTGAAGCGAGCACGCTCAGCTTCGGCGGCAACTGCGGTCGCCGGTGCGCGCCTCTCGGCTTGGGTCAGGTAGTGAATCGCCTCTTGCCGATCACCGAGCTGTGAAAGCGCCCGCCCCAGCATCAGCGCTCCCCACGCGTCACCCGGAACGCGCTCCATGAGCTTCCTCGCGAGCGCCGCGATCCGTGCCGCACGCGCGAGACCCTCGCTCTCCGCAGTCATGGCCAATGCGATCGCCCGGCGCACGATTTCCGGATGCGACGAACGCGCAGCAAGCGCATGATCGACGAGCGCCGTCGCCGCATTACCGTCCTCACGCTGAACAGCGAGCGAAGCGAGGTGCATGAACGCCGGCGACCGCGAAGGATCACGCGTCATCGCCTCTCGCCACGCATTCTCGGCGGCATCGTGCTCTCCTTGAGCGGCGAGGACGAGGCCGCGCTCCGTGAGGAGGATGGCTTCGTTCATGCGCGCAAGCTCGTTCGTTTGTGGCGGCCGCGCCATCCCGCAATCGAGGGCAGCGAGCGCTCCCTCGAGATCTCCGCGCACGCGGCGCGACTCCGACAGGACGACGTAGAGACGGCTCCGATCCGGAGATGCACCAAGCGCGTCGAGCGCCCGCGCCTCCGCTTCCACGGGATTTCCCAAGTAACCGTAGAGCGCTGCGGTGGCCTCGAGCAGATCCGCCTGACCGGGCGCGTCCTCCGTCGCTCGGGTCAGCGCGCGGAGAGCCGCCTCGGTGAGTCGAGCACTAGAGAAACTACCGACCGCCGTGTCGATCGCCAACGCGGCCAGACGTCCCGCTGGAAAACGCGCGCCCGGCGAGTCGCCGATGGCTCTTCCAAGGTGGGCCATCGCCGCCAGGCGATCGTGAGGCCCGCCACGAACGGGATCGACGAGCACGCACCTCTCGGCGCGGAGCACACTCTCCAGCGAGTCCCACCCGAGCTCGCCGATCTCGTGGAACGACCCGATGTCACCGTCGACCGATCCGCAGAGCTCCCTGAACGCTTCGACGATCGTCGCACCCGCCGAGCGTGCATCGAGGTGCGCTTCGACCCGCGCCCGCAGCTCCCCTGAAGTGCCGTCGAAGGCCACGAGGTGAATGAGCCCCGGACCATCTCCGGGCGGCTCGAAGGCTCCGGTGACCACCACCGGAACATTCGGGGGAGCGTTTCCGCCCGCCACGAGATCGCGCCAAGCCCTTGGAAACAGGTGAGTCTCCACGGGCGTAGGGCTGTTGCTCGGGGAACCATCGGACGGGCGCGCAAACAGCTGCGCGAGCGCGATTTGTTCTCCGTGAATCTGCGAGCACGAATGGAGAAGCGCGGCCAACCCTACGCCGAGACCAGACCCGCTCGCCGGAACTCCGAACGGGATCACGACCGCGCACGGCGATCGGAGCGCCGTCATGGGTGGCTTACTTCGACCCGGCGCGAGGATTGAAAATGAAACGGGCGATCAAGTTTCCTTTTCCGCCAGCGGGGGGGGAGAACTGCAGCTTTTCGACCACCGAAGCCGCGCACGTGAGTAGCTCTTGATCGCCCTTCCAGGGATCGACGTGCTGCTTAGTGACTTTGCCGCGCGAATCGAGCTCGAGCGAAAACGTTCCCGCCGCTTCTACCGGTTTGCCCGCGTGGCGAGCGTGCTCTTCGCACGCGTGGAGCGCCGGGCGCGCAGACTCGACTGTGAGAAATGCGGAGGCCGTGTAGACGTCGTTCGGCGACGGCTCGTGGTGTGCATGGCCCGATCGAGGCGCAAACACCGCAGGAATCACGACCGTCGCGCTCCCTTCGGCGGGTGGGTCGAAGCGGAGTCGCTGCGTCGCGTCCATCATGCAAGCGATGGCCTGACTGGAGAGATCGCACCCCGCGTAGGTTTCGACCTTCGCGACCCGGCCGTCCGCCATCACCCTGGCGACGATCGCGACGTGACCGTCTTGCGTCGCGTCCTTCAAGAGACTGTGGCGGTAGCAGCTGCGAAAGGCGGGGAGCGTGTCGGCGATGGCGCGCTCGGTCGGAGTGACGCCGCGCGAATAGCCGGGTCCAGGCGAGAGCGGCTCCGTGGATTTCGCCGCAGCGGGTGGAGTCCACGGTGAGAGCGGCGGGATCCAGCCTTGCCCGAGCTCACCCGGGGGCGGGCACCACGCAAAGCGGTCGACGTTGCTCGAGCTGATCTCGAGTTCGGCGACCTCGGCGTTCATCGGGCGGTCGACGTCGCTCGGCTCTGCGGGCGTAGCTGACGCGCCTCCGCACCCCGCTGCGCATCCGATCGCGCATGCCGCAAAAGCCACAGGGAGGAGCAGAGTAGAAGCCATAAAGAGAAGCTCTGGCCCGATACGATAAAGGGTTGCGTCGGGATCGGAAGCCCTTAGCTTGTTTTGTCGTGCCGCAGCGAACGTTCAAAGAGGGGCAGACCAACGGCGGCGAGACGCTCTTTGCCGCCGCGGCCCGCACGGATCCAGCGCGGCGCGGAGAAATACCGCTCGCTGAACGGATGCGTCCCCGCCTCCTCGCGGAGCTCGTCGGGCAGACCCACCTCTTCGGACCGAACAAGCTCCTGGTGCGCGCGATCGAGTCCGACCGGCTCCCTTCGATGATCTTGTGGGGCCCGCCAGGCGTGGGGAAAACGACACTCGGACGAATCATCGCTGAGCAAACGAAAGCGCACTTCGTCCTTTTCAGCGCGGTGCTCGGCAGCCTCGCCGATCTGCGCATCGTGATTGGCGAAGCGAGGGATCGGCTGTCCTACAAGGGCGAGCGGACGATCGTCTTCGTCGACGAGATTCACCGCTTCAACAAGGGTCAGCAAGACGCCTTCTTGCCGCACGTCGAAGGAGGCACGATCACCCTGATTGGAGCCACGACGGAGAACCCGTCCTTCGCCGTGAATGCCGCGCTCTTGTCGCGCTGCAAAGTGTTTCGTCTGGAAGCGCTGGAAGAAGCGGAGCTCGTGAAGCTTCTCGAGCGCGCCCTCGTTGACAATGAACGAGGGCTGGGAAAGCTTGGGCTCACCGCGACCAACGAGGCGCTCGTAGCGTTGGCGCGCCTCTCGCGGGGAGACGCCCGCCGTGCGCTCGCCTCCCTCGACATGGCCGCCGAGTACGTCCGAAGCACGACCGCCGGAGACGACGGCGCGCGGCAAATCAGCAGCGAAATCGTTTCAGCCGGGCAGGCGTTCGATCCGCTCCTCTACGACAAGGCGGGCGAAGAGCACTACAACGTCGTGAGCGCGTTCATCAAATCGATGCGCGGCTCCGATCCCGATGCGGCCATCTATTGGATGATGCGCATGCTCGAAGCGGGGGACGATCCGCTCTTCGTGCTCCGTCGGATGATCATCTTCGCGAGCGAAGACATCGGCAACGCTGACGCGCGCGCCCTTCTCGTCGCCACCGCCGCAGACGATGCCTTCCGTCGGATTGGCATGCCGGAGGGCCTTTATCCGATGGCCCACGCCGCGTGTTATCTGGCGTGCGCTCCTAAATCGAACGCCGTCAACGCCGCTTGGCACCGCGCGCGCGAGCTCATCAAAGAGCACGGCGCACTCCCCGTCCCCAAGAAACTACGAAACGCCGTGACTCCGCTCATGAAGTCCGAAGGCTACGGCGAGGGGTACAAGTACGCGCACGACTACGAAGATGCGGTCGTCGAGGGCGAGACCTATCTGCCCGACGCGCTCGCCGGCGAGATTCTCTACAAGCCAGCAGAGCGCGGCGAAGAGACCCGAATCAAGGCGCGACTCGAGATGCTCCGCACTGCCGTCGAAGCGCGCCGCAAGAAATAACCTTAGAGCGCGCCGAGAGCGCTTTCGAGCTCGCCTTGGGCGTGGGAGTCGCCTTTGGCGCGGGCGGCTTTGATGCCGGCTTCGAGCCACTCGCGCGCTTCGTCTTTTCGCGCGATTTTTTCGAGCATCTGTCCGGCCATCAGGTAGACGGCCACGTACTCGGGGTTGCGCGTTCGCAGCGCGACGAACGTTTGGAGCGCTTCGTCGTAGCGTTCGAGGTTGCGATACTCCTGACCGAGGCCGTACCAAGCAAACGGGTCTACCGACCCTTCAGCGGTGATCTTTTCGAGGAAGGCGAGGCGCTTGTTCGGGGGAGCGGTCATGTTCGTTTCCTCAGTTACGTTCGACGACGCCTACGTACGGAAGATTGCGGTATTTTTCGGCGAAATCGAGGCCGTAGCCGACGACGAATTTGTCTTCGATGGTGAAGCCCAAATAGTCGATCTTTACCTCGACGCGCGCGCGCACCGGCTTGTGGAGGAGGGTACAGACCTTGACGCTCCGCGGCTGACGGGTGCGAAAAAGATCCATCAAGTGAGCGATGGTGAGCCCGGTGTCGACGATGTCCTCGACGATGAGCACGTCCTCGTTGAAAATTGGTCGCGACAAGTCTTGGGTGATCTGTACGACGCCGCTCGACTCGGTGCCTTCGCCGTAAGAGCGAACCCCCAAGAAATCCACGCGCAGCGGAGCGTCGATGCATCGGGCTAGATCCGCGGCAAAGACGAAGCTCCCCTTCAGGACGCAGACGAGAACGAGGGCACGGTCGGCGTAGTCCTTCGAGATTTGCGCACCGATTTCCCGGACGCGCACTGCGATCTCTTCTTGAGAGATCATGCTCACGATTCGCTCGGTCATGGCCGGACTCTTCGGTCTGCGCTGGGCGGGTGTCAATTCGAGGCCTCGCTTGATCGCCGGACGACCAGGGTTTCCCCGTTCGTTTCGGCCACAAGCTCCCCGTCTCGATCGGTCCTCCAGACGCGCACCCCGGCGGCCGCGAGGGTCGACAAGGTGCTCGGGTGCGGGTGACCGAATCTGTTGCGCGAGCCGACGGAGATGATGGCCTCCGTCGGCTGCACCGCGGCCAGGAATGCGGCCGTCGTGGATGTGCGGCTCCCGTGATGCGCAATCTTGAGAACGTCGGCGCGGAGGCGCGGGCCAGACGCCGAGACGAGCTCAGTCTCTTCGTCGTGCTCTGCGTCGCCTGCGAACAGAAAACGGCGCTTTCCAAAACCGACCGTCACCACGAACGAGTTGTCGTTGGGCCCGCGGTCGGGCGTGGGATGCGGGCACGGGGCGAGGACCTCGATGGTTGCGCCGCCGAGGGAACGCACGCCGCACAGATCCTCCGGGTGCAGGATGGGCACGCCGCCTTCCCTCATCTTCGCGAGGAAGAGCGCGTAACCGCCGGCGACACCTTCTCGCTCGCCTTGCCCGGTGTCCCAGGTGCTTCGCACCCGGATGGCGCGCGTACCGGAAAAAAGACCTCCGAAGTGATCGGGGTGTGGATGCGAGAGGAGCACCGCTGCGAGATCTCGGCGCCTTCGATGACGGAGGGTTGGCGCGACGACGCGTGCTCCGATGTCGACCGGGCTCCCCACGATTCCGCCGCCGTCGATCAAGATGGCTTCGCCATTCGGCAGATCGACCAGCGCCGCATCGCCCTGACCAACGTCGAGGAACGTGGCGCGAAGAACGCCGTGCGGCACTCCCTCGTGGATAGCGGCGAGCTCTGCAACGCTTGCGAAAGCGAGACAAAGACAGACGATCGACCAGCGTCGCGCGCCGGTGGTGAGCGCCGCGGCGCCGAGCGCAGTCGTGAGAGCGGCCAGCTGCCACGTGGTGGGCGGAGGGACCGGGAGCGAGAGCCAGTGCGCTCCAGCGAAAGCGCGGGCAACCCCTCGGACCAAGAGAAGCCCTCCGGAGGCCGCGAGCGCGCAGCCACGCTCGGCGAATTCGGCGAAGGGAAGCGAGGACAGGACGGCGTGCAGAAGGCAGAGCGGGAGGGCCGCACATTCTCCGAGGGGAACGGCGATGAGATTGGCGAGCACACCACCGAGCGGCAAGGTAGGGGCAAACCGAGCCAGGATGGGCGCACAGGCAACGCTCGCGGCGGCGGTAGCAGCGGCGGAACGAGCGACGGCGCGCGCCCAGCCGGGCACGCTGGGTTCGTCGCCGAAGCGCGGAGAGAATGCGAGGAGACCGGCCGTCGCCGCGGCGGAGAGAAGAAACGAAACGTCGTAGATGGCGAGGGGGTCGACGAGCGACATGGCCACGAGCGAGATGCCGAACGCGCGCGGACCATCCGATCTTCGGCCGCTAACCGTCGCCAGGAGAGCTGCGGTCAGCATCCACGATGCGCGAAGGGCAGAGCCGCTGCCTCCCGCAAAGTCCGCGTATAGCCACGACGCCGCAATTCCCAGGGCTGCCGCGAGCCTTCCGACATCGATGCGCGCGGCGAGCACTTCGATCCGAACCAGTACGCCCTTGAGCACGCTCACCAGCCCGAGAATCGCAATGACGAGGTGCATCCCCGAGACCGCGAGAAGATGGGCAAGCCCGCTCGTGCGAAACGCTTCGTCGTCTTCCGGCGTGAGATCCGTTTCGCCGAGGACGAGAGCCCGCGCCATGCCGGCCGTTTCGGTGGGAAAGGCGAGGTTGATCCGGATCCGCACGTTGGCGCGGGCGCGATCGATCCTCGCGAGCACCCCTCGACTCCGGGTGACGATGCGCGCGTCGATGGCACCCCCCGATCGGACGACGCCGCGACGCGCTTCGCCGGGAAGTGGATCGCCGGTGGCCTCGTTCGCGAGACGTTGTAACGGCGCCAGCTGGGCGATGACGTCGACCTCGTCACCGCGCGCGAGCTCGCCCGGCCCTCCGTAGAGCGTTGCCTGAAAGGGATGAGCGACCGGCCCGTCGTCGCACACCGCGCCGGCGAAGCGCGCCTTCCATCGCATCGTTCCTCCTTGAAAAATAGGTGATCCGCTGACGACTGCCCTGCCAGCGCAACGCGCAATCGTGGGGAGCTCGTGATCGATTCGCGCCCGCTCTTCTTCGAACCGGCGCATCTCTGTCGCCCCGCGACCGAGCCCCACCGCGAGCCCGATTGCAATGACAAGGGAAAGCGCGGCGCGGAGACCCTTGCTCGCCCGTGCGCTCGACAAAGGAGCAAGGAATACGGCCGCCACCGCCACTGCGCACGCCTCCCAGGGTGCCGCGGCGAGGAGCGGCCCCCCCACGAGCGCGATCCCGAAGGCTAAGACGAAATCCATGCCTCGCCTTGAGCATCGAGCGTGCCTGGAGAAAGCGCTTCAAAACCCGCAAAATCGGGGGATCGCGCCTGTCCGAGTGGCCGAACGCCCTGTCCGCGGCCACTATCCTGCGTGCGGTGGTTGCGGAAGAGCCCTTTTCTGACTAGGTTTCGCGCCCCCCCTCAGAGGAACATCCCATGGCAGACACTAAGTTCGCGCAAGTATTGGCCTCGAAGAAGATCGACCCCCGCCGTCTCATCGTGGCTTCGCACAAGCTCGAGAACCTGACGCGCGAGGATCGCGGCATCAAGCTGGCCAAGCGCCAGGCGCGCGCTTCCGAGGGGGACAAGAAGACCACGGAGACGCGAAAGCCCCGCTCGGGCCGCCCGATCACCCCGCGCGCGCTCGCAACGGCACTTGCCGGCGGCGAGCTTAGTGGTCCCTCGAAGACCCGCTTTCTGAAAGCCGTGAACCACATCCTCGAGCAAAAGAAGCAAGAGAAGCTCGATATGAAGGCTCTCTTTCCGAAGACCGCCGCCGCCTAAAGAGGCAGTGCTCGGAAAGTTGGCCCTCTTTCGCTGGGGTGGGCACGTTCATGCAATGCTCGTCATCGCGATTGTGGTCGTCGTTGGTCTCGTGGCCGTGGACGTCCGGGATTTCGCCAACCGTAAGCGTCCATTGCGGTAATTCCGCTGGTTTCGCTGCCGAATTGAATTTTCGGGAGCCTCCCCGCACCGAGTGTGTTGGTGGCAGCTTCCTACACAATCGGTGCCGCCTGGGGCCGCAGCATGACTGAGCGCTTGTCATTCTCCCGATCCCCTGCGGAGCTCGACGAGGTCTTGGCGCTGGCCCCCGACGCCAAGGACGAAACGCGCACGGAGCGCGTCGAGCTCGCGGCTGGCGAAGTTGCTCCCGCCGACGACCTCATTTCCAGAGCGGCCACCGGGGACACCGCGGCATTTCGCGCCCTCTATCTCCGTCATCGCAGCGACGTTGCTCGACTTGTCTTCCGCATGCTCGGCGCGCGATCCGATCTCGACGACGTCGTTCAAGAGGTGTTTTTCCAAGTGTTTCGGAGCCTGAAGGATTTTCGCGGTCAGGCGAAATTCTCGACATGGCTCCACCGCGTCACCGTCAACGTGGTCCTCATGCACCGGCGCGCCGCGAAGAGCCGCCCCACGTACACCGAGGAAGCGCCCGCGGACATCAGCGAGGACCACAAGAGCGTTCTTCCCGATGAAGCCGCTGCGCGTCATGAGCGCATGAGGGCCTTCTCGCGCTTGCTCGATCGACTAGCCGACAAGAAACGGATCGTGTTCGTCTTACACGAACTAGAGGGGCTGCTCCCTGCGGAGATCGCGAAGGTGGTCGGCGCTCCCGTCCTCACCGTGCGCACGCGCCTGTTTTATGCGCGGCGCGAGATCGAAAGCATGCTCTGCGAAGAGCCGTCGCTCGCGGCACTCCAGTCAACGTTCGCGAAAACCTCCGATAGGTCGGAGAAGCCTGAGACGCCCGAGACGAGAGACTCATGACCTCCGAAAAGAACGTCACGAATGCGCTCGACGCCGTGCTGCGCGAGGCGCGCGAAGATCTCGGAACGACGGACATCGGCGTGAAGTGGGAGAGCGTGGAAGAGAAGCTCTTCGCGCGTGTGGCGAGAGAAAATAGAATCGCGCGCACTCTGGGAGAGCACGACGGATCGCAGCGGGCTTGGCACGGCATCGGCGCGCTCGCGGCTGCGGCGGCGCTCATTTTCGTCTTCGGTCATCGTGGCGAGCAATCGCGCCCGAGGACCGATGCGCAGGACAATCCACGCCAGGGAAAAACGGCAGGCGCGCTCTCGTCACGTGAGGGACGTGGCGACATCAACGTGAGCAGTCCTGGCACGAAGAGCGAGGTCGTCGAGACAGGGCGTGCGCTCTCCATCGGAGGTCGCATCGAGACGAACGACGCTCGTGGCATCTTCGTGACCGAGCGCGGAGCCTCGTCCATCGGCAGCGGACCGGCCGTCACATGGGCTCTCGAAACGCAGACGCGCGTGGATCTCGTGCGCGACGGATCCCCCTTGATTTTAGGTCTCTTGACCGGTGCCATCGAAGCGCAGGTTGCTCCGGTGGGCCAGGGCGAAGCCTTTGCCATCGACATCGAAGGTGTCCGCATCGCGGTCCACGGAACCCATCTTCGCGTGGCACGCGCGGTGAACAGCACCAAGGTCATCGTCGATCTCTCGGAGGGCGTGGTTTCCATCGGGTTGCCTCCGCGCACCGGGTCGACCTACGGAACACTCGTCACCGCGCCGGCACACGTGGAGTTCGACGCCGCCGATTTCGGAAACACCATGCGCGTCGATCACGCGACCGCGTCGGTGAGATCGCCTGTCGTTCTCACGCCTGTACCCGTGCGAGCGGAGCCCCGCGCCACTTTCGAGCCTCGGCAGTCGCCAGATGACGAGCGAGAGGGCGACACCGGGAGCGAGACGGAGAAGCCGCACGCCGATCCGGCGATCTCACCGGGTCGCGTGGACGTCGCCGCCCCGTACGTGGCCGCCGAGAAAGTGGTCCTTGCCGGGGTAAAAGCCTGCGCGCTCGGCGGTCTTCGCGCCGCGAGCGTCAAGGTGACCGTCAGCTCGAAGCTCACCCTCAAGATCGGCCCGGGGGGGTCTGTGCAATCTGCACGCTTCGATCCGCCCTTGGCCCCCGAAGCGCGCGAATGCGCCACGCGCGTGATCTATGGCGTGAAGTTCGACCATCCCGGCAACGTTGAGATTCCGATCGAGATCGAGCCGTAGACCGCGTGATGTTCGGCACGCGGCTCCGATCCCGAAGGTCGTCTAGTCGACGTCGACCAGCGAGCCGCGCTCTTTGTGAACGAGCTCGGTGATGGCGTAGGTTTCCTTCGCGCCGAGAAGGCCAAACTGGATTCCCATCCCGCCGTCGCCGAGCCAACGGACGACGCCCGGTAGATTGAATGCTGCTTTCTCGCGGGGAAGCTGGGCGTGGACGACCACGTTTGCGTTGAACACGGGGGCGTGAGCGACCTCGATGAACATCCCGCCGAGGGAGATGTCCTGCGCGCGACCGGTGTAGCGCTCTGATCGCCCCTCGATCGAGTATTCAACCGAAATATCGAGGTGGACACGGGAGAAACGACGTAGCTCGACCACTTTCTAACCTCTAAGGTGACGGCGCATCGATGCGACGCGGTCAAACCCGAAGCAATGCTAGCATCTGCGTGTGCCTGCCGGTCGTGCGCGTTTCGAGAAATTGCGAAATCTTCCTGTGGGTGGAACGGCGCTCGCGTGGATCCCCGTGGGTGTGGCGGTTTTTCTAGGCGGGCTGTTGCTCCCGCGAGCCAATCCGCCAGAGGACATTCCGCTCCCGAACGTGGATGGGCGCGCCCTCGCACAAACCGAAGCCCAGGATCATCGGTTGGCCGAGCTTGCGCGCAACCAGCTTCTTCCGCCGGAGGTGCGCGAGCTCGGGTCGGCCATCCGAGAGTTCAACAGTCGCGAAGCGCGTGATGCCGAAGGCGTAGCGATGAACAACGCGCGGGTCACCTTGGGCCAGCTCCTCGGGCCGGCGCTCGCAGGCGGCGTGGACACCCTCCTCCGCCTTCGCGCCGTGCAGCTCGAGGGGTTTCTCGCGGAGGTGCGGACTTACGAGGCGACGGGCCAGGCCTCGAAGGAGCTCGATGCCCTCGGAGGCACGTTCGTCCGGCGGATGACGCAGGTTGGTTGGTGCGCTGATCACAAGGTGCTCCTCTCCGATGCCGAGCGGCGCGTGGCATTCAAGATGGCCTGGAACGGCGTGGCGGGAGTCGGGAGCCGCCCCGAGTTCATGGTTTCACTCGACGAGACGCGCACGCTCTACACATTTTTCCTCTCCCATCCTCACGCTTCCGAGGCCGCAAAAGCCCGGATCGATGGATCGCGGCAGAGCGCAACAGACAAGGCAACGTGCGACGCGCTCGAATCGGGTGAGAACGTCGCAGCAGAGGCGTGGCGGCTCGACAAGATCAACAAGCTCGGCGCGATCGATCCTGCCTACCCGCTGGCCTATGCGCAGGGCGTCGCGCAATTTCGGCTCGGGCATTTCGAAGCGTCGGTCGATGCCTTCGAGGCCTGGATCCAGGCTCACCCCAATGGCGCCTACGCTCTGCGTGCCCGGAATCATTTGCGGGCTGCGCTCGAAGCCGAGCGCTCTTCGATCTAGAAGGACATGCCTAGAGGACATGCGCGCTCTTCTCATCGATGATGACCGCGACCTCGCGCAGCTCCTCACCGAGTATTTCACCCCCCACGGCGTCACCCTCGATCATGCCGCCGAAGGGCGTGCGGGCATCGCCAGGCTCCGGTCCGGCGGCTACGACGTCGTTCTTCTCGATGTGATGCTCCCCGGCGCCGACGGCTTCGAGGTCTGCCGTGAAATACGCGCGTCCTTCGAGGTCCCGATCATCATGCTCACCGCGCGAGGCGACGACACCGACCGCATCGTCGGACTAGAGCTCGGCGCAGATGACTATGTGCCGAAGCCCTACAATCCGCGGGAGCTCCTGGCGCGCATGAAGGCCGTTCATCGCCGCGCACGGCCTGGCTCGGTTGCAGAAAAGCTCACGGTGGGAGCGCTCGAGATCGACGCTCCCGCACACCGCGTCCGTCTCCGCGGCGAAGAGGTGCAGCTCACGTCGTTCGAGTTCCGACTTCTTCTCGAGCTCGCCCGCCGCGCCGGAGATACGGTGCCGCGCGAAGAGCTCGCCAAGGCCCTCAAGGGAGGCGACTACGATCCTTCGGTTGATCGTTCACTCGACGTCCACGTGAGCCATCTTCGACAGAAGCTCGAGGACGACGCGCAGGACCCGCGGCGGATTCGCACCGTACGCGGCGTCGGGTACGTGCTCGTCCGATCGCCGGCGTGACGTGTGACCATGAAGCTGCGGACACGCATTTTGCTATGGTTTTTAGGGGCGATCGTCCTTGCGGCGGCGGCGAGTAGCGTTACCGTGGCCCTCACGCGGCCTCCGCTCTCGGGCGCGTCGGGGCAGGCGATGGCCCGAACGATGGCCAGCCGTCTTGCGCGCATGTGGGACGAGCCGGAGTCCTGCGAGGCGTACGTCGGGGAGATGCGGGAGATCACCGGGGTCGACTTCAAGCTGCGTCGCGATCCCGAAAATATTCCGCGGAGGGTGGTTCGCGCCGCCAAGCGAGGAGGCCCTCTCGCCCTCGAAGGTCCCCAAGGCTCGTTCATTCCGGTCGTCCGTCAGGGCGAGGTGGTCGGCGCCGTTCAGTTCGAAGCGGGCGTGCTGCATAGGGGGTGGTGGCGGTTCATCGCCGCGCTCGGCGCCGCGCTCGTCGTGATTGGCTTTGGAGCGAACCGGGTGGCAGGACAGCTCGCGCGTCCGCTCGAACGAGTCGAAAGCGCCGCCAAGCGTTTCGGGTCGGGTGATCTCACCGCCCGGGTTAACGTGCCCAAGGAAGGTGCGGGCGACGAAGTGCGGAACGTGGCGATTGCCTTCGATGGCATGGCCGACCGCGTGGAGCGGATCGTGCGCGACCAGCGTGAGCTCCTCGCCGCCGTGAGTCACGAGGTTCGCTCTCCACTCGCACGCGCGCGGGTGGCCCTGGAGATTGCGCGCGATCGTGCCGCGGCGCCGGGAACGCCGGCGATGGTCCGCCCCCTCGACGACGTGGAGAGGCAGCTCGTGAGCATGGACGCCATCCTCGACGATCTGCTCGCGGTGACTCGCGCCGGCCTCTCCGATGTGCGGCGTGAGCCGACGACGTTGATCCCCTGGTTGCGGGCTCGCATCGCAACAGAGCCAAATTCCCCTGAGTTGGTGATTGATCCTTCCAAGCAAGAGGCAGCCGATCCTTCCGTCGCCATTGACCCCGCGCTCCTCGGGCGGGCCCTCCACAACCTGATCGAGAATGCGCACGCGCATGGTCATCCGCCGGGCGAGCCGGTGGAGGTTCACGTGACGATCACGAGCGCGCGCGTGGAAGTGCGCGTTCGCGACCGAGGCCCAGGCATCTCGGAGGCGCTCCTCCCCCGGGTGTTCGAGCCTTTCGTGCGCGGCGACACGGCACGGTCACCGGACGCCCATGCGCATCGCGCCAGCACGGGACTCGGCCTGGCCCTCGTGCACCGGATCATCGAGGCCCATGGGGGCGAGTCCTTCGCGCGGAACGTCACCGAGCACGCCAAGGTCGTCGGCGCAGAGGTCGGCTTCCGTCTTCCTCGATTTGCGCGCGACCGCTCGGACTCGTAGCTTGGACCTCGCATGCGGCTGATGTTCAAGATCATGGCTTGGGTCGGTGGAATTTTCGGCGTGATCGGGCTCATCGTCTACGCAACGCTCTTCGACGTTTGGACGGTGCCCACGGATGATCCGCAGCTCGGCGTCGCGGGGCTCCCCACGCTCGCCCCCGGAGACGTGGTCCTCGTCACGCGACGATCCACGACGAGCTTCGGCTCCCTCGTGCGCTGCACGGATCCCGATGCGCCCGGACGCTACGTCGTTGGGCGCGTGGTCGGCCTCACCCGCGACACGGTCGATCTCATCGAGGAAAAGCTCAGCGTGAACAACCGACACGAGCCTTCTTCCGGAAATTGCGATCCGCAACGGGTGGTGGTGAAGGTCCCGGCGACCGGACAGGATCTCGAGCTCGTGTGCCTTCGCCAAGAGTTCGCGGGGACGGAGATCGAATTCCTCGCCGCGCCCGATCATCAGGAGGGAACGACCCACGCCGTCGTCGAGACCGGCAACGTCTTTCTCCTCAGCGACAACCGCCACCTCCACCTCGACTCTCGCGATTTCGGCCAGGTGGCCTCCACGAGCTGCCAGCACATCGTCTATCGCATGTGGGGCGCGGAGGGGATGAGCAGCTCCCCCAAGCGGCGCTTTAGCTTTCTGTGGTAGGCGTGCCGCGCCCTCGAAATGGCCCGGAGAAGAAAAGCCGACTTTCCTAGCGGTTTTGGTAAGCTCCCGCCCTTCGATGGAGCTCGAGATCGGCATCGTCTGCGGGAGCTGTGATTGGTACAGCCCCATGAAGACCGGCGCTTGCCCAGGCTGCGGCCACTCGCTCGCGCTCGTCCCTCGTGCCGCGTCCAGCGCGCAGCTCTCCGTCCACAAGCCTGCGCAGGTGGACGCACCTCCGGCGTCTAGCGTCTTCGACGATCGGCTGCGGCCGCGTCGCGTGTCCTCGGGTGCGATGCGCTTGGATCTGCCGCCGACGTCCGTGAGAGCACCGCCGACGGGAAAAAAGCAAGGCTCCGCGGTGTCCTCGTCGGGCGGTTTCGACGACCGTCAGTCGGAAGCCATGCGCGCCGCCCCCGAGCGTGTCGAAAAACTTCGTACCCCCGGGCCGCTAACGGGATTGTCTCTGGAGGAATTGATGGATCAGGCAAAGAACTTCATTTGCAAGTCGTGCCAGACGCAAGTGCCGATGGGTCACAAGTTTTGCGGGCGTTGCGGAGCGGCCGTCCCGCCGGAAATCATGAACGCGCGGACGCAGTTTTTCGGACAGCTCCAGGTGCCGGGCAAGGCGAAGCTGATTCTCATTCGCGGCGAAGGCGTCGAGGGCCTCAGCTACCAGCTCAACGCCGAGCAGCACATCGTCGGCCGCAATGGCCAGCTCGTCTTCCCGGACGACCCGTTCGTTTCGCCGAAGCACGCGAACCTCTTCTACCGCTCTGGAACCCTCGTCGTGAAAGACGAAGGTTCGTTGAACGGCGTCTTTTTGCGAGTGCGCGGCACGCTCGACATCTCGCCAGGCGATCATTTTCTTGCCGGTGAGCAGCTCTTTCGCCTCGACGCGACGCCGAGGGCCACCGACGGTCCGGCGCCCGACGGAACGTATTTCTATTCTTCGCCGAAGCACCAGACGCCCTTCCGTATCGCGCAGATCCTCCAGGGCGGAGCGGTGGGCATGACGGTGTGCGCGCGCAGCAGCGGTCTACAGATTGGGCGCGAAGGCGGCGATCTGAATTTCCCGACCGACCTCTACATGAGCGGCTCGCACTGCAAGATCGAGGAGACGGGTGGCAAGCTCGCCCTGACCGACTTGAACAGCCGCAACGGCACGTACATCCGCATCAAGGGCGAAAAAGATCTCGCTCATGGCGATTACCTCTTCATAGGCCGCAAGCTGTTGAGAGTCGAAATCACCGCTGCTTAGGCAGCATTCCGAGCGCCCGCTTCGCGATCGCGGCGAGCACCTTGAATACCGATAGGGGCACGGCGTCGAACATGGCTTCGAGGTCGATGGGCCCGTCCACGCTCGGCAAGACCACCTCGAACACCGCTCCAAAGCGATCGTACTTTCGTGCGAGATCTTTGGCGCGCGCGCGGAGACCGTCGGCCTCCTTGCCTTTGGCGTTTCCGAGGATGGCGAGGGCGCGCGTGGACAGGGCGCGCTTTTCGCGGATCACTTGCCGGAGCCGCGCGAGGTAAGCGCCGATGATCACGTCGGGGTAGTTGCCGCGGAGGGCGTAGATGTCGTGACGGGCGCCCGCGTCGCGCCGACGCTCGACGATGCCCGCGGCCTCGAGCCCGCGAAGGTTCGCGAAGATGTTGCTCTTCGAGCGACCGAGCTCAAGCGCGAGCTCGTCCATCGATCGCGGATCGTCCGCTAAATAGAGAGCGGCGACGATCTGCCCTCCCAGTCGGGTGGTATTCGGAAAGCTCGCGGCCACCTCGGCCCCCACGCCTTCGAGGAGTGTGCGCCGCGCGTGCGACACGGGATCAGTAGGGCGCTCCTTCGTCATACAGACATCTACTCGGTTCGGTTAGCGGCTCCGCGCCGCTCCCGCTTCGTCAGAATCCTTAGCACGACTCAACGGAGCAGCCCCTCTTCTCAATATGCGCTAGCGTCCCAGCGATGAGCGCTGAACGCCCGAAAAACCGCCTCGCGCAAGAGGCGTCTCCTTACCTCCAGCAGCATGCGTCGAACCCGGTGAACTGGCTTCCGTGGGGCCCGGAAGCACTCGAGCTCGCCAAGCGCGAGGACAAACCGATCCTCCTCAGCATCGGTTACTCCGCCTGCCACTGGTGCCACGTGATGGAGCGCGAGAGCTTCGAGGACGCCGAGATCGCAAAGCAGATGAACGAGGACTTCGTGAGCGTGAAGGTCGATCGCGAGGAGCGTCCGGATCTCGATCAGATCTACCAGCTCGTGGTGCAGCTTATGGGGCGGAGCGGCGGCTGGCCGCTGACCGTTTTTCTCACTCCCGACCAGAAACCTTTCTTCGGAGGCACCTATTTTCCGCCGGACGACAAGCACGGCCTCCCTGGCTTTCCGAAGATCCTTCGGGCGATCTCCGACGCGTACCGCGACAGGCGCGACGAGGTCGATACGCAGGCGGCGGAGCTCACCATGGCCATCGGCAAAGCGACGGCAGCCAACGACAAGACGGCGTCGCCTGCGCTTGGTCCCGATCTCTTGAAGCGCGCGGCCGGAAAATTGAGTGGGCGCTTCGACGATCAGCACGGCGGCTTCGGGGCGCGTCCCAAATTTCCGAACACCATGGGCCTCGACGTCCTCCTCCGCTTCGGCGTGGAAGACAAAGACGAGCGCGCGCTGTCTCGTGTGAAGCTAGCGCTCGAGGCCATGCGCCACGGCGGCATTTACGATCACCTCGGCGGCGGGTTTCACCGCTACTCGACCGACGCAAAGTGGCTCGTCCCTCACTTCGAGAAGATGCTCTACGACAACGCCTGCCTCCTTCGCCTCTACGTGGACGGATTTCGCGCTACGGGCGAGGTACTCTTCGCCGACACTGCGCGAGAGACGGCCGCCTATGTCGCCCGCGAGATGACCGACGAATCAGGGGGGTTTTACGCCACGCAGGACGCCGACAGCGAAGGGCACGAAGGAAAATTCTTCGTGTGGTCGCCCGACGAAATCGTTAGCGCGCTCGGCAGCGACGACGCTGTCACCAAGATGGTCTTCGCGTATTTCGGAGTCACCGACGACGGCAACTTCGAGGACTCGGGGAGCACCGTCCTCCACGAGGCCACGAGCTTGGCCAAGCTCGGGATCAAATTCGGGCTGGGGCCTTCGGCGGTGGTGGATGCACTTTCCGGAGCGAAGAAAAAGTTGTTCGACGTGAGGGAGAAGCGCGTCAAGCCGTTCCGCGACGAGAAGATCCTCGCGAGCTGGAACGGGCTGATGATCGGTGCGCTCGCCGAAGCGTCCCACACCTTGGAGGACGAAGCACTCCTCGCCCTCGCCGAGCGTGCCTACGCTTTCATCGCCAAGACGCTGGTCACCGCGGATGGCCGCGTCCTTCGTCACGTAAAAGGATCGATCGTAAAAGGGCCTGGATTTCTCGACGATCACGCGTTCGTTGCCAACGCCGCTCTCGACCTCTACGAGGCCACCGGCAAGCCGCACTTCGTCGCCGATGCGCGCCGAATCACTGATGCGCTCGTGGCGCATTTCACCGACGGCACGAATGGCGGATTTTTCTTCACCGCCGACGACGGCGAAGATCTGATCCTCCGCGCCAAGGATCCCTACGACCACGCCCTACCGAGCGGAGCATCGATCGCCGCGAACGTTCTTCTGCGCTTGGGGGCGCTCGCCGACGCCACGTACACGCGGCTCGGTGAGAGCGCGCTCGAGCTCCTCGCACCCGTTGCCATCGGAAATCCATTTGGAATGGGCCAGACCATTTGCGTCCTCGATCGGCTCGTGCGCGGCGGCGTCGATGTGGTGCTGGTCGGCGATCGGGAAGATCCGCGAACCCGCGCCCTCGTTCGCGAGGCCTACCGCGCCTACCTACCAAACCGAACGATCGCCTGGTTTTCCCCGGATGATCCTGAATCACGCGTGGCCTGCGCGGTGCTCGCCGAAGGCAAGGACGCTACCGACGTCCCCGTGGCGTACGTCTGCCGCGAACGAACGTGCTCGCTCCCGATCAGTGATCCCGCGGAGCTCCGGGCCCTGCTCGCGGCTTTTTAGCGGCGTGAGCTGCCGGGGCGGCGGCCGCGGCGAGGTGCGCGCGAACGGACGGCGGGACCCTGAGACTCGTCTCTTTCGGGCTCGGGGAGATTGGCGCGCATCTCGTCGACGAGCTTGATGCTCTGGCCGCGAGCGACGAGATCGATTTCAAGTACGTCGAGCGCCGTCGTCATCAGCTCGCCTCGGGTGAGACGACCGGGACGGCCCTGAATGAGGCGTGGTTGCATGGCCACGATTCGCCGCATGGAGTCGGCGATGCGGCGCGGCATCGCGATGCGTTCGATGATCGGATCGAGGAACTCGAATGCCGCTTCGACCTTGTCGGCGGCGTGCATGATCGCTTCTTCGAGCGGCTCGCGCAGCAGCGTCGTCCACAGCACCACGTCGTCGAGGGGCCGTCCGAGCGCTTTTGTCTTGGCGTCGATGGCGTCCATCTTTCGCCAGAAGCGTTCACCGCCGCCTTCGGTCGCTTCGTCGTCGTCGAGAAACGCGGCAAGCTCCGGAATGAGGAGGGACATGGCGCCGATTTCCCAGAGGAGCCACATCGAGCGGTGAGCTGCGCCGCCACGGAGGAGACGCAGGATCTCCTCGAAAATACGGGGTCGCGCGGCCTTGGCGAGGTTCTCGCGGTAGGCCACCATCGCGTCGTACACCTCGGGATCGATCCCGAGGTCGAGGCGGGCCGCGAACTTGATGGCGCGAAGAATGCGGATCGGGTCCTCGCGGAAACGGACGCCGGGATCGCCGATGGTGTGGATGGTTCGTCGCTCGATGTCGCGCATCCCCTCCGACCAGTCCAGCACTTGCCGGCGATCGAGATCATAGAAGAGGGCGTTGATGGTGAAGTCGCGGCGCGTCGCGTCTTCGTGGGCCTCACCGAAGACGTTGTCGTTGCGAATGAGAATGTCTTCGTCGACGACGGCGTTCTCGTCTTCGGGGAGCTCGGTCGCCGGGTTTCGCCGGAACGTCGCTACCTCGACCACCTTGCCGCGCTCGAAAAGAATGTGCGCCAGGCGAAAGCGCCGACCGATCACCCGGCAGTTCCGGAAGAGGCGTTTGACGTCCTCGGGGCGCGCGCTCGTCGCGATGTCGAAATCCTTCGGCTTACGATGGAGCAAAAGATCGCGGACGCACCCTCCGACGAGGTAAGCCTGGAAGTTGGCTCTTTCCAGCCTGCGGACGACCTTCGCGGCGTCGGCGTCGATCAGGTTTTCGTCGAGTGGGGCATCGTGTCGGACGAGAAAAGTGCCGTCGTGGCGCTCAGAAATTTGGGCGACGGTTTCGGGCTCGCTCTCGACGCGGAAAGACGGAAGTTCGGGCGGCTCGGGTAGATTCGGGGGTCGGCGCATCAGTCAGACGGAAAGCTTCAACGCGCTCGGACACCGCGCGGGCTGTACGGAAAGCAGCGAAAAAGACCGCTTTTACGCAGAAAACTCACGTCCGCGGGACTCTATCAGCGACCCAGGCCCCCCGCAAACGGCTTGAGCCATCGCCCTTTGTCAACCTGATCCATGCTGAACCATGAATCGTGCCGGGGCCGTTGACGTCCTCGCGCATGTGATTAGTTTGCCTGCACCAACCCAGCGGAACGCGACGATTCTTTCGGGAATCCGAGCGCGTCGGGTACTGGATTCCTTTCACAAATCTCACCTGCCTCATCCCTAACGTTGCGGATGAACGGTATGCGAAGAGGGCGGACATGGGCAGAATCATCGGGATCGATCTGGGAACCACGAACAGCGTCGTCGCAATCATGGAAGGGCGGGAGCCCAAGGTGATCGTGAACGAGGAGGGTTCCCGCATCACGCCGAGCGTGGTCGCGTGGGACGACAAGGGCGAAGTGCTCGTCGGTCAGATCGCCAAGCGTCAAGCCGTCACCAACCCCGAGAACACGATCTACAGCGCCAAGCGCTTCGTGGGTCGGCGGTTCGAAGAGGTCGGCGAAGAAACGAAACGCGTCCCGTATCACGTGAAGCGCGCCACCAACGGCGACTCCGCGTTCGACATCCGCGGCAAGCTCACCAGCCCGCAAGAGGTGGCGGCCAAGGTTCTTCAGAAGTTGAAAAAAGCGGCGGAGGATTACCTCGGCGAGAAGGTGACCGAAGCGGTCATCACCGTCCCCGCCTACTTCAACGACGCCCAGCGTCAGGGAACGAAAGACGCCGGTCGCATCGCCGGTCTCGACGTGAAGCGCATCGTCAACGAGCCCACGGCAGCGGCGCTCGCGTACGGTCTCGACAAGAAAACGGACGAAGTCATCGCGGTGTACGACTTCGGCGGCGGCACCTTCGACATCTCGATCCTCGAGGTCGGCGACAACGTCGTTCAAGTCATCGCCACCAACGGGGACACGCACCTCGGCGGCGACGACATCGACAACCTCGTCATCGACTGGCTCGCGGCGGAGTTCAAGAAGAGCTCCGGCATCGACGTCAGCAAAGACAAGATGGCCCTCCAACGCCTGAAAGAGGCTGCGGAGAAGGCGAAAATCGAGCTCTCCAGCGTTCAAGAGACGAGCATCAACCTTCCGTTCTTGACCGTCGCGTCGAGCGGCCCGGTCCACATGGACATCCGCCTCTCGCGCTCGAAGCTCGAGCAGATGATGACGGGCCTCGTCGAGCGTACGATGGAGCCGGTCAAGAAGGCGATGCAGGACGCGAAGAAGAGCGCCAAAGACATCTCCGAGGTCGTGCTCGTAGGCGGCTCGACCCGCATCCCGATGGTCAAAGATGCGGTAAAGAAGTTCTTTGGAAAAGATCCGCATCAGGGCGTAAACCCGGACGAGGTCGTGGCCATCGGAGCTGCGGTGCAAGCCGGCGTTCTGTCAGGCGACGTCAAGGACATGGTTCTCCTCGACGTCACGCCGCTTTCCCTCGGCGTGGAAACGCTCGGCGGCGTGATGACCGTCATGATCCCCAGGAACACCACGATCCCGACCCAGAAGAAGGAAGTCTTCTCGACGGCGACCGATTCACAGCCCAGCGTGGAGGTGCACGTCATGCAAGGCGAGCGCACCGAGGCGCGTTACAATCGCACGCTCGGAAAGTTCCACCTCGAGGGAATCATGCCCGCGCCGCGCGGCGTCCCGAAGGTCGAAGTAGCCTTCGACATCGACGCGAACGGAATTCTCTCCGTTCACGCCAAGGACACCGCCACTGGCAAGGATCAGAAGATTACCATCACCGCGAACTCTGGAATCACCGAAGCTGAGATCCAGAACATGGTGAAAGAAGCGGCGGAGCACGAGACCGAGGACAAGGAGCGCCGTGAGCAGATCGAGCGGCGAAACAAGCTCGACAATCTCTGTTACACGCTCGAGAAGACAATGAGCGAGAACAAGGACAAGCTCCAGGCAGCGGACCTTTCCTCTGTCGAAGCGCTGATCAAAGAAGGCCGCGAAGCCGTCGAGAAACAGGAAGACGACAAGATCAAAGACGTGTCCGAGCGCCTCGAGAAAGAGGCTCACCGCATCGGAACGACGATGTACCAAGCGGCTGCCGCGGGCTCCGAAGGCGCATCCGGCGAGCACGCCGAAGACGTCAACGGCGCAGGGCCCCCCGAAGGCAAACCCGGTAAGAAGGACGGCGGCGTGATCGACGCCGAGTTCGAAGAGACGCCGTAGTTCGCGACGTCGGGCCGAGCGATCAGCGCATCACATCAGCCAACCGATGAGCTGACGCTCAGGCAGTCACTCGCTTCGAGTGGGCCGGGTGCAAGCGGCAGGCTGGAGCGCTCATTTCTGCGCTCTCGGCGAAAGATCGTCACGTCCGTTTCGGGCTCCTCTATCGCGCGTGATGTGTGGCACCATAGGGTTACCCGCCGTGCCCTGGTGAATCATGAGAACGCCGAAAGTCCTTTGCGTCGCCGTCCCGCTCGTGCTCTTTTTCGCGGCTGGGGAGGCGCGCGCCGTTGGTGAGCAACTAGGAGGCTTCCCCAACTGGGGCGAGCGCGTCCTCCATGAATGGACGAACCGCGCCCGCGTCGATCCTCAGCTCGAGATGACCGCGTGTGGGGCGGCCTGTGGCGACAGCACCTGCTACGTGCCGCTCCCCCCGTACACCTGGAGCCAAGGGGCAAATCACGCTGCGCGGTTCCATTCGGACGAGGCCGCGCTTCAGAGTTATCCGGGCCTCGATCACTCTTCACATTGCGTGGTGGCCTCGAACATCGGCAGCACCTACCCGGCGACGTGCGCGGGCGGCGTTGTTTGCGCGTGCACGGGCGGCTGCGAATGCATGCTCGGCACTCCCGTGTGCGGGACGCCCTGCGTTGGCTCGACGTTCGGCGAGCGCGTGGGGCTCTTCGGGATCTCGCCCCGCTACGAAATCATGGCTTCGGGGAGCGATCCCGACGGCGCCTTTTACCAGTGGCTCTTCGAGAGCTACCCAACGACTACATCGTGCGGGTACGCGCAGGGGCCTCCAACGAACGGGCATCGCTACGCTCTCATCGACGGACAGGCCGCAGGCGCAGATGCGATCGGCTTCGGAGACGTCGACGGGCAATATTCCGTTGGCGACCTCACCGCGGCCGGCGCGTCGATCCCCAAGATCCCGTCAGGTTCACACTATCCGCGACAAGCGGCATCGGTCGAAGCGTGGGCCAACTGGTACGTCGCCGGCGGCACGGGGCCAACGCAGGCTCTCGTGAACGTCGACGGCACGTGCACCCCGATGGTGAAGACGCGTGGCCTCACGCCAGGAAACTCAGCCTACAAAGCAACGCTCGCCGGCGTTGGTTCGGGCTGCCATCGCTACTTTTTCAACTTCAAGGACTCGAGCGGCACGATCGTCACCTACCCCACGACCGGCTCGCTCGGCATCGGCGCTGCCGGGGCGTGTGCCGATTGGGACAGCACGCGGCCGGCCACGGGAGCCGGATGCAACTGCGCTCCGCAGTGCTCCGGAAAAGCGTGCGGCGATGATGGCTGCGGCGGATCGTGCGGCACGTGCAGCGGTGGTGACGGCGGCAGCGGCGTAGGCGCGGACGGCGGGATCGCCGACGACGCCGGCAGTCTTGGTGCAGACGGCGGTCTTGGTGCAGACGGTGGTCTTCCCGCAAACGCCGGCGGTTGCAGTTGCCGTCAGGGCGCGTCCACCTCGGCGCCGTTCGAAGCGGGGGTCGTCGGTTCTCTTTTCGCTCTTCTTCTCGCGCGCAGCCGGCGAAGGCGCTCCGCCGCTTGAGCCCCCGTCGCCCCCCCCAGCCAGGCAAGAAAAGGGCTCAGCACGTCCCCGATCACCGGGGCCTGGTTGGCCAAATGGTCGCTGGAAAATATTTCGTGCGCGGCGTCGTCGGCATGGGGGGCAATGGCAGCGTGTACGAGGCCGAGGACTCGTCGATGCGCCGAACGGTCGCCATGAAAGTTCCCGCCGTGGGGCAAACGGAGACGATCCAAAAACGTTTCTTGCGGGAGGGTCGCGCGGGAGCTGCCATCGCGCACCCGAACGTGTGTGCGCTCTACGATCTCGGCACGCTACCCGACGGAACACCGTTCATCGTGATGGAGCGGATGCTCGGCGAGACGCTCGCTGACCGCCTCGAGCGGCAAAAAAAATTATCCCTGCCGTTGACGCTCCACCTGATGGTCCAGGTGCTCTCCGGGCTGAGCGCAGCCCACCGCGGGGGAATTTTTCATCGCGACGTGAAGCCCTCCAACATCTTCATCATCGAAGCGCCCGGCTACGAAGCGCACGCGAAGATCTTCGATTTCGGCGCGTCGAAGCTAGCCTCAGCGCATTTCGGGGAAGATGACCTGCAGGATCTCACCCAGGTAGGATTTGCCGTGGGAACGCCCTTCTACATGGCGCCCGAACAAATCCGGGGCATGCGCGATCTCGACGGGCGAGTCGACATCTTTGCGTGCGGAGTGATCTTGTACGAGATGCTTACCGGCCAGCGTCCGTTCCACGGCGCGAATCCGAAAGAGCTCTTCACGCGCGTGGTCTCTGCCGACTTCGCGCCGATCCGCCGCCTCGAGCCAACGCTCCCGCGTTCCATCGACGAGGTGCTCAAGCGGGTCCTCATGCCGGATCGCGGCGCGCGCTACCCTACCGCCGAGGCCTTCGCGCATGCTCTCGAATCGCTGAAGATGACAGCGCCGGCGCCGCTGGTTCTCCCCTCCCAGCCGGACCTCCAAGCCGATCGACTGCAGCATCTGCGGCAGCGGTTCCACGAGCTTGCAGCCCTTCACCGCGCTCCGAGGAAGACGCCGCCGCCGGCGCCGCCGTCGGACATAACGGGGCTGACGCCGATGCCGCACGTCATGCCGGGTGCCGAGATGCTCGGTGCGGAGATGCGTCCGCGCTCGGCCTCGCAGCTCATGATGGCGACGTCCGTGGAAATTCCGATCGTGTTTGAGCCGATGCCCGAGAGCGAGCACCTTCCGAACTTCGACAGCGATCCACCGACGCCTTCTGACCCGTGGGATGATCCCGACGGAACCGCGCTCACCAGACCCCGGTCGCGCCGCCCGAGCATCGCGGACACGGCCACGGCGAAAAAAAAGAAGAAGGGCTAACGGCCCGGCGTTCGTTCGCGCACAGTTCGCCTTTCGCTCGCCGCGGGTAGGACTAAGATCCGCCCGAGAGATGCCGTCGCCAGCTAGGTTCGTCGAAATACTTCGGACGTTTTTCGAGAAATCGACGGACGGCATTCTCATCTTCGATAGCGCCAAGCGCACCGCGCGAAGAGAGCGTGGGCTTCGGGGCGAGCGCTACGAGCTTCTCGCGCAGCACACGCACGACATCGTTCTCTTCATCGACGAACGCGGCTTCATCGTGGAAGCGAACCATGCAGCCGAACGCGCCTACGGCTACTGTCGGACCGAGCTGGTCGGGCGTCCCATGACGGAGCTCCGCGCCTCGCCCACGCTCATCGATTATCCTGCACAGCTCGAAAAGGCCTTCGCAACGGGCGTCCTATTCGAGACCGAGCACCGCCGCAAAGACGGGACGACCTTCGCAGTCGAGGTGGGCTCGCGGTGCGCGATGGTCGGCGGTCGCCGCATGCTCCTCAGCATCATTCGCGACATCACCGAGCGACGCCTCATTCAAGCGCGGCTCGTACAGGCCGATCGACTCGGTGCCTTCGGGATGATCGCGGCCGGCGTCGCCCACGAGATCAACACACCGTTGGCCTACGCTCTGAACAACTTCGAGATGCTCGCGCGCCGCGTACCGCTTCTAGTTGCGCGGCTCGGGGCAGATGGCCACGAAGGTGCCGCCGAAGAGATCGCGCAAATCGAGCAAATGTTGGCTACCGCGCGCGAAGGGATGGATCGCGTTCGTCATATCGCCTGCGACCTGAAGGCGTTCTCGCGACCAGGGAACGAACACGTGGAGGGCGTCGACGTCCGCCAGATCCTCGAGTCGGCCGTCAACATCGCGCGCGGCGACATTTGCCAGAGCGCAGTGGTCGTCCGTGACTATGGCGATGTTGCGCCGGTCCGCGCGAATCCTCCGCGACTCGGCCAGGTGTTCTTGAACTTGCTCCTCAATGCCGCCCAAGCTGCCGCGGTTGGTCGCGCGCGCCCCGCAGAAATTAGTCTCATCACGCGCATGGACGGCGACACCGTCGTCATCGAAGTGAACGACGACGGCGTCGGCATTCCCGCCGATCTCGGTGACCGCATCTTCGATCCTTTCGTCACGTCCAAGCGAGAGGGCACCGGCCTCGGTCTCTACATCGCACGATCGACGGTGCGCGACCACGGCGGCGACATCCAGATCGTCGCTCGACCACACGGCGGCACGAGCGTCCACGTGCGCCTCCCAGCGTCTGGGCACCTCGGCGTCACCTCGGACCGACCCCGCCGAGCGCCCGTTGCCGACGACGAGGTCACCCTCAGTGCTGCAGACTGACGATTCGACGACGCACACGACCGGGCTGCGCGCACCTCTTGCCGGATCACCTAGGTCGTGCGAGGAATGTCGCTTCGGCCCTTGCGAAAAACCATGACGAGGAGAAAGCAGTAACCAGTAAAATTGTTGTTGTTGTTGTGCATGCGCGACTAGCTCAGCTGGATAGAGCACCGGCCTCCGAAGCCGTAGGTCAGAGGTTCGAATCCTCTGTCGCGCGCCAAATTGTTTCACACCGCGCGGGTGGTGTCCAAAAAATTGCCAAGCAACTCATCGCGCGGTTCTCCGATCGACGTAGCGTACGCCCCGTAAATTGGGCGAGGCCTGGTCCTCTGCCGAGCACCGCGAGGCCGGCGAATCTAGTCGGGGGGGATCCCTGGCCCGAGCGAATCAAGCCGCACGCGGGCAATGTTGAACTCATTGCCGTTGACGACATTGACGAAGAGCTCGGCGCACGTGAGCGCTGTCGGACCGTTCCACCCAGACGACCCCTTGCTCGACAACTTCCACGACACCCCGTCAGAGAGACGGACGATCCGCACTCCGCCCACGGTGCCGCTCACGAACTGGTGCGCCGCGTACCCGCATCCAACGGTGAACTGGGCGGTGGCAAAATAGCCGATATCTTCGGACCGAAGTCGGCGCTTCACGATGGCGGTCGGGTCCGTGGTGTAAGGCGCGGTCATGATGTTGAACGCTGTCCATGGATCGGCAGACGTCGCGCGGCCGCTTGCTTCGATCCACGCCATGTTGACGCCGTCCGTACCAAAGTCCGCCGCGCTGTTTGATATGACGTTCCCGAATGAGACGAAGTCGCGCATGCCGTTCGCACGAGTAAAAATTTTGATTCTCGCGAAGTTCGAGTTGCTCGCCGTGAAGAAAAGCGCATCGCCCTGATGCCAGTATTGTCCCACCTGTCCCGGATCCGAGGGGATCAAGGAGAGTCTTTGGATGAGCGATCCGTCAGCCCATGAGTACAGGTTGAGACCGTTGGGGCCGTTCTCGAAGAAATCGGAAGTTCCCGCCAAGTAGTCGCGATCACCCGTGTCCGGATAGTTCCGCAGCGTGCGAGGGTGAAGCTCGTCGATATCCCCACCGAGGGCTCCCCACCGAATGCTTCCGAAACCGCCAGGCGCCAGTTCGGCGGCCGTGTACGCGACCTGGTGGTCTTTGAGGCTGCTCCGGGTGAGCGTGCAATGTTTGCTCGTCTCCAGCACCGCTTGGTGGACCGGCCCATCGGCATCGGCGACGAGACGATAGCCGAACGTCTTCGTAAATCGGGTGACTTGCAGGGTGACACCGCCGTCGGAGTTGTTCGTTGCGGCGGAACCGTCGAGGGGCGCTGAGAGCGACTGGCCGTCGGACGGAGGGGGCCAATTGAGGGCCATTTGGCGGCAGCTAAGCCCTGCATCACTCAAACTCGGATCGCATCCCCCCCACATGATCGGCGGAGGCAGCTTGTCCTTCGATGGCGCGACGTAGAACCCGCATGCCGGGTCGAACGAGTCGTCCCTTATCCATCCCTCGGGGCCGAAGACGGGACCCGCATCCGGCGGAGACCCCGGGCTCGTCTCATCGACGTATCCCGCGTCGAGCTTCGGACGGGGCACCGCGTCCGCTCCACCGTCCGACGACGAAGCCCCTTCGGTGCTGGTCGAGCAGCCATAGCATCCGACGATGTACAACGCGGCAACCGGTATGGCGCCGGCCACAACGAGGTGCTTCCAGCGCGTCATCTAAGAAGATCCTCAAGCTCCCGTAGACTCGCGGAATGGAAGGGCAGTGACTTGAGACGCACACCGTCGGACGGCGTTTCTCGATGGCGGCCACGATCGGCACGCTCGCGGTCATCATCGTCCTCATCGTCGCGGTGCGGGACGAAGAGAAACCGATAGCCGTGCAGGTCGACGATGGGCGCTGTGATCAACGCGCGGCGTTCCGAGTCGGTGACAGCGACACCGAAGGAAGACGGCTTGACCGTCACGCGGGCGAGTCGATGTCGGTCAGCGGGCGTACTCGAAGCATAGAGGACGACGTTGCCCTGCGGATCGACGACGAGCCCGCGCTTCTCGAACACACCCGAGGAGCGAGCCTTCGCGACGACTTCAAAAGCACCGGTTTCGCGTTCAATGCGCAGAAGGCGCGTTTCCATCTTGTGGTCGGCGCGTTGAATTTCGTCGATCACCCAGAGGCGTCGGTCGGCCCACGAGTACGTCGCCGACAGCGGGTGGCCAAGTACACCATGCGGCAGCTCTACTTGTTTCCACTCTCCACCGAGAGGCTGGAACCAAATGTCGTCGAGGAACGCGCCCGCAGGCGTGCGACCCCCCACGACGAACACGGCATTTGCAGTACGCGAGTAGACGGACGCAAAATCACGACGCGAGGCGGGGTGCGTTGCGGTCGCGCTTGGGACGGGTGGCGGGACAGAGAAACCCGCTGCATCCGATTCCCAGACGGAGAGCGGCAAACGAACCGAGGTCGTGCCAAAACGACCGTCACCGTTGTCGATATGAAGGCTGAGCCCGGTCACCTCGGCCACGTCGCCAGCCTTTGCCCCGTTGGTGCACGATTGAAAGTGGTATGCGGTGACGCGATCCGGATTCACAACTTGGGTATCGCCACCCGTCGTCTGGCCTGGTCCCCGGAAGGTACATGTAACCGAATTGTCCGCGGAAACGCGCCAGCTGATGCTGCACGATTGACTGTCTGCGCTTCCTTCGAAGACGGGAATCGAGCTCGGGATTGCGAAGCGCACCGCAGACGAGAAACGCTGCGCAGCGTCGGTCCAGCCATCGGGGTTGTATGCTTTTCGCGCGACAAGGTCGAGCTGCTGGGTGAGGACGAATTTCCCATTCTGCGACGCCGCGCGCATGGCGATCTGGGTCCCATCGGACGAGAGGGCCACAGCCATGGGCCGTGCCAGATCGCCTGCGAACGGGCTCGACTCGCCGGCGTTCGTCCAGGTGAAACTGGCCGCCCTCAAGCTCTGCGCAAAGGCTAGTCCGAGTGACGCCGTGACGTCGACGCGTTCGCCGCGCTCGCGCACGGCGAAGATCGAATTTGATCCGAGTTCCGTCACGAAGGGGAAGGCTTCCCCTTGAGCGAAGAAGTTCCACGCTTCGGGACCTGGAGGGTCGGGGAGCGTTCGAGCGAGGAAGAAGGGGCTCGACAGTCTCACGCCAACACCGCCACGGAGAAAAGAGACCGGTTCGTCTGGCTTAATATCGAAGTAGTGATTCGCCAGCTCGATGGCATGAAATCCAACGAAAGTTCCATCGGCCGTTTGATTGTTCTCGTCAGAGCCGACGGGTGTATCCCCGTGGAGCCAGATGCGCCCCTTGAGGCAAGTCCCGTTGCCGAAGATGGGCTGAATGCAGGCGGCGTAGTCTTCCGGCGGGGGTATCACGACGGTATGCGGGCTCTTGTTGCGCCAGTAATCATCGTCGTCGGCATACTCCCATCGGAGATTTCCGGTATCGAGCCCATACGTGGCGGGGTCTAGCGGTGCGCCCCGAGCCCGGGTCGCGTCGTAGAATTGAACGGTCTGGAGGGTCCGAGGATCAATGAGGCGGACCTGCGGCGACAGCCTGATTCGATGCCAGGGATGAGCGGTGTCCATACGCTGCTCAGAGTCAGGGCCCGCATACAGCCGGTCGAGGAAACTGTCCCGGACGTTTCTGGCCGCATAACAATCGAAGCCGCGCGCGAAATTTTGTTGGCAAAAGCGAGCGTGCGTCGTGACGTTCGATACGGTCGCAGCGGGCGTAGGATGGTTCACGGACTCGACCAAAGTGGCGCTGGCACCAACGGGTATGAAGTCAATCTGATCGTGAATTTCTCTGACGACGCAAGAGATCCCGAGGGAAGGCCCACTGAGCGGCGAGCAGCCTCCGATCGGGGCCGAAGTCGTAGCGGTCGTACGATTGGCATTTGAATCAGGACAGGGGACCGGATCACACGCGTCTCCAAGCACGTCAACCCGCGGAACCGGGCTGCCTTGGTTTCTTTCGTTCCACGAATCTTCCGACTTCTCGTTGCAGTTTTCCTGATTCGGATTGTAAGCGGCGGGACAGTTGTCGACGTCGTTGTCGACACCGTCACCGTCCGCGTCGTCGACCGCTACTCCGGTCGCCATCAGGTCGACGGCGTACGGATTCCACGTGGACATCATGAAGTAGAGAGAGGTCCCCGAAGCCAAGGTTGTCGACCGCGGCACGAAGCCCGTGGCCTTCGAGTAAAGTTGGATTGGGTAAGGAGCGTATTCGCCGCCCCACACATTCGAGCCCATGTCGGGGCTATAGGTGTGGTCGCAGCAGACGTTCTGATCGGTGCAGCAGCCCTGAGGCGCGTGGCCATCGCTGTCCTTGGGTGGATCGCAACCCGCTGGAGGAGGCAGGCTAGTGTCGATGCACTTCGCGTTTGCGGGGAGCGGGCAAGACGCCTGCGGTGCTGCCGCGTGGGGCTCATGCAGCGGTGGCACCAGCGTCGTCCCGTCCCCCGCGTAGACACCGCGCGCGTTGCACGAGTGCATGAAATGCCCGTAGCCGCGATCCGCACCTGCATCAAAGACGAGCGCCGGCGGTGACCAAGGACCGAGTGGGTCGTCCGACGTGCGGAGGTAAATTCCTCGATTGACCTCCGGGAACCAAGGTTGTTTCAGGCACGCGTACACCATCATCCACTGGTTGAGGACGGTGTTTCGCGAAACGGAGAGTTCTCCGACGCACGGGTCGGGCTCAGTCGAGTAGACGGTCGTAGCGGCGGTGGGGTCCTTCGTCCACGTGTCGAACCTTTGGTAGCGCCAGCTCGTCGCATCGCCAATCTGACCGAGGCGAACCGCTGCTAGATACACCCCGCTCGCTCGGATGGGGTGACCCGCGCCCCACATGAGCACGATCGGTCCGGCGCCAGGCAAGGCCTGATCAACCGACGGTACGGCGCTCGCGTCCACAAGCACGGGCCAAATTTCGACGAAGTGGTCGAGATCTGTGGGTGCTCCGGCCACGCTTCGAAACGCGTTCGCCGTCGCGAGGTCCGACATGCCGAGAACCGCTCGCCCTCCGTATGGTCCTCCACCTGGGAATGATCCTCCGGCGGCGATCACTCCGCTCGACGCGACTCCCTTGTCATTCCTAACGTTGAAGAACATGTAAAACTTTTCTTTGGGCGAACCAGCGAAGCCAGTGAAAAATCCGCCAATCGGGGTTTCGAAGTCGCCAAGAACATTCCCGTCGAGAGTGATCGTGGTCTCTTGATCCGAATTCGCGAATTGAAGCGTCGGGCATTCGGCCGTCCCTGACCCGAGTTCGAAAGGCGAGTCCGTGAAACCGAGAACGTCGTGACCTTCGGGCCCCGAAAGTGTGTCCCCGAAAAAAAAGCGGAGACGACCGCTGTCGTCCAGAATGGGGAAGCCAAGGTCCGTGCCGGGGACTCCTCGCGTTCCGCTCTGGCTCTTGGTGGGCTGTCCCGTTTGAAAATCAGTATTTCCAATCAGCTGGCAGACCTTGCGTGCCCCACCCGAATAAATCGGGGAGCGGAGCGCTGATGCATTCGACCCTGTTTTCTCCGCTGAAGAGGGTCCGCTCGAGCAGTTGGCAAGTGCGGCTAGCAACGACGCCGAGAAGACTCCTAAGGCCCACGATCGTCGCATGCGATGCCCCCCCATTTGGACGCGCAGAACAAAAAACAGCTCACACTAGTGCTGACAGGGGAGGTCATCAGCCTTCAAGGGGAATCGCTCCGACGTCCCTCGATTCGTCGGGGTATGTGAGCGTGAGCGCGTCCCTCCGTCCATGTATGCAGTGCTCGCTTCGAGACTGCTAGTCTCGCGAGGCGACCGTGACCATCGCCGACGAGGGAGGCTAGGCTCGATGCTTGTTTTCGATATGCGCCGCCACGCGCGAGCAGCCGTCCTTTTGGCGGCCACCGTGTTGATCGTCCCGTCAGGGTGCACGTCCGGCTCTTCACGTCCGGCATGTGAGCACAATCCGTCGAACGCGACGGTGGCTTGCAACGGCACGGTCTGCGGGGGCCCACTTCATTCGTGCTGCAATGGCCCCAGCGACGGCGCCGGCATTTGCTTTGGGCCGACCCCTTGCAAAGACGAGCTATTGAAGTGCGACGACGCGGAAGACTGCGATGTCGGGAGTGTCTGCTGCGCGAGCGTGGGTTTTGGGGGGACCTATCTCAGCTCCGGCTGCGTCACCCCAGAGATTTGCCGCCGAGACCCAGCAGCTCTGCAACTCTGCAGCGAGGACTGCGAGTGCCCGAGCGGACAGAAGTGCGTCGGTCCCGACGCGATCTCACGTGACCCGGGCTCGAAGCTATTCCGCTGCCGGTGACCTCTTGGGATGGCGCGAAGTCGACGTTCCGTCAGTGGTGGCTCGGAAGGTTTATCGGCTTCGCCGTTTCCGTCCGGCGCGCTCGAGCGTGAGCATTTCCTTTTCGTGTTCCTTCCACTCCCGCCGGTCCTCAGCGTCACGCTCCTCGCGGGTGCGCTGTCCAAGCGGAGTCGTGAGCTGCTCGAAAATGGCGCGAACCTCGGCGGGCGTGAGCTCAGTCTCGCAGACGATCTCGCCGATTGTCTTTCGGTCGCGAAGAAGCTGATAGACGCGGGCCGCCATCGCC
>JAYTOU010000037.1:0-127269 GCA_043747615.1 Myxococcales bacterium | reverse complement strand
TCGCCCGCCTCTGCTTTCGTTCCCCCTCGAACAAGAAGGAACGCACCCGCTCCCAGGAGCAGCCCACCTCCGATGATCGCCATCTTCGTCCATCGGCGCGTGCTCATCGGGGGCTCGGGGCTCGCCGGTGGTTCAGACTTCGGCGGCGTCGGGAGCACTGTCGGCGCTGGCTCCTCCGCATGACGCGCATTCGCCACGCAGAAGGCTCCGACCTCGCTCACGCTCGTCGTCGTGGCGGTGGAGATCATCACAGCCTCGAGGGCTTGCGCCATTTCCAGCGTCGATCCGAAGCGATTCTCACGCTCGAAGCTCATCGCCTTCTCGACGATGCCCCTCACCACTGCCGGCACGCTCGCCGGGAGCGCCTCCGGTCCTATGCCCTTCACCAGGCGGGCGATGATCTGAACGTCGCCACTCTCACCGTAGGGCGGAGTGCCATTCATCAGGCAATAGAGGACCGCTCCCATCGACCACACGTCGGCCCGCCGATCGATCTTGCCGCGGTTGGCCTGCTCGGGGGACATGTAACGCAGCTTGCCCTTCAAGAGTCCGGCTCGTGTCTCTTCCGTTCCGCGGTTGAGCGCCTTGGCGATTCCGAAATCGATCACCTTCGCCATTCCCGCACGGCCGATCAAAATATTTTGCGGCGAGACATCACGGTGCACGATCCCTGCGGGATTCCCGTCTGGATCACGCTGTTCGTGTGCCGCGTGAAGGCCGAGGCAGGCGTCGGCGCAAACGCGCATCGCGACCCCCATGGGAAACGTCTGCCGCTTCTCGGCGAGCCCGCGCTGGAAGTAGCCGAGGCTTTCCCCCTTTACGAGCTCCATCACCTGGAAGAGGACACCGTGCGCCTCCCCGAGCTCGAAGACGCGCGCGACGTTCGGATGCTCGATGCGCGAAGCGATGTTGGCTTCGCTGAGAAACATCGCGCGCATGTCGGCGTCGCCCGCCAGCTCCGGAAGAATGGTCTTCAGCGCGAAGAGCTTCGCGGGGCCTCCCGTGGGCCCTTCGAGAAGTCGCGCCATCCACACGGTCGCCATTCCACCGCGATTGATACGGCGAATGATCTCGTAGCGATCCAGCCGCATGCCCGGAGCGAGATCGGACGCAGAGCTCATGCTCCAAAGGTAGTCGAAAGATTCTAGTGCAGTCCCCCCTTCCGCACCCCGCTCTGCGGATCGTGCCGCATTGCACCTTCGGGAATACCGCCGCTCACCGCCGACGTTGCAATCTCGCCGCGTGCCCAGAGCGTGCGCTCCACCATCGCTCGAAATACGCTCTCCAGGGCGCGCCTCACGTGCACCCCTTCGAGGATCCCGAACGCGCGCGCGATGGCTTCGATCGTGGCAAGCCCTCCGTCGTGGGCTTCGGTGCGCAGGCGGTAGATCGATGGCACGTCGGCGGGAATCGAGACGCAGGGCACGTCGCGCAATCCTGGAACGCGGTTTCGGACCTTCGAAGCCTGGCGCCACGTGCCGTCGGGAACGATCAGCGTCACTGGGAGTGACGACGCCGCGAACGACGCGAGCGGGACCGCCTCCGCGTGCGGAAAGAGAAACACCGGCTGCGTCGCGGGAGCCCACGTAAAGGGCGGGCTTGGCGCCGATTCGTGGCCACGCACGAAGACCTCGCTGTTCGTGAGGCACTCCGTCGCCAGGCGACCCGTGTTCGTTGGCTTGCGGTCCTCGATGCGGTGAATCAAGAGCAAGAGGCGCGTGCGTGTCTCGAGCTGCGGAATGAGCGCGCAGACGCAGAGGCTCTCGTGCATGCGGCAGCGCGGGCAGCGGACGCTGGCGTTGTTTCTGCGGCTCATGCCAGACCGAGGGCGGCGAGTGGAGCCAGAAGATCGTCGGGCACCGGAGCGGTCACCTCGACGCGCGAGCCGGTGACCGGATGCTCGAAGGCGAGAAAGTGAGCGTGAAGCGCCAATCGGTGAAGGTTGTATTCTGCACGGTAACGGCGGTTAATCTCCCCCGAGCCGTAGTTCACGTCTCCGACCAGAGGGTGATCGATGTGGCGCAAGTGCCGGCGCACCTGGTGAAGGCGGCCTGTCTCTGGAAAGGCTTCGACGAGCGAACAGCGGTCCACCTGCGAACGCGCGACCAGGCGAAATCGGGTGACGGCGCCCACTCTCGGACCGTCCTCGCTTTTCGGAATCGCGTAGTCGATCACACCCGAGTCGGGAGGCGTGCCGCGGACGAGCGCGAGGTAGCGTTTCTCGACGTGCCCGATCTCGAATGCACGGCTCAGCCAGGCGGCAGCATCACGCGTGCGCGCAAAGAGAAGAGCGCCGCTCGTCCCCCGGTCGAGGCGATGAATGGCATGCACCCTCTGCCCGATCGCATCCCGCACGCGAAAAAGAGCCACATCGTCGTCGTCGTCCCAACCCCGGTGGACGAGCAACCCCGAAGGTTTGTTCGCGACGACGACGTGCTCGTCGACGAAGAGGAGCTCGATCGAGGGCTTCAACGCCTGGTCACCTCGGCGCAGGCTGGAGGAGCTTGCAGCGCGCGGCGTCACCGAGGGCATGCTCGCCATCGCGGCCAATCTTCGCGCGATCGATCGCCTCTCCCCACACCACGCATACGGTCATGACCTCGGCCCCGGTGAGACGAAATGCACCTTCGAGGGGGACAGCATTGCCGCACGCCAGGCGTGTCGCCGACGCAAGAGGGAACGATGTCTCACCCCGCTCGAATACGACGAGATCCCACGACGCGTCCAGACCAGCCGGGCAGGTGACGAGCGCCTTGAAGCGATCGCCGTCGTGGTAGGTACCCGCGGCATCGCCGATCAGCTCATCGTCGTCGCGCGCAAGCGTGAACGCCACGTCGCCCCCTTTGATCCGGTTCGACCACGCGATAGGCGGATCCTTCTCGACCTTGGAAAAAGGCCCGATCCACAGCGCCGCGGCCGCCGCCATCGCCAAGCCCGTAACGACGAATGGGACGACAGAGCGAGCCTGCGCCTTGGTCTTCGGGGCGGGAAGCGTAGCCAGTGCGACTTTCGCGCCGTCATCCACGTCCTTCAAGCAAGCCGCGCAGGCCGGGCAGGCTCGCACGTGGCTTTCGATGGCTTCGAGTTCCGCGGGCGCGAGCTCGCCGAGATGGTAACGCTCGAGGCGCAACCACGAGATCGGGTTGTCGATGCATTGGTGGGTCATGAGGGAACCTCTTCGAGTCGCGCAACCATTTGCCGGATCCGATCGAGCTTCTTGCCCACGGTCTTCCGGCTGATCCCGAGCAGCTCGGCGATCTCGTCCTGGGTCATGTCATCGACGTAGCGGTAGGCGAGCACCTCGCTCTCGCGCTGGTCGAGCTCGCGTACGAGCTTGGTCAATAGATCGAGGCCGATGACTTCGTCGTCGCAGCGCGTGCGCACCATGCCGCGCAAGGCAGTGTCGTTGCGTTCGAGAAGGCGCGTCCGGTTGGACTCGTCGCGGATGAAGCTCAGGCACCGATTGGTGATCGCCCTATAAAGATAGGGCAGATCGAGATCCGTCCGGTGGTACACGTCCGCGAAGAGAGCGTGCACTTGGTCCTGCGCGTCGGCCGAATTGCCGAGGATGCGCTCCGCCTTGCGAAGGAGCGCGCGCCCGTAGCGCTCGTACGCTTCCACGTGACTAGCGGCAGCGCCCGCCGACCGCATAGCAAATGTCGAGAGTCGTCTCCGCCTTGCAAGCCCCCGCATCGGCGCCCCACTGCGACATGGGACGCGTCCCCCCCACGCACGCTCCGCTCTGACAATCGGAGTCCTCGATGCATTCGGCGTTCGAGGCTCCGGCGTGGGTGCCGGGCCCGCACTGGTACGGGAGGCCAAGACCGCGCGACGCGCACTTCGCTCCGCCTGGGCACGGGGTCACGCCCGAGAACGGCGCCGGCCCGTCGTAGTCGGAGCACTCCGAGCAGACGGCTCCCCACCCGGGGCAGATCCCGGTGCGGCACTCGGAAGGGAGACCGCACGCGACGCCGATGGGGAGATCCTTCACCACGATCGGAGCGGCCGTGCACGTGGTCGAGGTCTGCACGCGCATCTGGGCGAGGACAGCCCGGCCGGTGCCCTCCTTCTTGATCATGAAACGGATGCGGTAGTAGCGCAGCGGCGCGGTGATCTCCGCCTTCACCTCGTGGAACTTCGTCGCCCCGAGCTGCGTCGTGGAATCGATCGTCCCATCGGCGTCGAAGTCGATCAGGAACGAGACCTGCGCCATGGGATCGATGTCCGCGACCGACGTGAAAACCAGGCATTTCGCCTTGGATTCATCGCTCTCCTGGGAAATCTGGGTGGGCATGTCGAGGAAGGAGACGCCGTAGTCGATCTCGTTCCACGTCGGCGCTTTCTCGATCCGCCCCGCGTCGAGCGTCCACGCGCAGAGGGTGTTGCCGCACCACTGACGGAACGTCGGATCCTTGACCACGTTCCCCTCGCAGTCCGCGGCGATCGCGCTCAACGCGAAGGCCATGACGATCAACGTAAGAAAGCTGCTCTTCAGTCCGAGTCTCATTTGTCATCTCCCAAGCGAAGGCGAAATCCAAAGACGAGCGAGGCGCCACCGCTGTCGTGCGTGTCGCCGATCAAGTTCTTGATGGCGGGGGCCTTGTCGTAGCCAACCTGCGTGAAAAAACCGAAGTTGCGCGGCATGGTGAGCGTGATCCCCGCGGCTCCGGCGAGCACGTAGCCGTAGAAGACATCGGTGGAGTGCGTGGGCCCGGACGTCGCCGCGGTCTGGAGCTTGGCGACCCCGACGGAGAGTCCTCCGCCCGCTTGCGCATAGACGCCGAACAAGTGCCCAGCGATGTCGCTCGACGCGCGAACGTAGAGCGCGCCGCCGTAGCCGTCGAAGCTCACCGTGTCGGCCCCGCTCCCTCCGCCGAGCGAACGGTCGTACGTGTCACCCGCCAGCGTATTGAGCTGAAAAACGCCTGAAATGTGCTTGGCGAGGGAACGCGAGACGCCGACCGAAAGGCGACCGCTCGGAAGATCGAAGACCACCTTTTTCCGGAGGTAGCTGAACTCCTGTAGCCGGTCCGTGTAGGCGTCCGTCGTGCGCCAGATGGCACCCGCGCCGAATTCGAGGCGCCAGCGATCGATCTCTCGCACAGCATCGAGATCGTCACCCTTGGTCTTCACCGAGTCGGCGGCAACCGGCGTGCATCCCGAGACCTCGAGCGGAGTCACCCGGTCGTCTTCGAGGGAGACGGAGCATTGAACGATGCCCGTGCGCATACGAACGACAGCGACGTACGAGCCGGCGACGAACGCCAGACGAACCGACGCGCCGGGTGCTTTCTGAATTTCAGCGACGATGCTTCCGCTTGGCCGATGCTGCACGAGGACCCGGGCGTCGAGCCCACCGGGGAGCTCGAGCTGCGAGCGCGCTTCGGCCGGATACGTCACGGCCACTTCGCCTTGCCCAACGAGGTCCGTCTCCAACGTGACGTGCTGCCCGCCGACCTTCGTGCGCGAAGTCGAGGCCAGCGTACGCCTGTACGCATAGCGGTACGCCTCGTCGAGCGAGACCCGACCGTCCCCATCGGCGTCGCCCGCGCCGCGCAGAGCGACCACCAAATGGTGGGTAAAATAAGACGATTTCAGCTCGTCGGATTCCTGACTCAGCTCCTGCGCGGTGCTCGATGCCATCACCGCGATGCCCTTGGTGGTGAGTCGCGACACCGAGTTGAACGAAAATTCTGCCGCGGGCTCCGCCCCCTTGATCCGCGCAAAGGAGCCGCTCTGGCAGGCATCGAGGATGACGATCGTGAGCGCGCTCGGAAGCGCACGCAGGCGTTCACGGAGGGTCGCCAGCGGAAGCTCCTCGCTCCCCAAGCTGATCGCGTTCGCCCGGGCATGCCCTGAGTAATAGAAGACGACCAGCGCTTGCTCGCCCCGCTCTTGGTGCTGTCGAAGGCGCGCGCCGACGTCGTCGATGGTCGACAGGACGTGTGCTGCATCCGGTCTCACGAGGACGCGCAGATCGCTCGCTCCGTAACGCCCGAGCTCCTTGAGCACGCTCGCCACGTGACGCGCATCGTCCTCGGCGTAACGAAGGGGCTCCTGGCCGGCGCCGCCCACGTTGCTCCCGACGAGAATAGCGTACGCAAAAGGGTGAGGGGCGGCGGCAACGGCCGGGGGCTCGGCGTGGGCCGAGACCGCGCCAAGGGTCAGAAAAATGGCGATCGCGCCGAGAAAACGGGCAAATCGAAGGAAGCGAGAAGAAGCGCAGGAAGCCATGTGTCCCGGTTAACTCCCGAGTCGCGTTTGGTGGGAACCCCCGGCGACGATTTTCATGCGGCTAGCGTGTATCGTCGCACACCGTGAGCGTCAGCGCGGCAGGTTCGCTCGGGATCATTGCGGCCGTCCTCCTCACGGCGTGCGCGTCGGCGGCCCCCCCGCGCCCGTTTGCAGCAACGCTTCCGCCCTTTCGCTACGGGGACCGCTTCGTGGTGGTCGGCGATCTCCAGCGCACATCGCTTCTCGAGTTCTGGCGCGAGTCGAACGACGCCGAGCGTGCGATCCTCGTGCGCGCCATCGCCGATCTCCATCCCGCGTTTCTCGCCGTCACGGGCGATCTGGTCTTCGACGGATCGTCGGCCAAGAAGTGGTCGGACCTCGACGAGCTCTGTACTCCGATCCGCGAGGCAGGCATTCCCGTCGTCGCGGCGTTCGGCAACCACGAGTACTGGGGCGGTCGCGAGGGCGAGACCCTGGCGTTTGCTCACGTCCCGAGCCTTGGCGGAAGGCACTGGTACACGGTGGCCTACGGACCGCTTCGCCTCGTCTTCCTGGACAGCAATATCGGCGTGCTCTCTTCGTCGGAGTGGCAAACGCAGCTTCGCTGGTACGCAGACACGCTCGGCGCCATCGACCGCGATCCGGACGCGCGCGGTGCATTCGTTCTCCTGCACCACTCGCCCTTCACCAACAGCACGGTGACCGGTGACGAGATCTACGTACAGCGCGACTTCGTGCCGCCATTGCTCGCCGAAAAAAAAGCTCTCGCGATGCTCAGTGGTCACGTCCACAGCTACGAGCGCTTCGTCCACCAATCGCGGACCTTCGTGGTCAGTGGGGGCGGCGGCGGCCCGCGCGCGGAGCTGGCGACCGGCCGCGATCGGAGGCACCTCGACGATCTCTTCGCCGGACCACCGGTGCGGCCGTTTCATTTCACGATCTACACGGTGACGGAGAGCGGCGTCGCGGCGCAGGTCGAGGGCCTCCGAAAAGGAGAGACCGCCTTCACCACCATCGACCGATTCTTCCTCCGGTGGCCAACGTCGAGCTGAGCTTACCTCTCCGCTTGCGGAGGATCCTCCGACGACGTAACCACGTCCGCGGAGGTCGACATGAGCGAAACTGCCGAGCTGAAGGGTCCCGACTTGAAGCGAGGTGTCGCCCACACCGAACTCGGCGATGGAGCCGTGCTACTCGGTCACGCCGACGGCGAGGCGGTCCTTCTCGCGAGGCGCGGTGACGAGATCTTCGCCGTTGGCGCGACCTGCACCCACTACAGCGGCCCGCTCGCGGAGGGTCTCTTCGTGGGCGATACGATCCGCTGCCCCTGGCACCACGCGTGTTTCAGCCTGAAGACAGGAGAAGCGCTCCGAGCGCCGGCGCTCAATCCGATCCCCTGCTGGACCGTCGAGCGTCGTGAGGCGAAGCTCTACGTCATAGGAAAAGCTCAGGAGGCAGCGAAGAAAACCAGTCCCGCATCCGGTCCACAACGAATCGTCATTCTCGGCGGAGGAGCTGCCGGTCACGCCGCGGCGGAGATGCTCCGCAGAGAGGGCTACGCCGGAACGCTGACGATGCTCAGTGCAGACGACGCCCCTCCGGTCGATCGTCCGAACCTGTCGAAGGACTACCTCGCCGGCAGCGCGTCCGAGGAGTGGATCCCTCTTCGACCGATGGAGTTCTTCGCAGAGCAGCGCATCGAGCTCGTGCTCGGGGCGCGCGCTTCGTCGATCGACGTCGCCGCAAAGCGCGTCCTTCTCGAGGGAGGCAAGGCGCACTCCTTCGACAAGCTGCTCCTCGCCACCGGGGCCGTGCCCGTCAAGCTTGCCATTCCGGGGAGCGACCTGCCGCACGTGCATGTACTACGCACGCTTTCCGACAGCCGGGCGATCATCGCCAACGCCCTAAAAATCAAGCGCGCGGTGGTGATCGGTGCGAGCTTCATCGGTCTGGAAGTGGCGGCCTCGCTGCGCGCGCGGAACATCGAGGTGCACGTCGTCGCTCCCGACGAGCGCCCACTCGAGAAGGTGATGGGCCCCGCCGTCGGTGACTTCATCCGCGCGCTTCACGAGGAGCACGGTGTCGTCTTTCACCTGAAACAGACCGCGACGGCCATCGACGCACGTGGGGTCACCCTGGCAAGCGGAGAGGTCCTTCCGGCGGAGCTGGTGGTCGTCGGCATCGGCGTGAAGCCGGCCGTTGAGCTGGCGGAGAAAGCGGGCCTCGCGATCGATCGCGGCGTGGTGGTGGATGCGCATCTCCGCACGAGCGCACCGGACATCTTCGCGGCCGGGGACATCGCGCGCTGGCCCGATCCCCACACCGGGCAGAGCGTTCGCGTCGAACACTGGGTGGTTGCTCAGCGCCATGGTCAGATCGCCGCGCGGAACATGCTCGGGCAGGAGGTCACTTGTGACGTCGTCCCCTTCTTTTGGAGCCAGCACTACGACGTCCAGCTCTGCTACGTTGGGCACGCTGAGCACTGGGATCGCATCGACGTCGAGGGGAGCATCGCGTCGAAGGACTGCAGGCTCACGTTTCGCTCGGGTGAAAAAACGCTCGCCGTCGTCACCATGGGTCGTGACAAAGAGAGCCTAGGCGCCGAGGCAACGCTCGAACGCTTCGGGTGAGCCGGGCAACGGTGCGCTCCCGAGATGGATAAACGGGGCGCAAAGTGGTCCAACAGGGACCCACTATGCGCACGCGCGGCCGGATGCGACCCCATTGTAATTGCAAGGAAAGTCGGCGCGCCGCCCTGGACACGATTCTTGCAATCACCCCTAGCGTGATCATTACCTGCAAAGACTGCCAATCCCAGTACGAGGTCGCCGACGAGAAGGTGCAAGGGCGGAGCGTTCGCATCCGCTGCCGCGCGTGTGGGTCCCGCATCTTCCTCTCTCTGGAGGAAACCACGCCTCCGCCGCGAGATGAGTCTGCAGACGCGACCACTCCGCGGGCGGCTCTCGGCTCACTGCTCGATGATCAGCCGGCCATCGGCGGCCGCAACGAGACATCCGTCCTCTTCACGCTCGCCAGCCTCACCGGCTTCAACAAATCCTCCAAGGCGGCGGCTCAGAAGAAAGAAGACTCCGGCATCATCGATCTGAACGCGCTCTCGACGAGCGGCGCCGAGCTCACCGCGCGCAACGTCAAGTCGCCCGTCCTCAGCGAGCCGCCGCTCGGCGCGTTCACGACGTCCGTGCGCTACACCCCTCCCGCTCACACGCGCCGCGCGCAGGTCTATGGAGCAGGCTTCGCCGCCGTCGCTCTCCTCGCCATGATCGGTCTCGGATTCGGCCTGCGAGGCGAAAAAATCGAATCCGCCGACGTCCTCGCCGCCGCCGCTCCCGTCGTGCACACCGCGGCCCTGAGCGTGCCCGTGCAGGTTGCCGCGCCCGCCCCCGTTACACCCGCCCCCGAAGTCGTTGCCTCTTGGGCCGTCTCTGATTCCAAACCCGCAAACTCATCGAAGGGCAAAGTAAAAAAGGGCGGCAAGCGTACCGGCGGCGCAAAAGCGTCTGCCTCGAAAAAAGCCGCGGCGCCGAGCGCCCCGAGCGCCGGGGCTGCAAACGACGCCTGCGGGTGCCACGGCAACCTCATGTGCGCCATGAACTGCTCTTCCAAATAGTCCAGTATCCGACAGCGAGCCTGGACCGCGGAAATCAACGCATCGTTGCTTTTTGCAACATGGCCAGTTGGCTCTCGCGTTCTCCTGGGAAGAGCTCCGCGAGAAATGCCTTCAGCTCGAGCGCGATCTCTTCGTCGCTCTTCTGAACGAAGGCGTCGATTTCCTCGCTCATGGCTGCGGCCGTCGGGTAGCGTGCATCGAGGCTCGTCTCGAGAGCGCGGCGGATGATGCTCCAGAGCTGCGGCGGATAACCTTCGATCAGCTCGGTCGGATCAGGAATGTTGCGACGCAGAATGGCCTTGATGGTGTCCGCGTCGCTGTCGCGCTTGAACAGACGCGTGCCGACCGTGAGCTCCCAGAGCGTTGCGCCGAGCGTGTAGACGTCCGTGCGGCGATCGATCTTTGATTGCGTGAGCTGCTCCGGCGACAGATAGGGGACCTTCCCCTTTACGATGCCTTCCGCGCTCCTCGCTTTTCGCCCGACCGATTTGGCGAGCCCGAAGTCGATGAGCTTCACGCCTCCGTCGTAGGTGATGAAGATGTTGGTCGGGTTCACGTCTCGGTGAATGACTTCGAGCGCGGTGCCGTTCTCGTCCTTGAGGTCGTGCGCGTAGTGCAAGCCGCGGCCCACGCGCGCGCAGATCCCCGCAGCGAGCGCTGGAGGAATTCGCGTCGCGCGATCCTCGCATTCGTTCCACACATCGGAGAGTGGACGACCAACGAGCAGCTCCATGGCAATGAAGCGATGATCGCCGCTGATGCCGAATTCGAGCGTTTTGACGACGTTGGGGTGGGAGAGGCGCGAGAGGATCCGCGCTTCGTCCAAGAACATGTTCACGTAGGTGACGTCGCGCACGAACTCGTCCTTGATGACCTTGAGCGCCACGAGATGCTGGACTCCGCGCGAACCATACGGACGACCGAGGTAGATCGTTGCCATCCCGCCGCCAGCGAGCACACCTCCGACCTCATACAAGCCGAGCATGTTCGGAATGTTGGGGGGCGGCGGCTTCGAATGGATCACGATGGACAGGAAAGCATAGCAGCAAGACGACGCCGTGTTCGTTTGCATGCACTCTACAGCAGTCGACGACGCAGCAGTCGACGACGCAGCCGGCGACGACGCAGCAGTCGACGACGGGAGCGCCAGGCCTTAGTGGTTTGGGCGACCGTTTGGCAGCACGGGAAAGAAAGCCAATGACTCATCGCGAAGTGCGCCGCACACGGCCTCGCTCGCGTGCTCCGCCCCGGTCCTCAGGTTCACGCAGTTCCAGTCGCCGTCCCACGCCTGGGCTTGGAGCGCGTAGGTGTCGCTGAGCAGACCCCACGTGTTGACGGGGCAGGGGAACATCGCGGTGCAGTTGGTGATCGGGATGGGCGCGCTGAGCTTCGCGACACTTCGGAGCCAGCTCCGCCCTTTCAACTGCGCGCGCTGCGAGCTGATCCCGAAGCTGTCGAGAACGCCGTACACGTCGAGCACGGTTGGCAAGAGGTCGAGATGCGTCACGTACTCCGAGGCGTAACTCCGAAGGTGCGCCTCCTGTGCGCGGTCGAGGGCGCCGTTGCCGAATGCGACCCAGCCTGGCACGTGAATCTGCTCGTCGTAGAGGTTCTGTCCGTGATGGATCGCGCCACGCTCACCGAACGACTCACCGTGATCGCTCGTGAGCACCGTGAGGTAGGGGGAATCACCTTGCACGGCGATGAACGCGCGAACGCACGCGGCAATGCTCTTGTCCTGCTCGTGAACGGCGTTCTTATAGGCGTTTCGAAGGCGGGGAAGGCCAGCCCAGCTCGCCTCGCGCTGCCATGGCTGAAAGGGCGCGTCGGCCGCGTTGACGAAATACGGAGCGTGCGTGCCGGCAAAATGAAGCACGATGAAATACGGTTTCGGAAGCGTGCGGAGCTCTTCGAGGAACCGCGTGGTGAGCAAGCGATCGACCCCGCGATCGACCACGGTGTCTTCGTCCTCCACCGGGTGACCGACGAGCGTTTCGATGGTCGCGAAGGAGTCGACGGCGCTTCGCACGTCGTTGCGCTCGAAAAGCGAATCGGACTGCGCGGAGAGGTACGCCACGTAAGGCCGCGCTGCACCCGCTCGCACCGCTCTCACGAAATCGAAGACGTCCGGCGCCCGCGCGATGTCGGATCGCGACGCCACCTGCGTCCTTCCGGTGATGAGCGCAGACACGGCGACGGCGGTATAGCTGGCGAGCGATCGCAGCTCGCGGAGTGGCACTCGGTCGGGTACGAGCGCGTTCACCTCGGGGGCCACGTCGCACGTCTCGACGTGCTCAGAGCAGTAGTCGCTCGCTCGCACGCTTTCGGTGAGAACGATGAGCACGTTCGGAAGCTCGTCACGCGACGAGGGAAGAAGGGGCACGTGCGCCACCGCGGCTGCTTCGGCGTCCCGCGGCGCCCAGGCGAGCCGGACGGCTTCGAGCTCCCTGAATTCAGGCGTTCCATCGCGGATCGGTGCGGCGCACGCGAATGCGATCACGAAGGTGAGGGCGGCAGCTCCGCGTTTTTCGCTCCGGCGCACGGGCGTCGCGAGGAGGAACATCTCGACCGAAGCGATGACCGCCAGAAGAAGCGTAGCGCCGGGGACCATGCGGCCCATCACCGGCTTGATATCGCTCCAGGAGTGAAGGGCGCTCGCAACCACCTGAAGATCGATCGTCGCGTGGTAATAGCGATAGAAGAGCCACTCGCCGGCGAACAGAATTGCGCCGAGAAAGGCAATCGCTATCCGCGCCGCTCTCGGTCGGCGAAAGCTCCACATGACGTACCAGAGGGCCGCGCTGGCCACGCCGTTCACGAGGGCGCGCGGGTTGTGACGGAACGATTCGCCACCGCGAAAATAGAGATCGAGCAGGACGAACTGCAGCGAAAAAAGCGCAGCAGAACATGCCGCGGCGATCCGCGAGCGCGTCACTTCTTGGACGGCGGCGCTGGTTCCGCCGGCGCAGAAGGCAGCGACACGGGCGGAGGAATCGTGCCTCGCGTGGCGTCCCGCGGAAGAGCGCTCGTCTTCCGCAGCCAGCCCATTTGCCGTGCGCGGTCGCCGGGAAAGAGGCTCTCGAGAATGGGGGCGATCAGGGCAGACATTGGCTCGCCCTTCGTCTTCGCGGCGAAGGTGTCGAGCGCGCGCGCGAAGTCAGCGCCGTCCGAGAAGCGGTTCTCCCGGTTGCGCTCGAGCGCTTTTCTCACGATGACCCAGAGGTCCTCCGGGTAGCTCTCCACCAGCTTGCGCGCGTCTGGAATCACCGCGCTGCGCACAGCCTTCACCGTCTCCACGTCCGTCTCGCGCTTGAACAGCCGGCGCATGGTGGTCATCTCCCAAAGCGTCGTTCCCAGCGTGTAGATGTCGCTCCGGTGGTCTATGGAAAACTGCATCACTTGCTCGGGAGATAGGTAAGGCAGCTTCCCTTTCACGACCCCCGCGGAGCTCTCCGCCCGGCGCCCGAGCGCCTTCGCCAGCCCGAAGTCGAAGAGCTTCACCTGGCCCTCGTAGGTGAGAAAAATATTACTGGGGTTCACGTCGCGATGGATCACGTGCAGAGACGCGCCGTTCTCATCGGTGAGCTGGTGGGCGTGGAAGAGTGCGTCTGCGATGCGCGCGCCGATCCATGCGCTCAGATCGAGGCGAAGGAGCAATCCCCTCGCTTCGCACGCATCCCATACGTCCATCAGGGTTCGGCCAAGGAGCAGCTCCATGGCGATGAAATGCATCCCCTCCGATTCCCCGTATTCGAGCGTGCGACTGATGTTCTCGTGCGACAGGCGGAGAAGAATCCTCGCTTCGTCGAGGAACATGTTTCGGGCATGGTCCTGATCGCTGAGGTCGCCGCGCAAGACTTTGACCGCCGCCACGCGCTCGGTGCCATCCCGATCCTGCGCGCGCCCGAGGTAGATCGTGGCCATTCCTCCGCCAGCGATCTTCGCGATGATGTCGTACGGCCCGAGGCGTTTCGGTCGCGCGGGGGGAGGCACGCTCGGAGGATAGCGTGTAAGTCACGTGGTCGGGGATTGTGCGTAAAAGAGCGCAAAAAGAAGGTCGATTAAGCTCTGCGTTTCGCGTGCTAGCTTTGGCACTTGGCCTTTTCCAAAGCCATACCCGTCGCGTTTGCCTTCGCGGCCGGATGCCTCGCGAGGAGCTCGGCGGTCGAGCCCTTGCCGCTGGTCATCCGTGCGGAGCCGGCGTCGTCCTTGGTTGCCGCCGCCGTTCCTGCGTCCGTCGGGGCGGCGAAGGTCACAGTCGATTGGGCCGAGTCGCTCGCGCCTCTCGAGATCAAAAACGCGAACAGCGGCGCCGAGGCCGTTCTTCGTCTCTATGGCAGCGACGGCGAGCTCGACTCGGCGGCGGTCAGCACTTTCGCCCGCGTGGCCACCGACGGAGCAGGCCCGCTCAGTCCGCGCGTGATGCAGCTCGCGGTGAAAGCCGCTGCCTATTTTCACGCCCACCAGCTGATCATCGTCTCCGCGTTTCGTCCCCTCAAGCGTGGCAAGGGCGGCTACCACGCGCGCGGCGAGGCGCTCGATTTCAAGCTCGTTGGCGTCGAGGTGCGAAAGCTCGCCGCGCACCTGCGCTCGTATCCGCGGGCCGGTGTCGGCATCTACACCAACCCCCGCACGCAGTTTGTCCACCTCGACGCGCGCGACCAGAGCTTCCACTGGCTCGATGCTTCGCCGCCCGGTCTCACGTGGCGAGAAGCGCCTCTCGCCGATCCGCGCCGCGAAGCGCGCGACGATGCGTACACCCCGCGGAGCGACCTGCCCATTCCCTGAGACCTGATAGGCTCGCGGCATGAAATTGCCTGCGTCGCCGTTCGCGGTCATCACCGGTGCGGGGAGTGGTTTCGGCCGCGCCCTTGGTCTCGTGCTCGCGCGCCGCGGGGCGAGGCTCCTCCTCTCGGATCGCGATCTCAGCAGTGTGGAGGAGTCCGCCACGTTGTGCCGCGACGCGGGCGCACCATCGGTGAAGGCCATGACGTGCGATGTCACCCGCGTCGCAGACATCGAGGCCCTCGCCGCTGCCTGCGACGGTCGCATCGATCTCGTCGTGAACAACGCCGGCGTCTCGAGCGGCGGTCTCATCGGGGAGATGCCCATCGATCTATGGCGCTGGACCCTCGATGTGGACCTATGGGGAGTGATCTACGGCTGTCACGTCTTCGCGCCGCTCCTCAAGAAACAGGGCTCCGGCAACATTCTCAACATGGCCTCCGCGGCCGGTCTCCTTTCGGCTCCGCGCATGGGCGCCTACAACGTCGCGAAGGCGGGCGTGGTTGCTCTTTCGGAGACGCTCTGCGGCGAGATGCATGGCCGCGGGGTCGACGTGACCGTTCTTTGTCCGACGTTCTTCCAGACGAACATCGTGGCGTCGGGGCGCTTCTCCGACGAGAAGCTGAAACGCCAAGCGCAGCGCCTCGTCGACGGCGGGAAGACCGCGGACGAGGTCGCGCAGATCGCTCTGGCTGCCGTGGAGCGCGGCGATCTGTACTGCGTGCCGATGGCGGACGGACGCTGGTTCTGGCGTTTGAAGCGCGCCGTCCCCGCGTCCTTCGTCGGCCTCGCCGCCCGCGTCGTCAAGGCTCAGAGCAAGCGATCGGCCTAGGCGGCGCGTTCGGCCGCGGCGTCGAGCGCTTCGAGGAGACGCTCCAGCGACGAGCTCACGTCGATGGCGAGCTTTTTCGGTACGGCGCGCGTCTCGCCGAGGAGCTCGCGCAGGCGCGTGGCGACGTTCTTCAGACCCGCCGCGTCGCGTTGTTTTTTCTCCGACTCATTGATCGGAAAGACGGTGTCGGCGTACTGGCGCACGATGCTGGCATGCGGCGCGTTGTCCTCGATGACACGCTTGCGAACGGCCTCGACGGCCTCCTCGGGCGCACCTTCCTGCGACTCGGCGCGGCGGAGAAAGTCGACCGACTGGTAGCTTGGGATCGATGCGCTCACTCCGTCGCGCTGAAGAACCTCGGGCGCGCGCTTTTGCAGGAAGAGAAACGAGCCCGTGAGCTTGTCGACCGTCTCCTGCCGAATGTGCAGCTCCTTCTTCGCGTACTCCTCGAACGACTCGTGACCCCACCGCTTCCAGCGCCCATTCTTGCGCACCTGAGTGAGCCCTTCTGCAAGCTCGATCCAGCTATTTTTAAAGCGCCTTGCTCGCGCGAGAAGCTCGGCGCGCTCGGGATCCCCGGCATTCACTTCTTCGGCGTCGGCGAGCTCTCGATCGATCTTCGTACGGTCCATTGGCCCCGCGTCTTACGGGCCTGGCCGGGCGGGATCAAGACAGAGCCCTCGTCTATTTGCGTCCGGCGTCGATGCTCTTGAGCGGCCGCACGATTTCGAGCACCGCTGGATCATTGAAGCCGCTGTTGTCGGAGAGCGTGTACTTTCCGCGGCAGGTCTCGGCGGTCGCCGACAGCCCGCACGTCAGCTTGATTCGCGGGGTGCTCGAGTGCCATCCGTCCTCGCCCTTACAGCCGGTGATCACCCCCGGCCGCCCTTCGCCGTCGAAGAACAACGCGCACGTGAGCCCGAACTGGTTCTTGATCACGACCTTCCGCGCGCCCTTGTCGTCGGTGGTGATCGTGACTTTCCGGTACGAAGCTACGTCGTTGTCGCGGCCGTTCAGATCGGTGTGAAGCCAGGCGGCGCGCAGGTCTTCCGCGGGGTCGGCCTCGACCGGCGAGGGCGTTTCGCTCTTGGTCTCGACTACGGTGACGACCGGTCCAGCATCCGCAGGCGCGGCCTTCTTCTTCAGACAGCCAGCCGAGAGCGCGACGACGCAGACGACGAGCGCGCGGGGCATCGGCATCACTTTGTCGTCGCCGCTGCGTTCACTGGGGGAAAGCCTCGCCAGGCCGCGCTGTACTCGTTCGATGGACTCCACATCATCCAGCCGACGCCGCCATTGAGCTCCGCCTGCCTGGCCTCTTCCACCAGATACTTCGGGCCGTACTCGGGGGTCTTCCAGGAGAAGGCTTGGAGCCAGGAGCGGATGACGCAACCCTTCGCCTTCGCAGCTTGAAGCTGGGCGACCGCGCCCTTAGTGCCGATGCCGACGATCTCGGGATGGTTCCCGGGCTCGGCCCACCCGTGGTAGCCGGCATCATAGTGTGAGGGATACACCATGGGCGCGAGGGCTTCGCACTCGGGACCGAGCAGAACGATGTCCTGACCGAGCATCTCGATGTCGTCGCGCTCGCCGGTGGTGGTCACCCCGAAGATGTCTAGGGAGAGCGAGACTTTGCGCAGCTTGGTGACTTCGTGGACGCGGCGCACGATGTTGCGGATGATCTTCGTTCGCTCGCCGTTGCGACCGGGCGGCATGATCGCGCTCTTCAATCCGCCATGGACCGGGAAGCGAATGTAGTCGAGATTAATTTCGTCGGCGCCTGCGTCCATCATCTCTTTTGCGAGATCGATCACGTAGTCCTGCGCTTCGACGTTCGTCGGATCGAGCCACCCCATGGGAAATGCTTTTCCCCATGTACCTTGAATCGATAGGCGCGGGAGCTTCTTTGCCGTCCACGGATCGTGAAAACAGGGGAGGCGCATGATCACGCGGACGCCGCGCGCATGGGCAAATCGGATCGCCCGCGCGAGATCCGGAATGGGCACGCTCTTCATCGTGGCGTCTGCCTCGAGCGCGATCTTCACCTTGGTGGGGTAGGTGATCGGCCCCATGTAATCTTTGCCGTCCAGCACCACCGCGTTCATGTTCCGCGCGGCGACCTTGTCGAGGGTGTCGATCCAGCGAACGCCCGCGTAGGCTCCGGTAACGAAGACCGCGCGAAGGGATCTGTCGGCTGGGATGCCGAGGCGATCCTCCTCCGGGGTCTTGTACGGCGCCGCGATGAGATGAGGAATGGTGAGCGACCCGCCTGCGGCCAGCGTCGGATTCTCCTTCGAGATGATCCCCGCGAGCTCCGTCTGGCCGTACACATCGGTGAGATCGATGTACGCTTTGGCGATCGACATAGGCGTGTCGGTCGACGAGAGTTTGTGCACGACCTTCGGGCCGTTCGGCTCTTGCTCCACCACCGAGCCACCGAGCGGCAAGCGTGGTTTGAGCCACTCCACGAATTTTCCGTGCGGGCTCTTCTCGGGTGCGGGCGCAGGGGGCGGGGTCGTGGCCGTTGCACCCTCGGGGGGCTTCGATGCGTCGCTGGTTGCGCCGCTCGACGCGGTCGGCGCCTCTACGCGCGCGGGCGTGTTCTTGTCTGTGCACCCCGGCACGGAGACGGCCAAGACGCAGATCGATGCACCAAAAACCAGCCAATGCCCGAGTAATCCCACGCTCCAAGAATCCCGCGTGCCGGCTCAGGCGGCAACTTTCTTGGAGACTATTTTGAGGTCCGCGGTCGTCCGAGCAGAAAGATCCAGAAATCCAGATCGAGCATCGCGAAAGCGCGCGCCCGGAATATGCTGCGCCATGTTCAAAGCCTTGATCACCGGGGGGGCTGGGTTCATCGGCTCGCACATCGCGGAGCGGCTCGTCAAAGAGGGGCACCAGGTTCGCATCCTCGACAACCTGACCACCGGAAAGACCGAGAATTTTGCGGCGATCGCGAAGCACGTGGAGTTCGTCCAGGCCGATGTTCGCGACGCGCCCCAGCTTGATTTTCATGCGGCTGGCTGCGAGGTGATTTTTCACGAGGCGGCGATCGTCTCCGTCCCGTACTCCGTCGAGCATCCTCAAGAGACCCACGACGTAAACTTGCAAGGGACGATCAACGTCCTCGAGGCTGCGCGCCGACGCGGGGTGAAACGGGTGGTCTTCGCGTCCTCCGCCGCCATCTACGGCGAAGAGCCGACGCTCCCGAAGTCGGAGCGGATGGCGCCGTCCCCCCTCTCTCCGTACGGCGTCGAAAAAATCGCCAGCGAGTACTACCTGCAGATCTTCGCGAAGCTTTACGGCGTGGAGACCGTGGCCCTTCGCTACTTCAACGTCTTCGGTCCGCGGCAGGATCCGTCCTCCGCGTACTCGGGCGTGATCAGCATCTTCGTCGACCGCGCGCTCAAGGGGGAACGACCGAAAATATTTGGAGACGGAGGCCAGTGCCGCGACTTCGTCTACGTGGCGGACGTGGCCGAAGCGAACTACCGTGCGGCGACGGCGAGCGGCGTCTCGGGCAACGCGTACAACGTCGGCTGCGGGAAACGAACCACGCTGAACGACCTTTGGAGCTTGGTGCGCGGAATTGCGGGAGGCGACGCGCAACCGATCTACGCGGACCCACGCGCGGGCGATATTCGAGAATCGCTGGCGGACATCTCGAAGGCGCGCGCCGAGCTGGGGTATGCGCCGAGCGTAGCGGTCGAAGAGGGCCTCCGGCGTCTCATCGCGCACTTGAGAAACGTGCTAGGCCCCACGTAGACACTATTTCCGTTGGGGGTTTGCAAAGTGGTTGAACCAGTACATCATCGCGCCTGCATGACCCATTTGTCCCGCATCGGGTTGACCACCGGCCTGTTGTTGGCGCTCGTCGGCGCCCACGGATGCGCCACCGCGGGAGACGTCCCCGCTACACCGGCAACGCTCGGCGAGGCTGGGCCCACCGAGTACTACGACGCCGGCTACGTCGGCCCCGGGGGAAATCCCTCGGTCGATGGCGGCTGCATGGCCGGGTACGTCACCCTGACCAACCCCTGCGATTACAAGTGCACGCCCGGGCCGCTGGCGCCGCTCGATCCGATCGACCCAAACTTCGTCGACGAGAACTGTGATGGCAGCGATGGCGTCGTCGCCGCGTGCCTCTTCGTCTCCAACGAAGGCACCGACGCACCCGCGGGCGGTAGCCGCACCGCTCCCTTGAAGACCATCGTTTTCGCGCTCACTCTCGGGAAAAGCCGTGGTTCTAGCGTATGCCTGGCAGGCGAAACGTTCACCGGTCAGGTGACGCTCCTCTCGGGGGTGAACCTCTACGGCGGCTTCGATTCCAAAGATCCGGCGTTCGCATTTCGCCGCGCGGCGACGGCCACCACCACCCTCACCAACAAGGGTACCGTCATTCTTTCGCAGCTGATCGACGCCGACACGATGGTGGAAGGCCTCAACATCCACGCGCTCACGCCCGATGGACAGAACGACGGAGCCGGTGTCTACGGCGTGCGTCACGTGGGGGGCGCCGCAAAGTTGATTCTTCGCTACAACGGCATCGCCGCCGACGCAGCGCACAGCGGTGCGGCAGGCGCCTTCGGCTCCGACGGTCAGCGCGGAACCGACGGCGCCCGCGGGGCCGATGCGTGCAGTCGCTGCGGTCCACTCGGCGGACAGGGGGGATCGTACGGAGGGGCCACCACGGTTTCGGCCATGTGCAACGCGCCTTCGGGGGGCAACGGCGGGCAAGGCGGGTGGGATCAATCCGGCGGGCTCAGCGGCGGCTGGGGGAGCGGCGCGGGCGCAACTCCCGGAGGCGGCGGCGGCGGCAACAGCACGTGCGGGTTTTCAAGCGGCGGCAGCGGCGGACCGGGGGGTACATCGTCGGAAGCGGGGACGCCCGGAAGCAACGGCGGCGTTCCTCCCCAGCTGAATGGCCTCAGCGCCGACGCGCTCTACGTCCCCGGTCTCGGAGGCAGCGGCAGCGCGGGCTCCGCAGGAAATGCAGGTGGTGGTGGCGGCGGCGGCGGCGGCGGAACGAACGGCGGCTTTTGCTACGGAGATCAAGGCGCAGGCGGCGGCTCCGGCGGCACCGGCGGATGCGGCGGCACCTCCGGAACGGGCGGCCAAGGCGGCGGCGCCAGCATCGCGGTCAGCATCAAATCCGGCCAGGCGATCGTCGGCCAGAACGTGCTGAGCGCAGCGCTCGGCGGCGTCGGCGGCGTCGGCCGGTCGGGCGGAAACGGCGGCAATCCCGGTCTCGGCCTCGGCGGCGGAAACGGCGCTGACGACGGCGCGAGCGGCGGCGCCGGAGGGAATGGAACGATGGGTGGTGCGGGAGGAGCGGGCGCTGGCGGCGCCGGCGGTCCGAGCGCGTGCATCGCCGCGGCTACGATCGTCACCCTCGATCAGACGCCAACGAACGCATGCACCGTCCCGTCCACGGGCGCGGCCGGAGGCACTGGCGGAGCGACCACGAACACCGGCCCCGCGGGTCGTTCGAAGCCCGTTTTGGCGCTCCCCTGAAGCTCAGTGCCAGCCGCCGATGGCTAGGCCCCAGTTGGTGTAACGAGGAGCGACGTCGGAGTAGACGCTGATGCGCCAAATCTGATCACCGAAGATGTGAAACGGGCTGAAATAAGCCAGTTTCACGTCGCCCCCGAAGGTGAAGTGCTGGCGAAAAAAACCATCGCTGAAACGCGAAGGTTCGATGTACGAACCAACACGGACGACGACCCAGTTGATCACCGGCTCGGATTCGATCCCCGCGCGCGGTGAGAACGAAACGCTTCTTCCCACGAGCTCGCGCCGCTGATCAAAAAATCCTTCGAGGGCCACGGCCGAGTCACTTGCTCCCGTCATCAGGAGCGATCCGAGGAGTAAGATCCGCGGCCTCGGCCAATTTTCGAAGCGCGCTTTTCGTTCCGCAAGGAGCCTCTCCGACTCGGCCTCGAGGTGCGCTTTCTCGACCTCTCGAATGGCGTGCTCCTGCAGGAGCCAGAAATCGTCCCAGCGCTTTCGTTCCGCGACCGGCATCGCCCGGAGCCGCTCTTGCCGGTGAGCCTCTCGTGCTGCACGGGCGTCGTCGATGTCTTTGCGCACGGGTGCTTCGTGCTCGTGCGGGTTGATCCACGGAGGATTGAGCGGACGCGGGCCGAGCTGGAACGCGAGCCCTACGTCGAGCTCCCATGGCATCACCACCTTCTGCGGAAGGATGAAGGCGCCAGCGCTGTGCACGCCGTTGCTGTCGGTGGTCGTGGTGTTCGATCCGATGCCGGAGCCACTCACCGGAAATCGAAGGGTGGTGCCGATGCGCCAACGCTCGTTGTCAGGGCGAATGAGGGCACCGACCTCCGGAGAGGCGCCGGTCATCGTGAGGAGCGTCTGCCCGTTGAGGATGCCTCCTCCTTCCTGCGAGACCTGGAGGGAGATGGCGCGAAGGCCAGCGCCGAGGACGAGCTGATCGTCCTTGAAGCCGTACGCGGCGAGCGCATGAAAGCGCCCGTACTGCAGCGATAGCCCGGGTCTCCCCGCGGCGGCTGAGGAGAGCGTGTAGCGAAGAAGCTCGGCGCTGACCGACGCGCCGAAGTAACCAAGCTGCACCTGCGCGCCCGCGTGAAGATAAATGAAGTTGGAGACGCGACCGAGGGTGAGCGCATTGCCCTTCGGGCCGCGGTTGTTGAAGTCCGTCCCGATGTAGTCGTTGAAGCCGGGAAAGCCGACGTCGAGGTCCACGTCGTAGTCGAGCCACTCGTGGCTGTAGGCTTCGCGGACCGCGGGACCGGCGGCGTTCGCGGCTGTCGACTCCACCCCTTCCGCCAAGGCCGTGTAAGCGCCACCCAACCCGATGACCCGCGTCGGCGCGACGAGCGGGCCTTGGTAGAACTCGAGCGCGAAATCGTTCTTGGTGATCGGTGGAGACTGGGCGCGCGCGCTTGCGCTCACGAACACGAGCGCCGCGCTTACGACGGCGCATGCCGCGCCACGGCTCACCTGCCTCCTACGCATGTACCCCACTCAATACCACGGACGAGCGCGTCGAAACGGTGTCTCCGAAGCCCGCGCTTTCCGCCCGCTCCCTGGCGCGTCTATGATGCGAGGGCGGAGGTTTGTTGATGACGATTCCGGAGAATTTGCTCAGCGAATGGGCGTCGATCCTGATGTGCACGTTCGCGGACGCAGGCGTTCGCGACATCGTCATGAGCCCGGGATCGCGCTCGACGCCGTTCGTCGCCGCGGCGGTCCGCGAGTCGCGCCTTCGGTTGCACGACATCATCGATGAGCGAGCGGCGTCCTTCTTTGCGCTCGGTCAGGCGCGGGCAAGCGGCCTCCCCTCCGTCCTCCTGTGCACCTCCGGAACGGCGGGAGCCCACTACTTTCCCGCGGCCATCGAGGCGAACGCCAGCGGGCTACCTCTGATCGTGGTCACCGCCGATCGCCCCCACGATCTCATGGATTGCGGCGCCTCGCAGACGATCGATCAGACCAAGCTCTTCGGCGAGCATGCGCGCAAATTCATCGATCTCGGTGCCCCGAGTGACGCCGTCGCCTCGCTTCGCTCCCTTCGTCGCATGGTCGTTCAGAGCGTCGTCGCCACACGGTATCCGCTTCCCGGCGTCGTCCACATCAACGCTCGGGCAGACAAACCGCTCGAGCCGAAGCTGCAGGTCACCAGCGAGCCGGCGAAAGCACTTGCCGTGGCGGCGGCGGCGGTCCGCGCGCGTCCGGTTCCGCGTGTGTCGCTTCCCCGCAAGCTCCCGGATGCCACCGCCCTCGACGAGGTTCTCGAGCTGTGCGCGAAGAAAGAGCGTGGGCTGATCGTCTGCGGTCCGGCCCCCGTGGATTTCGCGAACGCGCGCGAGGCAGTCTTCGCCTTCGCTGCCAAGACGGGATTTCCCCTATTTTGCGAGCTTCCGAGCCAGCTGCGACTCTCGCCAGTGCCGGAAGGCGTGGTCCTCTGCGACGGCTTCGACACCATTCTCCGCTCCAAGGCGTTCACGCAAGCGCACACACCGGACCTAATCATCCAGATCGGATCGACCCCGACGTCCAGCGGTTGGGAAAACTATTCTGCAGCGAAGTGCGATGCGGCCCGGGCGATCATCTCCGACGGCGCATGGCTCGATCCGACGAGCTCCGCGTCGCACATCCTGTTCGGCGACGTGAGCGCGATCCTGTCTTCGCTTGCCGCGCGCGCAGCTGGCAGAGGCGCAGTCACCGCGTGGGCGAAGGCGTTTGCGGGAGCCGCGAAGCTTTGCGCCGGGTCGATCGATGAAGTGCTCGCCGCGACCGAGGGCCTGAACGAAGGAGCGTGTGCGCGCGCCGTCGTCGAATCTCTGCCGACGGGCTCGGCCCTCATGCTCGGCAACAGCCTCGCGATCCGCACCGCGGATGCGTTCGCGCGGCGGACGGGCGCCGACATCGCCGTCTTCTGCCAGCGCGGGGCGAACGGCATCGACGGCAACGTTGCCGGCAGCTGCGGAACCGCAAAGACGCTCCGTCGGCCCTTCACGCTCTACATCGGAGACGTGAGCCTCCTCCACGATCTATCGAGCCTGATGCTCGCGCGCGACATGGAGCAGCCTTTCGTGGTCGTCGTCGTTCAGAACCAGGGCGGGCGCATCTTCGAGCAACTTCCGCTTGGTCGTGGCCCGTCGGACGGCGATGCAGAGCTCCGTGCGTTGTACCAGCGCACGCTCGGGCACGTGACCACGCCACACCCCATTCACTTCGAGCACGCCGCATCGCTGTTCGGCCACGCGTACGCGCGCGTGACCACCGAGCCTGCGCTTCGCGCTGCACTCGGCGAAGCACACAAAAAACCAGGCTGCACGCTCATCGAGGTGATCGTCCCGGAGAGCGGCGCGGCGGAGCAGTACCGACGCCTGTGGGACAGCGTGAGCGCGAAGCTCGCGCGATGACGCCGCTCGTTTTCCTCCACGGGTTCAATGGGTCGCCGAACACGTGGGACCACGTCGTCAGCCATCTATCGCCGGCGCTCGAGTCGATCCGCCCCACGATCGGCGGGCACGGCCTCCTCCCCGCGCCGCAGACATTCGAAGGTGAGGTCGATCGCCTGGCCACGCTGATCGCCGAGCTTGGCCGTCCTGCGCACGTGTGCGGCTATTCGCTCGGGGGACGTCTCGCGATTGGGCTCGTCGCGCGTCACGCGAAGCTCGTCCGCCGGCTGACGCTCGTGGGCGCGAACGTGGGCCTGTCGACCGAGGTGGAGCGCCGCACGCGCGCCGAGCAGGACGACACCTGGGCGGCGATGATCGAGCGTGAAGGCGTCGCCGCGTTCATCGAGCGGTGGGAGGCCCAGCCCCTCTTCGCGACCCAGCTTCAACTACCCGAAAAAGTGCGGGCGGAGCAGCATTCGCAGAGGCTCGGTCACGATGCGCAGCGGCTTGGCGGAGCGATGAGAGCGCTCAGTCTCGGACGTATGCCCTACTACGCAGACGCTCTCGCCGCCTTCGACTCGCCTATCGCGCTCGTGAGCGGGGAGCTCGATCTAAAATTCACGGACGTGGCCCGTCGCCTTCTTCCCAAGCTGCGCCATGGCCGTCATCACGTCGTCGACGGCGCCGGTCACAATGTGGTGCTGGAGCGCCCGGCAGCGCTCGCAGCGCTCCTCCTCGAACGGTCATGACCGTGGCGATCGCCGTGCCGCTCGACGAGGTCACATTCGAGCCTTTGCGCTTCGAGCTGCGCCGCAAGGTAGCGAACTCGAAGGCCTCGTGGACGTCGCGGGAAGGAACGGTCGTGCGCGTGTGTGCCGGCGGCGCGGTGGGATATGGCGAGGCGTCACCGCTGCCGGGGTTCTCCGCGGAGTCGCTGACCGACGTGAGCCGGGATCTCGATCGAGCGCGTGACGTGCTCCGTTCCACGGTTCTTCCGCTCGAAGGCGACGCGGAGAAGGCGCTAGAACATGTGTTCGCAGAGCTCGGCCTCTTCGTTCCTTCCGCACGCTTTGCGGTCGAGACCGCGGTGCTCGATCTCCGAGCGCGTCTGCGCGGCGAGCCGCTTTGGCGGCAGTTGGGAGGCACCGCGGCGGTCGATCCCGTTTCCATCTCCGCGCTCCTCGTCGGAGATGACCCGGCTGAGATTGCAACGGCGGTTCGAGATGCTCTCGCCCGGGGGATCCATACGGGAAAGCTGAAAGTGGGCCGCCCGGGCGCGATGGCGGCGGAGCTCGATGCGGCGGTCGCTGCGCGGCGTGCGGGCGGTGCTGCGTTTCGTCTGCGGCTCGACGCGAACGGCGCTTGGAAGACCGATGAAGCGCAGGCAGCGCTCGCTGCGTTCGCCTCCGTCGATCCCGAGCTCGTCGAAGAGCCGGTTGGCGGCGATGACTGGCTCGCCATGGGGCGATCACCCGTGCCAGTCGCCCTCGACGAAAGCGGCGTCGGGGTCGAAGGCGCGCGCCGGTTTGCGACGCTCATCCAAGACCGGCGGTGTGACGCGCTCGTGATCAAGCTCTCGATCGCCGGTGGCTTTCTCGCCGGCGCCGCGATGGCCAGACACGCGGCGAAGGCGAACGTACCCCTGATCGTGACTCACATGTTCGAGGGACCGATCGCAACGGCGGCAGCTGCGGCGTTCGCTCTCGCGTACGGGTCTCGCACCCATGCGGCTGGCCTCGACGTCCGTGCCTACATCGACCTGCCCGATGATCACCCGATAGGTGTTGCACGGATCGATCCTTTTCGGGGACCCGGCCTCGGCATGCGTGCGCGTTGACACTCCCAATCTAAGTAAGGTCTGCTCAGCGCCGTGACCCCTTCGCTTCGCCAAGACCTTTTGACGGCGACGCCGCGCTTCACTCACCGCATTCAGGTGACGTTCGCGGACGTCGACGCCGCAGGGCTCGTCTTCTTCGCGCGCACGTGCGCCTTTTTTCACCAGGCGTACGTCGAGCTCCGTCGTGGGCGCTCAGAGAAGATCGCGGAGTACACGACCCGGCCAACGTCGCGCATCATTTCCACCGAGGCCGATTATCTCCGGCCGCTTCGAGCGGGTGATCACGCAGATGTTTTGATCGTATCGAGCGCCTTCTCTGGCGGTCAGGCGACCATCGGCTTTCGGATCGTCACGACGATCGGAGAGGTCGTGGCAATCGGAACGCTCGTGCACACGACAGACGCCGCCGTCGAGCTTCCGCTCACGTCGCCTTAGTGACGCTGCTCGGGTGCGTTACTTGGGCTCGGGCTTGAAGAGGGTAGTTCCGAAGCGCTTCGACGCGGCGCCGAGCTCCTCCATGTTCGGCTTCGCCAGATCCGAAGGGGGGATCTGGAAGCGCTCCGCAGGAACACTTACCGCGTAGTGAAACCCCTCGAAGCCGCCAGGGCTAACAATCTCAAGGAAGCGGGCCGTTTCTGTCTCCACCCGGAACCAATGTTTGACGCCACGAGGTGCGAAGCGAAATTCGTTCGGGCCTAGCACGACCTCTTCGTCGCCGATGCGCACCGTAAGTCGGCCATCGAGCACCAAGATGCCGGTGTCTTCGCGGGAGTGCTGATGAAGGGGAGGGGTGAAGTCCTTTGGCGCGATGCGCATGATCACGCCGTAGGCGCCGCCCGTTTCTGCCGCCTTTGCGACGAGGCTATCGAGCGTTCCAAGGAACCATCGGTCGCGCTCCGGGTCGAGCGGACGTTCGAGTTCGGCCATGATCTTTTCCTCCAAAATTAGGGTGCCAACAACGGAACGAGAGAGCAAGTCGCGCCTCTATCGCGACTCCGCGCCGGTCGTTGACCGTGGAACCCGATAAGATAGAGTGCGCCCCCATCGCTTCGTCTGCGGTCAGGAGCGGCTCGACATGGAGTACATCGACGTAGACGAGCTGAAAAAAATGTCCGGTCTGAGGATCGTCCTCAATCCTGGATTGCCTGGTCCGTGGGGGGAAGCAGCGAAGAATCTTTGTTACGTCAAAGGGCTCTCCTTCGCAGCCGGTCGTCTCGAGCGCGGCGGCGAGAACCTGCCGCTCAAGGCGTGGACCGCGCAGACTTCGGCGCCGACCATCATCTGGAACGACGAGCGGCCGCGTTCGACGTGGAACGAGCAGCTCTTTCTGCTCGAGCGGCTTGCGCCGTATCCGTCTGTCATTCCGACGAAGCCGGAGGACCGCGCGATTCTGTTCGGATATGCGAACGAGCTCTGCGGAGAGAACGGCCTCGGCTGGTGCAGACGCCTGATGATGATCCATCGGATCCTCACCAATCCGAACGCGCCCGAGGCTCAGCGCGCCTTCATGGTCTACGGCGCCAAGAAATACGGCTACACGCCGGCCGCTGGCGAAGCTGCCCCGTCGCGCGTCGCGGCGATTCTGCGTCTCTTCGTGACCAGGCTCCAGGCGCAGCACGCGAGCGGTAGTCAGTTTTTCATTGGCAATCAGCTCTCCGCACTGGACATCTATTGGGCGTCATTCGCGGCCGTGGTGGGCCCGCTCTCGCCTGAGCTGTGCCCGATGATGCCGGCCTTCCGCGAGGGCTATTCGAGCTTTGGCCCCTTCGTACGAGCCGCTCTGTCGCCCATTCTTTTTGAGCACCGCGACTTCATCTACCGCACGTACTTGAAGCTGCCGATGGACTTCAACGACGACACTTTCCCGAGCGCGTCATCAGAAAGCCCGAAAGCGTTACTACAAGGCGCGACCGAGCTGTCCGAGGGCGCGCGCGCGCTACCGAAAAAAATTGGAGACAAAATGGCCGATCAGAAAGTGGCAGTCGTCGTGGGTGTTGGTCCCGGCCTGGGGATCGCACTAGCTCGTCGCTTCGCGCGCGGGGGCTACGCCGTCGGGTTGTTGGCTCGCAAACCCGAAGTCATTAAATCGGCTCAGGAGGAAATCGAAAAGGCGGGCGGCAAGGCGTTCGCTGTCTCGACCGATGCAGGCGATCCGTCCTCGGTCGCCGCTGCGTTCAAGCAGATCAAAGAGAAGCTCGGAGCGCCCGAGGTGCTCATCTACCACGCTGGCATGTTCCAGATGGGCGGCATCCTCGAGGTGAGCCCGGAGAAATTCCTGGAGTGCTTCAAGATCAACTGCATGGGGGGCTACCTCGCCGCGCAGCAAGTGTTGCCCGACATGGTCAAGGCCAAGCGTGGGACAATCCTCTTCACGGGCGCAACGGCATCGATCCGCGGCAGTGCCAAGTTTGCGCCGACGGCGACCGGCAAGTTTGCTCTTCGGGCGCTTTCGCAGTCGATCGCCCGCGAGTTCGGCTCACAGGGCATCCACGCCGCTCACGTGGTCATCGACGGGCAGATCGACACTCCGTACGTTCGGTCGCTCTTCCCCGATCGCGAGACCCACACGTTCCTCTCCGTCGCCGGCCTCGCCGAAACGTATTGGCAGCTTCACGTTCAGGATCCCACCGTGTGGACGTTGGAGATCGACGTCCGCCCGAGCACCGAGAAGTTCTAGGCGCGCGACGTCACTCTCGAACGACCGTGCCCTCGGGGAACCGAGAGAGGAGACCGAGGACCCGTTCCGGTAGCTCGATCTTCTGGAGCGTGGCCATCTCGACGAAGGCGTGAACGGTTCGCCCGATCGCTAGAGCGTGGCCCGTCGTCGCGTCGACCGCGCGGTACCCGAACGTCACCCGGTTTTTTTGGGTGGCAGCAGCGGTCACCACGATCTGGAGGGACGTGCCGTGCTTCGGAAGCTCCGTGAGGAACTCCACGTCTGCGTGAACGAGTGGCGAGCCCCACGTTTGGTCGCGGAGCAGCTGATCGAGCGGAACGCGGTTTGCCTCGAAGAGCGCTTCGAAGGCGTCGTGAAACAGCTCGAGCATCTTGGGGTAAAAGAGGTGCCCGCCGGCGACCGCGTCGACGAAGCGGACGCGTGCGTTATGTACGAAGGCCGGAGCGCCATGGAGCAGGACTTCGCGGTCCAGCATCGTCGCCAACGTGCTCAGCGATGACTGGCCATGCCAGGGGGATCGTCTTTCCCCAGGACTGCCGCTCGCCAGCGGGACCAGCGCAGGCAGCACGCTTGCAACCGTGGCCCGACGATCGAGCTTGCCCGTCGAATTGAGTAGAAGCGCCGGACACACCGCTATTTTTCGCGGCCGCTTGTGCGATGCGAGCACTTGCTGCACGTGCGCTGCAATCGAGGCCATCGACGCCGGCGCGCCTTCTTCGAGAACCACCGCGGCGCACACGATCTGCCCCCAGCGCTCGTCGGGAACGCCGAAGACGCATGCTTCGCGGACGCCCGCGCACCGGACGAGAGCAATTTCGATCTCCCGCGGGTCGACGTTTTCGCCTCCGGTGATGATCAGATCCGAGCGACGCCCCGTCACGTGGAGATGTCCGCGCGCATCGAGATGACCGAGATCTCCCGTCTTCAACCAGCCGTCTTCGTCGATCGGCGAGGGCCAGCGCCCGACCGGCAAGTATCGCGTGAGCAGCGTTGCTCCGCGAACCTGGATCTCGCCATCCGTGATCCGCACCTCGGTGCCGGGCAGTGGCTTGCCCACGCCGTTCTCGGGGAGCGCCGACTCGCCGGGAGAGAGCGTAGCCACTTGCGAGCACGCCTCCGTCATCCCATACGTCGTGATGACGGGTGCTCCGCTCGCGGCCGCTGCGGCAAGAAGAGCAGGACTGGCTGCATCACCACCGAGGAGCACCGCCCGGACCCTCGGCGGAAAACGGTAGCCCGGCGACTCTCCGAGCACGCGACCGAGCATCGTCGGAACGAGCGACAGCAACGTGACTTCGAATTTTTCGACGTCATCGAGGAGCGTGGGGATCGATCCCGTCCATGGCGAGAGCACGACGGTCGCCCGCGCGGCGAGGCAACGCACGACGACCGAGAGACCGCCAACGTGAGCGAGCGGCATGCAAAGAAGCCACCGGTCGTTTTGCTGCCATCCGAGGTTCTCCGCACTTGCCGCTGCGGCAGCGAGAAATGCGCTTCGGCTAAGCTCGACTCCCTTGGGCGTTCCGCTCGAGCCCGTGGTGAAGAGAACCGCGAGCGCCTTCTCCTCGCGGCCCCGCGTCACACTCGAAACGCTTGCGGACGCAGCTTCCGCGGGCGGGGGCACCGTCCACCGCTCATCCAAAAGAAGGGTGGCGCCCGAATCCTTGATGAGCGGCGCGCGCTCGGCATCCGTAAGACGAGGATGAATGAGCACGATCGGTCGACCGAGCTCCAGAAGCGCGTAGATCGCGAGCACTGTCTCCACGCGCAGCGACGCCACGATCGCGACCGGCGTCTTTGGTCCATCGAGCGTCAAAAGGACGCGACGCGTTCGCGCGTACACCTCCGCGAAGGTCAGCGTCTCCGCCGCGGTGATGATCGCAATACCGTCTGGTCGCTCCTGCGCGGCGGCGCGGATCGACAGAGCGAGTTCGTTCACGGCGAGCAGTCCAGGAATCGAAGAAGCGCGCTCAGCCGGCACGCCAGGGAAACTTCTTGAAGTTTGGCTTCCGTTTTTGGAGAAAAGCGTCGCGCCCCTCGGTGGCTTCGTCCGTTCCGTACGCAAGCCGCGTGGCCTCGCCGGCGAAGAGCTGCTGGCCCACCATGCCGTCATCGGGGAGGTTGAAGCCGTACTTCAGCATCTTCATGGCCGTGGGGCTCTTGCCGTTGATCTCCGCGCCCCACTCGAGCGCAACGTCTTCGAGCCTCTCGTGCTCCACGACGGCGTTGACCATGCCCATGACGAACGCCTCCTGCGCAGAGTAGTTGCGTCCGACGAAAAAAATCTCGCGCGCCTTTTTTTGCCCGACCTGCCGGGCGAGCAATGCGGAGCCGTAGCCGCTGTCGAAGCTCGCGACGTCGGGATCGGTCTGCTTGAAGATCGCGTGCTCCTTGCTCGCAAGCGTGAGATCGCAGATCACGTGCAGGCTGTGGCCGCCGCCCACCGCCCATCCGGGCACGACCGCCATCACCACTTTAGGCATGAATCGAATGAGGCGCTGCACCTCGAGGATGCGCAGATGTCCAAGCTTGCCGGCCGGAGCGCCCTCGGCGCCGACGTATTGGTAGCCGTCCTTGCCGCGGATTCGCTGATCGCCGCCGGAGCAAAATGCCCACCCGCCGTCCTTTGGGGAGGGACCATTGCCGGTGATGATCACGCAGCCGACATCGGTCAGGTTTCCGGCGTGCTCGAGCGTTCGAAAGAGCTCATCCGTGGTTTGCGGACGGAAGGCGTTGCGGACTTCGGGGCGATTGAAGGCAATGCGGACAGTGCCCTGGTCGATTGCGCGGTGGTACGTCATGTCTTGAAGCTCGAAGCCTTCGACTTTGACCCACCGCTCGCTTTTGAAGATCGCCATTCCAAAATGGTAGAGTGTTTCGAGGTAGACGTGGTTGCGTAAGTGGTGACAACGCGCGAAATGCGCGCGGCCTTGACAGTCCCCGGAGCGGCGCAGACGATGGGGCACGTGTCCGCCGACGACCTGAACGACGACGACGCGCTTCATACCTTCTTCGCGCGCTCGCTCACCGACCTAGAGGGAAAATCAGGGCTCGGCGTCATCACGGTGGCCGCGCCCGTCGCGCCGCTCGAGGCGTTTCTGCGCGCAACCCCGCGCGAAATGAGCATGCTTTGGCACCCCCCGAACGGAGCGACGTTCGCTGCCACCGGTGCAGCGGTCGTCCTGAATTTCGAGGGACCGTCGAGGCTCCGCGATCTTCGCGAGAAGACGAGCGCGCTGTTTGATTCCTTGCGGGTCTACGTGCAGCCGGTTATCGCGCCGCCACCGCCGCGCCTGTTCGGAGGAGTTTCGTTCGCGCCCGGCTTCTCCGGTGTGCCGTGGGAAGGCTTCCCCGACGCGTCGCTGGCGATGGGCCGATGGGTCTACGCGCGGAGCGCAGATATGAAGTCCGCGTTTCTCAGCTTCGCGACGCCAGCCGATGCCGACTTGTCCATCCGCGCTCGGCTCGGGATGATGGAAGAGCTCGATAGCATTCTCGAGGCGCTCTCGTCCGCTGCTGGCACGACAGCCGCTGCGCCGCCCGCGCGATCAATCCTCTCGACGAGCATCGCCCAGCTCGATCTCGCCACGTGGACCCGTCACATCGACGCGATTCGTGCCGCCATCGGCAGCGATCGGTTCGAAAAGATCGTGGCCGCGCGGCGGGGTGACGTGACCCTCGAGGATCCCATCGATGACGTGGACGTCGTCACGCGCCTCGCCGCCGAACCGGGCTGCATTCGCTTCTCGTTTCGCCGCGGCAACGCCACGTTCCTCGGCGCATCCCCGGAGACGCTCTTCACGAAGCTGGGCGTGGAGCTCGTCACCGAAGCACTCGCGGGCACGATTAAATCCCTCGGCTCGGACGTTCCCCGTCTCGAGGGGCAGTCCACGCGCCTCCTCAACAGCGAGAAGGATCTCAGCGAGCACGCCTTCGTCGTCCGCGAAATTCGCGAAAGCTTGGCTCCTCTTGCAAAAGAGATCATTGCCCACAAGCATCCGCAGATCCGCAAGGTCCGGAACATCCTTCACCTCAACACGGCGATCTCCGCCACGTTGCAGCCGCAAACGCACGTGATCGACATTCTCATGGCGCTGCACCCCACGCCGGCCGTCGGGGGAGCCCCCACGCGTGAGGCAGCGGAGTGGATTGCGGCGCACGAGATCGCTCCCCGCGGCTGGTACACGGGCACCGTCGGTTGGGTCGACGCCAAAGGCGACGGCTCGTTTGCTGTGGCCATCCGCGCCGGTGTTCTGCGCGACAAGATGGCCTTTGTATTCACGGGAGCGGGCATCGTGCTCAACTCCGATGCCGGCGCGGAGTACGCCGAGACCTCGCTCAAGCAAGGACCGTTTCTTCGCGCTCTCGGCGTCGAACCGAGACCGTCCGAGTACCCCGGGCGGTGACCGAGCGGGAGGCGATCGCGCTGCGCCTTCTTCTCGCGTTGGTCTCGGTTGGTTGTGGAGGCCCCGCGCACCACGTGGAAGCGCCGCCACAAGCCGCTGCGCCTAGCCCGCCCCCTCAGCCGGCTGCCCCGCAAATGCGCGTCGGAGGGCAGCTCGGATCGATCGATCCCGGCGCCGTGACCAAGACCTTCAACCAGCTTCTCCCTGCGCTCCAGCAGTGTCACATCGACGGTCTCAAGCGCATTCGTTATCTCGGGGGAGCGGTGAAGCTCGTTCTCCGGATTGGGGAAGATGGCAGGGCGCGGTACGCATACCTCGAAGACTCGAGCCTCGGAGACCACGACGCCGAAGCATGTATGATGCATGCAGCTACGGGCATCGCGTGGCCGCGGCCCGAAGGGGGCGAGGCCGAGGTGAAGAACGGCTTCGAGTTCGACCCGCCGGTTGGGAGCCCCGCTCAGGAAGCGTGGGGCTCCGACAGCATCGCCGCGCAGCTCCTCGAACGGCAAGCGAAGATCCGCTCGTGCCGAGGGCAGGTGCAGGGGGCGTTCAAGGCCACCGCGTACGTCGTGCGCGGCACGGCACCGAAGAAACCGCCGCCGCATATGCGCCCGAAACACCCGAAGCCCAAAGGTACTCTTTCCCCTTCTCCCGATCTGCGCGGTCGGATCCTCGCGGTGGGCATTGCGCCACCTGGGCCGGAAGGTAACGACGCCGTCGATTGCCTTGCAGCCGTCGTACTGGAAATGAGGGTTCCGAACCCAAACACGTCGGCCGCGAAGGTAACCTTTTCGCTGTAGTCCGGTCTCGTCGAGCAAAGAACGCATGCCGATCCATTCCCGTTTCGACGGTGGCCGCATCGAGGTCATCTCCGCGCGCGATCCGCGTGACATTCGGCTCGCGATCCTCCCGGACAGCGCAGCAAGCGACCACCGCCAGTGGTTCGCGTTTCGCTCCACGCGCGCGGGCGGCGAAGAGCGCGTGTACCGCATCATGAACGCCGGCGACTGCACGTACGCCGACGCGTTCGATGGCTACGAAGTCTGCGCCTCGTACGACGGTCTGCGCTGGTTCCGCGCACCCACCGAGCTCGACGGCGGGGAGCTTCGCATCATTCACCGCGCCGAAGAGGACGACGTCACGTACGCCTATTTTGCGCCGTACCCCCGGCTCCGTCATCAGCAGCTCGTGCGCGCCGCCGCGGCGAGTGGAGCTGCGCGTATTCGCAACCTGGGCTCGAGCGTGCGCCGCGAGCCCATGACGGTGCTCGACTTCGGTGAGGTGCGCGAAGACACACGCCAGCTCTGGATCATTGCGCACCAGCACCCTGGAGAGCCGATGGGCGGCTGGTTCGCAGAGGGTGTGATCACGCGCCTCATGAACGGCGACGACGAAGTCGTGCGTGAGCTGCTTGGGCGCGCGAGCGTGCACGTCGTCCCGCGCATGAACCCGGATGGCGCCGAGCTCGGCAACCACCGAACCAACGCCGCTGGCCTCGACCTCAACCGCATGTGGTGGGACGCTGACGAGAACAAGAGTCCGGAGGTCGTTGCGGTGCGAAGCGCGCTCTACGCTACGGGGGTCGACTTCTTTCTCGACGTCCACGGCGACGAGCACCAGCCGCACGTCTTCCTCGCCGGCGCCGAAGGCAACCCCCACTACACCGGTCGCATCGAAGAGCTCGAGGACGCGTTCAGCGCAGCGATGCTCGAGGCGAGCGACGATTTCCAAGTCGAGGAGGGCTACCCCAAAGACGCGCCCGGAAAAGGCGATCTGCGCTGCGCGGGCAACTACGTCGGTGAGGCCTTCGACTGCCTGTCATATACGATCGAAATGCCGTTCAAGGACAGCGCCGACCGCCCCGATCCCGGCGTGGGCTGGTCACCCGAGCGATGTAAAAAACTCGGCGCTGAGACCCTCGAGGCAATGCTTGCGGTGGTCGACGATCTCCGCTGATCCCTGCTAACGTGCGCGTCATGCGCGATTCGATGTGGGCGCTCACGTACGATCGGACGACCGATCCGTGGGAAAAAAGCACGGGCATGCGGCGAACCGAAGTGGAGCGGCCAACGCTCGACGAGGCCAAGAACTACACCGACAGCGGGATGGTGATGATCCGCACCCGCTACGCCGGCTTCTGCGGGAGCGACCGCGGGATCTGGTTCCGTCGCGCGTTCGGAGACATGATCGCCGAGGGGCTCGATCGCGATCACCTGAATCGCCGTGTCATGGGCCACGAGCTCCTCGGGGAGGTCGTCTCCGTGGGCTCCTCCGCTGCGCGCGAGTTCGGCTACCAGCCGGGCGACGTGGTCTCCACCGAGAGTCACATCGTGTGCGGGACTTGCTACCAGTGCCGCACCGGCGACGCCCACGTGTGCGCCGACAACTTGATCATCGGGATCTCGACCGACGGCTGCTTCGCGGAGTACGTGAAGCTCCCTGCCCGCGCGCTGTGGCGCACCGACCTGCGGCGCATTCGCCCGGAAGTTGCCGCTCTCCAGGAGCCCTTCGGTAACGCCGTTCACGCGTGCACCAAGGTGAATTTGCGCGGCAAGCGCGTGGCCATCATCGGCTGCGGCACCATCGGCCTCTTCGCCGTCGCGGTGGCCAAGGCCCTCGGCGCTCGTCAGGTAATCGGTGTCGAGCCGATGCCCACGCACGTGGACATGGCCCGCGAGCTCGGCGCCGATCACGTTCTGAGCCCAAAGAATCTCGAGGCCGGAGCCTACACGCATGACCCGGAGCTTGCCCGCGAGGTGCGCTCCTTGACCGATGGAGTCGGCGTCGACGTCGCACTCGAGATGAGCGGACAGCCGTCGTCGGTCAACAACGCCATCGCCTGCGTGCGCCGGGGAGGGGACGTCATCCTCTTCGGCTTGAAGAGCGGAGATCAGATCATCGAAGGGTTCGACCGGGTCATCGTCGACGGCATCTCGCTTCACTCCGTGGTCGGGCGGCGCATCTTCGAGACCTGGCACATCACCCGTCATCTTCTCGAAAACCGCGACCCGAACATCCACGACAAAGTGTGGGAAGTGATCTTGAACAAAGGAGTCGGTACCGTCACCGATCTCCCTGATTTCGAGCCCGGAACGTTCGAGCAGCGTATCAAGACGCATCCCAAGGTCGTCCTCCGATTCCCGAACGGCTGATCCCATGTACGGCAGAGCAAAAGAGATCTTCTCGCAGACGCTCACGGAGATCCGCGACGCGGGGCTCGAGAAAAAAGAGCGGCTGATCACCACACCTCAGGGCGCCGAAGTACGCGTCGTGGGTCAAGCGGCCAGCGATGCGCCGGTCCTCAACTTTTGCGCGAACAACTACCTCGGGCTCTCATCCCACCCTCAGGTAGTACGCGCCGCGCGCGAAGCCATCGACCGTTACGGCTACGGCCTGTCATCGGTGCGTTTCATCTGCGGTACCCAAGACGCGCACAAGACCCTCGAAAGCAAGATCTCGGCGTTCTTGGGCACGGAAGACGCCATTCTCTACTCGTCGTGCTTCGACGCCAACGGCGGGCTCTTCGAGACGCTCCTCGGCGAAGAAGACGCGATCATCTCCGACGCTCTCAATCACGCTTCGATCATCGACGGCATTCGCCTCTGCAAGGCCGAGCGTCACCGCTACGCCAATGGAGACATGGGAGAGCTCGAGAAGGCTCTCCAGGCGACCCAAGGCAAGCGGCTCCGCATGATCGCAACGGATGGTGTTTTTTCGATGGATGGGACGACCGCCAACCTCGCGCGGGTCTGTGATCTGGCCGACCAGTACGACGCCATGGTGATGGTCGACGATAGCCACGCCACGGGTTTTGTAGGGAAGACCGGCCGCGGCACGCCCGAGCACTGCGGGGTGCAAGCGCGCGTCGACGTGATCACCTCGACCCTCGGAAAGGCGCTCGGCGGCGCCGCTGGGGGGTTCACCACCGGGCGAAAAGAGATCATCGACCTCCTCCGCCAGCGCTCGCGGCCCTACCTCTTTTCGAACACCCTCGCGCCCCCGATCGTCGGCGCGTCCATCGCCGTCCTCGAGCTTCTGTCGTCGACGAGCGACCTCCGCGACAAGGTGATGGCGAACGCGCAGGCATTCCGCACCAAGATGGCGGCCGCGGGATTCACGCTGAAGCCCGGGTTTCATCCCATCGTCCCGGTGATGCTCGGCGACGCCCGCCTTGCCCAGGAAATGGCCGCAGCCATGCTGAGCGAAGGCATCTACGTCATAGGCTTCTACTTCCCGGTGGTTCCCAAAGGGCAGGCTCGCATCCGCGTTCAGCTCTCGGCGGTACACACGCCGGAGCACGTCGATCGCGCGGTCGCCGCCTTCACCAAGGTCGGTAAGAAGCTCGGCGTACTGGCGGCGAGCTAGGTCCACCTTTGCGTAGGGTTCCGCCGTGGCGTCAGTGCGCGGGCGAGGCGGCATGCACCAATGACGTTAGGCGAGCGAGCCCTGTTTTCCGGTGTTTTTGAGTGGCGCGCCGAATGCAAAAGAACGAAGTGCGTCATTCGGAGATAGAGGTCTCATGTCGAATTTTCTGCTCGATGTAGACGTAGTGCTGGACGAAAACGAAGATCCGCTCGGCGTAGCGGAACGGGTCACCCTCGAGATCCCGGAAGAGACGCTCACGGCGCTCGTCGCAAAGTCGACTCCTCCGAGCGCCCTGGTCGGTGGCGAGCCAAGCTACCGCGACCGCATCTCGCTCGCCCGCGCATTCTCGCTCTCCAAACGCTGGGAAGACGGGCGTTGACCGAGCGCCGCACGTTCACCCGTGGGTGAAGACGAACCCGTTGCCCCCCCACTTGCGCCTCATGCCGTGTCGTCGAGGCTCACTTGTTCTTCGAGTAGACCTGCACGCCGACCGGACCGGCGCCGCTCTTGGCGAGGACGTCGATCTTGTAGGGGACAGGGAACGGCGTGATCGGGCAGGTCGGGTTCGTACCGCCGCCAATGACCGCTTCGTTCGTCTTCGATGAGGATTTGCCGGCAGACATGGTGAAGAAGGGGGGCGTGAGGAGATTGAGCTCGAGGGTCTTTACGCCGAACGCTGCCGGGGAAGCGCCGATGACCGTGTAGCACTTGCCCGCGATCATGTTGACCGTCATCTCGGCGTGTTGACCTTCGGCGAGGTTCGCAACCAGAGGCTGACCTTCCGGCTGCATGCCGGGCGCAAACTTCGAGGCGAGCGGCGACATGAGGGCGGTGACTACGGCAGAGGGGACGGCCGGTGCGGATGATGCCGGCGCAGGTGCCGAGGCCATCGGCGGCGCGGAGGCGGTAGCGGTTGCCATCGGAGGCGTGCTGTTCATCGGGGGCGCGCTCATCATCGGAGGCGCGCTCGCCATTCCCGAGCCTTGCGGAGGCGGGGTCGGCGAGGGCTTGGGGCTTCCGCCGCACGCGAACGGAGCGAGGGAAACGGCCGTGAGTGCTGCGACCATGGTTCTACCGACCCAACGTTTGTTCATGGGGCGACGAATACTACGAACGACCCGCCGCGAGAAGCGAAGGTCTGTCGAGCGAAGTTAGCCCAGTCGTGCGAAGCTTACGAATGCACCGCGTTCGCTCGCCACATCCGCTTGCCGTGGGGCTCTCACTCGCCGCGAGCTCGTTCTGCGCGGGATGCGGCACCGACCAAGCGACGGCAGCAGGCCCAGGTACGGACGGTGGGGCCACCGCGGATGGTCATGTGATGAGCTCCGACGGAAGCATTCTCGGCGACGGCTCAGCCGACGGTGGGGGCGGTCCCCGCGACAGCATCGGATTTGCGCAGCTGTCTGCGCCGATGCTCGCGTTCCATCTGCGCACGAGCACTGCGTCACCGGAGGAAGTGACGGCGACCCTCGCCTCGAGCGGCGTTGTGCCGATCGTCGGCGACTGGGACGGCGATGGCGTCGACACCATCGGCAGCTACGACCCGACCACCTCGACCTTCTTCCTCAGGAACTCCAACACCAATGGAAGCCCGACGACCACCATCGTGTTCGGCGTCCCGGGCTTAGGGAGTCTGCCCGTGCACGGTGACTGGACCAAGAGTGGGAAAGACTCTGTCGGCGTGTACGATCCGACGACGGCGAGCTTTCACCTGCAGATCAGCGGCGCCGACACGACGTTCATCTTCGGCGCGAGCGACGCGGGCATCTTCTTTCCGCTCGCCGGTGACTGGGACGGAGACGGCATCGACACCGTCGGCTTGTACGGGTTCAGCGAGGGGAGCTTCTTCTTGAAGAACTCGAATGATGCCAATCCGGCGACGAACGTTCCGGTCTTCACGTTCGGCGTCGGCGGTGGAATGCCGATCGCCGGCGACTGGACGGCAAAGGGGATCGACACCGTCGGATTCTTCGTCGCGCCGGACTTCTCCTTTCGCAACACCAACGCAGCAGGCCCTGCAGATTTTACGATTTCCTATGGCATGGGCGGGTCAACCGCACTCGCAGGTCGGTGGACAAAGTAGTCAGAGCGTCTTGATTTTCCGGCTCAAGCGCTCTTCGACCTGGGTAGCCCTGCGTAAGAAGTCGAGCAAGGTCGGCAAGACTGCCGTCCAAAAACTGGAGTGAGCGGCGACGGGCGCGGCAGCCAACGAGCGCGACCAAGCATCCACGAGCTCGAGCTGATACGTCCTCAGCGGCGATCCCGCAGTCACCGGATCGGAGACCCAGCCACGGCTCTCGTAGAAACGAAGCGCGCGCTCGAACTCGATGCGCGTTTCGAGAAACAGAGTGCCGTATCCCCGCGCCCTCGCAGAGTTGATGGCTGCGTTCAAGAGCATGGTCGCAACTCCGCGGACGCGATGCGAAGGTGCTACGAAGAGCTTCGCCAGCTCGCCCGTGCGTGCCGCCATGGGAAGGACGATGGCGAAGCCCACTACCCGCCCGCCGTAGGCAACGACGAGGTCGACTCTTTTCGGATCACCCAGCCCGAACGTCGGGATCTCCGCATTGACGTTCGCCTCCGAGCGCGCGAATCCGTGCTCAGCGAGGGCGGCGAGAAATATCTTGCGGACGGAACGTGCGTCGGCCGATCTGCCCGGGCGAAGAGAATATCCGAGTGTGTATTCCATCCTTCGCCCCTACGACCCCCTCGTAAAGGATACGACGATCCCGCGACGACGCCGCCGGAATTTAGGTGGCAACGCAGGTGACCAGGTGAGACGCGACGACATCGACTGCCTTCCAGGGCCTTGGCTCCGAGATCATCGCAGCCGCGACTCAGAGGGCGAGAATTTCCTTTGCGCGCTCGACGTCGTGCTGAGCGACTTGCAGCGAGACGCCGCCGAGGCCCGAGCTGAGGAACGGCATCAGGCCCGACGCGATCTCGTTGCCGAGAAACGCGGGGATCCCTTCGCTCTCGAGGCGGCTTTTGGCGATCTCGGCGTCGACCGGGCTCGGGAACTTCATGACGGTGACGAGGTCATCGGCTTCGTGCATGCGCCGAGCCTAGCACCGTGCCTATGATCGTCATGTGCCCGCCGTCATCGCAGAGGGGTCTTTCGCTTCCACCTGAATGACCTGGCCTTCGAGCTTGGCGATCTCCTCGATCAGCGTGGCGGTCGGCGTGCCCGACAGTCTGAGCACGGCGACGGCCGCCTTCGCTCCGGCGAAGATCGTGTTCGTCATCTCCTCGATGTTCACTCCGTGGTTCCGGATGACGCCGAGCACGGCGGCGAGCACCCCAACTTTGTCGTAATGCCGCACGACGAGCTGCACGTTGGCGACGGAGTGGCGCTGGATGTTCACCGCGCTCGCGAGCTGCCCGGTGCTCACGAACTCTCGACATAAGCGCACGCTCTCGGCGGCGATGGCGTTCTGGGCCTGCTCGGTGGAGGCGCCAATGTGATGGGTCCCGATGAAGCCGGGCTGGTTGCAAATCTCGGCCACGAAATCGGCCGTCGCTTCCTCGGGCTCCGACTCGAATACATCGAGTCCGACGCGCAGGCCCTTCTCCTTCATCGCTGCGAGGAGCGCCTTTTCGTCGTGGAGGCCGCCGCGGCTCGTGTTGATGAAGATGGCGTCGTTCTTCATCCGCGCGAAAAATTCGGCCCCGAAGAGCTTCTTCGTGTGCACGGTCTGGGGGAGATGCACGCTCACGATGTCTGCCTGCGCCGCGAGATCCAAGTGGCTGTCGCAGAGACTGACGCCGAGATCCGCTGCCCCCTCTGCGCCAAGCATGTCCGTCCAGGTGATCACCCGCATCTCGAAGGCTTGGGCGCGCTTGGCGACGGCCTGTCCAATGGCTCCCATTCCGCAGATGCCGATCGTCTTTCCCTTGAGACCGTCGGCCTTACTGTACTCTTTCTTGTTCCACTTTCCGGCCCTTAGATCGACGCTGTTTTTTACGATCCGGCGGTCGAGCGCGAGCATGAGACCCATGGCCAGCTCGGCGACGGCGATGCTGTTCTTGCCAGGACAGTTGGCGACGTAGATGCCGCGCTCGCTCGCCGCCTCGACGTCGATGGTGTCGTAGCCTGCCCCGGCACGAATGATGAGCTCGAGCTTCTTCGCCTTCTCGATCGTTCGGCGCGTCACCTTCGTGCTGCGGACGACCAGGACTTGGGCGTCGGTCGTGGCGGCGGCAAGCGCCTCCGCGCTCAGATCGGGCTGGTAGTCGACGCGAAGGCCGAGGGCTCCGAAGGCAGCTACGTACGGCTCTGGAAATTTGTCGGCGATCAGCAGGCGCATGGCGAGCATGATAAGCGGGAAACGGCGCTGGTCATCGTGGTTCTCGGGAGCGCGCTTCGTGCTCGGCCAAGGTGATCGTTTTGTCGAATGGCTTGCCTCCGTGCTTTCTGCGGGCGATGCGCTGCGAGGAGTAGATGCCGCGGTGCCCTGACAGTAGGTAGGCGAGCGCTGAAACGATCACCACGTGAGGAAACACGAAGCCTCCGAAGAGCTCGACAGCCATGATGGACAGGGCAATCGGCGTGTTCGCGGCCGCGCCAAAAACGGCGGCGAGCCCCACGCTGGCACCGAGGGCGATGGGGAGGCCGAGCGAGCGGGCAACGACGCTTCCCAACGTGGCTCCAATGAAAAAGAGGGGCGTCACCTCGCCCCCGACGAACCCGCTCGCCAAGGTGACCGCGGTGAGCACGAGCTTGGCGGCGAAGGCGTACGCGGGGAGACTCGGATCCGAAAAGGCGCGAAGGATCATGGGAACGCCGAGGCCGAGATAGTCGCTCGTTCCGAGGAGCTTCCACATGATCACGACGGTGAGGCCTCCGGCGAACATCCGGAGTGGAAGACGTTTGATGCGGCGCTCGAGAAAACGCTTCAAGCCGCGCGTCAGCTCGATGAAGGCGACAGCGGCGAGCGCCATGGCGAGCGCGATGATGCAAAGCTTGGCGAAGACGCTCACCGTGAGCGCGACATACGGAGATGCGGGGTAGGCGGTGTGAACGACGCCGAGGTGCCGGGTCACATAGTCGCCGACCACCGACGCGACGAGCGCCGGGAGGAGCGCGCGATACTCCACGTGTCCGATGCAAGCGACCTCCAGGCCAAAGATCGCACCCGCCACCGGCGTCCCGAAGACGGACCCGAAGCCGCCGGCGATGCCTGCCGCGAGGAGCTGACGCCGCGTTTCCTTGCTCACCCTCAGGCGATGCGAGATCTCGTCGGCGAGGCTCGCTCCCATCTGGACGGCGGTACCTTCGCGACCGGCGCTTCCACCAAAGAGGTGAGTGAGAACCGTGCCGACGAGCACCATCGGCGCCATGCGAATCGGGAGCTGCGCGGAGCCGTCGACGCGCTCGCCCGCCGCGCCGGCTGCGTGCATCGAATCGAGAACGAGGTTGTTGCCGCCGCTGATTGCTTTGCCCCAGCGTTCGTAGGCGAGGCCGATGATGATCCCGGCAAGGGGGAGGCAGTAGACGATCTCTTCGTGCACATTCCGAAAGTCGGTGGCGCGCTCCAGGGCCGCGAGAAAGAGAGCGGACGCCACGCCGCAGACCACGCCGACGGCGCCGCCGACCCCAACCCGTTGCGCCAGGGTCTTTGCCTTCATCTCCCGCAGACTATAGACGGTCAGCGCTCGCGCTGGACGGCCTCGCGGAGAACCCGCACGACGGCGTGGCGGAGCGTCTGATCATTCGTTTTTTTCTTGAGACTGGCGATCTGGCTCTTGACGGTCGACTCCGTGGTGCCGCGCATCGCTGCGATCTCGGCCCGGGTCGATCCCCGAACGCCTTGCGCCAAGATGTCCTTCTCGATGGCGGTGAGGCCGTGACGCACTCCCCACTCTTCGATGACCAGCCCGGCGCCGCAATTGAGGCTCCGACCCGGTTCAGGGGAGGACAATCGTCCGTGCCGCGCGAAGGCCTGGAGCTGCGCTTTCTCGATCGGCTTGACGACGTAGCCCGCGCCGAGGTCGAAGCTTCGATTCGCGAAATCGCGATTGAGATGACCGGTGAGGATCAGCGCGGGGATTGCCTGATTGCGAGCCCTCGCGTACGCGAGAACCTCGAATCCGGAGCCGTCCGGCAAGGTAAGATCGATGATAAGCCCGGCCCAGTCCTTCGAAGCCAGCGCCGCGCATCCGTCGGCGACCGTACCCACGCATTCGACGGGACCAATCGGATTGACCCACCGCGCAAGGCTGCGCGCGACGGCCTCGTCATCTTCGACGATCAGGAAGCGCGGTTCCGACATCGTTGGACCTTAGTTATAGCTACCCAAGCTCACGACGTCGATCGGCGTCTTTGCCGCTGGCGGCGCGTATCATCGTCGTAATCGACCTAGCAAGCCTCGGGGCCTTTAGGGCTGACGCGGCCTCGACACCGGATCCGTGTCGCCAGCATCAACTTCTTGTTCTTACTTGCCCAATGCGTCCGGTTCGAGCCCGCGCGGAGGGAATACAAAACGTTCCGAGAAAGCTCTTGAACTCTGGGTATCATGCCCAAGCCACTATGAGCGAACCCGTAAAGATCGCCACGATCCGTCCGCCCAACCCGCCCGTAGAGACGGCCGCGATGATGCACGGAGACCCTTGCACGCTCGTCATCTTCGGCGCGGCAGGTGACCTCTCCCGGCGCAAGCTGCTGCCCGCGATTTACCAGATCGCCCACAAGAAGCTCCTCGCCGCGGATTTTCGGATCATCGGCGTGGGCATGGAAACGCTCGACGACGTGTCCTTCCGCACCATGATGCGCGACGCCCTCGAAAAAGCCGATGACGTAAAAAACTTCGACGAAACCGTGTGGGCCGGTCTCACCGATCGTCTGCACTGGGTGAGCGGAAATCTCACCGAGCCCACCGTCTACGCCGAGGTCGCCCGGCGTCTTGCCGGGTTCGAGGCGCCGCTCGCGGAGGGGACTCGCAACCGCCTGATGTACCTCGCCGTCCCGCCGAGCATTTTCGCGCCGATCGTGAAGCACCTCGCCGAGAGCGGGGTCGCCCCGCGGATCACCGACGTCGCCCGCCGGCCGTGGCGCAGGATCGTCGTCGAGAAGCCCTTCGGCACGAGCCTGCCGACAGCGCAGGTCCTCAACAAGGTCGTGCTCGACACGTTCGCGGAGCACCAAGTTTATCGTATCGATCACTACGTCGGAAAAGAGACGGTGCAGAACGTGCTCGTCTTCCGCTCCGCCAACTCGATCTTCGAGGCCTTGTGGAATCGCGAGCACATCGCGCACGTCCAGATCACCGCGGCCGAGACCGTGGGGCTCGAAGGGCGCGGCGGGTACTACGAGCATGCAGGCGTCGTGCGAGACATGTTCCAAAACCATCTTCTCCAGCTCCTCGCGTTGACGGCCATGGATCCCCCGGTGGCTCCCACGGCAGACGCCATTCGCGACGAGAAGGTGCGCATCCTCCGCGCGATCGAGCCGCTCGTCGTGGACGGCGCGGCCTCCGCTGTGCGAGCCCAGTACACCGCCGGTGAGATCGGCGGACGAGGATGCATCGGCTACCGCGAGGAGCCGGGAGTGGACGCAGCCTCCAACACGCCCACCTACGCAGCGATGCGGCTGATGGTCGACACGGACCGCTGGCGCGGCGTTCCTTTTTATCTCCGCTCAGGAAAACACTTGAAAAAGAGGGTCTCCGAGGTCGCCATCCAGTTCAAGCTGCCGCAGAGGCTCATGTACGAACCGCACGTCGACGACAAGCTCGTGCCGAACGTTCTCGTTCTTCGCATTCAACCCGACGACGGCGTGTCGCTCGGCTTCGAGGTGAAAATTCCCGGCGCGGCCATGGCCCTCACCCCCGGAATCGAGATCACGCCGGTGGAGATGAACTTCTCCTACGCCGATGCCTTCGGGAGCGAAGTTCACCCCGCGTACGAAACCCTCCTTCTCGACTGCATGATCGGAGACGCCACGCTCTTCACACGCAGCGACGAGGTCGAGGCCGCCTGGCGGGTCATCGATCCGCTCCTCGAGCACTGGGAACAAGACCGTAAGGCCACCATCGCCACGTATGCGGCGGGAACCTGGGGACCGCGTGAGGCGGACGGCCTTCTCGCAGAAGATGGTTACGCGTGGCGCACTCCCTGACCACCCGCGCTCACTCCCGGCTCGCGATCGTCGTCGCTGTCGTCGCGTCGCTTGCGTCGTCCGCCGTCGCTCGTGCTGACGACACGCCGCTGACGCCGAAGCGCGCGGTGCCCGACTACGACGGCCGCGGTCCGAAGCCGACCACCGCGGGAGACGTGCTGATCTGGGTTCCTCGCGTCGTCGCCGCGCCGTTCTACGTGACGAGCGAGTACTTGATCCGCAAGCCTCTCAGCGGGGTCATTCTCGGCGTGGAGAACGCGAAGCTCACCGACAAGCTTGCCGACTGGTTCACCTTCGATCGGGATCACAAGGTCGGGATCGTCCCCACGGCGTTCATCGATTTCGGATTCAAGCCGAGCGTCGGCTTCTACTTTTTCTGGGACGACTTCCTCGCCAAGAAAAATAACCTCCGCGTTCACGCCGGTACGTGGGGGCAGGACTGGTTGAAGGCGAGCGTCACCGACAGCATCAAGCTGAGCACCACGTCGACGCTCTCCTTTCGGGTAGACGGCTCGCGCCGGCAAGACTGGTTCTTCTACGGGATGGGCCCGCGCTCGCTGAACATGAATCGCGCCCGTTTCTCCGCCGACACCCTCGGCGCCTCAACCTACCTCGATCACCAAGTCACCAACGCTCTTCACTTTCACACGGCGCTCGGCGTGCGAAGCACCACCTTCGGCAACGACGCGTGCTGCCAGGATCCCCGGATTGTCGATCGCGTCGCCGACGGGACCCTCGCTTCGCTCCCGCCCGGGTTCGTGGACGGCTACACGATCGCTTACGAGAAGATGCAGCTCACGTACGACACGCGCGCCGTGCGCCCGGCCCCGCAGAACGGAATCCGCCTCGCCGCGTTTGGTGAGCCGGCCTTCAACATGCGCCGATCGCCCGGAAATTCGTGGGCGAAATACGGCGGCACCGCCGCTGGCTTCGTCGACATCACGGGCCACAACCGCGTCCTCAGTCTTCACGTGACGACGCTCTTCGCTGATCCGATCACCGGCCAAGGCAGCCAGATCCCCTTCACAGAGCAGGTCAACCTCGGCGGCCCCGACTACATGCGCGGCTACCTCATTGGGCGTCTCGTGGATCGCAGCGCCTTCATCACCACGCTCCAGTACCAGTGGCCCATCTGGATCTGGCTCGACGGCACGATGCACGTGGCGGCAGGGAACGTCTTCGGGGCAGGGCTCCAAGACTTCAAACCGAGCCTCCTCCGCATCTCTTCCGGCATCGGACTTCGCACGAACACGTCACCGGACAACCAGCTCGAGGTTCTCGTCGGGGTCGGTACCGAGACGTTCAAAGACGGCGCAAAGGTCGATTCGTTCCGCCTCGCGATCGGAGCAACCCATGGCTTCTGAGAAGCGTATTTTTATAGGGGGAATGATCCTCGCGCTCCTCGGCGGATGCAGCAGCGGTGCGGTGCGGCGTTTTCCTCTGCGCGAGCCGCTCTGGCGAGACACGGATCTCGATCCAGTGGCCATGAGCTGCCACGCCGATCCCAAGCCCTCGAAGGACAAACCGAATCACGAGGTGTGCACGCCCGAGGAGTACGTGTCGTCGTTCTCGCTCGACGGCGCGGACAACATCGTGCTCCGCCCCATGGTCCGCTTCTTCGCCGTCGACCCTGCGGGCGAAGCTCTGAACGTGAACAGCATGGACGAGGTCGCCGACTCCAGCTGGTTCGTGAACCGCATCGGTCGGGGCAACTACACGGCCGCAGACGTCGCCTCGGGCTACTGCGGCACCGACCTCCTCGACCCGAAGTCCGGCGAGGGCACATGGATCATCGATCAAGGAAAGGCGAACGGCGCCAACCCTGGCTTTCGCGTGAACATCCCGGGAGTCGGGAAATTCATGCTCAAATCCGATCCGAAGGAGCAGCCCGAGCGGGCCACGGGGGCCACGTCGATCGCCTCTCGCATCTATTACGCGGCGGGCTATTGGGCGCCGTGCGACTCGGTCGTGTACTTCGACCCCGCGGTCCTCAAGCTGAAACCTGGGCTCACGGTGACCGACAACTCCGGGGCATCGAAGCCTTTCGACGAGGCGGCGTTGAAGAAGCTCCTCGCTGGAGCGTCGCATCGCGGAGCGCTCGTGCGCATGGTGGCCTCGCGCTGGCTCCCCGGTCGCACCGTTGGTCCATTCACGTATGCCGGCATGCGCAAAGACGATCCATCCGACGTCATTGCCCACGAGCACCGCCGCGATCTGCGCGGAGCCAAGCTCTTTGCGGCGTGGACCTCGCACTTCGACTCGCGCGAGCAGAACACGATGACTACCTGGATGTCGGCGAACGCCAAGGATCCCGACAGCACCCCCGGGCACTTCCGCCACTGGATCATCGACCTCGGAGACTGCTTCGGAAGCGAGTGGGACTGGGAGGGGATGTCGAAGCGCCTCAGCTACTCCTACTATTTCGATATCCCCTACATCCTCGAGGATTTCCTGACCCTCGGCATTCCCGAGCGTCACTGGGATCATGCCCAACGCTCGCCGGACGGCGCGATTTTCGGCTTCTTCGAATCCGCGGATTTCGACCCGACCACATGGCGCGGCGGCTATCCGAATCCGACCTTCGCGAACATGAGCGAGCACGACGCGGCGTGGGCCACGCGGCTCATCGCCCGCTTCACCCCGGAGGACGTCCTCGCGGCGGTGAAGGTCGGCGACTACACCGATCCTCGGCACACGCCCTTCATCGTCGGTCATCTCCTCGTTCGTCAGCGGCGGATCCTCGAGCGCTACTTCAAGAAGCTCTCTCCGATGACCGACTTCAAAGTGGCAACGGAAGGCGCCCAGACCACGCTCTGCGGAGTGGATCTCGCGCGCAAGACGAAGACCTTTCCCGACTCGCAGTTCGCCTACTCGGCAAAGCTCTATGCCGGTGAAGAGCTCGCGCCGCGTCTTCAGCTCATGCCGGCCGTCGCGGACGAAGGGCGGGTCTGCTTTTCGCTCCCCCACGTGGCTCAGGACGGAGGCGACCAAGACGGTGCACCCTCACGTTACCTCTTCGTCGACATCGCGAACGGTCAAGCGGAGAGTCCGGTGAGAATTCACTTCTATGATCTCGGTCCGTCCCGCGGATTCCGGATCGCCGGGCTCGAGCGATGAGCACGAAACGCCTTATTTCTAGTCTGATCGTGCTCAGCGTGGTCTTCGGCGCGTCGCCCGAGGCAAAGGCCGATGACGCACCGGTCGAACGTCACTGGCAAGAGCCGAAGGTGAAATGGAACGACGAGTGGGCCCGCTTTCGCACCGTCGAAGTCCTGGCGGTCGTGGGGCTCACGGTCGGGTCCATCGTCTTGTCGAAGATCGATGCGCCCTCGCAACCGAATTGGAAGGGGCCGATTCTCTTCGACAACGCGGCCCGAAAATTCTTCCGTGGTACCACGGCGAAGGCGGAGCAAACTGCGGCCGACGTGAGCGACACCCTCTACAAGGGGACCGTCCTTTTTCCGTACGTCGTCGACAATTACATCATGGCCCTCGGCGTTCACCAGAACGCGGACGTCGCCCTCGAGATGACGCTGATCGACATGCAGTCTCTCGGCTTCGCCGGCGTCCTCAGCCTCGGCATGGAGCGGTCCGTCGGGAGGCAGCGCCCGTACGCGCAGGACTGCGATCCGAGCCGCCCGTCGGGGCAGCAGTTCGTCGGCGCCAACGTGTGCTTTCCCAAGGTCGACAACCAGAGCTTTTACAGCGGTCACGCCGCGGCCACGTTCACCATCGCCGGGCTCACCTGCGTGCATCACCAGCATTTTCCGCTCTATGGCGGTGGCGCTCCCGACGCGCTGGTCTGCGTGGGAATGCTCGGCGTCGCAACGACTACGGGCCTACTTCGCCTGGTCGCCGATCGTCACTACGCGTCGGACGTCCTCACCGGAACGGCCGTCGGGCTCTTCTCGGGCTACGTGCTGCCGTCCCTCCTCCACTACGGATTTGGCAAGACGCGCTCGAAGCCGCTCTTGAAGACCACCTACGGAAACATCGCTCCGATGCCGCTCGTCTATCAGGGCGGCGGGGGCATTGGGCTCACCGGAATCTTCTGACGGCGTGCCTAAGCTTGGCTGGGTGGTCGGCGGCTCGGCGGCTTCCCATCGAACGTGCTGAGGATGTCGAACGTCGAGGAGATTCGCTCACCGGGCACCATCGGTGAAACGTCGCCACCGACGCCCGCGATGACGACGGTGATGTTGTCGTGTCCACCGCGGCGCTTCGCGAGCTCGACCAGCTCGGCGGAGGCTTCGCTGAGGCTCTGCGCGCCGAGGATGACCTTGCCGATCTCCTCCTTCGTGAGCTCGTTCGAGAGGCCGTCCGAGCAGAGGATGATGCAGTCACGAGCGCGCAGCTCCAGCTTCCCTAGGGCTACGGTCACTGCGGGCTTCTGCCCGATTGCCTGCAGGACGATGTTTCGAAAAGGACTTTCGGCCGCCTCCTTGGGCGAGACCGCGCCGGAGTCGAGAAGCGCCTGCCGCATGCTTTGATCGTGCGTGACCTGCTTGATCACGCCGCCTCGCAGGAGGTACGCACGCGAGTCACCGATCTCTGCGAGAAAGGCCTCGCGTCCCTGAACGAGAACGGCGGTCAGCGTAGCTCCCATTCGGTGCGAGCCGACGCCTTCACCCGCGTTGAAGACGGCGAGGTTCGCAGCCTCCACCGCCTCCTTCAGCCGCTCACTCGCTTCTGCCGAAGGTGCGGACGACGCTAGTGCGCTCAAGAGCGCGGCGAGGGTGAGGCGGCTTGCTTCAGCGCCATCCTTGTGACCTCCCATGCCGTCGGAGAGCGCGATGAGCGCGCCATGATCGGTGACCTCGAAGCGCGTGACCTCCGCACTCGGCGCGAAAGCTTCGCCCGGCAGGTCGGCGACGAGAAAGGCATCTTCGTTCATCTCCCGAACCAATCCGACGTCGGTCAGGGCACTGACGGCAAGGCGCGTAGTCATGATGAGTGGAGTCGATGCCGCTCAGCTAACGCCCGTTGTTCGGTCCTCCTCCGGCAGTGGCGCTTTGCCACACGTGGCAGAGCTGTCAGATCGGGCAGCCCTCGCGCGGCGCCAAAACGCCCTTGTTTGCGCGATTGACGGAGGGCACGCACCTTGCTGGGCTGCGTAAAGCACGCGGGCCGCTTCGATCCGTGAGAGCGGGGATACAAATGCGTACTCATTGGAAGCTTGGGGCGATCCTGTCCCTCGCGGGCTTGGCGACTACCGAGAGCGCCCACGCTTACACGATTGCGAATGCCTTTTCGTCCGGATGCCACGAGCGCATCACCAGCGACGCGCTCCGCGCCGTCCGAAAAGAGCTGCCGACCGCTCACCCGCTCGCCGCCAACGACGACGAGAAGGCGCTGATCGGCGATCTTCAGTTCAAGCCCGACAGCGACATGGACGATCTCGGCGGCGCGACGCTGCTCATCGGGATACGTGACAACGATCTCAAAGGGCGCGGCTCGGGCGATCTCAGTCAGCTTGCCGCGGTTCACGGTAACCCCGACGGTCAGGCCGAGCACTGCCTGCGCAGCCTCGAGCAGATCGAGCCCGGCGGATCGGAAGCGGCAATGCGTGATTGCCGTGCGTTCGTCCACCAGAAGATCGCCGACGCTCTCGACGCGCTCGACCCGGCGGGAGACGTCGATGACACCAAGCGCACCATTCTTCCGCTACATCTGTCGCTACGCGGATCGGTCGATGCCTCGTTGCCCACGTTCTACGTTCTCATGGGCCAAGCAATTCACGCCGTGGAGGACAGCTTCACGCACACATATCGCACTCCGGACGGAATGAAGGTCACCGTGGTCTTGAACTGGGTCGAATCCGTAAATGGTAAACTGGTCGAATCACGTGACGGCCCGCCGCATCTGGCCGAGCTTGATCGCTGCGATGATCCGGACGACCGGCGTCGCGTCAGGCGTGAGCTCGCCACCGCGGCTGCGACCGCGCTTCTCCGCTCGGCGCTCGATCCCTCGAAGCCGCCGGCAGCGAAGCTCGCCGAGGTCGACGTCACCCTCGACAAATATCTGGGCTACCAGGCCGGCTGTACCAACGGCAATAACTGGTGCGATGCGCCGGAGGCCGCCTACAAATCGACGGGCGCGTGCGGGTGTCAGATCCCCTCGAAGACTGCAGGGGGCACGTGGCTGGGGCTGTCGGCGCTCGCCCTAGGAGCTCTCGCGTTCACACGACGAGCGCGGCGTGCGCGCACCGCAGCCCTTGGCTCCGTCGTTGCCACCGTTCTTCTCACCTCTGGGGTCGCGGGGGCGCAAGCTCCCGAGCCGCCTTCGGCGCCGACGAAGACCGCGCCTGCAGGGACGAAGCCGCAAGTCGACGACAGCGGTAACCGTCTCACCAGCGGCGAGAAAGCGGCGATCGAGGCCGAGCCCACCAGGCCCGTCGCGGAGCCCGGCTCCCACGATCCCGCGAAGACGAGCTTCGGATTTTACGGCGCCATCTCCGGGTCGTTCGACAAGCCGGCCGCTGCGGGGAGCATCGGCTTTCGGATTCGCCCGACCCCGCACTGGGCGTTCGGCATCGACGGTGAACTCAACCGGTGGATCGCTGTCAACGGCTCGAACAGCTCGGGCGCATCGGTGGTGAACGTATATGGCACCGCGATTCTGCGCTTTCCTCTAGCCTACGAGAACTTCAACCTCCGAAGCACTGTGAACTTCGGCACCTCCTACCTAACGACGAGTCTCTACGGCGCGCCGTCGGGCAGCATCGGCATCTTCTTCGGGATCAGCCCGCTCGGAATCGAATGGAAAGCCTCACGGAGCTTCTATCTCATCATCAACCCGCTCACGATCGCCGTCCCCGTGCCGCAGCTGAAAGGCGTGCCGCTGCTTTATCCCCAGTACCGATTCACGATCGGCTTGGAATTCGATACCGGATGAGAGGCCATCTCGTCGCGTCGCTCGGCATCTTGCTTGCGACGCTTGCCCCACCGCGCTCGGCATACGCTCAGCAGCCTGCGAGCGGAGATCCGGTACCGCCAACCGCCCCCACGTTGACGCCGAGCCCGGCTCCGCTTTTCGTCGTCGCTCCTCCGCCGCCTGCTCCGAAGCCCGCGTCGCCCGAGCCCATCGCGCCTTCGCGAACGATTCCGATCCCCGGACCGACCGTTCCCTTCCCGCTGCCGCGAACACGCGGCGGAGAGACGCTGCACTGGAATCCCCAGTGGCGGCGCTCCGACAATTGGGACTACACGCTCACCGCGGTGGCCGCCTCGAGCACGCTCTTCACGGCGATCGTGAAGCCGCTTCCGCCCACCATTCACGGAAGCATTCTTTTCGACGAGAGCGCGCGCAAGCTGCGCTTCGACAGCTTCAACCAGCGAATGGCCGCGCGCGAGCTGAGCGACGTCCTTCTTTCTTTGTCGGTAACGGGTCCATTTCTCGTCGACGCGATGGTGGTGGCCTGGTGGTACCGCGGTAACAAAGCGATCGCGAAAGAGATGGCGGTCATAGATCTCGAAACGCTCGCCGTGACGGCTGCCGTCCAAGGGCTGAGCACCGCGCTCACCGGACGCGCGCGCCCGTATGTACAGACGTGCGGCACCGATTTGCCCTCGAATTCCCTTGATTGTCAGACGTTCGGACAGAATCGGAGCTTCTTCAGCGGGCACACGTCGCTCTCGTTCGCGAGTGCGTCGCTGGTGTGCATGCATCACCTCAATCTGGACTTGTTCGAGGGACCGACAGACGAGCTCGCGTGCATCACTTCGTATGCCGCAGCGGCAACCACGGGACTCCTCCGCATCGCGTCGGATCAGCACTACGCGTCCGACGTCATCACTGGCGCCCTCATCGGAACCGGGGTCGGCCTCGGGCTTCCGTATCTCCTCCACTACCGGAAACGCGGGCCAGCGCCCGCAGCTGAGGCCGAACGCGCCTTCCACATCCAGCTCGTTCCGACGGTCACGGGCGCCTCCGCCGTGGGGACGTTCTAATGCGCGCGCGAAACACACTGAGCGCTTCGAAGCGCGTCACGGGCGCAGCAGCGGCGATTTTGATCGCCCTTTCGTCGTCGCAGACGCGCGCAGAACAAGCGCCTCCGGCGTCGCCGATCCAACAGGCGCCCGCCGCACCCGACGCGGCACCCCTTCCCAACGCCCAAAAAACGTTCGAGAACCCCGATCAGACGGGCAGCTATTGGTCGCAAGGCCCCGTGCGAAGGTTCGTCGCGACGAGCATCGACGTCGGCTACCTCTACCTTCGACCAAGACTGCTCCTCGGTTATGGACGCCCGTTCTGGAGAGCGATTGCCTTCGAAGCGGGTCCAGAAGTGTCGGCCTCGCAACTCTCGGGATTCGCGGGGCTCCGCGCGACGCTGCCGTACGTGAACCTTCGGCTCGGCGGTCGTTACGTCTTCGCGTTCCAACATTATTTTATCGCTGACCAGCCGAAGTACGATCGACTCGCCCTCGAGTCGCAGGCGTTCACTCGATCGAAATACATCGCGGGCGAGGCCGAATTGAACGGCACGCTACCCGTCGGCTTCGGTGCCCTCATCGCTACAGGCAACCTCACGTACATCACGGGGGTAACTGCGGGCCTCAACGTCTACGAAGAGATCCTGCGGATCATTGTGAAGCCGCCAATGGTGTGGCGCGGCCGCGTGGGATACGCTTTTCGCCTCGGCGTCGAAGGGAAGGTCAGCGTCGGTGTCGTCGCCGAAATGCTCGGCTCTCCGGGGCGAGACCCCACGGTTCGCGCGGGTATCATCGGGAGCGCGGCGCTCAGCGATCACGTCGAAGTCCTCGGCTGGCTTGTCCCCCCGATCATTGGTCCTGACACCATCGGCATCGCGGGAGGCGACTTCGGTCAGCTCGGGATTCGCTATCGTGCGGCGACGGGTCAAGCTCCGGACCGAGTCATCGTAGAGCCGGGACAATGATCACGCGCAAGCTCGACCCTCTTCGTCTCGCCGCCCGTCAACTCAAGCTCGATCGCGCACGCACCGGTCACCATCCGGGGATCTTCGAGCGCAAGATGCTTCGCATGAGCGCCTCTCCTCTGGCGTTCTTGCGCGGTGCCGCGCCGCTCTTCTACGAAATTCTCGCCGAGTCGCCGGAGCTCGCCAAAGGGCCGCCCGGTGAGGGGTGGCTGGTGGGCGATGCACACCTCGAAAACTTCGGCGCGTACCGTCCCGATCACCTGGGGATGAGCGCGGCCCTCAAGAAAAAGGCGGCGAAGGCAGAGTTCAATCTGAACGACTTCGACGACGCGGTGATCGGCCCCTGGCGCTTCGACGTTTTGCGCCTCACGGTGAGCCTCATTCTTGGCGGGCGAGAGCTCGGCGCAGACGGGACGCGCACCATTCACCTGTGCAACACCCTTCTGTCTGCATACAGCGCGAGTGCATTTGCGGTCGGTCCGCTGCCGCCGCTCCCGCATGCCGTGAAGGCTCTCGTCACCGCCGTGGCCACGCGCAGTGGCGCCGAGCTCTTGAACGCCCGAACCGAGATCGTGCGTGGAAAGCGGCGCTTCGTGCGAGGTCCGCGCTACGAGAATCTACCTCGAGAGATCGCTCGCGAGGTTCCCGCGGCGTTCGCGAAGTTCGTGAAGGGGCTTCCGAAGGGCGAGCGGCCAAAGCGAAAGCAGATGGAAATAGTCGACGCCGCCATGCGCATCGCGGGCACCGGGAGCCTGGGATCGCTCCGCGTCGCCATCCTGGTTCGCGGCCATGGGGGAATCGATGGGGGATGGGTCTTCGACATGAAGGAGCAAGGGCAGCCGTCCGCGTCGCTCCTCCTCGGCCGGCAGAAGCTCGTTCCCGCCCAGCGCGTGATCGATGGCTTTCGCTCCTGCGTCGAGCACACCATAAAGATGCTCGGGGCGACGCGGCTGGCGAAGCGCTCGATGTTCGTGCGCTGGCTTGCTCCACAAGAAGACAAACTCAATCTTCGAAATCTGCGCGACGCCGATCTAGACGATCTCGCCGCGTACCTGGGCGCACTTCTCGGAACCGCCCACCTTCGCGGAGCTACGCGCCGCCCCAAGAAGAAATGGTCGGCCTCCGACCGAAGCGAGCTCCTCGACAGAGCCATCGTCATCGCCGGCATTCACGAGGCCGTCTATCTCGCGGTCTGCAAAGCCACCGAGTAGGAAACCTTGGAGACGGCGAAACAACGCGACCCTCCCGGCGCAAAGGCGGCGACGGTCGCTTCCGCGGCGATGATCGCTCAGCAAGTCGCCGGGAAAGCTGCGCGCGATGCGTTCTTCCTCTCCTATTTTTCGGTGAGCTTGCTCCCTTTGATGATGGCCGCGTCCGCGGTGCTGTCGCTCATCGCGGTGGTGTGGTTCACGCGACTGATCACCCGGTTTTCCCCGGCCAAAGTGGTCCCGGCGCTTTTCGCGTTGAGCGCGATTACCCTCCTCGGCGAGTGGATTCTCAACTTCGAGTCGCCCCGCGTCGCCGCCGTGCTCGTCTACTTTCACACGGCGATTTTTGGGCCGGCCGTGATTTCTGCGTTTTGGTCGCTCATGAACGAGCGCTTCGATCCGCATACGGCGAAGCGCGCCGTAGCCCGGGTGGCGGGCGGCGGAACAGTAGGGGGCGTCCTCGGAAGCCTGGCGGCGTGGCGGGCGGCGTCGGTCATCGCCGTGCCGACGATGCTGCTCTTTCTCGCGCTGGCCAACCTGGTGTGCGTGATCTCGACCCTCTTCTTGATTGCGCCGAAGACGTCGCTCGGCGTTGCGAAAGAACGTGAGGCGGACGCATCTCGGCCCGATCAGGAGCCCGTTCCCTCCGCGTTTCGTGTTCTGCGAGACGTCCCCTATCTCCGCAATCTCTCCTTACTGGTCGCGCTCGGCGCGCTCACCTCGACGCTGCTCGACTACGTCTTCAGCGCGCAAGCCGTCGCCCAGATCGGCAAGGGGCCGGCCCTGCTCTCCTTCTTTGCGCTCTTCTGGCTCGCGGTTGGCGTCTGCTCCTTCGCGCTGCAGACTCTCCTCGGAAAGATCGCGCTCGAAAAACTCGGCCTCGCGGTGACGGTGGCGCTCCTTCCGGGGGTGGTCGTCCTCGGGGGTGTCTTCGGTCTCGCGGTTCCGGGTCTGCTCAGCACGGCGCTCCTCCGCGGCGCGGAAGCCGTTCAGCGAAACTCGCTCTTCCGCTCGGCCTACGAGCTCCTCTACACGCCGCTCCCCGAAGAAAAAAAGCGCGCCACCAAGACCATCATCGACGTCGGCTTCGACCGGCTCGGCACGGTAGCAGGCGGTGGAATTGCGCTCGTCACCCTTCGTGTTGCGCCGTCGAACGCGTCGCTCATTCTACTGGTCGTGGGAATCGTCGCGGCGTTTGCGACGCTCGTTCGCTCGAAGACGCTTCACGCCGGCTACGTCGGAGCACTCGAGGAGAGCTTGAAAAAAGGCGCAGTGAAGCTCGACGAGACGGACGCGATCGATCCCGCGATCCGTTTAACGCTCACCGCGGCGATGGCGGGAAAGGCTGAAACGATCGATCCCGACAGGATCATCGAGCGGCTGGAAGCGCGCGCAGACGGCGCCGTGCCCCTCTCCCCGCAATCCGAGCCCGGACCTTTACCATTGCCTCACACGGGTCTGGACGTTGCGCTCACCATCCGCCGTCTCGCCGACAAGGATCACTACCTCGCGGCGGTCGAGACTCTCCGCGCTCTCGCTCCCGAGATCACCGGGCAGCTCCTCGATGCGCTCCTCTCGCCAAAGGTAGACTTCGTGATCCGTAGAAGGATCCCGCGCATCCTGTCTCACTGCTCCACGCAGCGGGCGGGAGATGGTTTGATGATGGGCCTGTGGGACGAGCGCTTCGAAGTTCGCTACGAGTGCGGCCGGGCCCTCGCGCGAATCACCGAGCAGGCAACGGACATAACGATCTCGCTCGAGAGCGTGCTCAAGGCCGTGCAGGCAGAAGTGGCGATGAGCTCGGATGTCTGGGAGAAGCAACCCCCGCCGGAGTTCGACACCGACGACGAAGACAGGCCCGCCCTCGTCGATCGGCTCCTCCGCGACCGGGCCGATCGGAGCCTCGAGCACGTCTTCACCATCCTTGCGCTTCACCTCGAGCGCGAGACACTTCGCTTGGCCTTCAAGGCCCTGCACAACGAAGACGAAAGCCTCCGAGGCACAGCGCTCGAATACCTGGAAAACGTGCTCCCCGAGGAGGTGAGGGACGCCGTGTGGCCGTTCTTGGGCGAGGCCCGACCTATGCGCGCTGCGCGGGCTCCGAAGGAGATCCTTGCCGACCTCCTTCGCGCCAAAGGGGTGCTTCCGCCAGCATCGGCGGACGGGCGAGCAGCAGCTAAGGGATCCCCTTGACCGCGAGGACGAGAATGCGCGCCACGAGCTCGGGGTTCGCGTTGTTGTCGCTGACGACGAAAATGATCCGCCGGCCGTCAGGCAGCCGCGGCCCGAACGAAAGACCTTCGTAGTTCGGAAGCACCTTCCCCCCTTGCCCTGCCATCCCCGCCTCGGGGATCGTCGCGAAATCGACGAAGAGCTGCTTCTTGGCGACTGGCGTTTCCAGCGTGAGCGCCGGAACGTGGAGCACGTCTTTTCCGTCGAGCTGCGCACGGTAAATGCGCACCCAGTTGCCCACGCCTGCGACGTACGATCGCTCCATCACCAGGACGTCGGTCGCAGATATAGCGAGCATGTCGGAGACGCCCATGTCGCCGCCCTTGGCGCCGGCGGCGAAGAGCGGATCCGTGCGATATGCAAACTCATGCTGGGCGCCGGTGGCGAGCTCACGCCGATAGATGCGAATCGTCGCACCGCTGGACGTCGTTGGCTGCTGCCCGTCGTTGGTCAGCGTGCTCTCGTTGGCCGTAAAGAGGTATCGCCCGTCCGGGGTGAGCGAGAGCGACTCGAGGGAGCGGTTGTAGATCGCAGTTTTGAAGTGCTCCGGCAGCTCGACTTTCGAGCTCAGCTTGCCGGCGCGATCGATCTGGTAGATGAACGGACCGCGCTCGTTGGCGATCAAGAATGAATCGCCGCTGAGGACGAGGCCCTCGCCGTCCCACGAATCGGGCACGTCGACAGTGAATGGCTCGCCGAGCGTCCACGAGCTGAAATCAGCGCTCGGTGTCAGCGGCACCACGATGGGAACGGTGTCCGATACCGCGTAGAGGATGTGGCGCTGCGCGTCCCAAGCGATTCCCGACAGCTCGCGCGTGCGGGCATCGTCGAAGGGAAGATCGACAGCGGTCAATAGCGTGACCTGAGTGTCGGTGCTCAGCGGATGAGCTTTGTCCGCATTCCTCTGCGCTCCACACCCGACAATCAGGTGCGCTGCGAGAGCGAAGGCGAAGGACGTCATGCGCATCTGTTTATGAAAGGCGTGTACCGGTTCGACAAACATGTCGGAGCGGAATGACGGTAGCATCCAACGCCGATGAGCACTGCCACTGAAAGCCAGCCCCCTCGCGCCGCGCCTGCGTCGCTGACTCTCGTTGAACGCGCCCTCAAGATTTTTGCCGAGGTGAAGGCCGGCGAAGGCACGACGGCGCTCCTTCTGACGCTCAACATTTTCTTGCTCCTCCTCGCCTATTACCTTCTCAAGACCGCGCGCGAGCCGCTCATTCTTGCGGGGGGTCCCGGCGCCGCGGAGGTGAAATCGTACGCCTCCGGAGGCATGTCGATCCTCCTTCTCGCGTGGGTTCCGCTCTATGGATTCGTCGCGCAGCGTGTCGGCCGCGTGAAGCTTATTTCGATCGTCACCCTCTTCTTCGCGTCGAACCTCGTCATTTTCTATCTTCTCGCCCATACCCTCACCGGAGAGCTCGCCCTGGGGCGGCTCGGCATCGCGTTTTTCCTCTGGGTCGGGATCTTCAACGTCAGCACGATCGCGCAGTTCTGGGGCTTCGCTGCCGACATCTACACGCCGGAGCAAGGCAAACGTCTCTTTGCCATCCTCGGGATCGGCGCCGTGATCGGGGCTGCGGTCGGCGCCAAGCTCGCGAGCTGGCTCTTCGCGGTGCTCATTCCCGAAGGCGCGAAGAAAGGGTCGAGCGAGGGGCTGACGGCGGCCTACACGTTGATGCTGGTCGCGGCGGCAATCCTGGTGCTCAACCTCGGGCTCACCTGGATCGTCAACAAGCGCGACGTCGCGTCGGGCACGAGTGACGAAGGCGCGCCCGCCCCCAAGACGGAGCAGCCTCTCGGCAAAGAAAACGCGTTTGCGCTCATTCTCAAGGACAAGTACCTCCTCCTCATTGGAGCGCTCACCCTCGTCCTTAATTGCGTCAACTCCACGGGGGAATACGTCCTCGATCGCACCCTCGTCGCCGCCGTCGCCGTGTCTGGCGACGATCCCTCGCGGTTCATCGGCACGTTCAAGGGGAACTACTTTGCGTACGTGAACGTGATCGGCGTCGTCATGCAGCTCTTCGTCGTTTCCCGCGTCATCAAGTACATCGGGATCCGCGGGGCGCTCTTCGTGATGCCCGCCATCTCGCTCGTCGGCTACAGCACGATGTCCGTCGCGCCCATTCTGTCGCTGATTTTCGTCGCAAAGATCGCCGAGAACAGCATGGACTATTCGCTTCAGAACACGACGCGCCAGGCCCTGTGGCTCCCTACGTCGCGCGACGCGAAGTACAAGGCCAAGGCCGCGATCGACACGCTTCTCGTGCGCGGCGGCGACGTGCTCTCGACGGGGCTAGTCGCTCTCGGCGCGGTGTTCGCGTTTGGAACAAAGACCTTCGCCGTATTCAACGTGGCGCTCGTTCTTACCTGGCTGGCGATCGTTTGGTTCCTCGGGCGAACGTACGCTGAGCGCACTGCGAATTTGCCTGCGGGCAAAACGTCGGGGGACGCCGGAGAAAAAGAAGCCGCCGCCTGAGCGACTACTTGCCTTTTCCTTCGATCTTTTCGCCGACGCGCTCGACCCCTTGGCCGGTCTTCTGCACGTCGTGTTTGACGTCCGCTTTGATGCCTTGCCCCGTGTGGTGGCAGGCGAGGCCAGACAGCGACGAGAACCCAATGACGGCTGCGAGAGCTAGGTAGCGCATGCAAGTTCCGATGCGCCCTTCCGGGCTCGCGTTGCGCTACGTCAGCGCGCGACCCGCATGAGGGCGCGGGCTCCGAAGTCGAGGAAGTAGATGGCGACGGCGTCGGCGGCTACCGCGACCGGGCGCATTCCCATGGCGTGGGTCTGCTTGCCCATGGCACAGCCGCTGAGCGGGCAAGAGCCAACCGTGCCCTTCACCTCGTCGGTGTAATAGAGGCGCGACGCGTCGACGGCGAGGCCGAGCGGCCGCCCCAGCCCGGTTAGGAAATCGGTGACCGGCCCCCCTGCCTTGGGGACCCGCCGCACCGCGCCGCCCATGTTGTTTGTAAAGTACACATAGGTAGCATCGAGCGCTACGCTGCTGGGAGTCGCTTCGCCGGTTGCGAGAACGCCCGCCCCCGCGTCTCCGACCGCTCCCGTCTTCGCGACCTTGAGGACCGTGCCGGGGCCGGGAAGGGAGACAAACGCGAAGCTGTCGTCGACCGCGATGTCGTCGATCGTGTCGGAGCCGAGCGCGGCGAGGAGCACCCCAGCCCCACCGTCGCCTACGCCGCCGTCGCCGGCTCCCTTCTTCGGGGCCGCGGCCAAGCCTGCCGGCACCTGGAAGAAAATACTCGAGACGTCGGTGGTGAGCGCACTACCAACCGCCAGAGCGAGCTCTTGTGTCGCGGCTCCGCTCACGTCTCCGGTTTTCGGAAAGCGGATCACTCGGCTTCCGGTCATCACGTAGACGGCGGTCGCGTCGACGGAGAGCTTCTGGGCAGTGAAGGCTTGGGTCGAAAGATCTTCGACCGCTCCGCCCGCCGCGAGAACGCGCGCGACGTGACCGGCATATGCAAAGTACAAGTACGTTCCGTCGAGGACCATCGCGCTCGGGAGGTCGAGGTTGCCGGCGACGACGGCGGGGTCACACGCTCCGAGGTTGCAGATGCCGCCGAGGCAGTCGTGGGCGCAGCTTCCGCAGTTTTTCGGGTCGTGCATGAGATCGGTCGTGCAGGCCACGGCCGTGTCCGCGCTCGTCTCCGGCACGCTCGCATCGGCGGACGCGACTTCGCTCTTCGTTCCGCACCCGAGAAGCGCTGACGCGCAGGCCAAGACTGTGCACGCGAGGGCCGCATGGTTTCGAGACATGACGGAGAAAGTAGCTGTCAGAAGATTCCGTGCAAGGGACCGCCGGGCGCCGCGAGCTTTTCCACACGCGCCGTGACCGCCGGATCGGCGATGAGCGCCGGAGCGTGGTGGGGTTTCACCCGAGCGTCGATCACCACCGATCCGCGGCAGCCCCAGGCTTTGTGAGCGGTGAAAGCTCCCACACCCTGAATGTCGACCGCGGGGTTCGAGCGCGTGAACGTCACCCAAAGAAAATTGGCCAGGCTTCGCGCGGTAAAATCGCTGTCGTCCACGAGGACGACCAATGCAAAGTCCGAGAGCGCATCACCCGGGCGGAACGCTGCACAGAAATGCTCCGTGTCGCCGCGCCCCTCGATCGCAAGGACGCCCGGAAGGCACACCCGCGGCTTCCGAAAGCCATCCGGGAGGCGGAGCTCGCCGCTGATCTCGCGGGGCAAATCGCGCTTCTTTGCTCCTACGCCGGCGATCACCACCTTGGAGCCTTGGTTGAGTCCCGTTCCCGAATAGTCGAGGGTGTCCATCGTGGTGTTCGTTTGGAAATGAAGATCACTTGAAGGATCGAAACGCTCGAGCACGTGCCTGAGGAAGGCGCTGACGTCGTGGATGTCGAGCGCGGGATTGTCTTCGTGGGCCGCGATGAAGAGGTACTTGGCGAGCGACATCTGACCTTGCCCGAGGATGGCGTTGGCCTGGGAGAGGACCTCCATTGGCCGCCGGGTCGCGGCGTAAGGGACGTACCGCTCGCTGCCGATCGCGAGAAGGAGAGGGTGCACGCCCGCAGCGTCGACCGCGTGCACCGCGCGCACGCCTGGCAGCACGGTCGGAACGAGGGGACCGGTGAGCTCGTGAATGAGCTCGCCGAAGATCGAGTCCTCCTGCGGCGGGCGACCGACGGTGGTGAACGGCCAGATGGCGCCTGTCCGGTGTTGAACGCTCGAAACGCGGAGGACCGGAAATTCATGGGCTTTCGCGTAGTAACCGAGGTGATCGCCGAAGGGGCCCTCGCGCCGTGTCTCCCCTTCGATGATCTCTCCGCGGATGCAAAAATCGGCGTCGGCATGGACGGCGATTCCACCTTTGGTGGGGATCATGCGAATGCGTCTGCGGTTGAGAGCGCCGGCAAATGCGATCTCCGGAAGCCCCTCGGGGAGCGGCATCACCGCGGCGAGATTCATCGCCGGTGGGCCGCCCACGAAGACGTTCACGCGGAGAGGCTCGCCACGCGCAATCGCCGCTGCGTGATGCACGCCGATCCCGCGATGGAGCTGGTAGTGAAGGCCCACTTCGTCGTGCGCATAGTCGCCGCCCGACAGCTGCACGCGGTACATGCCGAGGTTGGAGCCGCGCACGCCGGGCTTGTTGGGATCCTCGGAATACACTTGGGGGAGCGTGATGAACGCGCCGCCGTCGTCGGGCCACGATTTCAACTGCGGGAGCTCGCTCACTCGTATGGTGTGGTCGAAGACCGGTCCGCGCGAGACCATGCGCGGCAGGAGATGAAGCGCTGCTCTCGGTAATCCGAGCGCACGTGTGGCCTCCGTGATCAGACTCGCCGGATCCACCTTCGTTCGAACGAGAGAACGTACGTCGCCGAGCGCGTCGCGGAAAATGAACCGCGCGCGATCCATCGTCCCGAAGAGATTGCTGACCATCGGAAAGGCGCACTGCCGCACCCGCTCGTAGAAGACGGCCGGGCCACCCGCCTCAAAGACGCGGCGGTGGATCTCCGCCGCTTCGAGGTTGGCGTCTACCTCCTGGGGAATGCGAACGATCTGCCGCCCGCGCTCCAGATCGTCGATGCAATCGCGAAGCGATTCGTAGCCCATTCGACGTAACGGATTAGCGCAATCGGAACTGGACGGTCCAGTGCATGCGCACGCGAACCGGGCGCCCGTCTTTTTGCGCGGGGGAAAATCGGTAACCGCGGATCGCCTCGAGGGCGGACTTGTCGAGGTCGAAGCCCGCCGCGCGAAGGATCTTCGCCTCGGAGACGCGACCCGATTCATCGAGAACGAGGTCGACGACGACGTCGGCTTCGACTTCGGCGGCCCTTGCCGCCGGCGGGTACACCGGAGGGGCGCTCGTGAGCAGACGCGCCGCGACGTTGACCGAACCTTCCGACATGGGCTCGGCGAGGGGGCTCATCGCCGGCGTCGGGTGCGCTGCCGTGAGCCCACCGTGCGCCGCGATCGCTGGACCTATCACCATGTTGAAGACGGGCGCTGCCACCGGAGCCGCGACGGCGATGGCACTCGCTTCGCTCGCGCTCGGCTGCTCGTCGGCATGGTCGTGAGTATGCTCGTGAACGAGCGATGGATCGTGCGGGCGATCGTGATCGACCGGAACGGGATAGTCGTGGATATGCGAGTGGACGTGAGCCGGCACCTGAGCCGCGACGTTGACCGGGGGTGCCTCTTCTACCTGAACGGCTGCCTGAGCCGGCTGAGACGCAAGCGTCTCGAGGGAAATCTCTACACTCGGGCTCGGTGCGGAGCTGCTCGGTCCATGACCACCGACGACCGCCACGGCGACGATGGTCGCGTGAACGATGGCAGATGCAATCAGGGGAACCTTGAACATCTCTGTCGCACGCTCCGGGAAGTCTCTACGTACTACGATTGGCTCCGCCCCGCGGATCTGCCGATTATCAGCCATGAATAGCACGAAACGTCGAAAACATGCCACGACGCAGGCTTTTTTTCTCGCTCGACCCGCGTAGAGTTGAAGAATGAGAGACCCGCTCGCGAGGTTTGGCGTCGCCATGGACCGGCCCCTTCTCGCCGCCCTCGATGCGATCGCCGACGCGCGAGGGACGACCCGGTCGGAGATCCTGCGGGATCTCGTGCGCGCCGAGGTGGTCCGCTCGCAAGTGGCACGCGGAACGCAAGCCGTCGCTGCGGTGACTCTCGTCTACGATCACCACGTGCGTGACCTCAGCGAGCATCTCACGGAGATCCAGCACGGTCTCGGCGAAAAGGTCCGCGCGTCGCTCCACGTTCATCTCGACAACGACCGATGCCTCGAGGTGATCGTCATGCGCGGGCGCTCCGGAGAGCTGAAAGACGTGGCCGATCGCCTCCTCGCCACGCGCGGAGTCAAGCACGGCGGCATCGAGCTCATCACCGATCTCGGGAGCGACGATCACGGTCACACCCACGAGCATTCCCATGGAAACCACGCACCCTCACCTTCGAAGCGCGGCATCGCCAAAGCGCGAAAAACGTAAGATATTGGTCTCGCGGCGATCTTTCCGACCTTGTCGGGCTCCGACCCCACGATGACCATCGTCAACCTCGCCACGCGCGTCGCGGCAGCAATGGTATTCCCCGCTTCCCCCGAGCAGGCTCTGTCCTGACCCGATGGCTGGCGCTGCTCGCCCTCGGCGCGTGCAGCGATCCCAGCGCCTCGCCTGCGTCCCACGCGCTCGACGCTTCGATCGTGGATGCCGAAGGGCCGGCGGTCGATGCGCCGTTCGGTACGAGACGTGGCGATGGTTCGGTCGATGCGGGGCCGACGTGTACCTCCTGGCTCGAGCCTCGTGGCCGATCGATCCTCCTGTCCCGGTGCGCGCGTCTCGCCGTCGCTGGCTCTGACGAACGCGAGCGCTGCGGCTACACGCGGCGACGTCATCACCTTGGGCGGGCTCGGTCCGTCGACGGCTCCGTGTCTCCCGGCGCTCGTGTGCACGCCGCTCGATGCGCCGACGATGCTCTTCTCGGACGAGCCAGAGCTCCCCTCGACCGACGGAGTTCTCTACGCCGACGTGGTCGGCCCAGGGCGCTTTCGCGTGTACGTCTATCACGCGAATGGAGGCACGGCGCTCCGCAAGTTTCCGGTCGTCGTCTTCAACCAAGGGACGACCGGTGCACATGTCATCGTTGGCGCACGAGGGATCGCCGGTCCATCGACGAACTACGTTTCCATAGGTAAATCAGCGGCTTCTAGCTGGCTCCGCTCGACGGCAGCGACTTCGCTCACAGTTCCGCCGATGACCCGCGTGCTCCTCGACGCGACGCTCGACACGCTCTTTGCGCAGCAAAATGATCTGGTGCACGCCATCATTGACTTCAGCGTCGATGCTCCGGTGAAAGTCTCGGTGGTGAGTCTCTTGTCGACCGAAGCGACGGTGGCGACCACCTCCGGTCTGTCTCTCCTCGCCAACACGGGCGCGCACAGCCGGGGCACCTTCCCCAACGCCGAACGGATCGTGAGCGCGCTTGCCTCGTTCGACGGGAGCACCGTGCGCAAGCTCACCCTCGGCGACGGCATCGCCGATCTTGATCTCGCAGGGATCGACGCGGTCGACGGAAACGCGGCGGTAACGCTCGGCGGGAACTACGGCTTGGTCTACCGGATCTCGCTCTACGCGACGACGTACACGGCGCTTGCGATCGCACCGCGCGGAGGCGCGTGGGGAGGAGCGGCAGAGATCTCGGCGGGGAGCGACGGACTGATGGGCGTCACGCTGCTCCCTTCGGCAGCGGAGGCCCTGGGTACGACGACGCAAGCGATTGCCGCAGGTCGATTCGGAGCTGGAAAAGTAGCCCTTCGCTTGAGCAGCGGAGGCGGATCCAGCCTACCAGTGGACCTCGTCTCCGTTCCGCTCCCTTGAGCGGCGGCGCGAATGCTAGGGGCAAATACCGAGCGGCGTGGTCTTGTCGACCTCGGTGACCGTGACCTTGAAGTGATCGGACCATCCCGCGGACATCACTCCGAACAGGTGCTCCGAGACCAGCGGCGAGGCGTCGATGATCGGTGACTTTGCTCGCGTCTCCACGCAGATGTCGGGGCCGTAGTCATCGGTCTGGGCGACGACGCATTTTCCGTTCGCTTCGATTTTGATCCGCGCGCCGCACCCGTAACGCTGGCGCGATGCCGCGTAATACCAGGAGCCATGCTTCGTGAAGGAGCCGCAGGACATGATCCCGTCGTCGCCGCTGCTGAAGCCGAACGACGTGAGCTCATATTCATTCGACGCCGGGATGACGTGCGAGGCCTTGCCCGCACAGCCGCGGAGCGGGTCGTCCGAGGTGTCCGTTGGCGAATCAGCGGCCGTCCCGCAGTGAAGGAGAACGAATCCGAGCCCGAGAGTCACGGCGGTGGTCACCAGTTTGGACGTCATTCCACCCTGTTGAGCAAGCTGTATGCCGTAGGGAGATCAGCCGAAATTACATACGTTATGGACGGAGACGATCGGAAGCGCGATCGCCGTGATCCAGGGAGGGGATCCAGTTTGCCGCGTCAGGGCTTGTCATTTCTCCTAGAGAAGGGGGGCAGGGTCGGCGCAGAAAAAATCCGCGGCCGGTCGACTGCGCGAAGGCTGTCGACCGCTTCCTCGTCGCTCCCGGGCATCGTCCCGTTGTCGCCCGAGTGATAGGTGATGCGGAGCGCGAGCTGCATCGTTGCGGCGTCGCTCCAGCGCCGGTGCGAGTCGAACTGAAGAGCTTGCGCCACGAGGAGGGCCACCGTCTCGCTCACCTCGGGGGCATACTTGTCGAGCGAGGGAGCGGGGCTCCGGGTGATCGCCTCGAGCTGCGACATCAGGTCCTTCTCATCGTGGACGGGTCGACCTGCGATGAGCGCGAACATGGTCGCTCCGACCGCCCACAGATCGGTCTGCACGCCGACCTTGTCCCAGTCGCCGCGCCCCTGCTCGGGCGGCATGTAGTGGAGGCTGCCGAGCATCGACCCGATTTTCGTCGCGGCGCTGCTCTCCCCGGACCTGTAACGCGCGATCCCGAAGTCGAGGACTTTGATCTCGTTCTTCGTCGTGAGAAAAATATTTTCGGGCTTGATGTCGCGATGAACGACGCCTTTTTTATGGGCGCTCATGAGGATCCCGAGGATCTGGTCCGTGGCCCACAAGACCTCGTCCACCGGGAGCTTTCCCCCTTTTCGCAGCCGCCGTTCCTCGAGCGTCTCTCCTTCGAGGAGCTCCATCACCATGAAGGGAACGTCGTCGTCCGACATTCCTTCGTCGTACATTTGCACGACACCAGGATGGTTGATGACCTTGGCGACCTCGGCCTCGCGCATGAACCGGGAGGTCACCTCCTCGTGGGTGGCCAGACGGCTGTGGAGCACCTTGATCGCCACGAGGCTGCCGCTCGATCCGGCGCCGACGTACACCCATGCCGTCCCTCCGCAGCCGAGAGGTCGAAGCACGCGCCACACGTCCCTGAGTGTCGTGCCCACACGCTTTCGCGCGACCTCGGCGGAGTCCTCCATTCCAACGTCATCATCGTCCGTTCCGGTGCTCATTGCGCCCCCCCCCTCACACTCATGCCGCAGACTCGGGTCGGTTCACGGGGACACCCGCCTTCATGTCCCGGAACTGATTGGCGAAGTCGCGCATGCTGAGAACGCGCGTCCCCGCCGGATTCTTGCACGCTGCGTCGACGTAGCGACCGAGCAGCTGGGTGAGCGCAGCGGCGCTGGCGGCGTTGGCCACGGCCGCGACGCCGGGAATGAACGACACCGTCAAGTTGATCGCCGCTCGTGCCGCGAGCCCCGCGCAGGTTGTCCATATGATCGGCCGCCAGGGAATTTCCGACGTGGGGAGGCCATAGTGCTTCCCGATGCGGTCGCTCATCAGGCCGTACACCGGGAGAAGAACGAGCTCGTCAGCGAGCGGAATCGGCGAAAGGATCACCCCAACGACGGCGCTGGTGATCCTCGCTCGGCGCACGATCCGTCGGACTTCAGGGCTCAATTTCTCGGACGTCACGTGAGGAGCTTCGCGCGTCTCGGGCTCTTCTTCAAGAGCGGTGCGAGGGCGGTAACGGCAGCGACCACAGTGGAGCCATTGTTGACGACTGCCGCGACGCCTGGACTGATGAGCCCGAGCGCGCCGAGGACGATGGCCACGCCATTTGGCACGAGCACGAGGCCGAGCCCGCGTCTCACGTGAGCCATGGCTTCGTCGGCGATGTCGAAGGCATGCGGCAATCGCAAGAGGCCTCCCTCGAGGAGCACTACGTCCGCCGTTTCGAGGGCCACGTCGGTGCCGCCCTCCAGAGAAATTCCGACGTCCGCGACTGCGAGCGCGGGAGCATCGTTGATGCCATCGCCCACCATCGCCACGATTTTTCCTTCGCGCTGCAGAGCGCGAACATGGGCGGCCTTTTCCTCCGGAAGCAGCTCGAAAAGCGCGCGGTCGACGCCGATGGCCTTGGCGACCGCATCCACCGGCCCGCGGGCGTCTCCGGACATGAGAATGATCTCGCGGCGGCCATTGGCCTTGAGCGCGCGCACCACAGCGGCGCTCTCGGGTCGCGGCTCGTCGGCGTATCCGATGACCGCTTCGAGCCTTCCCTCGATGGCCACGAAGATCGATGAGGCGCCGAGCTCGCGGTGCCGCTCGAGGATCGAGCTCGCGGGCTCCGAGGAGATGCCGTGCCGCTCCATCAGGCGACGCCCACCAACCAGCACTTCCCGCTGATCGACGGAGGCGCGGAGTCCGATTCCGATGCTGTACGCTTCGCTCCCGAAATCGGCGTCGGGGACGGAGACGCCGCGGTGCACCGCGTAACGGCGAATGGCTTCGGCGATCGGATGTTGCTGCCGAGCTTCTGCCGCCGCGGCGAGGGCCACGCTCTCTTCGGCGTCGAGCTCGCCGAGGGCGATGACCTCGAAGACGCTAGGTGCGCCGCCGGTGAGTGTGCCCGTCTTGTCGAAGACGATGGCGTCGGCCTTTGCCAAGCGCTCGAGGAATTGTCCGCCCTTCACGAGAACGCCTTGGCGTGCGGCGATCGTCATCGCGGTGAGCGCGCTCGTCGGAACCGCGATCCGGATGCCGGTGCCGAAATCGGTGATGAGCACGCTCGTCATGCGATCGATCTGGGAGGCGAAGAGGGCGGCGCCCCCGGCGATACCGAAGGTGGGGAGCACGAGGCGGTCGGCCACTTTTTCGGCGTTGCGCTGGAGGGTCATCGGCTTGGCGCCCGCGCCTTCGAGGATCTGCACGATCTTCGCGGCCGTCGTATCTTTGCCGGTGCGATCGATCTCGACGACGATCTGTCCCTCGACGACGACCGACGCCGCGAGCACGCGATCGCCCTGCCTTTTCTCCTGCGGAATGGATTCACCGGTAAGGGCTTTTTCGTCGGTGAGGGCCACGCCGCGCACCACGATGCCGTCGGCGGCGACGCGCTGTCCGGGATCGATGACGATGCGATCGCCGACGGAGAGCTTCTTCACCGAGACCTTTTCGACGGTCTCCTCGCCGCTTACCTCGCGGATGCGCCACGCGTCGGAGGCGTCGAGCTTCATGAGCTTGGAGATGGCGTCGCGCGCGCGATCGCCAGTGTGCTCGAGGACGAGGTCTCCCAGACCGAGGAGCCAGGTGATGAAGGCGGCAGTGCCGGGTTGACCGGTGCCGATCGAAATTCCGATGGCCGCAACGTCGAGCATGTCGACGCCGACCCGCTTTTCTCCGAGCGCACGGAGGGCGCGACGCGCCGAGGGGAGCGCGGTGATGACGACCGCTGCAGCCATCGCCGGTGCCGGCGCGAGACCCGAGAACGCCGTCGCCAGGACCGCCGTATTGAACGCTGTCGTCCCCCACTGCGTACGTTTCGGCTCCGGCGGGGCGGCGGGCCAACCCAAGGGATCGCTCTCGGAGATCGCCGCGAGCAGATTTTTTGCGGTGATGAGATCGGGATCGAACTGCACGAGGATCGACTGGCTCGCAGGCGATGCGCTGGCCCGGATGATTCCGGGTTGAGCGCCCACCCAGGCGGCGAGCCGCGAATTTTGTTCAGCGCTCGCGCCGATCAGGCGAAGGCGGGCGCGCCCTGCGAGCGAGTGCGCAAGCTCGACGCGAAAGTCGCTGACCGGAGCGGGACGGGCGAGGGTGAACACGCGATCGCGCAGACTGCGGACGAACGCGCCGGATCCCGCGGCGTCGCGGTAAGCGACTTCGATTGATCCGGTGTCCTCGTGGTACTCGACGCCAACGACCTCGCGTCGTGCCGAGAGCCATTGCATGAGCTCGCGCACTTCGCCGGTGGGAGCGCCGACGGCGAGTTGCTGCGGCCGAATCCGCACCCGGTCTCGACCAATGCTCTGAACGTCTAGCTCGGTGCTGAGCGCTGCTTTTGCGGTCACGGAGTCCGGATCGAGGAGGGCGTGGACGCACCCCCGGCCTTTTCGACCGCTTGCTGCACGCGCTCGATCTCCTGGCGATGGAGCGACGAAAAAATGGTGTACGACCAGTAAAGAAGGTTGTCCCAGCGGGGAATGCGAGTCTCCTTCGAAACGGCGAACGACACGGCAGCAAGCCCGGCGAGCGCGGTGGGTACCATCACGCGCAGGTCGGCGCGCCACCCGGTGAGCTCGTGCGCGATCGCGTTGAGCTCTTGCACCACCTCGACCGCGACAAGTCCCGGTCCCGGATCACGCCTTCTCGCCTCACGCTCGTCGATCGCCCGATCGAGCCCAGCGGCGTCGGCGATGCCGCCGAGGATCGCATCGGGCTCAGCGTGCCCCGGCTCGTACTCGACGAGCATGCTGCCCGAGCGGCTACTGTTCGTTACACGGATGATCCCCGGCATCGCTTCGAGCTTCGAGCGCACCAGGTCGAGGATCGTCGCGCCGTAGCGAAACGTCTCGGCCCTGACGCGAATGCGACCGGGATGGTGATGGACGATGACGAGCGCTTCACGTTCGCGGCCGGCAGGTGCATCCCTCCCGTCGGGAAGGGACGGGTTCACGCGGCTCGTTCGGCTCGGGGCGCGTCGGCGGAGCGCGGCGGGGCACCCTTCTTTGCCGCCTTCCGTGCGCGATCGCCCTCGTACCTGGCGCGCGCTTCGGCGACGAGGTCTTCGAGGTGCTCTCGTTCCATTGCGACGAGCCGCTTTGCGCGCTCCGTGGTCGCGTAATAGGCCGCGACCATTTTCACTGCCACGCCGCGCGAGGTGTCCACGGTGCTCCGGACGGCCCACCCACTCGCAAACCCCGCCACGAATCCAATGCCAACGCCGATCATGTCAGACGGTCTCCTGTGCGCTCGAACGCCGGTGATTTGGTGCCCTCGCGAGAATTAGCGGAAACCTTGACCGTATCATAATTGGCGCGGACGTCAGGGCGATTTCCCGGTAGAGTTGAACTCCGATGACAGTGTCCCAAGAAGCGGTTTTCGAGGATATTTCCGCATCTCCAGAGGCACTCGCCAAGCAGGTGGGAGTTGCGGGGAAGAACGTCCCGGCGAAAGGCTGGTTCCCGAAGCTCGTCAGCTGGTATTTGATACGCCACGAGGCAAAGCGAAGCCATGCGGGCGCCCAGAGCGCTTCCGCAGACGCTGAGAGAGACGCTCCCGAGCTCGCCCGCAGGGCCATCCGCTGGGCGGCGGTGAAGAGCGCGGTAACCGGCGCTTCTGCGGGTATGGTCTCCACCGGCGCCACCTTCTTCACTGCGCAGACCGAGGGGCTCGGCGGCATCGTGGCCATGCCCATCGCGGCGGTCACCATCGGCGGCGAGATGATGTACCGCTCGCTCGTCCACATCGATCTCACGTGCGAGCTCGCCGACATCTTCGGCGTACGCTTCGACCCAAATGATCAGGGCGATCTATGGCGCCTCTACGCGCTCGCCTTTGGTACGCACGATCACGAAGCGGGCTCGGAAGACCCTGGAAAAGACCTGGTTCACGAGGTCTCCCACCTCGAGGGCGAGCAAGTGGGGGAGCGCATCGGGCACCGGGTCCTCGGCGAGAGCGTGATGCGCAACATCATCCCGGTTCTCGGAATCGCGTCCTCGGCCTTCACCAACTACACGCTCACCCGGCGCCTCGGCGACACCCTTCGTCGCTACATGCGCTACCAGCGCGCGATGCACGACGCGCTGATCCAGGCCGAGGCCATGTGCAGCGGGCACCTCGATCTCCTGATCGAAGGTATGTGGTTCATCTTCACCGCCGACGGCAAGCTCGCCCCGGAAGAGACCGCGTGCCTCGCGCACCAGCTGCAGAAGCTCGATCCAGTGATGCGCCGTGCGGTGACCGCGCGCTTCGTAGAAGACGAGACCGATTGGAAAGAGCGCATCGCCATCGAGGTCCCCGAGCACATGCGCGACGGCTTTCTCCATGCCCTCGAAGTTGCAGCCGCCGTCGACAAAGAGGTCGGTCTCCCGGAGCGAAAAATTCTCCGCCGCGCCGCCCGCGCGCTCGGCCGCGAGCTCGACATGGAGCACATCCAAAAAATGATCGTCGACTTCGAGGAGCACGGCTTCTTGAAAGTCGGCCCGAAGGACCGCCACCGTCACCACCCGTAGGCGGCCTTAGCGAGCCTTATTTTGCCCACTCGAGGGCGCGCGCGACGGCGGCCCTCGGTTGGACCGCGCCCCAGCCTTGGCGGTCTACCTCCAGGTTCGGGAGCCGCTTCGCGGTCTGAAGAAGAATGCGTTTCACGTCCGATGGCCTGAGCCGCGGGTTCGCCTCGAGCATTTGGGCGACGACGCTCGTCACGATGGGCGCCGAGAAGCTGGTGCCGTCGACCATCTTGTAGTGCTCGTTGATGACCAGCCCGTCCTTCAATCCGGCGGCGATGATCTGCCGGATCAAGTACGCGGGCTGGTCCCTCGCTTCGTCGAGGGCGGCGAAGACTCCGCGGTATTTTTCGATCACGTTGCGGAGCTGGTCGTCTGGGGTCTTATGAAGCTTCGCGAGGAGCACCGCCTGCTTCGAGGTCGGCGTCCCCGGAAGAATCGGTGCAGGGAGCCAATCGGCGAGCGTGATCACCTCTGGCTTTTGCAGACCGTCGATCGTCGGACCGTACGAGGAGCGGTATCCGGTGACGCGCCCGCGCTCGGGATCGCCTGCGTCGTCGAGCCCCCCCACGCTGATGACCGCGGGCACGCTCGCGGGCGGCACTACGTAGCCTGGGCGATGGCCGCTGTTGCCGACGGCCGCGATCACCACGATTCCGGCTCGAATGGCCGCTTCCGCGAAGCGCGACATGACGTCGTCGAGGTACGAAGCTTCGTAGTCGCCACCCGCGGAAATGTTGAGGATCCGGATGTCGTAGCGCGAGCGGTTGACGAGGGCCCACTCGATCCCCCGGGCGATGTCGTCGTGGTGCACGCGCGAGAGGGTTCCCACTTTCACGAGCACGAGCCCGAGGTCCGGCGCGAGCGAGCGAAACCGGCCTTGCGACATCGTTCCGTTTCCGGCGGCGATCACCGTCGACATCATCCCGTGCCACGACGAGGCGTCCGGCACATCGAGGAGAGGGGTGCCGTCGTGACCACCGATGAGATCATGGTAGGCGTGTATGCGGGAGTGCGGCATCGTGAGGTCGGGGTGCGCGTAGAACCCGGCGTCGAGAAATGCCGCTACGACGCCCCGGCCCGTGAACCGCGGATCGCCGCCAATCCGCTCGATGATCGGGAGCGGCTGGTGCCCGCTGTCGATGGACGCCGCGACGGGTCCCACCGTGGAAAGGCGCTCGCTGCGCCGATCTCCCGCTTCGGGGATCTGCGAATCCCGAGTTTCCGTGCATCGTTCCTTCTTCATCGGAGTCCTTAACACCCACCATTAGCCGGGTTTTCGTGCTACCGGTGCCGGTTCTTACTACAATGTTAAGGTCAATGAGCGCTTCTCCCACGCTTCGTGTTTGCCTCGTAGACATGAACAATGGCGTCGCCAACCAGGCCACGCGGTGCTTCCGTCGCATCATCGACGCTTTCCAGAAGCGGGTAACGGCCGCGAATCCGGAGCTCGGTGTCACCACGAAGCACGTTCAGCCGCGTAATCTCGGCGAGCTGCCAGACGCGAGCTACGACTTCATCTTGTCGGGAGGGGGGCCAGGCGCTCCGCATGACGGCTTCGACGACGCGTGGGGTCTCGGCTTTCGCAACTTCATGGACGACGTTCGCGCCGCCAACTTGAGGGACGCGGTCGCCTCGCCAAAGCTCCTCGTCGTCTGCCACTCCTTCGAGCTCGCCGTCCTGCATTTCAAGGTGTGCGAGATGCGTCGCCGTCCGACGTTGAAGTTCGGAGTGATGCCCGCCTACCTCACCGAGCGTGGCCAATCGGCCGATTTTTTGCGCCCCTTCGGCTACCGCCTCTTCACGTGGGAGCACCGAAACTGGGAAGCCGTCAACGCCGACGCGGCGCGCCTGCGGGAGCTCGGCGGCGAGATCACGGCGATGGAGTCGCACGCCAAAGGCGTCGTCAACACAGGCGAAGCGATCCTCGGCATGAACTTCGGTCCGGGGATCGACGGCACCCAGTTTCATCCCGAAGCGGACAAGCGCGGTGTGCTCACCTGGATAGAGAAGCCCGAGCATGCCCTCGCTGTGGAAGGTGCGTACGGGCGCGTCCTGTACGATCGGATGATCAAGAGCCTCGCCAATCCGGAGCGCCTCGCCCGCACGTTCGCACTTTGCATTCCCGGCTGGCTCACCTACCGGTTCAACGCGCTGGCTGCCGAGCGTGGGTACAAGTCAATCGCGTCGCCCGAGCTCGACATGCAAGAGTTCGATGTCGCCGTATAGCCTGCCCGGCAACTGAGGGCGTTGAGGTTTTGCCCGGCAACTGAGGGCGTTGAGGTTTGGAGGAGGAAGTCGTGACGGATCGAATCGGAATCGTGGTCGGCTGGGAAGACTCGTTTCCCCAGGCCTTCATCGCCAAAGTCAACGAAACGCCCGGATTTCGCGCGGAAATCGCAAAGTTCGGCGGCACGCAGGCCCAAGGTTTCGACCCCGAGTACCGGGTGCTCATCGATCGCCTGAGCCACGAGGTCCCGTTTTACCGCTTTCACTTGAAGGCCGCATCGCTCGCCGGCACCTACGTGATCAACGATCCCCTGTGGTGGAGCGCCGACGATAAGTTCTTCGGCTTCTCTCTCGCCGCGAAGCTCGGTGTCGCCGTCCCGCGAACGGTACTCTTGCCGTCGCACTCCTACGCGTCGTCGATCGATCCCGAGCGGTCGCTCCGCAATCTCGAGTACCCGCTCGATTGGGAGAAGATCGCGGACTACGTAAAGTTTCCGATGATCATGAAGCCGGCGGACGGCGGCGGCTGGAAGAACGTGTCGCGCGTCAACAACATGACCGAGCTGCTCCGCGACTACAACCGCAGCCATCAGCTGGTGATGACGCTTCAGGAGTACGTCGACTTCGACGAGTACGTGCGCTGCATTTGCATCGGGAAAGATTTCATCCTTCCCATCAAGTATGATCCGCGTCGCCGCTGCTACGTGGAGACCGACGGCTTCCTGCCGAAGGCGCTCGAGAAGAAGGTTCTCGACGGGGCCTGGGCCCTCAATCACGCCCTCGGTTACGACATGAACTCCGTGGAATTTGCCTGTAAAGACGGTGTCCCTTACGCCATCGATTTCACGAACCCCGCCCCCGACATGGATGTCCGCGCCATTCTTCCCAAGTATTTCCACATCGTGGTCGACGAGATGGCGAAGTTCGCGATCGCGGCGGCGCGCGACGGCCGCACGAACCATGGCGACTACGCCTTCCGTCAGTACCTCGCCAACCCCGTCCCGCGCCCCGCAGGTCTCTGCGACCACGTTCCCATGGGCACGTCGTCCCCCGCCGCAGGGCGAGCCTCTCCCCCCGAAGGGCGCGCCTGATGATTGATGGACAGTTCACCCTCGGCGTCGAGGAGGAGTACCAGATCGTCCATCCGGAGACGCGCGAGCTCCGTTCGTACATCAGCCGGATCCTCGAAGATGGCAAATCCGTGCTCCGCGAGCGGGTGCGCACCGAGATGCATCAATCCATGGTCGAGGTCGGCACCACCGTCTGCAACGACGTCGCGGCCGTTCGCTCCGAGCTCATCGAGATGCGCGGCGAGCTCGATCGCTTGGCGCGCAAGGGCGGGCTGCGCATCATCGCTGCATCCACGCACCCATTCAGCGATTGGAAGACGCAGCAGATCACCGAGGACGCGCGCTACCACAACATCGTCCACGATCTCCAAGACGTCGCCCGCGCCAACCTCGTCTTCGGTCTCCACATTCACGTGGGCATCAAAGAGAAGAGCGTGGCCCTCGCGCTCGCGAACCAGGTTCGTTACTTCCTGCCGCACCTCCTTGCGCTCACGTGCAGCTCGCCGTTCTGGATGGGCCGCCGCACCGGCCTCATGAGCACGCGGACCCAGATTTTCAAGCGGTTTCCGCGCACCGGCATCCCCGACGAATTCGACAGCCCTGAGCAATTGAAGAACTTCGTCGACCTGCTCATTCGCACCGGTTGCATCGACAACGGGAAGAAGATCTGGTGGGACGTTCGCTCGCACCACCTCTACGACACGGTCGAAGTTCGCATCTGCGACATGCCGACGAACATGGAAGACACCGTGGCCATCGTGGCGCTCGTTCAGGCGCTGATGGCAAAGCTGTACCTCATGTACCGTCGCAACACGTCGTGGCGCACCTATCCGCGGTCGCTCATCGAAGAGAACAAATGGCGCGCCCTCCGCTTCGGAACGGAAGCCCAGATGATCGACTTCGGGCGGAGCGAGGAGCGGCCGTTCATCGATCTCGTCCACGAGCTCATCGAGTTCGTCGACGAGACCACCTCGATCTTCGGCACCAAGAACAAGATGGAGCGCATCGTCCACATCGCGAAGAACGGCTCGAGCGCGCACCGCCAGATCGAGGTCTTCGAGAAGACGAAGAACCCCAAGGAAGTCGTCGACTGGCTGATCGCGGAAACTATGCGCGGCATCTAGGCCTTCGCGGCTCGGCACCGAGTTCCTCGCGGCGGAAAAAGCGAAGATAGACTAGTTTAATTCAATGACGATGGGGTTGGTGAGGTGGGTGATCGTTGCGGCGGTCGCATGTTCCTTCGCGTGCGCACCGGCGAAGTCGCCGTACGTGCTGGACTACGCATTTCCGACGGCGGTCCGTCTTCCGACGACGCGCTACCGACTAGACAACGGGCTCGAGGTGATTCTGCAGGAGGATCACAAGAGCCCCACGGTGGCTTTGAACATTTGGTACCACGTGGGATCGAAAGACGACCCTCCGGGGCGGGCGGGCTTTGCGCATCTCTTCGAGCACTTGATGTTCGGGGGATCGCGCCACGTCGCCGAGGGAGAGTTCACGGCGAAGTTGAGGGACGTCGGCTGCCACGACGTGAACGCGACGACCTCGTTCGATCGCACGAATTATTTCGAGACCGTACCGGCGGACCACCTCGAGCTCGGGCTGTGGCTCGAGAGCGATCGCATGGCGTTCTTGCTCGACGGCCTGAATCAACATGCGTTCGAGCGCGAACGCAACGTCGTGAAGAACGAGTTTCGCCAGCGCAACGAAAATGCGCTGTTTGGGCAGGTCGACTCGCTCATCTACCCCGTTCTGTTTCCGGGTGCGCACCCGTACAGCCATCTTCCCATCGGCGATGAAGCGCAGCTCAATGCGGCCAAGCTCGACGAGGTGCGCGCATTCTTCCGCACCTTCTACGTGCCAAACAACGCCACCTTGGTGCTGGTCGGCGACTTCGAAAGCGCGCGCACGAAGGAGCTTATCTTCAAGTACTTTGGCGCGATCCCGCCGGCCAAGGCGCCTCCCATTCAGCGAGATCCCACGCTGTCCTCGCTTGCGCGCGAGAAGCGTCTCTTCGTCGAAGCCGACGTACAGCGCGGACTGGTCGTCGCGTCGTGGCCGGTGCCCCCTCGCTACGCGCCGGGGCACAAGGAGCTTGAGGTCGGGCGCGGAGTCCTTCAAGGATGGCTCTGGGAGAACCTGGTGAAGCGCGAGAAGGTGGCCGATGCGGTCAATGTTTCGCTGCAGGCGGGGCAGCTCGCGAGCGTGCTCGAAGTGACGGTCACCGCTCTGCCGAACGAGCCTCTCGATCGCGTTCTGAAAGAGCTCGACGTCACCCTCGACTACGCGCGGGCCTGGCGCGCGGACCGCGTGGCATTCTCCATCGGACGCGCGAGGCTCCTCATGTCGAACGTCTATGGTGCGGAGCGCTTCTCGTCGCGGGCGGACCTCCTCAACTCGTACAACCAGTACGCCGGTACTCCGGACTATATCGGCCCGGAGCTCGCGGCTCGGCAGTCGGTGCTCGTCGAAGACGTGCGCGACGCCTTCTACCAATTTCTTCCGTTCGATAAACGGGTGATCACTTTCGTGACGCCGCGTGACGGAGCGCCACGCTCGGGCCGCCTGGTGAGGGCCGAATGATGTTCCGTTGGGCGCGCCTCGTCTTCGTAGTTTGCGCTTTCGGCTGCGGCAAATCCGATCGGTTTGGGCCGGCGTTGCCTGTGACGTCGACGACCTGGAAGCCGTCGCACGTTTTCCCGACGCAGATGCCCGACGAGGAGTTTCGCCAGACTCCGCCGCCGCCGGGCGCCTCAGTCCACCGCGCCCTGAGAGATATCCGCGAGACGCGCCTCCCGAATGGCGTCCGCTTCCTCGCGCTCGAGCAACATGAGCTACCGTTCGTGAACATCCGGGTCGTGGTCGGTCGTGGCGCGGGCGGCGCGCCGGTCGGAGTGGCCGCCTTCGCGACGCAGATGCTCTTCCAGGGGACGTCCCTTCGGCGCGATGGAGTTCTCCGACAGGCCTTCAACGAGATGGGCGCCGTCTACGACGCCGACGTTTCCTCCGATGCCGTGACGCTGGACGTGAAGGTCCCGGCGCCGAGCCTCCGTCCGGCGCTTGTGCGTATTTCCGACATATTGCGCAACAGCACTTTTCCGGCCGAAGATCTGGAGCTGATTCGTCGCGCGCAGCTCACGACGCTGGACACGTGGAAGACCTTACCCGCCGTTCTCGCGAGCGTGACCATGGGCTCGATCCTCTACCCGCCGGGGCACCCTTTGCACGAGCCATACGCTGGAACGGCGGAGTCGGTGAAGCGTCTGACCCGCGCCGACCTTCAGCGGTTTCATTCGGCGGCGTTCGCGCCAGCGACGACCACGCTGATCGTGGTCGGCGACTTCGAGTCCGCCAAACTCGCCTCGGCATTCGAGACCATCTTCGGGGGGTGGACCGGCGTGGCCGCGCCACTCGCGCCGCCTCCACTCCGGCCGCAGGCGAAGCCGCGGAGCATCGTGATCGTGGATCGACCGGGCGACACGCAATCCAACATTCGGATTGGATGCGTCGGCGTACCGCGCGACGACAGCGACGTTCCGGCCCTCCGCGTTCTGTCCGCGATCCTCGGCGGTAGCCTGGTCAGTCGCCTCAATCGCAACGTGCGTTGGACCCACGGCTTTTCGTATCACGTCGATGCGCGCTTCAACTTCGGGCGCGCCGCGCAGACGTTCGCCATCAGCGCTGCAGTCGAACGCGAGCACACCGCCGAAAGCGTGAAAGAGGTCCTCCGTGAGCTCGACCGCATTCGCGCCGAGCCGGTGGACGCGCGCGAGCTCTCGGAGGGAAGGAGTGACTCCGTGACCCGAGGGTGGGAAACGCAAGGCGACACGGTGGGTGCGCTCACTCCGACCGCGATCTATGGCGATCCGCTCGAAAGCTTCATGCCCCGAATCCTTGCCCCGTTGGAGGTCACCGCTGAAGACGTGCAGCGCGTGGCGAAGGCTCATCTGCCAACGGAGTCGATGCAGATCGTGATCATCGGAGACGCGTCGCGGATTCGCTCGGACCTCGAAGCGCTGCATCTGGGAGAGCTAACCGTTCGCAAGTGACTTCGCCGATTCTCTGTACGAAGCCGCGAGCCTCGCAACTCGGATCAACACCGGCGACGTGGCCGACGCTAGCGACGTAGAGAAGAGAGCATCCGGCGCGGGTCGTGAACGCGTAACTGGCCTGATCGCGTTCGATCCATTGAGCGACTGCAGACGTTGCCCGCCATCACGGACGCCGGCGAAGAGCTTCGAGAGCGCATCGCGCTTGGGGTTCACCGGCACGCGTTCCAGGTCGTCCCGTCGAGTGCGAGGTTGGCGAAGTAGCCGTCGTAGTTCGCCGTCGTGTCTGGGGGACAGAAGGTGGCGCTTGCCGTCGTGTACTCCACGTTCCACACCGCTTTGCCGGCCGAGACGAAGCTTGCGTAGCCACCGCACTCGCTGAACTGGTTGCACGACTCGTTGAGCGCGGCCTCGTAGAGGGCGACCGTGCTCGCCGCGCTCGGGGCCGAGAGGAGCTCGATCCCGTTCTTCATAATCGCGCCCATGCCGCGCGCGTGGATCTGCTTGGCGAGCTCCGCGTACCAGGCCACCTCGTCGGCAAGCCCGATCGGAAAGCCGGGATTGTTGCCCATCGAGTTATTTTGATCCCCTTCGATCGCGTCGCAGCCGAGGCTCGCGGCAAGATCGAACCGCGCGAGAATGAGCCCCTCGAACTTTGGCCAAGAGCTCGGACGAATGTCGAGCCAGCGCTCCAGAGGCCAGTTGACGTCGGTCGTGCCGAGGACGTCCGGCGGAAAGAGATCCTTGTCCGGTCGGTAGTTCTCCCACGCGCCGGTGTCGACGTAGCAGACGACCTTCTTCCCCTTCGCGTGGAGCGCGCCAACGATCCCCGGGTTGCGGCCGAGCGGAATGGAGACGCGGGTCCCGTCCGACTCGAGGAGAGATGAGCCGGCCGGAGCCGCGTCGAAGAGATCGACGTCGTAGATGGCCTCCGCACGTGCAGGATCGATGACACCAGAAATCTGCCAGTAGAACGTGGTCGTTGGCGGGATTGCCGCGGGTGACGGCCGCCGCGCGTCTCCCTCTGCGCTGACGTCGGCGCCGACATCCGCCGTGAGCCCCGCGTCCGTTCCGTCGCCTCGGCCGCCTCCGTCAGCGATCGCCGACGCCGCAGACGTGCTGCAGCCTCCCAGCATCAAGAGCACGGTTCCGCATGCGACTCGGGTCATGAGGAGAGTGTACGCTTAAGAAGAGCGACGAGCGCTCGCCATCCGCGCGCGCGCAAGGGCGGGGCTCGTCGAGGCGGTCTACCCGACGTCGTCGTAGGAGAGGGCCACCACATCGAGCTCTTCCTCGCCGCTCGGTGTTCTTACGAGGACGGCGTCGCCCACCCGCTTTCCGAGCACCGCCCGCGCGAGGGGCGCGACGAACGCGATCCGCCCGTGCCGTGCGTCCGCCTCGTCCACGCCGACGATCCGAAAATGCCGCTCAGCTCCCCCCTCTCCACGCAGCGTTACGTCGGCGCCGAACCGGACCTCGTCCTGCGGGCCAGCGCGCCCGTCGATGACCTCTGCAGACGCAATTCGCGCCTCGAGCGCCTCGATCTTCATCGCCCGCGCATGCCGCGCTCGCGCACGCGCCGCGTCGTTGCCGAGCTCCTCGAGCGCCGCGCCCTCACCGGCAAGTAGCGCTAGCTCCTCGCGCAGAGCGGCGAGGCCGCGTGGCGTCACATAGTTCGGCTTCCCTGTCGGGAGCGGCGCCCGCGCGACGACGAGGACTGCCTCCTCCTCCGCGTCGTCTCGAGTAAACGCTTTGCTCATCCCTCGAGCATGCCACGCGGTGCTCGCTTTGCCCCTTGTCGTTGCACCCCTACTTCGAGCTTTGCTGGAACAGCTCCACAGCGAGAACCACCCGAGCCTCCGGCGCGCCAAAGTGTGGATTGAGCCCACCGCCAAGACCGAGCTTGAATCGAAGCTGGGGCCGGTCATCGGCAGTGCCTTCGATGCGCCCGGTGACAAGCCCTTCGAACGCCGTGCTGTTTACCCCGAAGAATGATCGTGTCGCCGTCGCGCCGAAGATTTCTGGTCCAATCACGAGCCGGGTGTTGCAAGCGTCGCACTGGGTGAGCTTCGCGCCGGCGGCGGCGCCGAAGAGCATCTCGTTACCTTGAGGGCTTCCCGGCGTGGGCGAGTCGTCCAGCGCACGGAGGTGGAACCCGAGGTGCCCGGCGTACGTGAGAAAGCGAGCGTCTCCAGCGAAGAGTACGCGGACCATCGCGTTGTAGGCGCCGAGTCCATTGCCCGGCGGTCCGTCGCTCAGGTAGCCATTTCGCAGTGAGCCGGGCGCGCCACCGGGAAACCAGATCTGACCGCCGAGCCCGAGTCGGAACGGGCTCGCAGAGCCGCCGAGGGCGCGCGCGTCGAAGCCCACGCGTCCGTGTGATATCGCGTCGGGCGACGAAGATGGGTCGAAGCTCGACGGCGAGAAAGTGTACGCGCCGACCGTTCCGCTATTGCCTCGAACGATGATGGGCGAATCGAGCGTCAGGTAGAACCGGAATCGGCCGTACGTTGCCGCAGCCCCGAGCTGAAGGAACGCTTCGTCCGACACAACGGTGAGATGGTGCGTCCCGTCCGTGACACGCAGCGGGTTGCGAGCGTAGCTGGTGACGAGGTTTACTGCGCCACCCAGTCCGCCGTGCATGTCGAGGCTATCCATGACGAGCCAGCCGGCGCCGGGCGCCGACGTGTAGAGGCGCTCGAGGTCGAACCCCTGAGCCTGCTCTTGAGCCGACGCCGAACTCGGCCACGTCAGCATGAGCAGTAGGACGCCCAGCGCTCGAAGCGCGCAGCGCGACTCAAAACTCCGCATGGACCCTCCCGGCGAACACGTGCTCGGGCCCGCGGTCCCGGTTGTAAGCGGGGTTGACCAGGAATTGATAGTCGACTGCGAGCCAGAGAGCCTTGAACAGATTGAGCGAGTAGAATCCCTCTAGGAGTTCCTCGGGCCCGTGGCGGGGGAGCACGCCGTCTCCTGTGAACGCGTCGATGCCCCCCTTCGCCATGTAGCGGGCGTGGGCTTCCGAGATCCACGTTACCGCGACCCCAGCGCCGGCGACGTCCAGCGGTCGTCGCCACAGCTTTCCCTTCGCGACTGCGCCGAGCGAGAAATCTCGGTCGGCCGAGTCGAAAGCATCGACCTCGGTCCGCCCGTCCGAAAACATCGCGCGCATGAAGACTGCCGAAGCTACGGGTGGCCAGGTAACCTTCGGGAGCTTCGCAACGCAGTCGAGCGAGCGCTGATCCTCAGCCCGGGACCGTGCATCGAGCCGGAGGACCTCGGGATTCCGGCGGCGGCGAACGAGCACATCGCCGGCAGCGACGCTTCGATCGATATCGTCCTCGGTGCCGACGTCTCACTCGAGGCGCTCGAGCGCGAGCACATCGCGCGCGTCATCGCGCGGGCGCCGACGCTCGAGACGGCCGCAAAGCTGCTCGGGATCGACAGCACGACGCTCCAACGAAAGCGCAAGCGTTACGGTCTCACATGAAGCCGCTGGCTCTCGGTATCCGGGTGCAGTTCCTTCTGGCGGGCGCGGTGCTCGTCGCGGCCACCGCCGTCTCGAGCGGCTGGAGCGCTTGGTCCTTCAGACAGGTGAGCCGAGTCGTCGACGCGACGCTCCGCGACAGCGAGCAGACCACCGCGGCGACGGCGACCCTGGCCACGGCGCTCGAGCGCGAGGACGACGCGCTCCTTCTCACGCTCGCTGACGAAGCGCGGGGCAGACAGGCCCTTGAGCTCGATCGCGCCTCCGTGTCGGAGGCTTTCAAGGCGCTCGACGCACTTCTCATCGGCGCGGGCGAGCGCGCAACCTCCGCCTCGCTCGTTCGCAACCTCAATGCGTATCATCGCGCGGGCGACGAGCTGCTTGCCGGCGCGCACGACGCTGCGACGCGGCTTCGCTATCACGAGATCGTCAATCCCTTGCTGCGCCGTGCGGTCTTCGAGGCGGCGACGATTCGCGATGACCACTTCCGATCGGCACAGACCGTCGCGAGCTGGGCACGCGGCGGGGTGACTTCGAGCGCCGGGTCCCCAATCAGCGCGCCGACGAGCTCGGGAGGCTCGCTGAAGGCTTCAATCGCATGGCGGCCGATCTGGGCGCGTTTCGTCGGGCGAACGTCGAGGAGGTCATTCGCGCAAAAGAGACCCTCGAGGCGACCCTGGCTGCGTTCCCCGATGCCGTGGTCGTCGTGTCGCCCGATGGAGCGGTAGCGTCTGCGAACCCGCGCGCCCTCGAAGTGATGCGTTCCGCGAGTCGCGTGGACACGCTGAGCGACCTCCCGGTGTCCGACTGGACGAAGACTGCGCTCCGCGCGGCGCTCGCAGGGGAGCTGCAGGAAATCATTCCGGCGGTCGACCTCTCTCAAGCCATCGCTTTGCGTGTCGGCGATGCGAATCGAAAGCTCCTGCCGCGCGTGGTCGCGATCGAAGGGTTTACGCATGGCCGTCGCGGCGCCGTGCTTGTCCTCTCCGACGTGACGGATCTGGTGCGTCTCGACGAGATGCGGACGGAGCTGATCGCGGTCGCGTCCCACGAGCTACGCACCCCACTCACGACGCTCCGCATGACGCTTCTCCTGCTCCAGGAGCACGCCGCCGCGCTCGATGCCCGAGATCGAGAGCTGGTGCGAACTGCGCTGGTCGGTATCGATCAGCTCGCGGCCACGGTGGACGAGTTCTTGGATCTCACGCGCATCGAGGCTGGCCAGCTGCGCTTGAACATGGATCGCGTAGACGTGGACGCGCTCCTGCAGCGCGAAGTGGAGGCGATCCGATTATCGTGCGATGAGGCCGAGATCACGCTGGTCGTCGAAGGCGCACGTTCGTGCGTGGTGCGGGGCGATGCGGCCCGTCTGCACGTCGTCTTCGCCAACCTGCTCGCGAACGCGTTGAAGTACACTCTTGCGGGCGGACAAATCTCTACGGTCGTGACGCGGACTGAGGCTGCGGTATCGGTCGCCGTCGAGGACTCCGGTCCTGGCGTGCCTCCCGAGTTCCGCGAGCGCATCTTCGAGAAATTCTTTCGCGTCGAGCACCACCGCGAAGGCGACGTCGGCGTGCGTGGCTCCGGGATTGGGCTCTACATCGCGCGCGAGATTGCCGAGGCGCACGGCGGAACACTCAGCTACGACGGAAGCGGAGCGGGCGCGCGCATGGTGCTTGTGCTCCCCGCGACGTCATCGACGGGTTGACGAGAAGCGTTCGCAAGGGCGATCTCGGCCCGGCCCAGAAAGGCTTTTTCTGGAGCACCGGCGGGACCGCGGGCTGCGCTCACCACGTCGAGGTGTCGGCGCAGTGACGCGATGCTACTGGCTGGCCGCGAGCTTCTCGTGCGCGTAGTGGAAAATGAAGGGGGCCACGACTGCGGCCACGTCTCCCGCGGTCTCCGCGCTAATGTTGAGCCTGGGGGCGATCACCTCTGCGATGTGCCCGGCGATCATCGACATCCCGCCATCCTCGAAGGATCCGACGACGCCGTCACCGCGGACGATCCCCTCGGTGAGGCCGATGAGAAACTCCTTCCCCGCGTGCCCGCCAAAGAGGTTGAACAGGCCGACCTCCGGCTTCGGGTGGCTCGCCGTCTGCTGCTCCATCGCCTCCTTGGCCGCGGGGAGCGCCTCGGCGATGAACTTCTCGGCGTCGGCCGGGCTGTAGCCCTTCGATGCGAGGGCGGCCGTTGCGTCTTGAGCTTGCTTCGAGGACGTGAACTCGGACAACAGACTTTCGAACATGATGAGTCTCTCCTTCGACTGGGAAGCCGCGAGTTTAACAAGTGCGGCGCGAATCGTCACGGCCCTCCTGCGAGGCGCAACGCGCTATGATGCACGGATGCGCTTTATCTTCTTGCCTTGGGCGGTTCTCGCGATTCCTCTTTCCTTCGCGGCGTGCAGCGGCGGTGACGACAACGCCATTGCCGACGGCGGTAACTCCGACTCGACGACCGGCAACTCCGACTCTGCGAGCGGCGGTGACACTGGCTCGCACGCCGACGCAAACGACGGCGGCTCACTGGTCGACACCGGGTCGCAAACCGATACCGGCACGCGACCCGACGCGTCCGACGGCGCGGCGAACGACGCCGGCGACGCTGGCGCGACCTCGACATTGAAGATTGAGGACTACCTCGCATGGTGCTCGGTCTCCGTGAACGACGGCGGCGCGAGCGCAGCGTCGCTGCGGACGCTTACGGTCCCGACGGGCACGGTCGTCACTCTGAGCGGCGACACCGCCAGCGCGGTGGCGTTCGTATGGGGCTATTGGGTCGGCACATCCGGAGACACGACCGCGACTCACGATCAGTCGAAGATCACGACCGTGACGATGAGCGGCGACAAGACGGTGCAGGCGTGCTGCCCGCTGTCGTCGAGCCCATCCACGCCGTGCCCTCCCCCGAACTGACGTGTATTGCCGCGGAGGCCGCTCGGTCTACGGAACGAGGATCTCGACGGGAGGTGACGTACGACGATCGTGGCATTGGGCGGGCTTGATCGATTCGAGGCTCACGCTGCGCTTCGCGACGATTTCCGTCAGCCAAGTCCTGGCATCGAAGCGAGAATACCTTCGAGATCGCGCTGGCCCATGAGTGGCACTTCCGGCTCGCCGGCGAGCGCGCGGGTCATTTTGAGCGCGGTCGCGATGCGCGGCCCCGTCATGGTCGGACCGTGCGCGGACGCGACGACGGACAGCTTCAGCGCTTCGAGCCGTGCGACCTGGATGCCGAGCTTCTCGGGATTCGCCGTCGAAACCCAGGGTGCGTTCATGCGATTGGTCGCCGAGAACGTTCCCTCCCACAGGGGTTGCGGCACGTCATCGGCGTTCTCGACCTCGGCTTGCATGAAAGACGAGAACGCATCCGCGGCCCAGTAGAATCCGGTTTTCGCATCATACAGACCACGCGTCGTCGGGCATTCGAAGAGCGGCGGACGAATCGCGGCGAGCGTGCGATCGCCAACGTCGAACGAATCGCCGTCGTTCACCCAACGCTGGCGATTGAGGGGGATGCTCAACGTACCGGCCAAGCGTTCGCCCATGAACCACGTCATGACGACAGTCGCCTTCGGTGCTCTGTCGAACAGTGCGAGCAGATTGCCGACGTGATCCGGGTCCTCGTGCGTGATGAAGATCCATCGGACGTCGGCCGGGTCGACGATGGTTCCGAGCGCCTGAAACCATCGCTCGCGATTGCCCGCCGTCCCGGTATCGATCACGACCGGCTCTTTGCCGACGATGACGGCAGAAGAGATCGGAACGAGCGTCCCAGGTGCGGCCGGAAAGAGCTCCGGGATGACCCAGGTGCCATCCGCTACTTTGTAGGGCTTCTGCGCAATCGACGTCATGGTCATGTTGGCGTTCCTCTCGTTCTCGTGGCTTGCAACTGTCGTTAACACGCCTTTCCTTTGGGAGCCATCCGGGAGCACCACGACCTACGCGACGTTCGCGAGCGCGGCGGCAGCTCCCGCCAGCGACATCAAAAAAACGAAGGACCGTCGAGTGCGACGCATGTGCCCCCTTGCTTCTCGTCACGCAGCCGGTAAAAGTGACGGTGGCCTTAAGTGCGCGGCGGAGCGCCCGTTAGTAGGTTCGATGGCGGCTCCTGTCTTACCAGCCAGGGAAGTCAAACGTCTCCTGGCGGTCCAGAAGCTGCGGATGATGGGCACTCCCGCGGAGGAGCGCTTCGATAAGATCACGCGCCTGGCGAAGCGGATGTTCAACGTCCCCCTCGCCGTCATCGACCTCATCGGCGAAACGCGTATCTGGCTGAAGTCGGTGCAGGGTATGGATGCGGTCGTGGCGGCGCGCGAGACTTCGTTCTGCCAGTTCGCGATCCTCAATGACGACATTTGCTACATTCCTGACACCCAGGAAGACCCGCGCCTCGTGGGCAACCCAAACGCGCACGCGGGAGATCAGAGCGTGCGTTTCTACGCGGGCTTTCCCCTGCAATTCGACGGAGAAAATGTGGGCGTCCTCTGCATCGCGGGCTTTGTGCCGCGCGTAATGAGTGACGACGACATGGCCTCGCTCCGGGATCTGGCGAGCCTTGCCGAGCACGAGATCAACGTCGCGAAGCTCACTGAAAATCAAAGGGCTCTGGCCGCGGAGAACGAGCACCTCGAGCAGAAGGCGCTGGTGGACGATCTCACGCGGATCTGGAACCGCGGAGCCATCCACGAAATCGCGCGGCGCGAGATGGAGACGGCCACGACGACGGACGAACCGTGCGCCATCCTCTCCCTCGACATCGATCACTTCAAGGCCATCAACGATGGCTATGGGCATCCCGCCGGCGACGAAGTCCTTCGGCAGGTGAGCGCGCGCCTGCGGGGAGCGCTTCGCCCCACCGATGCGGTCGGACGGGTCGGTGGAGAAGAGTTCCTCATCGTCTTGCCGGCGTGCGATCACGACGGTGCCGCGACCGCCGGCGAGCGCGTGCGGAAAGCCATCTCCGCAAAGCCCATCTCTTTTTCCGGCGGGTCCCTGCAGGTCACAGTCAGTATCGGGGTGGCGTCTTCCGCAGAAGCGCCCACCTCCGAGGTAATGCTCCGCATCGCCGACGAAGCGCTCTACCGTGCCAAGCGCGGCGGCCGCGATCGCGTGGCCTAACTCCTGAGGACGGCAGCAGCACCGCGAGCTCACATCGCGGCGGTGGTTCTTGCGCCCGTGCCCTCGTGGGGCGAGAAGCGTAAGCTTGGGCACAATGAGTGTCTTCTCACGTAAGCTCGAGGAACGGCTTCGCGGTGCCGATGCGACGGGGCGCCGATGGCTTTTCGTCCCTTACGATCAGCTCTCTGGCGAGCTGGGACCGATCGCGACGACGCCGCCGCGCGAGCTCGGAATCGTGCTCGTCGAGTGTCCCGAGAAAGCGGCCTGCCGGCCGTATCACCGGCAAAAGCTCGCGCTCGTTCTGTCGAACCTCCGGCACTTTGCTCTCGAGCAAGCCGAGCGCGGCGTCGTCGTTCGTCACCTGGTTGCGCCGAGCTACCGCGCAGCGCTCGAGGCCGTAGGGCCGGTCTCGATGATGCGTGCAGCCGAGCGCGAGCTTCGCACCGAGCTGACGCCGCTCGTCGATACGGGCCAAATTACGGTGCTGCCTCACGAAGGTTGGCTTACGACCAGCGATGACTTTCGCGCTGCCGTGGGCGATCGCGCGTGGCGCATGGACGCGTTCTACCGGCACGTGCGGAAGAAGCTCGGCGTCCTGATGAAGAACGAAAAGCCTGTCGGCGGGCGATGGAGCTTCGATGCCGACAACCGAAGCAAGTGGAGCGGCGAGCCCGCTGCGCCCACGCGCCCGACCTTCGCCGTCGACGACGTGACGCGCGAGGTGTGCGATCTCGTCCTCGCGCAATTCGCGCGTCACCCAGGAACGCTCACCCCCGAAGCGCTGCCGACGACCGCAGCTGACGCCGAGCGCGCGTGGACATGGGCGAAGTCTGAATGCCTCGCGAGCTTCGGGCCGTACGAGGACGCGATGGCGGCTGGAGAGCGCTACCTTTTTCACACCATGATCTCGCCGCTGCTGAATCTACAGCGCCTCTCTGCCAAGCGCGTCCTCGCCGACGTGCTCGCGATGGATTTGCCGCTCGCGAGCCAGGAGGGATTCGTGCGCCAGATCCTGGGTTGGCGCGAGTACATGCGGCACGTGCACGAAGCCACCGACGGGTTCCGAGTCATTCGCGGCGCCTCACAGCCGCGCGCGGAAACGCCGGGCGACGGAGGCTACGGCGGATGGCGAGGCGAACCGTGGGCAGACGCGAACCGTGCGGGCGGCGACGGAGGCTCGCTCACGTCGGTGCTCGGCTCCAAGGGAGATGTGCCGCCCGTGTACTGGGGAGTGACATCCGGCCTCCGCTGCCTCGACGACGTCGTTCAGGGCGTCTGGGACGAAGGCTACAGCCACCACATTACGCGGCTCATGGTGCTGTCCAACATCGCGATGCTACTCGACGTGACTCCGCGCGCGCTCACCGACTGGTTCTGGGCAGCGTACGTCGATGCCTATGACTGGGTCGTCGAACCGAACGTCCACGGGATGAGCACGTTCGGAGTGGGCGACTTGCTGACCACCAAGCCTTACGTCGCGGGCTCGGCGTACATCGACAAGATGAGCAACTACTGCGGCGGCTGCCGGTTCGACCCGAAGACGACGTGCCCTCTCACCCCCATGTATTGGGCATTCCTCGGCCGCCATCGCGACGTGCTCCAGGGAGTCGACCGGATGAAGCTCCCGATGGCGTCCGAGGCCCGCCGAGCGCCGGAGAAGAAACGCTCCGACGCCGAAGTGTTCGAGCGCACCCGGGCCGCGCTCGCACGCGGCGAGGAGCTCGTGCCGGAGCAACGGTCGCGCGAACCGAACCGCCGCGATGCCTGAGGGACACACCATCCATCGCCTCGCGCAGGACATCGGGCGCGATCTCGGAGGCCAGCGCGTCGCGGTGTCCACGCCCCAGGGGCGCTTCCTCGACGCCCCCAAGCTCGACGGGCGCGTTCTGCGTGGCACCGAGGCCATCGGGAAACATCTTTTCATCCGGTTCGCGGGGGGACGCGTCGTGCACATCCACCTCGGACTGTTCGGGAAGTTTCGACGCCACGTTGGCGAAGCCGCAGCGCGCAGCCCGCGACCGACGACGCGGCTTCGGCTGGTTGGCGACCACGTCACCTGGGACCTCGCCGGTCCGACGTGCTGCGAGCTCCTCAGCCCCGCCGCGAAGCGCACGCTCCTGGCACGGCTCGGCGCCGATCCGCTCGCGGCAACGGCCGACGTCGAAAAGGCGTGGCAGGTCGTCCATGCGACGAAGCGCGCGATCGGCGCGGTGCTCCTCGATCAACGCGTCGTGGCTGGCATCGGCAACGTGTACCGCGCCGAGATCCTCTACCTTCTCGGCATCCATCCCGAAACACCCGCCCGTCATCTCGATCGCGCGACCTTCGACAAGCTTTGGGACCTCACACGCTCGCTCCTCGCGCGTGGCGTGAAGGAGAAGCGCATCGTCACGGTCGACGCTCCAACGAAGAAGCGTCTCAAGCGAAGCGAGGCCCTTCACGTCTACGCCCGCCGCGAATGCCGTGGCTGCGCCGGCGCCGTCACACGCATCCTCCTCGCGAACCGGACCATCTACGTCTGCGAGCGCTGCCAAGTACGCCTCGGTCCCTGTGTCGGGCTCGGCGGGCGCGTGCTCGGCCTATCCGAGCCAGCGTGATGTGAGCGCGAGCCTGGGACACGATTCGGTACTGTTCCGCGCGTTGCCTCGATGCCTCCATGACCGTCCGCCCATTCGCAGGTCCTGAGTTCCGGGAATGCAGACGGGCGTGCCCTGCGCAGGCTGCGCGCTCGCGATCTGCCAGAAGCTCGTGCGTGGAGCCGAGGTCTTCTGGGCCGCTCGGCCTCCCTTTCTCCTTCGCTTTCTGCACCCTGCTCCGTTACCATTTTGTCGTCGTGCCACCCCTGAAACTGGTCGACGGAACGCGCGCGGCGGCGTTCACCTCGGCTGCGATGATCGCGCACCAGGTTGCTGGGAAAGCGGCGCGGGACGCGCTTTTCCTTACGACGTTTCCCGCCACGGCTCTGCCGAGCGTGATGGCCACTGCAGCGGCGCTCTCCCTCGTTGCCGTGCTGTCGCTGTCTCGTCTGATGGTGCGTCATTCCCCCGCGTCGCTCCTCCCAATTTTTTTCGGTGGAAGTGCGGGTGGCCTGGTTCTCGAGTGGGTGCTCGGATTCACTTCGCCAGCCGGTACCGCCATTACCTTTTACTTGCACACGGCGCTCGTGGGGCCGGTGGTGATGACCGCGTTCTGGTCTCTCATCAACGAGCGCTTCGACCCCCACAACGCGAAGCGTGCAGTCGCCCGGATTGCAGGGGGCGGAACGATCGGCGGAGTCCTCGGGGGTCTCATGGCGTGGCGCATCGCCACCCTGGTTGCTCTTCCCACGATGCTTCTCGTGCTCGCTGCGCTGCACGTGGCCTGCTTGGCAGGAACACTCTTCATCCGAGCGGGGACGCCCGCCATCGCCGGCAGATCGTCGAGGTTGAGCATCTTCGCGGATCCGACTCCACAGAGGATCCCTGTACTTCGCATGCTCGGCCGCCAACCGTTTCTGCGAAACCTCGCGCTGCTCGTCGCCCTCGGCGCAGCCACGTCTTCGCTCCTCGACTACCTCTTCAGCGTTCAAGCGTCCGCGGTTTTCGGGAAGGGCGCGCCGCTCCTTTCGTTTTTTTCGCTCTTCTGGCTGATGGTCGCCACGATCTCGCTGGTCGTGCAACTGACGCTCGGCCGGCGGGCTCTCGAGAAGCTCGGGCTCGTGGTGAACATCGCCATCTTGCCGGGAGTCATCATCATGGGAGGCGCCTGCGGCCTCGCGGTGCCCGGTCTCTTCACCACCGCCGTCCTCCGTGGAGCAGAGGCCGTCGAGCGCAACACGCTTTACCGCTCCGCGTATGAGCTCCTCTACACGCCTCTCTCGGAAGCCCAGAAGCGTTCGGTAAAGGCGCTGATTGATGTCGGGTTCGATCGCCTGGGCACCGTCGCCGGAGCCTTGATCACGATGATGGTGCTCGCCGTGTCCGAGCGCCACACCCAGATCTACATCCTCGGCGGAGCGGTCGTGCTCGCCCTTTTGACGCTACCGGTGACGCGCGCGCTGCACTTCGGGTACGTCACCGCGCTCGAGACCGGTCTTCGCGACGGCGCGCAGAAGCTCGATCTTCCATCGCTCGCGCACGTGGGTCGTTCGGCAGAAGAGACCGACGAGTCCGCGGAGAGAGACAATCTCATTCAGCGCGTGGAGCTGCTGCGACCACGTCACGCGTTCTTCGCGCCTTCCGGAGGAAGCCCGATCGAGATCGGCGTGATCGAAATGCCGGCGCTTCCGGGGGGTCACGGCGCGGGACCGGCGTTCGATGCGCTGAGGGATCCGCAAGCGCTCCCCGACGGACGCGAGCTGCTCTTCGGAGACGTGGAGGCCACGGCCGTGACCTTACGCAATCTGCCGCTCGAGACGACGACACCCGTCACCGCGTTCCTGATCTTGCTTCTCGCCCACAAACATCTGCACACGGAAGCCCTCGCGGCGCTCTGCCGCGCAGCGCCAGTCATGACGGGGCAGCTCATCGACGCTCTCCTCGATCCCACCATGGACTTCGTCGTGCGCCGAAGGATCCCCCTCGCCCTCTCGGCGTGCACGTCACAGCGCGCTGCAGATGGACTTCTGCTCGGGGTCACCGACGAGCGATTCGAGGTGCGCTACGCGTGCGGCCGGGCCCTCATGAAGATGTCCGACGCGAACGCGCGGATAGTGATCTCGCGCCAAAAAATCGTTCAAGCGATCCTCATCGAAGTTGACCGGAAAGCGCCCGGCGCGGCCCCGCTCGAGTTCGAAGACGATCCCAGTGAGCTCGAAGGTGCGAGCGCCTTGGTGGACGATCTTCTCGCGCGCGATCGCGTCGACCGGACCCTCGAGCACGTCTTCACGATCCTTGCGCTGCATCTCGATCGCGAGCCTTTGCGGATGGCGTACCGCGCCCTGCATCACCCCGACGTCCGACATCGCGGCACCGCGCTCGAGTACTTGCAGACCATCCTCCCCCACGATATTCGCGACGCCGTCTGGCCCCTCGTCGGTGAGCTAGCGCCGCTCCCGCCGGTACGAAGTGCGCGCGACATCCTTGCCGACCTTCTCCGGGCGACGGTGGTTCAAACCAAGGTGGGCGGCGAGCGGGACTGACGCTCGTCCGTTTTTCGCGCCTGCGGCCCTTGTGAGGGCAGCTTCACCACGAAGCGAGACCCTCGTCCGCGCCCGGCGCTCTCCGCGTGGACGGTGCCCTCGTGCAGCTCGACGAGGTGATGGACGATGGTCAATCCGACTCCGAGACCACCTTCGGCGCGCCGCGCTCCGACGCCTCGCCACGCGAGCGGCGCGAACAGACCTGGCAACAGCGCGGCGTCGATTCCGGCTCCGGTGTCCTCGATCGCGATCTCCACCACGGGGCCGTCGTTGCAGAGAGATACGGTGATCACTCCTCCGTCGCCCGAGGTGAATTTCACGGCGTTGGTCAGAAGCTGAAGAACGATTTGACGAAGACGCTGCGGGTCGCCGCGAAGGGGAGCCACGTTCCGCTCGAGGGCCGCGTGCAGGTGGATTTTTTTTTCGACGGCGGAAGGTCTCACGGTCTCCACCGCCAGCTCGACGATGCTCAGGAGGTCGACGGACTCGAAATCGAGCGTAAGCTCTCCTCCCGCGATGCAGCTGATGTCGAGCATTCCTTCGACGAGATCGAGCTGAGCGGCCGCGTTGCGTTCCACCTTCTCGAGAGCGCGGGCGCGCTGAGGCTCGCCGATGATGGATCCGTCTCGCAGCATCCGCGTCCACGCGAGGATGGCGTTCAGCGGTGCGCGGAGCTCGTGGCTGAGCGTCGACAAGAATTCCTGCTTCAGACGGTCTGCCACTTTCAGGGTCGTCGCGAGGTGATCGGCCTCGACCCGCGTCTGGTGCTCTCGCGCGACGAGCTGCCCACGCTCCGCGTCGTGCACCGCGGTCTCGCGCCGAAGCATCTCCACCTTCGCGACATAGAGATCGACGAACACGCTCACCTTCGCGCGCATCGTCTCGGCCGCGAATGGCTTCCCGATGAAGTCCACGGCGCCTCGCTCGTAGGCTTGCGCGATGTGCGCAGCGCCGTGACTGATGGCCGTCACGAAGATGATCGGAACATGCCGAGCTCGGTCGATAGCCTTGATTCGCTCGGCGACCTCGAAGCCATCCATGATGGGCATCTGGACGTCCAGTACGACGAGGGCAAAGTCGTTTTTCTCGAGCTCTCGAAGGGCCTCCGCCCCCGAGCCGACGGAGACCAGCTCGCGATCGGGCTCATCGAGGATCGCTTCTAGCGCAACGAGGTTCGCTCTGCGATCGTCGACGAGGAGGATTCTCGGTTTCGGAGCCGTCGAGCTGATCGCTTCGCGGGCCACCACGGAATCCATCCCACTATACTAGCCTACGTCCGGGTACGCCGTCGCAACGACTCGACGCGACCGCGAGAGTGACGGCTCATCCGAGAGACGTAGTGCAAGCGTTCCCTGAGCCTCGACAATCAGCTACTTTGCCTCGATGGAGTGCATATGACGATCGTCGAGCTTTTGGTCTTACTGTGCGTCGCCGGCGTGTGCGGTGGCATCGGGCAGTCGATTGCTGGATTTACGCGAGGCGGATGCATCGCGAGCGTCGCGCTCGGATTCATCGGCGCCATGATTGGACCATGGATTGCGCATTACGTCGGCCTTCCCGAGTGGCTGACCTTCACCGTCGGGGGCACGCGGTTTCCGATCGTCTGGTCGATCATCGGCTCGACGGTGTTCGTTGCCGTCGTGGGTTTCATCTCGCGCCGACCGCGCGACTGACCTAGCGCAGCGACGCGATATCGATCACGAAGCGGTACTTCACGTCGCCCTTGAGCATCCGCTCATACGCTTCGTTGATCTTCTGCACCGGGATCACTTCGACGTCGCTGACGATCTCGTGCTTCGCGCAGAAATCGAGCATCTCCTGCGTTTCGGGGAGGCCGCCGATGAGCGAACCACCGATCGATCGCCGCTGCATGATCAAACCGAAGCCCATGATTGCGGCGGGCACCGGAGGGGCGCCAACGAGGGTCATCCGGCCGTCACGCCGCAGAGCGTTGATGAGCGCGTTGTAGTCGTGCGGCGCGGAGACGGTGTCGATGATGAAGTCGAACCGGCCGGCTTGGGCGGTCATCGCGGCGGCGTCGGTCGACAGGGTGACCTCGTGCGCTCCTAGCGCGAGCGCATCCGCGCGCTTCTTCTCCGACGTCGTGAAGACCGTGACCTCGGCACCGAACGCGCGCGCGAACTTGACCGCCATGTGGCCAAGACCGCCGAGGCCCACGACACCGACGCGTTGTCCCTTGCCGACGTTGGCCTGGCGGAGCGGCGAGTACGTCGTGATTCCAGCGCAGAGGAGCGGCGCCGTGCGGGGAAGGTCGAGACGCTCGGAGATGGAGAGGACGAACTCTTCGCGCGTGACGATGCGCTCGGAGTACCCGCCGAATGCCATCGTTTTTCCATCGCGCTCAAGTGTGTTGTACGTGCCCGTCATTCCGTTCTCGCAATACTGCTCGAGGCCGGCTTTGCAGGACGCACACTCCCGACAAGAATCGATTAGACAACCAACGCCCGCGCGGTCGCCGATCTTGAAACGTGTTACTTCTGCGCCGACCCGCGTGACCTTGCCGACGATCTCGTGGCCGGGAACCATGGGGTAGCGCGAGCCGCCCCACTCGTTTCGCGCTTGATGGAGATCGGAGTGGCAAACTCCGCTGTACAGAATCTCGATCTCGACGTCATTGGCGCGCGGCTCGCGGCGCTCGATGGAGAAGGGACCAAGGGGGGACGTGGCGCTGGTGGCGGCATAGGCTTTGGTGGGCATCGTGCGGCGATGTTCTACCCGCTTCTTCCTTTGCACAATGCGCAACGTCGAGGTCCGGTGCGACTTGATCCTTGATGGGCTGCGTCGAACGTCGCCGGTTCGCGATCACCGCCGCGATCGCACGTTGCACATTGAAGTCCACCTCGTCGGCGAGCCGGCGATGCGTGCCCCGTGTCGTGTCGATGACGGGCTCGCGTTCGGTCAGTGAATGAACGGGCACGAGGCCGGCGTGATCAGACTGCCCGACGACTGGGCGCACGCGCAGTTTGCGACGCGGCAGAAGAACGAGTCGTCCGCGGATGCCGGATCCCTCGTCGCCGGCGCGCAGACGTCCCCATCGTTCTTGAAGTAGACGTAGGCGCGTTTCCACGGGGCCCCTGCCTCCGGTCCGAGCGGGGTGACCGTGCCGATGATCGTGAGCTGAGTCGCGGTCGCGCTGAACGGCGACGTCCGCGTGGCCCCAGAGGCCGACGAGCCCTGGGCGCCAAAGGTTTGGCAGTTCGTGGTGCCCTGCAGGACGAGCGTGGGTCCGTCGGTGCCCGTCGATGTCGAGTACGTCCCGACCGCGCCGAAACCCGTCTGCCCCGGCGCTTCGAAGCGACCCTGCGAGAAGTAGAGGAGCGCGGCCTGCTCGGTCAGGTAATCGGGGTCGATGCCCGCCGGCTCGAGCGTGTACGCGAGGCGGTACGTGCCCTCGGCGATCACCCCGCCCGCGGCAACCGGCGGCGTCCCGCGAAACGCCTTCACGGAATAGTCCATGCACCACGTGCGCGAGGTGCACGCGAGCGGAGCGGCGGCCTCCGCCCTCGTGTCCGCAATGTTGGCGTCGTCGACCGAGGCGTCTGAGTCGATGGATCCGTCCGAAGCGTCGGGCTGCGGCGCGAGCCCACTCGAGGACGACGAGCACGCTGTGAAGGTGATGGAAAAACAAGCGAGCAAAGCGGCGGGAGCGATACGCATGTCAGACGCTACTGCGCCACGGTCCTCGTGGCTAGGCGCATCAACTGCGTGCCACACGGCGGCTGCCCGGGAAAGGCGCTGAAGCGTCAGCGCCACATGCCGACGGAGCCGCCGACCCAGGTGTGGCCACGGTTAAAATCGACGCCGAGCATTTTTCCGCGTGAGAGGCGCACCAAGCACAGAAGCGGAACGAGCGCGTTCGAGCCCGCTCCCGTTTCTGGCCGCAGGAGCATGACGCGCACTTCGGCTTTCACCCCTTCGCCAGTGGGCATCGTGATGGCAGGCGCGTACTCGACCTTTTCCTGGAGGACCCACTTCGCTCGTTGGTCCTTGGGAATGGCCTCAATCGCCTCGACGGTGAGATCGACGATCACTCCCGCGCCAGCAAAAGAGAACAGCGGCTTCAAGACATACCCCGCGAGATCGCTGGGGAGCGCCGTCACCTCGGACAAGAACCTTGATTTGGGGACAGCGGGATGATCGAGATATGGCAGGGAATACTTGGACCACGCCCAGTACCAATTCGGATGAGAGCACCAGCTGACGTCGAGGTCTTCGTTCCAGCCGAATGGGATTGTCACCTTCTTGGCCTCGAGCTCGTCGAACACCATGCGGTTGTAGAGGCGTCTGACGCGAAGGAGCTTCCCGTCTTTCTCACGAAATAGCCTATTCCCCTGCTTGATCAGCTTCGTCACGCAAACGTAATCCACGCCGAACTTCTTCTGGGTGCCGATGAAATCCGGGAGCGTCTTCTGGCTGGCGGGGTCGAAATCGACCAGGACGACCTCCGCCGGATCTTCGACGCCGACGATCGTGCGACGCATGATGTCGAGTGCTCTTCTTTTTTCGATATCCAAGAAGCAAGACCAGTCGCCCGCGAGCCCAGGCAGCGTATTGAGCACTTCCGCCCAGGCGTCGCTCATGTCGGACTCGAGAACGTAGAGCGACGGAAATGCCTGGAGCTCCACCACTTGTCCGCGGAGCTCCCCACCTGGCGCAGCGGTGAGAGCAAAATCCACCTGCACACAGTGGGGGAGGGAGTCCATCCCCGGAACGTTGTAACGCGCGGGAATGGCGTTCTTGAGAATGGAAAGCGTCTTTGGCTCGGCGAGGGCGGCCACGATCTCCGTCGCGGATCGCGCCAGGTTTCCCCGGAGCTCGGGGGTCATGAAGAGCGGCGTCTCCGCCAACCGAAATGGAAACGGACCAAGGCGATCGGTGAGCTTGCGCGCGTAGTCAGTAAAGACCGAGTCCTTGTAGGCGTGATTAAAATGCTTTCTTAGCGGAATATCCATATTAGTGCGCAGGATGGCTGGCGGCGGGGAGCACGGCCATGAAGTCCGATTGGAAACGATCGACGTAGGAGCTGATCAGCTTGCCCGCACGCGCGTGATCCTTGGACCGAACGATGAGCCCAGCGTGGTAGCGTTCGGGTGAGCGAAAGACGACCTCCGCATCGTCGTACCCAGACGTGTCGGCGCGTTCTTGCTTTGCGAGCGTCATCACCAGGCCGGCGTAGTCCTTCCGCTGCTTCGGGAGCTTGTAGGCGCGCTCACCGCCGTCGACCTCCAGATTCGCCCATTCCGCCCACAGACTCACGCCCGTGGAGGCCTCGACCAGATCGCCGATGTGAACGCCGCCGACCCGCGCCGCGCATTCGAGGAGATAAAACTTCCCGTCCTCGGCCCCCTTGATGAACTCAACGTGAGCCGCGCCGCGGAGGAGACCAAAGGTCTCCAGTACCCTCTTGTTGATCGCCTTGAGAGCCCTCTCGTCGGCGCTCGCGCGCTTCACGGTGACGCTCGAGTAGATCCCGCCCCCGTGCGCAACGTTGAAGGGCGGAGTGCCGCATCGATGGCATTCGGCGAATACTACTTTGCCTTCGCTTACCAAGGAATCGACGTGAAAGACGTCTCCCGGGAGATAGGCCTCGAGCAGATGATAGGACTGGTCGTCTCCCTGACTTTCGATGAGCTTGAAGAGCTCGTCCGCGGATTTTACTTTGGTAATTCCCGTGGCGCCGGCTTGGGAGCGCGGCTTGTTCATCCAGGGCGGCGGCACCTTGCCCACGAACTCCCGCACCGCCTCGTGGTTGAACACCGACACGAACGCCGGAACTGGGATCTTCTCCTCGACCGCTCTCACCCGCATCGCGAGCTTGTCGCGGAAGTGACGGGCAATCGAGTCTCCCATCCCGGGGAGCCGAAGGTGCTCGCGCAAGGCCGCGGCCGTCTCCACGTCGAAGTCGTCCATCGGCACGACGCGATCGATTCGCAGGTTGCGCGCGAGGTAGCTCACCGTCGCGATCGTTTCCTTCAGCGTAGGAAGATTCTTTCCCTCGGTACGCTGGGCAAATACTTCGGTGAGCGCATCGCGCGGCCACGGCTCGCCGAGCAGCTTCTCGACCGTGAGGAGGTAGACGCGCGCCCCGCGGGCATGCGCCTGACGAATGAATCTCTCGCCTTTGAAGTAGCTCGCGATGACCAGAATATTGAGGGGCTCGTGTTTCAGAGGATGTTCTCCACACCGTGAAAGTTGTCGTAGAAGCTGAGCGGTATCTCTTCGCCTAACGCCAGGGTGAAATCCGGAAGGGCGAGCCACACGCGGATCAACTCGAGCTGCGTGGGCGTCCCTCGCCAGGTGAGCGCGGTGATCTCTTCGTGGTCTTTTGGGCGCACGCTGATCGCGCGGTACACGTGGCCGCGTCGCACCTCCAGGATAACCTCGGGCTCGTTGGCGATCAGCCAAGTGAGCGCAGGAAGGCTGAAGGCGAATCCGTTCGTCTTCACGATCTCGTCTTCCGGCGCGAGACCGCTCTCGCCCGCGGGGCTGGTATCGAGCACGTTGATGATGGAGGGCCCGATGTTCTCTTTGAGGTGAATCCCGAGGCGCCGACGCATTCCGATCTTCACGTCGAATCCGATTGAGGTAAGTCGCTCGCACACGCTGAGACCGCCCGGGCCATCGACTTCGCGTTTCAAGAGCTCGCTCATTCCTGCGGCGCGCTCGGAGAAGAAGCTCACGGCGTCTTCACTGCTGAATCCGGGAGCAAGGTAAGCCTCGTAAAAAGCCTTGAATTCGCGGTCGAGCGACGAAGCGGGGGTTGCGCTCCGGAACGCGATATCCATGTCGAACGCGATGAGCATTCCCTTGTCGTAGTAGTCAATCGTGTTGTTGACGCTCCCCGGATACCGATTGTGATTGAGGAATGTCGTGAGCGACGAGTCTTTGGCACTTACCCGCGCATAAGCGGGAATCGCTGAGAGATGCTTGAAGTAATTGACGACGTTGCTGAGGAGGCGCGCCGGGGTCATTTGCTTGGCCCGGACCGCTAGAAGAAATTCGTAGTAGCGGGTGAACCCTTCGCTCACCCACAGGCCATCGGGGAAGCTCCCTTTCGCGAGGTCGGGCTCGCTCAGCGCCGTCGGGCGTAGACGACACACGTTCCAGGCGTGAAGGATCTCGTGTCCGGCCACGCGGATCGCCGAGAGGCGCGCTTCGGGGTCGATGAAAACGTTCGGTCCGATGCCGAGCATGGTCGAGTTTGCATGCTCGAGGCCCCAGTGCGCGCGTGGGTCAAAGGAGTAGATGAACGTGTAATCCTCGAATGGGTATGAGCCGAAGATCGCCCGCGCCGCTTCCGCGACGTGCATCACCGAATCGATGAACGAAGAGGACTCTGCCGCGAAGCCAACGGCGTCGTCCATGAACACATGATGAAAGCGCACGCCTTCCGACACGCGCGTTTCACGCTTGAATTTGCCTGCAATCACCGGTGTGTCGAGGAGGACCGCGAAGCTCGGATACTCGAAAGAGGTTGCGTGATCGAGAGCGCGCGCGCCTGACGGATGATGGAGCTCCCATCCGTCGGGAAGCTCGTACTCCACGCGGCACGAGCCGATGTGCCCTGCTGGAACCAAGAAGTGCGTCGCCAAGAGGACGGCGTTCTCCGTTCCGATGATTCCGACGAGCTCACCCCAGACGGAGTCCGCGGCAGAGGCCTTGTGCTCGATGACGACGGAGCTCGCGTGCTGCGCGATCTGGAACCCGCTCCACCCCCTGCGCTCCATCGGAAGGTTCGCGCCTGTCTTCGGGTCGCGAGCGCGGAAGTCGAACAGGTCGCGCCCGTACTTCATGAACCCGTAGGCGCCGGGCACCCAGATCGGCACGTTCAGGTCGAGAGGAACGCTCGGGTCGAGGCCTTCGAGCGTGAGCTCTACCTCGACTTCGTGTTTCTCCGGGAGGACGCGAACCCGGACCTTCACGTGCTACCGCGAAGTAGCCAATCCCAGCGGTACTGCCCGAGCTTTGCGGGTGTGCGCGCGGCGGAGATTACGAGGTCGGCCATCTTCTCGACGGACCAGCGAAAATGGGATTCGCCGAGGGAGGCGAGGTCGAGATCGGGCGCCGAGTTCATGAAGTCGATGGCGTAAGGGACGCCGTCCGCCACCGCGAATTCTACGGTGTTCATGTCGTAGCCGAGGGCGCGGGTGATCGCGAGCGCGTCTCCCATCACGCGCGTTTCCAGAGAAGGATCGAGCGGGGGCATCGACGCCGCCGCGCCCGTGTAGCGCTCGAAATGGGTGAGCCTGGGATCCCACAGCGCGGGCAGGACGTCCTTCTGACCGATGACGATGCAGCGCACGTACTGGGTCCAACGAATCTCTTCTTGGAGCACCATCGTGAGCGCGCCGCTCTTGTCGTACGCAGCGTGGAGCTCCTCCATCGACGTGACGCGGGTAACGTTTTTCCAGCCGCCACCCCAGTGCGGCTTGATGTAGAGCGGGAAGCCGAGCTCCGTGCCGATGGCGCTCCAATCGACGAAGCGCATGTTGGTGAGCGATTCGGCGGACACGTCGGCTCCGTGGCTCTTCGACGGCAGGAGCACGGTCCTCGGGACCTTGACCCCGATGCGCGAAGCGAGGCCTGCGTTGAAAAACTTGTCGTCGGCGATTCGCCAGAACGGATTGTTGATCACCCGAGTCCCGTGGAGTGCGGCGAGCTTCAAGAAGGGCTGGTAACAGGTCACCTCGTGCGAGATGCGATCGACGAGCACGTCGTAGGGGGGCGGCTCTTCGGCACGCGGCGCAGACATCTCTGCGTAGCTCGCGGCGACGCCCACGTTGCGCCGGGCGACCTCCTCGATGAGCGCGTCGGGAAACGATCGCTCACGGCCAACGAGCAGCCCGACTTTCGTGAGACCGCTCATGGCTACCAGCCGAAACGCGAGCTGACGTAGTGGTCGAGCATCTTGTGCCACCACGGCCAGTCGTGATTCACGTCTTGGCCCCACAGGTCGAGGTTGTTCCAGATGCCCTTCTTCCAGAGAGCGTCGGAGAACCGGCGCGAGTTGTCCGGCCGCTCGAATGCACCTTGACCGCTCACGATGTGGATCTGGCTGTGGTTCCTGATCAGATCCAGTTGATCGGCGTCGTGAATCTGAGGGACGTACGACATGGGGTTGTTGAAATACGCGTTGTCGTCCATGTACCCCTCGAGGTACCCCGGCGCGAGATCGTAGAAGCCGCTCATTGCGAGCAAGGTGTCGAAGAGATCCGGCCGGCGAAAAAAAGCGTTCGCGGCGTGGAAGGCTCCGAAGCTCGCCCCGGTGACTCCGATGCGCGCGCGCGGATTTTCGACTGCGCTGCGAATGAAAGGGACGACCTCTTCCTCGACGTACCCGGAGAAGAGCGCCTGGCGTCTCGCGGACTCGCGCACGCCGACTCCTTTGCTCATCCACGACATGCTGTTGATGCTGTTGATGCAGAAGACGTTGAGCTTCCCCGCAAAAATGTGGTGCTCGATCTTCTTGATGAGCCAGAAGCGCTCGCAGTCGAGGAGGTCGCTCTGGGCCGTGGGGAAAAGGAGAAGCGGCCTTCCCCAGTTTCCGTAACGCACGATCGGCATGTGCATGCCGAGCCGCGAACTATGCCAGCCAAAGATCTCGCGGGGGAGCTGCGGGTCGGTGAATTGCACGGGCGCTGAGGTTAGCAAAACCGCACAACCGTTTCAACGCAGCTCCCGCAGCGCTACTGGTCTTCCTCGGGAATAGGCTGCGGACCGGGGATGATTCCGGCGATGTCCGGATCTTCGCCTTCGGCGCCAACGGGACGAGGGTTGGCGATTCGGTCTTGCCGTCGCGCTTGTTTCTCGCGGGCTTTGTCCTGCCGGTTCTTCTCTTTTTGACGCTTCGATACGCTCGGGTTCGACACTCGCGACTCCTGTCGTGCTTGGGCCTGCCGGCCGCGCTCGGAGAACTTAGTGCACGGCGCGGGCAGAGTCCACGCTTTCGCGGGCCTCTTCGGACACGCTGGGGTAGAATACGGCGATGATGAATCATCGACGCCACTCCGAGGCAGCGCAGCGACAAACAGACCGCCGCCAACGGGAGGATGAAGCGCCGCGACTCTTGACGGAAGTGCCCCGGTTGACTGGGCTCAAGCTCGAGATCCAAGAGAACCGCGGGGGCGGGCTCATCGCCGAAGCGGGCCACGTCCGGCGGATCGTCATCGAGAATGCGCCGGCCCTCTTCATGATGTCGTGCGCCGATCGATCCTGCAAAGACGGTGGACACGACCTCACCTGGGACATCATGCGCGCCCTCAAAAATGGGCAAACGCGCTTCGAAGGCGAGCACACCTGCGACGGCCAGCTTGGCACCGCCACGTGCGGCCGCGTCATGCGCTACGTCGGAATCGCCACTTTCAACGAAGAGTGAGCCGCGTGAGAGGGGCTTCCCTACGCCTTTCTGCGAGCGCGCTGGTCGTTGGATCGGGCGCTCGTCGGCGCGCTTCATCTCGAGCACCGAGGTGAGCTCTCGCCCTCGACGATTGAGGAGCTCCGCGGGGCGAAGGCTGGTCGGCAAGCTGCTCGGCGACGGGAAATACAGAGTCCGCAGCATCATCGGCTCCGGCGGCAACGGGATGGTCTACGAGGCCGACGACCTTCTCCTCAAACGCCTCGTGGCGATCAAGGTTCCCAGTCAAGGGGACACAGAAATGCTCAAACGCTTCCTGCGCGAAGGGCGCGCCGGCGCGGCGGTCGTGCATCGGAACGTCTGCTCGCTCTACGATTTCGGAAAGCTCGAGGACGGCACTCCTTTTCTCGTCCTCGAACGGCTCCTCGGACACACCCTCGATCACCACCTCGAAGCGGGAAAGATGCCCCTTCGCCAGGTCATCGATCTGCTCCTACAAGTGCTCGCGGGCCTCGGCGCGGCGCACGCGCGCGGCATCACCCACCGTGACATGAAGCCCGCGAACATCTTTCTCGTGCAGCCAAGCGGCATCGCGAAAATTCTCGATTTCGGCACCTCCAAGCTCAGCTCGTCCCACTTCGACGAGGAAGACGAGCTCGAGACACTCACCCAGATTGGCTTCGCCGTGGGAACGCCGTATTACATGGCGCCGGAGCAAGCGCAGGGCTTCCGCGATCTCGACGGGCGGGTCGATCTCTACGCGTGCGGCATCATTTTCTATGAGCTCGTCGCCGGGCGGAAACCCTTCGACGCCAAGACCGCGAAGGAGCTCTTCAGCCTCATCGTCAAGGGCACGTTTGCGCCTGCCAGACAGTTCGCACCGGAGCTTCACCCCGACGTCGACGTAGTGATCGCCCGGGCCATCGCCCGTGATTACCGGCGCCGTTTTCCGACGACCGAGGAGCTCTCGGTGGCCCTGGAGCGGCTCAAGGTGCATGCGGGACCGGTCGCCGAACCGTCTGCGAGCTCGGAGCCGAACGCGCGGCTTGCCCACCTTCAACAGCGCTTCCACGAGCTCACGGTTTTGCACCGCAGCGCGCAGCTGAAAGATTTTCGTGCAGCGAAGGTCAAGAAACCAGGCACGTCTTCCGCGAAGAGCTCGCGCGCGTCGATCGCGCCGTCAGCCGAGGATCGAGCCATCCCGATAAAGCCGCGACCACGCGACTGACGCGCCTCAGGAGCCGGTGAACTTCGGCGGGCGCTTCTCCATGAACGCGGCGAGCGCTTCCATTAGATCGTTCGACTGAAGGAACGCGGCGTTGAAATGGGCCACGTGTCGGAGCCCTTCTTCCACACTTTTTCCCGCTCCATCGTTCATCACCGATTTGATCCCCTGCACCACCAACGGCGGATTTTTGGCGATCTCCGAGGCGAGCGCGCGGGCGGCCTCGAGCATCGTTTCCTTCGTGTCATAGACGTCGTTCACCAGTCCGATGGCGAGCGCGCGGGCGGCGTCGATGTCCTTTCCGGTGAACGCTAGCTCGCGGGTGTGACCCTCGCCAATGATTGACGGGAGTCTCTGCAGGCTTCCGAGATCCGCCACCATCGCCACTTTGACTTCGCGGAGACTGAACTGCGCGTCCCTCGAGCAGATCCGAAGGTCGCACGCGGCGATGAGATCGAGGCCTCCACCGATGCACCAACCGCTCACTGCGGCGATGACCGGAACACGGCACCGCGCCACGGCGTTGAAGGCGCCTTGCAGCTCCCCGATGAGGGCGAGGAGACGCGTGCGTTCGCGGGCCAAAGAGTTTCCCCCGACGAGCGGGCCGAGCGAGCCCATCATTCCGGGGAGATCGAGCCCGTACGTGAAGTGATCGCCGTCGCCGCACATGATGACCGCGCGCACGGCGTCGTCCGCATCGAGCTCACGAAAGAGACGCGGCATCTCTTGCCAGAACTCGGGGCCCATGGGGTTGCCTTTTTTCCCGCTCAAGGTGACCACCGCCACGTGATCCGTTCGTTCGCAGCGCAAGGCTCGGTAGGGTTCGCTCACGATCCGATCGTGCCACAAGATGGCGGGTTAAGGCGTCTTCCCTCTCCGAGGGCCTGGATGGCCTCGTTTCTCCGCCCCGCGCTCGCAAGCTTCCAACCCCGCGCGATGAGTGACTGCGCGAGCGCCTCACGGGCACCTGGCTCGCGTGCGGCGAGCGCAGCGCGAAACGCGCGAAGGGCAAGGTCGGAGCTGCCTTCGTGATCGAGCGCGCGAGCAAGCGGGATGAAGCCACCCCGAGGGCCCTTCCTCGGCTCCGACAAGAGCGCGTCGCTCAAGCGCGCAGCGTCGTCACGGAGGATTGCCGACGCCGATGCGAGGCCGAGCTCCACGCTCGTCCAGAGAAGCGCGGGGATCGATGGTGCACCCGCAGCGAACGCCGTCGCTCGTCTCAGCAAAGCGCTCGCGGCGCCCACGTTTTCTTTCTGCATCGCCAACACCGCGTCGAGGCCGAGCGATGCCAAAGGCAACGGCGCTCCCAGCTTCGACGCCTCGTGGATGGCGTCTTCCGACTGCGGAAGGAGAGCCATCTTCGCGATCGCAGCGAGCCCGGCGAGAGCCGCGTCGCGCTCGTGCTCGATGCGCCAGTGCCGAAGCAGGCTCGCGACGCGGTCTCCCTCGAGCGGAGTGAGCTCCTCCGCGTAGTCGTCGGCGTGCGTCGCTCCAAGGACCATCGCATCCTCCGCGACTCGTAAATCAGAGCCTTTCGCGAGATCTTCGAGGACGGCGAGAGCGCCTGCTCGAACGAAGCGGCTAGGTGAGCAGAGTCGAGCTCTGCAGACGACGAGCGTTTCCCAGGGCTCCGCCTCGGTGAGATCCAACTCCGTTGATTCGCTGAGGGCGATCGCAAATGACTCATGGCGGCGCGACAACCACACGATCCGCCTCACCCGCGCGCTCGTGGCCAACGCCTTCGCTCCTTCGTTGTCGGAGCGCATGGCGGCTTCCGAAAAGACCGCGGGCGCAGCCGGATCGCCACCAAGCTCGAGGCACCGCGCGAGCAGGTAGATCGCCCGGGCCGTGCGGAAGCGAGCGACCTCGGCCGCCGCAAGCTCCGTCGCCGCTTTCGTGTGACCCCCGCTCTCGAGCGCGATCACAAGTGCGATGATCTCCTCGAGGTGCGCGCCCTCGTGAATCGACTTCCACCACGCCGTCATCGTGGACACCGCTCCCAGATCGGAGGTGCGAACCGCGCAGCGGAGCGCGCCCAGGATCGCCCGGCCGCGCGGCTCCGTGGCAACCAGGTTCGCGGCCAACGCCCGGTAAGCAACGAGCCCAGCCTTGGCGCCGGCCGCGCGCTCCACTCGCTCCGCCGCGGCGAGGGCCATCGACTCGACGAGATTCACTTCATGCTCCGCGATCGGTCACGAGCCCAAGGGACGCAACGCGCTGTATCGCCGACTCGATACGCTCGAGCTCGGTCGCGATCTGATCGAGCTGCCGCCGTAGCGCCGTCGCGTCCACCGATTCTCCCGTTCCTAGCCCCACGAGCGGTGTCGTCGCTTTCTCGCGGAGCCATGAGGAGATCCGCGCTTGCTCCTCGAGCTGCATAGCCCTCACGTCGTCTGCCGCAGCGGGTACGTAGTCGGCGAGGGCGAGCTCGAGGCGATTTGCCCAGGCGGTGATGGTGTGCGCGCGCCTCGTCAAATAAGCGGGATCGTCGAGGCGGAGCGACGCGAACTCTTCTTGATGGGCGGTCTCGTAGAGCGCTTGCACCTCGTTGAACGCCCGGCGCCAGGTGGCACCGTCGTTCTCGTCGAAGGCGCGGCGTGCGCGCTCCTCGATCGCCAGGATGCGCGCGTCCCACTCCGAGCGATCCATTCCGACGAGCGACCCTCCGGCGCGGTAGACGACACGGCGCAGCGAGTCGAGAGCCTCTTCGAAGCGATGCATCGGAGGGACGATGCCGTCGTTCGGTCCGCCGCGGTACTCATCGAGAAGAAGCCTCAGCCGCTGACACAGCGCCTCGAGCTTGTCCGGATCGGTCGAGGCCACTTCGCGAATGCTCACCATGAGCGCGTCGGCCTCTCGCCGAAACGCCGTGCCATAGCTCCCCCATAGGCCACGCGAGGCCTGATCTGCCTCTTCGAGGATCGCTTCCACCGAGCCGCGCGGATCGAAGCGCGCGAGCATGGGCGGAGGCTCGAGCTGCGCCCACAGCTCTTGCCCCGCGACCAGCGCGCGCGCCTCCATCCGCATCGTCTCGTCGCATCGCAACGTGAGATCCACCGGGGTGCCGATCGGCAGGTCTTTCGGAACCTCGAGGAGGAGCGTCTTGATCGGGAGGCGATTCTGGAGGAGGCGCAAGAGCACCGCACCGCTCTGATCCACCGTAAAAAACCGGTGCTGCGTCGATGCCGGAAGCCCGGCCCCGCGCGCGAGGAGAATACGCCGCTCGCGCCTCCCTCCGCGCACGATCTCAATGGCGATGTCCTTTGCGACCACCGATGCGCGGCTGAGCGCGCTCGCCCGAGGACGCATGTCTCCGCGGTACACGGCCATGGCCACCTCCGTCGCGTGACCACCGTCGAACGCGAGGGTCACTGGGTTCTCCTCCGCGTCGCCGAGCGCAACGTCGAGCTTGAGGACCTCGGAAGGAATGGCGGAGATGAGAGCCCTGCCGAGCTCCCGTTCGTGGTCGCGAAAGACGATCTCCTTCGTCCCTTCGGGTGCGGCGAGAACACGGAGGCCGAGGCGCAGCGTGGCGCCGTGGCCGACCAGCGGCGTCGAGAAGTGCACCTTCGCGTTCTTGGCGTCGTCGCCTACCACCAGGCCACCGATCTGAGCTGCATGCACCGCGGCTCCCAGCGCGACGCACGTATCGACGTCGTCGTGAAGCGGCTCTTTTGCACGACTCTTCGCACACAACGCCTCCGTCACCCGACGCATCACGAGGGGGACCCGCGTCGAGCCTCCCACCAGGACCACATGGTCGATCTCCTCGAGACCGACGGAGGCGACCTCCCGACTCCGCGCGAGCGCTCGCTCGCAGCAGGCAATGGTGGTCTCCACCAGATCACTGATCGCTTTCTCGTAGTCCGCGAGGCCAATCTCGGCTTCGTACGCGACGACCTCGCCCGCCTTGTCGTGCACCACGTCTTGCTTCGACACGTGCACCACCGGCAACGTCGACAGCGACTCTTTGATCTCCTGCGCGAGGTGCACGAGGCGCTCGAAACGGTGGCGATCTTCCTCGTCACCTCGTACGTCGAGGTCGAGTGCGTATCCGCGCTTCACGAGATCGAGCCGCAGCCACTCGGCGAAGCGCCGGTCGAGATCGTCGCCGCCGAGGTAGTTGTCGCCGTCGATGGCGAGCACTTGGTACTCGCCGCCGAGGCAGCGAAGAACGGACACGTCGAAGGTGCCTCCGCCGAGATCGTAAATCAGGAAGTTCCCGTCTTTGAGTCTGTTTTTCCAGGCGTGGTAAATAGCCGCGGCAGTCGGCTCTTGTAGAAGGCCGATGACATCGAGACCCGCGATCTCCCCCGCGCGCCGCGTCGCTTCGATCTGCGGCGCATCGAAGTAAGCGGGCACGGAGATCACCGCGCGCACCACCCTGAGCTCTACTCCAGCGGCTGCCTGCGAGGCGAGATGCTCGCGCATCCGATCCCGCAGCTCGACAAGGATCTTTCCGGAGATCTCCTCCGGCGAGAGCGAACCGGGCCCGACCTCGATGCGTACTGACTGCCCCATCTTTCGTTTGATCGATTCGATCGGATGGGGACTGCGACCGCGCCGGGCACGTGCCGGGTAACCGACCAGGAACTGCTCGCTCTTTGGGTCCCAGGCAACGGCAGACGGGATCGTCTTTCGCCCGAAGCGGTCAGCGTAAATCACGACGTCGCGCTCGGACGGGTGAAGCAGTGCGATCTCCGAGTTGGTGGTGCCGAGATCGATACCGACGGGTCGGTCGAGGAACATTAGGGCTTCTCCGGCGCGTTCGACGTTTGTAGGTGGGGATCCATGGCGAGAGGCAGTGATGAGCTGACTTTTCCGAGGGATCGACGCGTATCCGTCTGCGTTCCCAGCGCCGCTGCGACCGACGGTCGAAGTGCGAGATCGCGGAGGGTGAGGGGACGCGCGGTCGAGGTCGCCAGCGGGGGAGGCGGCGAGCCGAGGCGTGGACGCGTCTCAGGGTGAGCCGTCACGGCCGCCCGAAGTCGCCGCGCCGGATGAAGAGTGAGCTCCTCCCACACCGCTCGGATTTCGCTCCGCTCCGACTCGTTCGTCGCATCTTCCGCGAGCTCGCGAAGACGCGCGGTGATGCCCGTGATGCCCTCCCGCGGATCCAGGCCGAAGCGCTCGAAGGGGTTTTCGGTTTTCAAGAGGTTCCCCCGCTGCGGAGCTCCGCCTCTGCGAGGCGTGCCTTAGCCACGCTCAATTTTTTTGCCGTCGGCCAGAGTTTTTCGGCGCGCGCAACGTAGGCCTCGGCGATCGCGCGCTCCCGGTGCGGCACGAGGCTGCGCGTCGCATCGAGCGCTTCCAACGCGGCGTCGCAGAGAAATCCGGCCATTACCACCCGTCCGTTGCGGTGGGAGGGGCAAAGCGCGAGCACCCGCTCGGCCGCTTCGATCTGCCGGGGCAACGTGCTCTCGAGCTCCGCGCGCCAGAGGAGCATCTGCGCGCAGGGGGCAGCGTACGCGATGCGCGACGGATCGCTTACGATGCGCGTCGCGAGAGTATCCACGAGGGCGTCGTAGGGCGCGAGCAGGCGACGGAGATCGTCCCACCCAAGATCACGGTACACCTCCCACGCGATCGGCGTGATCTGGTCCACCACGAAATGCTCGACGGCCTCGTCGTACTCCGTCCATGTCCACACGAGCATCGCCTGCGGCAAGAGTTTCTCTGCTTCACGGGCGAGCACGCCGCGGTTCGACGCGTCGGCGAGCGCTTCACTGATCGGAGCGAGGGCCGCCTCGATCGCAGCCGCGCGCCGGAGCTCCGCTCGCTGAAGTGCCTTCTTTTTCACCGGATCAGAGGCACCGGCGATTCGGCAAGCCTCACCTACCCGGCCGAGGGCACGCAGCATCGACTTTGCCGCGTTGGAGAGGGTTCGCGCGCCGACCACCGCGGTCTCGCCGAGATCTTCGATGACGTCGAAGGCAACGTCGCCCGTCGCACGCGTGGCTTCTGCCTCCCCGAGGGAGCCGCCGAGAATATTTCTCGAGAGCGTGTCGAGGTAGACGCCGTCCGTCCACAGGTGCAGCCACGCGGCTACCGAGCGTACGCGCGCGCGTGCTGCTTCCTCGGGTGAGTCATCCTCCACCGCGTCGGAGACACGCCCGTAGTAGAGCGCGAGATGATGCACGAGCTCCGACGGGTATGCGTTCAACGCGTCTGGCTCGAGGAGGGTCGAGAGCGGAGCGAGCTCAGGGGGCATGTTGAGCGAGGCGCGTTTGGCTGCCTCTCCGCCCGCGAGCGACCACACGAACGGAAACATTCCCGCGGCCCTCGGGTGCGGAGGCGGATGCGCCGGGCCAACGTGGAACTCCCACAAGCGCTCGAGAACTTCCTCGTCCTCGAGGCGTGCGAGGAGCGCGGTGTCCTCCGTGCGCCACACCACTGATCAGTAATCCAGATGAGGAGACGCAACTCCGTAGCGGCGATGGGTGCGGAGGTATTCGGCGATGAAGGCGACGCGCGCTGACTCCGCGGGCGAGAAGTCTCGTACGAAGGGCAGTCGACCCGTTTCGCCGCCTGCGCCCGGCTTCACGACGCCGTCGTCGACGCGTGCGCTCGCTTTTGCGTCCCTCGCAAAGTCCACGTAGATCACGGGCGCCCGCCCCGCGAGGTTCGGGGTGGAGCCCGTGAAGTGGCACCAGCCATCGATCGGATCTTCGCTCTCGCTGTGAATGTCCGTGCGGTTTCCCTGATTGCTGAGGTCGGTCATGCTCACCTGCACGAACTTGCATGCGAGCGATGCGCCGCGGCCATCGCTCACAGGAGCGACCCACAGAGAGACGTCCATCGTCGCCTTTTTTGGCGAGGCTACGTATCCGACGAGCGCGTCGCCCGGCGCGATCAGTGCGCAGCGAATCCCGGAGTGGCAGAGGCCGCCGGTGTTGTAGTTGAGCGTCTGCTGCCCGGCGTTGCCGAAGACGACCCACGGCATCTGCTCGTTGCGCCCGGTGAACTCGAAATCCCCGTCGGCCAGGAGATTGGCAGGGTAGCTGGTGTTGCCGAACGGGCTACGCTGCTCGACGGTGCGCTTCACGGCGAGCGCCGCGTCCGCAGCGCGGGGAGTGACCGCCGCGCGTCCGCCGGGTTGCGCGACCACACCTTGGTTGTCGCAGCCGACCGCGAAGACACCGAGCAGAGCAACACAGACGAAGTGCGTCGTCATGGCGTACGAATCCAGGCGAGCGCCCGCTCGTAAACCGTGTCTCTGCCGACGAGCAAATCCGACTGCTTGGGGAGAAGATCTTCGTCGGGCGGCACCCCTTCGCCGAGGTGCGTTGTGCCGTCCGCGCGAATCAGATCACCTGATGCGACGCGCCAGTTGAGATCGCCGAAGTAGTCGAACTGGATGTAAGACGAGAACGCGCCCGCGCTGCGCCGCCCGAAGATGCGCACGCTCGGAGCGCCGCTCATCCCATAGGGAAACCAGTCGCTCGCGCTTCCGTCCCGAGCGAGCAAAAGGGCTGTTTTTAATGTGGTTCGTGCGGCCTTCGACCCCACGGTGTATCCGTCGCCCCCCGAGTGCACGCTAAAGAGGCGAAGGCCGTCGGACGTCGAGAACGGCGCGTCGAGTAGACCGAGCGTCTGATCGTATCCGGTGCTCGCGGCGAGCAGGGCAGGCGCGCGAAAGAGGCTCGTGAGGTACGAGGCGGCGATCGCCGTCCCTCCGTTGCCGGTTCGGTGATCGAGAATGAGGCCGCTTGCGTTGGCGCGAAACTCTTCGATCGACGCCGTGTACGGATTGGTTCCCGACCCATCGAGGTACACGTCGTCCCAGATCATTCCGTAGAGATTTTCTCCGGGGAGGCTGTCTCGCAGAAGCCCGTGGTACACGTCGAGAACTTGGTGCGTCACTTCGTCGGGACCGCCCGTCTTGAGGTGGTAATGCGGACGATGATCGCAGCTCGGATAGATTGCAGGCTCCTGACGCGGAAGCTTGCTGGTGAGAATGTCCTGAGGCGGCGAGCAGGTACGCGCGACCGGATCGCAGTGGATGATCGTGAGCGTCTTCGCCCAACGCCGGATGAGAATCCGCAGCCGCTCCATAGCCTCCGCGTGCACGCTCGGGTCGTCGGCTTTCCAGGCCCCCCAGTCGACGGCGTCGAGACTCTCGGCCCACGGAATCGGATGCTGTCCGTCAATGGCTACGATGCGATCCCCTGGCTTGAATCCGGAGTTCTGATCGGGCCCGACATGCGAAACGATCACGTCGGCGTAGCGCGGATCGCTCGGAGCAAGCGCGCGCGAAAGATCGGCGTCTCCCTCTACGAGACAGATGGGAAACGCTCCGCGCCCCGCCACGCCCCCCGGACCGTTCAGGGTGCTGTGCCAATCATGAAGCTGATGAAGAGACGTGACGAAGCCGTTCCAGAAGATCCACGGGTCGACGGCCGAGCGGAGGCTCTCCAGCGTGGCGATCGCCGTGGGAAGCCTGTTCGCGCGCGTATAGCGACCGCCGAAGAAAATCTTGAAGCGTTCCTCGAGGTAGCTGACGACGAAGTCTCGATCTTGATTCGTCGGAAGGGGAGGGACGTTCGCGGCTCCGTTGCGGCACCAGCCCGCCGCGCAGAAATCGCCCCTGTCGCACGCGGGGTCGAAGGCCTGCTCACACGCGACGGGCGCCTTGAAGTCACCTTCCGTCGTGAGCTCGAAGGCGTCGACGTCCGCGCCGCTCGAAATCACCGTGAAGGTCAGGCTCGCCCCGCGTTTCCCTTCGAATGAGAAGAGGGCCGTCGTCACTTCGTACCATCCGTCGCTCGTCACGCGACCGGTCGGAAAGAATCGCACGCTGAACGACGGCATCCCTTCGGCGCCCGCGTTTTGTACTCTCATGTCCGCGATGACGCGGGCTTTGCGCACGAAAAAACGGGCGCGGTACGAGCGATCCGTCGTCGGCAGATCGATCGGAAATTGCACGCCTTGGTTGGTTTCGGTGACGAAGGCGTACGTGTCGCCCTCGAGCGCGTCGGGGGCCTCGCGGATGACGAGACCGGGTTGCAACGCCGTCGCTCCGAAGCCCTCGACCTTGACCGCTTTTGGATCGAAATGCGCCACCCCCTGCGCATCGAATGTCACGGCACTCGCGCGCGACACGCCAAGGACAGCTATCAAAAACGCGGCGATGGCGAAGAGGCGGCGGAGCATCGAAGAAGGTATTTTTCGCAGCTTTCGACGCTTTCGTCGAGGGCGCGCCTGCGAAATCGCGTCGGTCCTTGACGAAGAGTACGAAGCCGACGCGGGGACCTACTTCACGGGCGGGGGCGGAGCCACGCTGTCGTTCGAGATGCATGCCGAGAGATCGAAGAGCATGAACTCGAGGACCTTCTCTTGCTCGGAGAGCCCCATGCTCGTGCAACCGTCGGGGTAGTCGGGCCCGTGAGTGTCTGAGGAGGCGACGTGAAGATCGCTGTACACCATCCGGCCGCATTGCTGATCGGCAGGCACGGCAAGCGGCGTATTGAAGCTCATGTACTCGACCGCCGTCGGTGAGTCGGGGATCGTGATCCACTGCTGCGCGGTGCCGGCCGTAACGGCATCGAGGTTGTGACGCGGCTCGGTGATATTGACCTTGCCCGCAGGGCTCGGTGTGGGGGCCGTGGGGTTATTGACCAGCCAATCCCGGAGGGCGACACCTTTCGGAAAGCTGACGTCGATCGTACCGGTCGAAGGGTTCGTTGGGTTCGGGGTCCGATCGTTCCACGTACCCGTCGCCTTGAAACGGTCGATGAACCAGTAGTTGTGCCAGTGAGATGCGAAGACGCGCCCGCCGGACCCCGTGTACGCCTTCATGGCGTCGAGAGCCGGTGGCGGCTTCGTCTGCGTATTCTGGTCTCCCTCGCAGGAGAGAAGGACGATGTCATATTTTTTGAGGTTGTTGACGTCGCTCCACAACGGCGTCGCGGAGGCGAAGTTGGCGCCGCCGGCGGTCGCTCCGTTGAACTTCGTCGTCACCGCGCTGCCATTCTTATCGTCGGAGCCTGCGTAGAGATGAACGCGACCCGGCCCGCCGGCCGCCGAGAAGACGCTGTCGTCGAGACCGATTTTGTTCTTTCCGAGCAAACACTCGAGCGTGTCTGCACCGCCGGTGGTGAGCGCGATGAGGGGGATGTCTCCCTCCGCGGCGTTCTTCGGAAGGCGCGTCATGTTCTTGTCTGGAAGAGGCGTGTCCGTGCAGCTCGCCACGTGAGGGACGACGATCTGGCGCCGCCACTTTCCGACTTGAATGACGACCGGCATGTTGTCGGTCACCGGCACATTTTCGAGAGAGAAATGGCCGTTTGCATCGGTGAGCGTCGCCACGAGCGGATCGCCCGAGAGCGAGGATCCGCACTTGTCGCAGGTGGCGCCGTTGGTGATGGCCGCGACCGGCGCGTTCGGAACGTAAACGACGACGTTGTAGAGCTTAACGTTGCCGCCCGGATCCCACACGGTGCCGCTGATCGTCGTCTTTTTGCCGCCGGCGCACTGCACCTGTTTCAGGCAGAGCCCGGTGCACGGTTTTGCCGCTTCGCCGTTACCGTCGCCGTTGAACACGGGGCCGTCGCCAAGCCCGCCGCCGTCGTCGTCGCCCGGGTTTTGGTTGCCGAATTCGGATCCCCCTCCGCTACCGCAACCAACGCCACCAGCGCCCATCAAGGACACGGGAACAGCGGCAAGTAGGCTCAAAGCTAACGCGGATATGAGTCGCATAGGGCAACACTCCTGTGTCCTCAATGGTGCCGTCCATTCCGGATTATCGCAATTTTCCTCTGGCGGTTGACCTCCGTTTTGTCAGGCAAGTGGAGCAATGGTAGTTAGGCTTCGCACCATCCCCGCGAGTGGTTCGTTGATCCACCACTCGAGATCGCCATTCAACACAGCGTCGATGAGAAAGATTTACCGTGGCTAACGACGACGACAAGCGCGATTCCGTGACCAGGCGCGGTGCCCTGCGGGGGCTCATCTTGGGCGGCGGCGCGGCCTTCGGCTGTGCGCTCGTCGCCCCCGCCGCAGTCTTCATTTCCGCGCCTCTCCGTGCGGCGAGCGCGCAGGGCGCCCACTGGGTCAAGACCGTCCGCCTCGAGTCGCTCAAGGAAGGCGAGCCAAACAAGGTCGCCATCGTTGCAGACCTCAGGGACGCGTGGACGCTCGCACGCGACGTCGACCTCGGCGCTGCATGGCTGATTCGTCGCGGCGACAAAGTGACTGCGTTCAGCGTCGTCTGCCCGCACCTCGGCTGCTCCGTGAACGCGGACCCCAGCGGATTTGGCTGCCCCTGTCACACCTCGGCTTTCGACCCCGACGGAAAAAAAGTGAGCGGCCCCTCGCCGCGCGACATGGACCCTCTCGCCACGAAGCTCGAAGACGGCTACGTGCACGTGGACTTCCACAAATTCCGAATCGGCATCGCTGACCGCGTCGAGGTGGGCTGATGAGCCGGCTCACCCAGATCGGGGCTTGGATCGACGAGCGGGTGGGGCATCGAAAGCTGCTCCACGAGATTCTCGACGAACCCGTCGTCGGCGGTGCGCGCTGGGCGTACGTTTTCGGGAGCGCGCTCACCATCACGTTCATGATTCAGGCCGTCACCGGGGTCCTCCTGATGACCGGCTATGCGCCGAGCTCCACCACGGCGTGGGCTAGCGTGCATTACATCTCGTTCGTCGCCTCCGGCGGCTGGCTGATTCGGGGGCTTCATCACTTCGGCTCCCAGGCAATGATCGTTCTGTGCGGTCTACACCTATTTCAGGTGGCGGTGTTCGGCGCGTACAAGCGCCCGCGCGAGATGAACTGGTGGTTCGGCCTGTTGCTGATGGCGATGACCCTGGGCTTCGGCCTCACCGGGTACCTCTTGCCGTGGGATCAAAAAGGGTACTGGGCGACGCAGGTGGCGACGAACATCGCCGGGACGTCACCCGTTATCGGTCCCCAGCTGCAGCTCCTCTTGCAAGGCGGCGCCGAGTACGGAAGTCTCACGCTGACCCGCTTCTATGCGCTGCATGTCGGGGTGCTTCCGGCCTCGCTCGCCATCGTGCTCGTCGCACACATCCTTCTTTTCCGAAAGCACGGCGTCACCCCTCCGGCGAACGCCGACACGACTGTCGTCGATCCATTCTATCCGCGTCAGGTCTGGAAAGATCTCGTCGCCGGCATGGTCGTCCTCGGGGTTCTCTTTCTGCTCGCCGTTCGTGAGCACGGCGCTCCCCTCGATGCACCGGCGGATCCGGCGAGCGATTATCCGGCGCGCCCGGAGTGGTATTTCTTACCTCTCTTTCAGCTCCTGAAATATTTTCACGGGCCGCTCGAGATCGTGGGGACGATGGGCATTCCTACGATTGCCGTGCTTTACCTCGTGCTCCTTCCGGTCTTCGACAAGAAGAAGACGACCGCGCTCGGGCCGCGCTTGCCACTCCTCGCCCCGCTCTTCCTCGGCGCGATTGGGACCGTCGCCTTGACCATGCTCTCCATGCGCTCGGATGCCGCCGATTCGAAGTTTCAAGCTTCGCGATCGATCGCTGACAAGCGCGCGCACGTTGCGACCGAGCTCGCGAAAAAGGGTGTGCCGCCGTCGGGCCCGCTCGACATGCTGAAGAACGATCCCGAGCTGCGCGGGGAGGCGATCTTCACCAAAAATTGCGCCGTATGCCACGTCCTCGGGGAGCTCGGTGACAAGAAGAAGGCCAGCGCGCCGACGCTCGATGGTTGGGGAACCGAAGAGTGGATCATGCAGATGTTGCATGACCCCGATGCCGACACACGGTTCGGAAAGACGCCGTACGCCGGGCAAATGCCGTCGATGGACGTGCCCGGTAAGGAACCAAAAAACTTCAAGCCGATGGCGAAAGAAGACATGCGGGCCGCTGCCGTCTTTCTCGCGGCGCAGGGGGACGAGCCCGGTGATGGGTCGCCGCCGCATCGCGACGACGCGCTCAAGGCCAGGGGCGAGAAGGTGGTCACGGATCGCTGCACCGCTTGCCACCTCTACAAGGGGGAGGGAGACGACGGAGGGCAGGAGCTTGCGCCCGAGCTCTCCGGCTACGGCAGCCTCGCGTGGGTGAAATCGCAGATCACCAATCCGGCGACGAAGGCCACCTACCGCGTGAAGGCGCTCGATCCCGCGATGAAGGGGCACATGCCCCGCTTTGACGATCAGCTGTCACCGGCTGACATCGAGTTGGTGGCGCGGTGGACGAGATCGCACGCACGACGTCCGTAGCCGCAGCCGAATCGGTTGGGTTGCATTGGGAGGCAAGAATGGGAAGGTTTTGGGCATGAGCAAGACGCGGACGGAAGTGTTGGATGAGTCGCGACGCAAGGGCGTAGTGGCAGGCTTGGTGAGCGCAGCTTCGGTGACGGCGGGAGTTGTGATTGCGTGGCCGCTCGCAGTGGTCGGTGCCGTCCCCGCCGCCGTGTTGAGCTACCGCTGGTGGAAGCATCGCGCCGAGAACGGCATCAAGTTCTGATTCGTGGGCGAGCCTTCATGGGCAATCGTTCGTGGACGACGAGGCTTGGCGTGTAGCCCAAGCGTCTTGCCACCCTAGTTGACGGCGGCGCTAATTTGAGCTTGAATTAGCCTTATATGAGGGGAACCAAGGCTACGGCACCAGAGTTGGCTGCCTTTTCTTGGACCGCTCTCACGCGCGCGGGCAACGGCGAGAGCGCGTCCGTCTTTCGCGCAGAGCGGAATGGCGTCGTTGCGGCGCTCAAGGTGTTCGCGGACGGAGCGAAGGCGGCGCGCGAAGCGTCCATCGCTCACCGAGCGCACCGGCGTTGGGGTGCGGCGCTGATTGAAGCGGGCTCGGTGCCTGCAGGCGTGAAAGGGCTGCGCGAAGGCGCGTCGTACCTGGCCTTCGAGTGGCAGAACGGCGAGCCCCTCTCGAGCGTCGAGCACGGCATCGTTCACAAGAAAGCGGCCACCGAGAAGCTGGCTGTGATCGTCGCACACGGTGTCGGACGCGCGCTCGCCGAGCTCCACGAGGCAGGCTTGCGCCACGGAGACGTCAAGCCCGCGAACATAGTGGTCCATGATCGCATGCCGGCACGCGACGTAGCGAGTGAGCGTGGCTGCACGCTCATCGATCTCGGCCTCGCCGATCTCCACGGCGAAGAAGCGCGCGGAGGGACGGCGCGGTATGCGTCCCCGGAGCTCCGGGAGACGCCCGATCGCGTGGGTCCCGAGAGCGATCTCTTCGCCCTCGGTGTGGTCCTTCGGGAAATCTTGGACAGAATAGAACCGAGCGGCGAGAGCGAACCTTCGCGCTGGGTCGAGGCCCTGCTCGCGCGCGCGCCGGGTGGGCGTCCGTCGGCAACGTGGGTCGCGGATCGCGCGGCACGATGGCTCGGCTTGCAAACCGACGACGCCGAGAAGAGCGCGGCGCGGCAGGCGCGCGTCCGTAGGACGTACCTTGCTGTGCGACGAAGCGAGCCAGCGACGCTGACACCACTCGGGGCGCTCGAACGCGCCCGCTGGCTCGTCGCCCTCGTGGGCCCGGCCGCTGCTGCCTGGCCGATCGGACAGGCCTTGGGGAGCGACACGGAGCTCACCGCGCGCCTTCTCGAACTTGCCCGCACGAGCGACCCATCGTCCTGGACACTCGAAGAGGTGCAGTCCGGAGCGACGCAAGAGATAGCAGAGAAACGTCCGTGGCAGACTTCGTCGGGACTGGAGCGTGTGGCCAGCATAGCCGCCGAGCTCGCCCGTCCTCGCCCCGACGTGCAGGCGATCGCCGCTGCAGAGGACGACGTCGCTCGCGGTGAAGCCCCAAGCACGATCGTCGTCGAGCTCGCTGCAGCTTTGGCCCGTGCCGGAGAGAGCGGGCGGGCGTGGGCAACGCTTGGCGCGGCGACGGGTGCGGAGATCGACGCTCGTCGCGCCGAGCTCGCACGGAGGCGCGGTGAGCACGAAAGTGCGGAAAAATATGGCCTATTTGCGATCGAGTCGGGCGACGCGTCGGTGCGCTCGCGGGCTCGGGCGACTCTCGCGCGCGTGGCGTGGGATGCAGGCGATCTGTCGAAAGCGGAGCGCTGCCTCGAAGGTGCGCGAGGCCCAGCGGCGGCGGAAGTGCGCGCGCTCGTCGCCTACCGGAGAGGAGATCTCGCGAGTGGACTGCGCGAAGTAGAGGGCGCTCTCCTCGAAGCGCACGAGGTCGAAGCGAGCGCGCGGCTCTTCGCCACGCGGGGATTCCTCGAGCACGCGGCAGGCGATGCCGTGGCGAGCGCGCGCTCGTTCCGGAGAGCCGTGGAGCTTGCGGTGCAAGCGGGCGCGGTCGTCGAGGAAGCAACTTACCTTACCGGAGAGGCCGCCGCAGCAACCGACGCAGGTGACATGGGGCGCGCGCTCGACAGCGCCACGCGCGCGGCGCTCCTGTGGGAGAAGCTCGGCAGGCGCTCCGATGCGGCGCGCGCTTGGCTGTCTCGGGCGAGTGCGCTCGGCACGATGGGCGCATCCCATCTTGCGGACGAAGCTGCGGAGGAAGCGCGCTCGCGAGCTCTCGCCTCGGGAGACACACGCGCAGCCGCGTTCGCTTGTTGGGCCATCGCCGAGACGCGTCGTCCGGGGGATGCGCGCGCGCGTGAGGAAGCCATCCGCTCCGCAGGCGAGCTTCGGGAGGCGTCGATCGACGATCGCGCGCGGGCTACGGCCCGGCTCCTAGTTTGGGCGCCGGACACCGTCGACCGCGACGAGATCGACGCCATGGATCGCGCGACGCTCGGTGCACCCGCGCGCTGGGAATGGTGGGGAGCCCGCGCCGCTGCCTTCGTCGTCGGAACGAACGTCGGTCGCGTCGAAGACGTCCTGGCTTCGCTCCTTGGCCTCGTCGAGGTCTCCGCTCCGCTTGGATCACGCGGACCAGCGCTCGACGCGGGTGGTCGTTTGGCTGCGCTTCGCGGTGACGGCGAAGCCGCGAGGCGCTTCGAAGCGGCCAGGCGCGCCGCCGCGCTCCTTCTGAGGCAAGGCACACCACCCGCGTTCCGGGCATCGCTCGAGAGCGTGGGGTGGGCGCGCGCCGCGGTGATTGAGGGCACGGATCAGAGCCTTTCTCCTGGGCAAATCGCGCAGTTCGAGTGCATCGTGAGATCGCTTGGCGGGCGCGATCGACTTCGTCCGCTGCTCGAGCAAGTGCTCGACGCGATGATTCTCTGGTCGGGTGTCGAACGCGGGCTCCTTCTCCTGCGCGCTCCCGACGACCGCCTCGTCGCCCGGGCGGCGCGAAACCTGGCGCGCGACGATCTGCGCGGCGAGCAGCTCGCGCTATCTCAAGGGATCGCCCGGCGCGCGATCGAAACCGGCGACGCGGTGGTGGCGACGGACGCCTTCGCAAGCCTCGGAGACATTCACGCATCGGTGCACGCGCTCCGTCTGCGAAGCGTGCTCGCGGTGCCGCTCATCGCGCGCGGCGAGACGCTCGGCGTCGTCTATCTCGACGATCGCGTGAAGCGGGGGGCGTTCGGTCCGCGCGAGCTCGCGTGGGTGCGCCTCGTCGCGAGCCAGGCAGCGATGGCCATCGCCGATGCGCGCGATCAAGTACTTCTCAAGCGCGCGGTACGCAAAGCGGAGCGTGCGAAGAGTGAGCTCGCCCAGCTCCTCAGCGCCAAGGAAGCGGAGCTCGACGCCACGCGCACCGAGCTGCAAATGAGCCGCGGTACGGAGGCCACGCGTTTTCCCTACGACGCCATTGCTGGAAGAAGCGCACCCATGCGGGCGATGCTCGCGGTCGTCGATCGCGTCACTGCGAGCGACATCCCGATCCTCCTCGTTGGCGAATCGGGTACCGGAAAAGAGCTCATTGCGCGTGCCATCCACACCAACGGCCCGCGGTCACGACGCCCTTTCGTCAGCGAGAACTGCGCTTCGGTCCCCGAGTCGCTTCTCGAATCGACGCTCTTCGGACACGTGAAAGGGGCCTTCACCGGCGCCTCGTCGACGCGCGCTGGCCTCTTCGACGTCGCGGACGGAGGCACTCTTTTTCTCGACGAAATTGGAGAGATGCCTCTCGCGATGCAGGCGAAGCTCCTTCGGGTGTTGCAGGACGGAGAGGTGCGCGCGGTCGGCGGCGAGCGAACGCGGCGCGTGAACGTGCGGGTCATCGGGGCGACGCACCGCAATCTGGAAGCGATGGTCGAGCAGAAAACGTTCCGCGAAGATTTGTTCTATCGGCTCAACGTCGTGACGGTGCGCATCCCGCCGCTCCGCGAGCGCGCCGAGGACATCCCGCTCCTCGTGGCACACCTCCTCGAAAAGCATGCACCGGACCGAAAGACGAAGCTCACCCGCGCCGCGCTCGAAAAGCTGATCGCGTTTCCTTGGCCCGGGAACGTGCGTCAGCTCGAGAACGAAATCCGCCGCGCGGTGGTGCTCACCGACGATCGTATCGATGTCGCCGAGCTCTCCGTGGAGGTCGCCCGTGGTGGCCCGTCTGCAGCGCGCGGCGCGGGTCTCGATCTCCGATCGCGCGTCGATGCCCTCGAAGCAGAGCTCGTCCGCGAAGCCCTGGAGAAGACCAAAGGCAATCAGACGCGGGCCGCGGAGATCCTGGGCATGTCCCGTTTCGGTCTTCAGAAAATGATGAAGCGCCTCCGGATCACGCTCTAGGGCCCTGTCAGAACGATCCGACGGCACCGATGCTCGTGAGGCCCACGTACGGTGTGATCTTCGGACTCGAAGCCGAGGGGCTCGCCGCGGCGCGTGACGCTCCTCCGCTCGCACCAACATAGAGAACTACGGTGACGGCGGCGGACACGATGGCCGCGCCGCTGAGCACGTCCGTGACCAGGGCGAGTGTGCGCTCGTGGGTGCGCGCGGTGGCGACTGCATCGGCATTGCCCGGGAGGCGACCGAGCTCCTGATCGTAGGTGCTCTTCGCGCCGAGCGTGAGCGCGCCCGTCACACCGGCGACCGCCGCGAGGCCTCCCGTCACCGCGAGGCCGATCCACACCGGGGTCATCGAACGCCGGCGCGGTTGGGGCGTCGGGGGCATCACTGCCTGCGGCGCGATCACGAGCGCCACCGGAGCCACCGGCGTTCGGACGACGACGAGCGCGATCTTCTTGGTGTCGCCTCCGGCCACCGTGACCCGCTCTTCCGCGCGCTCGAAGCCGGGCTTGGTGGCAACGAGCTTCCATTGCCCGCCGTTCAGAAGGACCGAGGGCGCGAGCGGCGATTTGCCTAGGTCGATGCGACGATCGCCCTCCGCGACGACGTCGGCGCCCGGCTCGCTCACCGTGATTTCCAGGGTCGCGACATGCGCCTCGAGGCGACGCAGATCCGCTTCGACCGTAGCGCGGCGTGCTTTCGTGACCGAATCGCCCCCCTCGATAAGATAGGCCCGGAACGCCTTTACGGCTCCCGCAAAGTCCTGAAGCTCGTCGTACGTCTGTCCGATGTTGAAGAGGAGACGCGCATTCGGCGCGACGCGGTACGCCTCCTGGAACTCGACGAGGGCAGAGCGGTAGTCGGCATCCTTGTAGAACTTCACGCCGCGACCGAAGTGGGTGCGCGCCTCGTCGAGATGCGTCGGTGTCGGCGCCTCGGACGCCGGCGCATCACCGGCGCGCGACCGAGAGACGGTAAGGAGCCCCGCGACGAGGAGCGGTGCGATCAGTCGGGCGAGGTGCGATGCCTTCATCGCGCTTCTTGGGGACCATACGGATCGCTCGTATCGATTGGTTTTGCAGCGCGTGTTGGCGGGCGCGCGGGCTGACCTGGCCGCACGGCGCTCGTGATGCTCGCTTGCTCTGGCTTCAGCGACAGCTCGACTTGTACCGCGCCGTCGAGCGTGAGAGCACGCGTCTCTGTCACGAAACCCGCTGCCGCGGCTTCTAGCTTGTGCGACGTGCCATCGCTCGGCAGGCGACCCTTGTACGGATTTCCTTCGAGCGCGCGACCGTCCAGCGAAAACCTTGCGGTGGCAGGCGACGCGATCAGCGACACGTCCACGAGTCTCGCCTCTGGGAAAGCCGAGCCCGCCGCGGCGGGCGGAGATATCGCGGCCGCGGTGCTCGAAGCGGATGCCGGACGGTCGATGACGACGCGTCGACGAAGCATCGACCATCCACCGATGACGCCTAGCGAAAGGACGACCACGGCGGCACCAGCGATCACTCGAACCCTCGACCTCGCCCGACGGACCGGCGTCTCGAGGCTGACGGTCACCTGCGTCGGCGGCTCGCCAGCGGCTGCCGGAGCGCGCGCTGCAGGCTTCGACTCGGAGCCCGAGCTGGGATCCGAAAGAGACGTCTGCGACGACAGCGCAACCGGCTCGAGGAGCGGATCCTCGCTGTCGGGCTTCGACAGACGCTCTTGAACGAGCTTTCGGACCTGTAACCGCTCCTCCGCGAAGATGCTGGCGACATGCCTGCCCACGTCCTCGTCGACCACGCGCATGCCCGAGGTCTCGATGTACGATTCAAGCGCCGCCTGCATCTCCCTGGCCGTCGCATAGCGATTCTCGCGCTCGGTGGACATTGCCTTCTTCGCGATCGCCGCGAGCTCGGGAGGCGCGAGCGGATTTACGCTGAGCGCGTCCGGGTCCTCACCGAAAAAGCGACGCTGCAGAATCGCGGGTTCGGCCAGACCCTTCGTGATCCGATGGCCGACGATGGCCTCCCAAAGAAGGATGCCCGCCGCAAAGACGTCCGCGCGACGATCGACCGGTTCGTTCCCCAGCTGCTCCTTTGACGAGTAGGCAATCTTGCCTTTAAAAGTGCCAGCCTTCGTCAAGATTGCCGCGCCAGCCGCCTTTGCGATTCCGAAGTCGACGAGCTTGATCGCGCCGCCGTAGCAGACGAAAATATTTTGGGGAGTGACGTCGCGATGCACGACACCGAGCGGGCGACCATCGAGATCGGAGAGCTCGTGAGCGTAGTGCAACCCGGCGAGGACGCGCGTCAGCACACGGAGGTAGATCGGAAGTGGAACGCGACGCCTCGTTCGCGTGAGCAGCGCGCCGAGCGACTGGCCTTCCAGGTACTCCATGACGAAAAAATAACGCCCATCGACCTCGGCGAGCTCGTACGTCTGAATCAGATTCGGATGATCGAGCCGGCACGCCAGACGTGCCTCATCGGTGAACATCCCGACGAACTCCGCATCTTGCGCAAGCTCTGGAAGCATCTCTTTCACGACCAAGAGCTTCTGCGTCCCGGCGGGTCCAGGAAGCGCTGCGAGTACGACCCGCGCCATCCCGCCTTGCCCGAGCACAGCGATCTCGCGGTAGCGGCCAAAGCCACGGGCGTTCACGGGCGCTCCTTCATGGATTGAACGCCGGAGCGACCTTGGCGTAGAGCACCGTGGCTCGTCGCACGTAGCCCGTCAGGCTGCCGATCGGACGCCCGCCGTCGGCGAGCTTGGAAGTGAAGGTCCGAGCGCCGCTCGGCAGATTGACGAACCCACCGATCCCCGATGGGTCGGTCATCGACGCGGTGGTGGAGGGTTGGCCCGTCTCGAGATAAAACGTCTGGGTCAGCGCGCTTTTCTGATCGACGAAGAAGCTCACATCGGCGGAGTCGGCACTCGCGCAATCCTGAGCGATGAGAAACGCAAAGCCTTGACTGAAGTCCGCCGTCGCGGAGAAAAGCGATGCGAACGACTGCAGCGCTCCGAACGTCACCATCTGGTAGTCGTCGGAGCGGTCGTCGGCGATCGGGACGCTGGTGTAGTAGATCCGGCCCGGCACGTAGACTTTGCTGTCTCCACCGTCGAGGTCGGGGGTGCCTCCGTCGGGACTGAGTGGCTCGACGTCCACGTAGCTGCCGAATGCGCTGCGGCTCGTGTCGACGGTGAGATGCGCTACCCCCAGCGCGTCGGTCATCGCGATGGACGTGGGCGACGTGCAAATTGGATCGGTGAGGTTCGGGCAGATCTTCACGCGCAGGTTCGGCACCCCCGTGCCTGTGAGCAGATCGGTGAGCGTCACCTGATAGGCGGTAGACGGCCCCGCGGCTGCGGGGGCCGGATTATTTCCGAGGCAGGCGTAGCGACGATCGATAGGGCCCGCCTCCGCCGCATCGTTCCCCGCGTCGGCCATCTTCCCGCCGTCGACGCCCTCGGCGCAGGCTGATTGAACGCAGCGCGCCGACGCGAACTGCGGGCCACGCTTGGCGCAGTCAGCGTCCGTGGTGCATTGGGCAGCGCTCACGTCGAACAGCAAGGAGCACGCACATCCCATCGCCGCCGCGAGGAAAGCGATGGAGACTCGCCCGATGGAACCCGGCAGCTTCATGCTCGTCGCCCAAAGCGTAGCGAACATCGACTGCGACGTCGATTCGCAGCCCGAAACAGCCTCGATCGCTGGAGACACGTCTGGAGATGAAGGATGGACGGAGCGCTAGAAAAGCACGACCAAAAAAAATTTCAGTGGAGCCGAGGGGGATCGAACCCCTGACCTCATGCATGCCATGCATGCGCTCTCCCAGCTGAGCTACGGCCCCGAAATCGCTCGCCTGTCTACTGCGC
>JAYTOU010000036.1:0-59455 GCA_043747615.1 Myxococcales bacterium | reverse complement strand
AGCAACGACAACTACCGAGACGACAACTACGAAAGCGAAGTAGATGGATGGGGAATTCTAGTTGTCGTTAAAGGGAATTTGTAATTGACGTCAGGCAGCCGTCAGCCGGTAGTCTTCTGCTCGCGCTCGAAGCCTGCTGATTTCGCGATGCCGGGCCGCGGCACCCGTGCAAATGCTCGCCCGTACGCATCCTGCGCAACCTTTCGAGGATCGCGCATCACCTCGGCGCCAATGTAGCGGATGATCGTCCACCCCTTCGCCGAGATCTCCCGCTCTCGATGCGCTTCATAGCCTGCCTCGTTTGCCGTCCGCCGGTGCCACGCATGACCATCGAGCTCGACGACGAAGCGAGGCTCGACGCGCTCGTGCGTGAGCGTGAAGTCGACGACGTGCGGCCCGATCGGCACCTGGTCGCCGAGGACGATACCGAACCGATCGCGAGCAACGGCGTGCGGGAATTGGTTCATCGGCTCGAAGGTGAAGTCCTCCGAGAGGAGCAGTGCCGCGATGAACCGCCTCTCAATGAACGACGCGGACGCGAGATCCATCAAGTAGCCGAAGCGGGTGAACTTGCCCTCAAGCACTGGCCAGCCTCCCTTGGTCGGCAGAAGTCTGTATTCTGCACGTTTCTCTAGTGCAGCCTTAGCACTCGATTTCACTGGCGAAACTGAACAGGATTTGTTCAGTGCATGACAAAAGGTGCGAATGGGTTGCGCGTGAGAACCTCGTGCGTTACAAAAGGTGTGTCGGCCTATACCATCCGTCGATGGCCGAACGAGAACTGAAGACGCATGCCCTCACGATTCGATTCTCAGATTTCGAGTGGTCGCTCCTTGAGCAGCTCGGAAGGAATCAGCACCTCACGACGAGCGCGGCGATCCGTGCCGCCGTCATCGGCTATGGGCGCGAGGTCCTCACGGACGAGGAGTGGCGGAAGATCTGTCGAGGCACCGCGGCGATTGAGTGGCGCGACTGGCAGCCCCCGTGGCGCTCGGACTCCGATCCGCGTGTCGCAGCGATCGAGGAGCGTCTCCGTGTGGTCGAAGAAACACTGAAGAAAGTACAGGCCAGAAATGGAGAAGAAGATGAAGGAACCTAGTCACGCCCAAACGATTCGATTCGGCGCCGACGACATCGCGATCCTCACCGCAGTCCAAGAGGAAATGGGGCTCGTGCGTCGCGTGGATGCCCTCCGCTACGTGCTTCGTCAGTACGCCAAGGCGCGCCAGAGCAAGCGAGCGAAGTAACAAAAGAAAAACCCTCACGCCGCGCTAACGGCCGAGGGCTTGGTCAACCCCAACTGAGATGAGGCAGACGATGAAAACTAGCACGAAGAAGAGCAGCAAGGCCGCGGGCAAGAAGAGCGTCACCCCGATGATCACGCCGGAGGCAGGGACGGCGCGCCCAACCCTCAGCTTGAACGTGCGGGCCATCCGCGCTGCCTTGGGCTCGACCGGCGTAGGCCAGCACGACCTCCAGCGAGCCACGGCGGGGGATTGCCTCGTGCACCTCCTCGATCCGTTCGGCGAAGGCGAGGACTCGGCGATCTACGCCGGCATCGTGAGCATCACCAAAGACATCGAGGCATGCCGCCTGGCCGTGGGAGATGAGGACCGAGACGTCGACTGCGCGCTTTTCACCTGCGCTCGTCGGCTTCAGGCGATCGCGGACCTGTACTCGAAGATCACAGAGAAGGCCGAGGAGATCCACGAGGCCGACCTGGCGATGGCGATGCAAGGCCGGGTGGCGTCGTGACGGCGCGCGCGAAGAAGAAGGCTGTCTTCCACCACCGGATCACGATCGACCTTGAGGGCGACGAGGAGCTAGAACTAACGACGCTCGTGGGCCTCGCCGAAGAGGCCGCAGACAGGACCTTGGAAGGCACCGGGCTCAGGGCCAAGATCGGCATCGAGTGGGCAGCGCTCGAGCCGCAGATTTACATTAGGCAGCCGAAGGAGGGCGCGTAGCGTGGCCGGCCCGACTACCGGCGGCGTCTACAACAGCCGCGGACGCTGGTTCGCCAGGGTCAATGTCGCAAAGAAGACGCGGCGTAGCGTCCTCCTTCCGCATATCACGACCGAGCCCGACGCAAAGGCGCGCGCGTTAGCCATCAACGCGCTCGTGCGCCTACTGCGCGAGTCGGAGCGCGGCGAGTTCATCGAGAAGGTGATCGAGCAGGCCGCGACCGCCAACGATGAGCAGCTCGCCAAGCTACGCACGATCGTCGCCGGCATTTGCGGAGGCACGGAGAAGGCCTCAGCCAAGCGCCAGCCCCTCCTCGAAGCGGACACGTTCCGATCGATCTCGAAGCGCTGGACCTCCGGCGAGCTCGCGCGCGACTACCCCGATCACGTCGAGCGGAAACGCTCGTGGCGTGACGACGAGTACCGGTCGAAGCACGTGCCCGCCCAGTACAGGGACCTCCCGCTCGCAGCGTGGACGACAGACACCTACGAGGAGATCATGCGCACCCTCTCGAAGTCGCTCGGTTCCGGTTCGCGGCCCCAAGTCGCGCAGTACATGCACCGCGTCTTCGAGCTTGCGGTGTACCCGCTCCGCCTCGTGCCGGTGAATCCGATCCCCCGTATGCCCAAGGTGAAACAGGACAAGCTGCTGGCCACGCTCTACCCGGACGAGGCCGCCGCGGTCGCGAAGTGCAAGGAGGTCGAGATCGGCTACCGCCTGCTCTGGGCATTCCTTGCCGAGACCGGATGGCGCATCAGCGAAGCCGTCGGACGTCAGGAGCCGAAAGGCGAGGAGGGTGAAGACGAGAGCATTCCCCCGCTTCTCTGGAAGGACATCGACTTCGAGCACGGGCGCGCGTGCCTCTCGAGGACGAAGACGACGGAAACGGTCAACGTGCCCCTGGACCCGCCGACCCTCGATGGCCTCGAAGCCTGGCGGAAAATCACGCCAAACCCCGGACCCTCCGATCGCGTGTTCGTCACGAAGGCTGGCCAGCCCATCACCGTCGTTCTCGCCGCCGAGACCTTCCGCGCGCATCTGACCATGGCGGGCATCAGCCGCGAGAAGCGTCCCGATCTCTTCCCAGAGAACGAGGAGCTCAAGAGGCGACTCGCGGTGCGCGTGCATGACCTGCGCGGCCTCTTCGTGACGGCTGCGCTCGCCCAAGGTCAGTCTGACACCTGGGTTCGCGAAAGGACCCGCCATCGCACGCCGGGGATGCTTGATACCTACCGGCGCAACGTCCCGCACTTTCGCAAGTACGGCCCGGTCGTTCCGATGGTCGACGCCATCCCCGAGCTCGCCTCAAGTGGCTGCACGAAGTGGCGGCGGATCGAGGAGGAATTCACGATCTCTCGGTTCCAGCGCGTGGATTCGAACCACGATAAGCGGAATCAAAATCCGCTGTCCTGCCATTAGACGACGCCGGAAAATCGGGCCTTAGCTTACGCCAAAATCGCCCTCTCGTCGCCACCGGATCGTCAGTTACAGACGTCGAGCCCCGGAAATTTCGCCCAAGGGCCGCAGTCTCCCTCACTGCACCGCAAGCCTCCCACGTCACACACGACAACGCCGCCGCCGCTACAATTCTTGCTGCACGACGTCTGCGCCTTGCCGCCGACCTCCCGTGCGCAGCACACCTCACCAGTGCTGCACGTGGTGGCGCCGCACCCCCCGGCCGCACCATCGACCGCGGTTGTCGAAGCGTCTGCCGCTTGGCCATCTGCGGGAGCGGCGGAAGCGTCGGCAGCGACGCTCGGAGCCCCGGACTCGGCGTGCTGGCTCCCCGTGGTACCAGTCTGGTGCGAGAGATCCCCCAGACCGCCCGTGTCCAAGCCACAACCACCGGCGACAAAAGTGGCGAAAATTAGAAAAGGAGCGGATCGTTTCATCGCGATTGAAGCAAGCCCTGCACGCGATATGCCTAGATCTGTGGAATCATGGATCAGATAACGCCCCGTGGTCTTGCCATCCTTCAGTGAAACTGCGCTCCGCGAGCCTCTCCGCGCCTACTTGCGCGATCGCGAGCGTCGCCTTGCTCATGACGGCGCGGGCAAAGCTTGCGCAGTGCTCGTCCCTCTCTTCGAGCGCGACGCCGACGTTCACGTCTGGCTCCTCAAGCGAACCGATGCCATGCGCAAGCACAGCGGACAGGTCGCGTTTCCAGGAGGCAAGCGCGATCTCACCGACGACTCGCTCATGATGACGGCGTTACGCGAAACCGAGGAAGAGCTCGCGATCCGGGGAGACGCGGTCGACGTGCTCGGTCCGCTCGACGACTACGTCACGGGCACCGGCTACATCATCACGCCGTTCGTCGGATGGATTGCGAGCAGCATCGTCCCGGTGCCGAACCCTGCCGAGGTTGCGCGCGTTTTTTCGGGGCCGCTTCGGCGATTCGCAGGTACTTCGTTGGCCATTCTCCCCCGCATCGGCCTCACGGTCGAAGGAGAATTCGTGTGGGGCGCGACGTTGGCGATAGCCCGCGGGCTCGGGACGATCGTCCGCGAGTTGACTCAGTAAGGATTGTCGGAGTCGTCGGCAGGCTTCTTCGGAGTCGTCGGCGGCTTCGGGGTTGGCGCGGGCTTCGGCGTCGCCGTCTCGTCGACGGGCGCCGCGCCTTCGGGCGTCACGACCGGCGGCTTCGGCTTCGGCGGAGCAGCGGGCGGCGGCGGCTTGATGACCGGAGGCGTGACGACCGGCGCAACGACCGTCATGGTCGACGGCCCAGAATCCTTTGCCGCGCCCGCATCGGCAGTCGCGCCGACCATGCCGAGCGCAGATGCATCTGAAACCGTGGCGATTGCAGCATCGACGGCTGCCATGGGAACCACCGAATCGACGGGCGCAACGCTCACGGGAGTCGACGGTACTGCGGTCGGCGCGGGGACCGCCGAGCCCCCACCGAACAAGTCGGGCTTGAGGGCAAAAACAAGGCCTCCGGCGACGACGAGGAGGATCGGTGCCCAGGCCCATGCCGGAAATTTGCTAGCTGCGGCCGGCGGCGTGGATTCCGACGCGCGTGCCACCGCGGCTGCAGCGCGCGGCGCGGGCTTGACGCTCGCCGTAGCGGCAGCAGGCGGTTTGGAGCTCGGCGGGGGCGCTGACTCTTTTGCGAGAGGCGTGTCCCGCACCGTCGACGGCGGCGAAGTCGCTTCGATCTCTTTCTTCGCGTCCGTCACTTCGGGCGTCGTCGTCGGCCCGGCTTTGGCAACCGTCGCCGGCCCTGCGAAAAGTGGATTCGTGCCGATCTCGTCCATCGATCCGCCGGCGCCCTTGAGCGCTTCTTCAAGCAGCTCGGCGGCTTGCTTCATCATCGTCCGCTCTTCGGGCGGCGGCATGTCGGCTTCGGAGTTCGTCGCCGGGAAGAAACCAGCTCCGGCTGCCGGCGTCACGGTGCCGGGCGCGGCCGCCGGGTCCTTCACGGCCCCCATGCCCATGATCGTCGACTTGAGGTGCGAGGCCTCTCCTGCCGGGCGGGGCGGCGCGGAAGCGGGACTCTGCGGGGCGCCCGTGCCGAGGAACGCGCCCTTGGGAATGCCCATTCCTTGAAGGGTCTTCTCGTCGGGTTGCTTCTTCTCTAGCTCGGCGGTGAATGCGATGCCGGCGTTCTCTTTCGTACCGACCAGGCGATCGATCACCGTCCGCGAATTTTCGTCGATCTTGATGAACTTTACGCCCATGCCCGCCGGGCTTTCGGAGCCCGACGTATTCGCTTCGCGCTTCCACACGACGCGACCCACTCCCGCGATCACCGCTTGATCGCCCGAGAGGCGAATCTCGAATTTCAGTAGCGTTCCCTGGGGAAATGGGGTCGAGGTCTTGATGAAGATCCCCCCCTTGCTGACGTCATGGGAGTGATTCTCGATGAATTCGTCGACCGTCGCGCTCTTGTAGCGGACGTTCAGGCTTACGATTTTCGCGCGCGGATCTTTGCGGGTGTCCTGGGTCATCGGAGAATCATCGTAACCGGTCTTTGATGAGAAACGCTAAACTTGGGTGTTCGCGTGCCGGAACCGTCGATCGGTGCACGTGTTCAGGTAGCCCTCGTGGTACTTTCGTCCGTGATGGGAGCGGAAGCGCGAGCCGGGGCATTTCGCGTTCACGACCGCAGGAACGTGCGGCTGGGCGCCACCGTTTCTCACATGACCGACGGGTGGCGCTGGGACGTGCGCATCCGTAATGTGAGTCTGGGCGGCGCGTGTATGGAGTTTCCGCAGACGATTCGCGAAGGCGAAGAGGTGAGCCTGGATTTCTTGGCGCCCACGCTCTGGGATCCTCTCAGCATCGGCGCGCGCGTGGCGTGGGTCAGGCCGCGATCGAGGGTCGATCCCATGACCCTCGTGGGAGTAACTTTCCTCCACACCGAGCCCGCCGCCGTCCTCGCTCTCTTCGAGCTGATTCAGTCGCTCGGCTTCGACTAAGGGCTGCGTGATGCGTACCGCGCGGCACAATCTGGCGAAGGTCGACTAGCCTTCCAGGCGCGCGGCCAAGTCCAAGACTTCGTGCTCGGAGCCGGGCGGGCCCATCACCTGGAGTGAACGCGGAAGCCCGTTCGGAAATCGTCCGAAGGGGATGGCCACGCACGTCGAGTCGGTCAGATTTCCAAGCTTGGCAAACGTCAGGAGATGACGAGAAAAGCCGGCGCGACCATGGCGGGGGGCGGTCTCCGTGGTGGTGGGGGCGACGACCAAATCTCCACGTTCCCACAGCGCGCTCATCGCGTCACGCACGCGGTCCACCCGAGCACGTGCCAGGCGCGCGTCGCGGTAGATCGAGAGCCGCCCCAGGGCGAGCGCCATCAGGAGCATTCCGCTGTTCGGGTGAATGCGCCGATCGAGCCGTCCGCCCGAGGCGAGACCGAGGAGCACGGCCGGCAGTCCCTCGCGAAGCGGAAGCTCCCCCGTCGCGAGGAAGGTTTCGAAATTCGAGCAAAGGTAGCTGTCGTACGCTTCCGTCACCGCGCTTGGCGAGGGGATGGCGCGATCGACATCGAAACGCGCACCGACCGCCACGAGCGCGCGCGCCGCGTCCCCGACGAACGTGGGCCACTCTCTTTCCGTTGCTGCATCCGGCCCATAAATATGCACGCGGCCCGTGAATGGGCGGATTTGTCCGAGCGGAGAGCTTCGCAAGCTCTCAGCCGCGCGCATGACGTCTCTAACGCCGTCGACAGTGCGAGCGAGCGGACCCATCCCATGCAGCTCCACGTCGAGCTTCGGCGTGGTCGGAAAAAAATCGTCGGGGATCGGCCACTCTCGAAAGGAGAGACGAAGTCCGACGATGCCGCAGAACGCCGCCGGCATGCGCACCGATCCCCCGAAATCGGAGCCCCAATCGAAGGCAGCCATGCCTGCCGCAATTGCCGCGGCGCCTCCGCCGGTGCTGCCCCCCGAGGTGCGCTCCACGTCGAGCGGATTTCGGGTGGCGCCAATGATGTGATTGTCGCTCTCTGGCGAGAACGCGAGATCGCACATGTTCGATTTCCCGAGGAGCACCGCGCCCGCCTCCTGGAACGTCGTAAAGACGACGCTCGACGACGAAGGCACGCGCGCGCGGTGCCGCCATGACCCGCCCGTGGTGAGAATTCCTGCGGTGTTCCAGGTGTCTTTCAGCACGTACGGCACGTCGAAGAGAGGCGCGCTCGGCCCCGCTCGCTCATCGCGAAGTGGCGTGTCGAGCACCTGTATGAGCGCTCGGAGGTCGCGATTGCGATCGAGGATCGCGCGGCGGCACTCGGCCACGCTCCGCGTCTTCAAGTGCGTGCTCATGCCCGGCGCGCGACCTTCCTCTTAGCCTTCTTTTTCTTCGGTTTCGGGAGCGTAAAATTCATGGTCGGGGCGAGCTTCTTTCGCCTCTTCATGACCTCACGATCCAGCGTGTTTACGGCCTCCTCGCGCGCGCCGTACAGGCGGCGGTGCTTGCGATGGATCGTCGGATCGGAGAGCAGCGCATAGGTGAGCCAAGGAAAGACGGCGGTTACGTCGGTGTGAACGTAGACCGAGCCGGTGGCCACGCTCTCTGCGGAGACTTTGCCCCAGGTGTGCCCCTCGCCGGCGGGGCACGAGCTGAGCGCGCCGTTGTCCACCGGATCTACGCAGAACTGCAGATCGATGTCGAAGCCATGGGTGGGCACGCCGAGGATCTGATCGAGTAGAGGCTCGCCCTGGAGCGTGTAGTTCTTTGGAACGCCTCCGCCCAAGATCCACACAGCCATCTTCTTCTTCAGCGTCGAGAAGCAGTGGTGCTGCATCGCGCCCATCTCGAAGACGTCGTCGTTGACGTCGATCTCGAGCTTGAACTCGCTCCCGAGGAGGCGCTTCAACTTCACGATGTTGAGGAAGATGGAGCCGTCTTGCACCGCACCGACGAAAATGGGAACGCCGTAGCGGTAGGCCGTAGCGAGGAGCGACGGGCTCTTCGCCCCGAGTGCGTCTTCCATGGCCGCGATATTTTTTCCGAGGAGATAGTGGAGCTCCACGGTCGTCATCCGCTTTTGAAATTCTTTTTTCTGGAGGATCGCCGAAAATAATTTGTCGGTCTCGAGCAGCGTCTCTTCCCAGAAACCGAGATCGTAAATGCGGATGATGCGCGCCAAACGGTACTGGAGATCCCCCGCATTCGGCTCGATCTCCCGCACGCGGTGGCCAATGATGCGATGCGCGTCGTGATAGAGATTGGCGCCGGTGGTGGTGATGCAGTCGATGAGACCGCGGTCGAGGAGCGGGATCAGGCAGGACTGGTGAAGGCCCGCGGGCGTCATCGCTCCTGACAAGGTGAGAAAGATCGCGCAGTCTTCCTTCACGCTCCGGCGCATGAGCTCGAAGGCAGTGCGCTCTTGCCGTCCGACGTACGCCGGGAACGCGCTGGCGAGGATGTCGGCGGGGCGCTCCTTGCCCGTAATGCCGGTGGGGTGAACGTTCCGCGCGTGCTCGAATTCCCTGCGGATCGTGTTCTTGCTTGCTGCGGATGTGACGGAGGTCTTGGCCATGGGCGCGCGCACACTTGCACAAATCGCGTCCGCGAGGCATCCCGAAGAAGTGCCCGATCCTCGCTTCGCCCTCGTGAGCCGTCCCGCATCTTCGCCCGACACACCTCCGGGGGCATCGAGCGTGGAGACCTTCGAGGCGCTTGCCGCGAGAGACGACGCCGCGATGGATGTGGCCGTCGGAGCCGCTCTCATCGCCCGCGACGTCTACGGCAATCTCGATGTCGAGGCCCTCCTCACGCGCTTCGACGAGCTCGCCGCTCCCCTCGCCGACGCCGGGCTAGCGCTTCTTTCGCCGCACGAACAGGCCGTCGCCCTCGCCGAGCATCTCTACGTGAAGTGCGCCTTTGCGGGGAACGAGGACGACTACTACGACCCACGAAATAGCCTGATTTCAGACGTGATGGACCGTCGCGTGGGAATCCCGATCACTCTTGCTGTCGTGTACTGCGAGGTGGCGCGGCGGGTGGGCGTGCGCGCACGCGGCGTCGGTTTTCCGGGGCACTTCCTGGTGCGGATCGATCCGCTCGACCGTGACGAGCCGGTCCTCGTCGATCCATTCTTCGGCGGAAAAATTCTGGATCACGAGGCGCTCGCGAAGCTCCTCGAACGCGTCACTGGAAAGAGCGCACCGGTTCGCGTCGAGCACCTTGCGCCGGCGAGCGCACGCGCCGTCCTTCTCCGCGTTCTCCACAACCTCCGCGGGATCTACCTCTCACGGGGCGACATGGCTCGGGCGATGCTCGCGATCGATCGAATGGTGTGCCTCACGCCGAATGCGCCTGAGCCACTTCGCGAGCGCGGCCTTCTGTCGGCGAAGCTTGGGGCGACGAGCGCGGCGCAGGCTGATTTGCAGCGTTTTCTGGAGCTTGCGCCCTTCGCCGAAGACGCGCCGCAGATCCGCGAGCGCCTAAAAGAATTGAAGGCGAAGAAGTCCTCGATGAACTGAGGGCGCGCGCCTCCCGCTTACGGCAGCGCGCGGATGAAGAGGCTCACGGGAATGCGGAGCTTGGCGTAGAGCGCCCACGCTTTTCCGGTCTGCTCGGCGTTGCGGTAGTCCGTCTCCACGCCGAAGATCGCCCAGCCGAGCGCCGCCATCACACCCCCGCGCCCGCTCACGTCGTAGAGAAGCCCGCCCTGCGCCCAGAATCCTTTTTCGAGCCACGCCACCTCGGCTTGGACCCCGAACGTCGCCGGCGAGAGCCCCGAATATTCGTAGGTGAGCCCAAACGTATCGAGGAACGGATCACGGACGAAGGTGGCTCCCGCCCGCGCGCGCGCAAAGCCTATCGCGTGATGCGGCGGCGTTGCCCACACCCCGCCGAGCCCCCCTTCGAGGTTTAAATCCCACGTCGCTTGGCGGCGGAGCAGGCGGACCATCGCCGGGCTGCGGCCAACCGGTAGATGCTCGTCGGACCCTTGTGGTTTCCGCTCGGGCGGCGCGGACATGTCAGCCTCAGGTACGGCGGGTGGAGGCGCGGGGGCGGGCGCTGGAGGGGCGGTGGTGGTCGCAGGTTCCGGCGCGGGCGCAGGTGCTGACCGCGGCGGTTCTGCAGTTTCCTGGGCCAGCGCGACTTTTACGAGCGAAGATGCCGCAAGTACGATCAACAAAAGAGAGATCCAACGAGGGCTGTACATACGGGCCGCGGGGAGATACCTCAGGCGCGTGGCAAATAGCGACAATGTCGTCTGCTTGACAGATAAAGCGCGACCATGTTAGCGGATGCCCACTTTTTCACGTTGTTTCCGCTCTACCTACACCGGCAGTTCTTTTACGGGAGGCTCATATGAATTTTGCGAAGTTGGCTTTTGTTTCGGGCGTGCTCTTCATCGGAACCGGCTGCGCGACTGTCAGCGGCCCCTATCCCTCGGGCTCGCTCTACACCGGCGTCACGGCGCCGCACGGCGTTGACCGCGCTGAGATCTCGGGCACCGGCAAGACCGGCGACAAGGCCGGCGAGGCCTGCGCAACCGGAATCCTCGGCATTGCCGCCTGGGGCGACGCGAGCATCGACGCAGCCAAGAAGGCCGGCGGGATCTCCGACGTCCACTCGGTCGAGCTCCGCAGCTTCAACATCCTCGGCATCTACACGCAGGGCTGCACGGAAATCCACGGCAAGTAGCCTTGGATTTACGACCCTCGCGCTGCAGTTGAGCGCGGATGTCGTTTCTCGGAATTCGGGAGACCCCACGTCGGGGTTTCCCGTTTTTCGTTTAAGGGCCTTTAGAAGCTCCAGCCGATGCCCAAGAGTGCGCGGGGAAGGAGGTGGATCACGTTCCCGGCGCCGGATTGGCCGATGAGGAGCAAGCCACCACCCGCCATCACGGTGAAGCCGCCCGCGAGAATGACCTGGTACCCCACATCGAAGGCCGCGCCGTAGTTGAAGCGCGATCCGAAACCCGGATACGACGTGACCCCGAGGAGGAGCGCCGGCCCGAGAAAGACGCCTTCCGCCGTAGGGTTGAGCCAGTAATGGTAGCCGACCTCCGCGCCGAGCCCGGACGACTCGGGGCTGGTGTCTCCGAAGCCGATGGACGTGAATCGCTGCCGGTCGGCGGAGAACGTTACGTTCGGCGAGAGCACGACGGCGTGGTGCGGAGAAAAGGTGTACTCTGCATCCACACTCGCCCGCGCCGAGAATATCGGCAGGGGATTGAGCCGCAGCGACCAGGGGCGTCCGCCACCATACGACGGCTCCGAACGAGCTTCGCGGGGTTCGCGTGGCTCGGGCGCGCGCTCTTGCGGCGCGGGGTGTGGTCGAGGCGCGGGGGCGGGAGCAGGAGCGGGCGAAGTCGTGGGACGCGGGCGTGGCGATGACGACGGCGGCGGCGGCGAGGGCGGCTGGTTCGTAGACAGCGGCGGAGGCGGCGGCGGCGGCAGATTCACCTGCGCAACAGCGGGCCAGCTGAAGGCGCATATTCCGAGAACGAGCAGTCGTCGCATCCGCATAGAAAGGTTACCACGCGTGCTACTGTGCCGCGCGTGAGCAGGCGCTTGGCGGCAACTTTCCTAGCTGCGGCCGTTTTTCTGGTGGCGCATCCTTCGTCCGCGCAGCTCAAATGGGATGCGAGCGCCAACGCTGGGGTCATGCGCCGCTTTCTCAGTAGCGGTGTCGGCGACGGCGGTTTTGGACCCTATTTTTCGCTTCAAGGACACGTCGCGCTCCTGCCGTTCGTGCGTGTCGGCGCCTATGTTTCCCACGACATCGGCCCCGCGAATGGCCCTGAACCTTCCCGCCGAACCACGGCCGCGGGAGCCCGCGCAAAGATCACGCCTCCGTGGCCGCGCGGGGATTTCCGAAGCTGGGTCTTCGTGGGCTTCGGCTACGCGGGGGTGTACGGCCCGAGCTACCACCTGCGCCTTGTTCTGCCCCCGAACAACACGTCCGAAGATCTCCTCGCGGGCGGCGCGGGCGGGAGCTACTTCGAAATCCCGGTTGGAATCGGCATGGCCTACATGGTCAGAAAGCCGTGGGAGCTCACCGCTGAGCTCGGCACGAAGCTGGGGTTCGGTTTCACCGGCAACCTCTACAACTTCCGCCCTGCTTCCACCGCCAATGGGCTCCAGACGGATCTGGCGACGATCGGTCACGATAGCGCGGCGCTTTTCCTCACGTTCGGGGTGGGGCTCGACCTCTGATGCCGCGGCCCGGCCGGTGTGGTATCCGTCAGAACCGCGCGCATGGCCTCCACTGATCCGAACGCCGCGGAGGCGAAGTCGAAAGCCGACGCGGCGAGTGAGCGCGTTGAGGAACGGGCAAGCTTGCGCCCGGCGGGCCCCGCGTCGCTCATCGGAACGACTCTGAGTGGCCGCTACAAGATAGAGAAGCTCCTTGGTGAAGGCGGAATGGGTGCGGTCTATCAGGCCGAGCACACCCATATGCGAAAGCGTCTCGCCGTGAAGGTGCTGCATCCGGAGATGAGCCGCCTTCCGGAAGTGGTGGCGCGTTTCGAGCGTGAGGCGATGGCCGCAGCTCACATTGATCATCCGAACGTGGCGACCGCGACCGATTTCGGGAAGCTCGAGGACGGTTCGTTTTTCTTGGTGCTCGAGTTCGTCGAGGGCGAGAGCCTACGCGACGTCATCGCCGTTGGCCGCCTGGAGACCGGCCGCGCGCTCCGCATCCTTCGCCAGATCGCCGCCGCCCTTCAGCGCGCGCACGCGCTCGGCATCGTGCATCGCGATCTCAAACCCGAGAACGTGATGCTCGTCAACCGGGAGGGCGAGCACGACTTCGTGAAGGTGCTCGATTTCGGCATCGCCAAGGTGCCCGTGGGCACTCTCTCCCAGAGCCAGACGCCGCTCGGTCCGTCGCAGCCCGTGCTTACGCAGCTGGGGATGGTCTACGGCACGCCCGAGTACATGGCGCCGGAACAGGCGCTCGGTCAGCCTGTCGATCCGCGGGCCGACATCTATTCGCTCGGCGTCATCGGCTACGAAATGCTGGCCGGCGTGAGGCCCTTTGATCACGCGAGCAAGGTCACCCTCCTCGGGATGCACGTGACTGCCGCTGTGCCGCCCATCGCCGTGAAAGCCCCCGAGGCGATCGTCCCCCACGAGGTCGAGGCCATTCTCATCCGCATGCTGGCCAAGGAATCGACCCACCGCTACGCCGACTCTAAAGAGCTCTCCGATGCGATCGACGCGGTGTGGAGACCCGACTACGGAAACCTCCCCGGCGCGCCCGTAAACAGCGCACGCAGTGGCTCGCTCGCGGGGGTGAACAATGCGCGCGTCTCCATCGCCAACTACGATCCGTCGAGTGGGCTGCCGATCGTCACCGGTCCGCGCCCGGCGTGGGATCCGCTCGTCAACAAAGCGCACCTGCTCTATCGAGAACATCCCCGACTTCTCCTTTACCTGGGCCTCGGCACGAGCGCTTTCATTGCCCTCGTCATCTTCGTGATTGTCCTCACCGGCGCGGGCAAGACGACCAACGCCGACGCCGATGCAGGGGTCGCGCCGATCGTGACGGTGCCCCCGAAGCCCATCGACAAGAACCTCGACACCCAGATCAACGAGGCGGTCGAAGAGACGAAAAAAGGAAACTACGCGACCGGGATCGCCAAGCTCTCGGAGCTGGAAGGCGCACACGGCGAGCGCGCCGAGATTCACCGCGAGCTGGAAAAAGCCTACACCGCGACGCACGCTACCAAGGACGCGATGCGCGAGGCTGAGCTCTGGTTGAAGACGGATGCCAAGGCGATCGACGATCTGAAGCTCCTCGAGGACGTGCGCAACAGCGCCATCGGGAAGGAATCCGCCGATGCCGCATTCGCTCTCCTCGAGACCCAAATGGGCTGGGCGGGGCCAGACATTCTTTACGACATCGCCTACGGACAATCGGGCGCGCAGTATCCCCTCGCCGCGTCACGCGCCCAGAAATCGCTCGTTCGATCCGAAGTAAAAGCGCTCGCCAAGCCCGCGCTCCAGGTGACCATCGCTCTGCGCTCGGCCGCCGGGTGCGACGCGAAAAAGTCTCATTTTGCAGAGGCGAGCGAGGTGGGGGACGCGCGCACCGTCACCGCCCTCAAGGGGTACGCGTCGAGGCGGGGCTGCGGCTTCGTCGGCTCGCGCGACTGCTATCCGTGCATGCACAAGGACGGCTCGCTCGAGAAAACGATCAGCGCGATCGACGAGCGCACGCGCTGACAAAACACTGCGCGCTCAGTTCTTCTCGTAGCCGATTCCGAATTTCAGCGTGAAGAATCCCGGAAGCACGGGCTCGCCCGGCGGATGCAAATACTGAATGAGGTACTGGAGCTCTAGGCCGAGGGTGAAGATCATGCCGTTCTCGTCTTCGTCGGTGCGATCGCCGAGCTGACCGACGAGGCCGATCTCACCATAGGGGCTTACGTTTCCGAAGCTGAATTTGTTCTGCAAGAGATCGGCGTGTAGGTACGAGCCGAGGAGGACGTACGGTGAGATCGGGCGCGGCTTGGACCACATTGCGAGCGCCGTTCCCCAACCGAGGGTCTTGCGATCGGGTCCGAGCGCGATCTCGACGGAGTTGTGGAGGCCTACCGGAAACGGCTTCTGGCTCCGGTTGATCTTGGAGTTTTCCTTCAGGCCAAAGACGCCGTCGATGCCGCCCACGTAGCCGCCTTGTCCCTGGCGTCCGGTGGTCGAGTACGTCGGCCCTCCGTTGGCGCGCGCCCATCCGTAGCATCCAGTGGCGACGAAGAGACTCAGCGTCGCGCCAAGAAACCCAGCCATGCGCACGATGCGGCTCACGCTCACCTAGTCTGCCAGCGGTCCGAACGTGTTGTCGGCGAGGCGGCGAACCGCTTTCGTGATCCGTTCGTCGCCGGGGCGCGGCGGATCGCTCACGCCGTCGAAGACATGGGTGGCTTTCACCATGAAGTCGTCGATCTCCGGGCGCGCGCTGATGTCGCCGCTTCCGTGAAGCTCGAAGAGGAAGCCGAGACGCTGATTTTTTTGGAAGCGACGATGGAGCTCACGCTTTCCTTCGAAATACGAATAGGCCGCGGTGCGCGACGAAAATTGGCCGAGCGAGCCAACGTAGTTTTTCTGGTCGACGAAGAAGATCGGGGGGAGCGCTTCACCGAGGGGAACGCCGAGCCACTGCATCGCGAGCTTGAGCGACGGATTCGCGCGCACGGTGTCCATCGGCACGGGCTTCGCGCCGCCGGCAATCATTTCGAGCTGCACGAGCTCCGTGCAAAAGAGCTTGTCGTGGTCCGCGTTGTCGAAGAAGGCATCGAACTCGACCCCGTGTGCGAACTTCTGCTTGGCGAACGCCACAGCCCGCGCAGGATCGATCCCGTCGGGCAGATCGTAGACCTCGGCGTAGAGATTCGGCGTCACGTACTGGTCGAAGGGCGTGCGGCGCATGCCCCCTTTTACGTTGTCGAGCACGCGCGAATGGAAGGTCGGTTTGTAGCGACCGGAGATGTCGTAAACGTACGGCGAGCCGTCTTCCATGCTGATGATCGCCGCATGGGTGAACGGATGGTAGTGCTCGGGGATGAGCGCGAACACGAAGCTGTACGCGCCCGGCGCCTCGGTGATCACGAGCTGGCCGCTGCGAAGGGGGAGCCCGAGGTAGGTCGCGGGATGCGCCTTGTCCGTCTTCGCGTCGAGAACGTTGAGGGTGCCCGTCGTGGTGGTGCATGAGCTGGCGGCGAGCGCGAGGACGGCCGCGGCGACACTGACTCTCGTCATTCGACACCACCATCGAATGGCTGTGTGATGACTGGCGCATCCGGCGCGGCGTCCACCGCGGTCGCGGTCGCGGCGAGATCCGGGGGCGCATGCTCGAAAGGCACGTGCGCTTTTCCGTCGGCGTTTCGCCGAAAATTGTCGTCGTCGTGAGGTGCCGGCGGAGCAAACGTAGCCTCGACCTCTCCGGGAATTTTCACGCACGCCGCCACCGCCAGCAGCGCGAAGCTCACGCGAACATGCAACCAAGCAGAAGAATGCGTCATACCCATCGAAAGCGAGACGGCTCTAACGCGATTTACCGCGAAAAGGAAGCGGGCTTGCCGCGGTCTAGATCCCGAAGCGAGTGCGGTTCGATCCCACGAACGCGACGTACATTTCGCAAGGCTCGTGGCCTTGAATTTCGCCCGTGGCGATGGCCTCTTCGAGCGCGCGTTTGATCTCGCCGACGAGGCGCGACGGCTTCAGATCGAAGGCCTTCATGATGGCATCGCCGACGCCGGTGGGGAGCGGCGGAACCTTCGCGTCTTCTTCGGCGAGCTTCTGGATTCGTGCTCCGAGCTCCGAAATTTGGGAGAGGCCTTTGCGCTTCTTCTCGGGGCGCTTGGTGGTGATGTCGGCAGACGCGAGGCACAAGAGATCGTCCAGGTGCGCGCCGAGCTCGCGGGCGAATCGGCGTACCGCCCCGTCCGTCCAGGAGGGCTCGTACTGATTGGCGCGGAGGTGATGGAGCACGAGAAAGCGCACCGTGTCGCGGAGAGCGGGCTCGGGCGAAAAGAGCGAAATCCGCCTCTCCATCTTGTCGAACATCCGGGTCCCAACCTCGGCGTGTCCGAAGAAATGCACTTTGCCTTCAGCGCTGATCGAACGCGTCTTCACCTTCCCAATGTCATGGAAGAGCGAAGCCCACCGGACCTCGAGGCGGGGCACCGCCTGACGCACGACCTGCTTGGTGTGCTTCCAGACGTCTTTGTGTCGCCACTCGCCGTCGCCGAAGCCGACCATGGCCTGCACCTCGGGAAAGATCATCTCGAGAGCCCGCGATTCGAGGAGCGCATCGAGGCCAGCTTCGGGATCTTCGCCCATCACCACGCGATCGAGGTAGCTGCGAACCAGCTTGGCATCGAGATCCAGGGCCGCTCGGTAGTCTTCGGGCTTTGCGATCACGATGGCAGGGGCAGCCTCCGATCCGCCGGACCGCTCGGCAACGACCGCCGCAATCGCCAATGCGTCCATAGCCCGGTCGGCTTCTCCGGTAGCTTCGAGGGTAGGTTCGGGAGGCATGTTTTTGGCGGAGATTTTCGGCGGAGAACGGCGGAGCAGCGTACTAGCACGTAGTTTCCCTCGCGAAGACCGCATTGCACGCAGGTCGCGACGTGGCAGATAGTGTAAAGAACGCCCCGGGAGTCCAATGAAGCGAAAATCGTGGCTGTATGTCTTCGTGGCATTGGGCGTGTTCGTGCCGAGCTGTGGCGGCGCGGTGGATACCGGCCTGTTCGGAAATCCGACGGGCACACAGGATTCGGCGGACGCGGCCGGGCCGACCGACGATGGCGCGATTGGGGCGGACGGAGGCATCCGGTTAGACGGCGGAGGCCGCTTCGATGCCGGGGTAACCGACAGCGGCATGCGCGACGCGAGGGTGACGGACGCGAGGACGACGGACGCGAACCCTCCGGTCACGAACAGGATCGAGTGCAACACGGCCGCAATGACGTGCGCGCTCGGCGAGCAGGTCTGCTGCCGCTCGGGTGACATCCCGCCGATCTTCGACTGCACTCCTGCCGCAGGTTGCAACGCGATGGGCGAGATGCCGATCCCCTGCGCCGGCACCGACGATTGCACGAAGCTCGGTCAACCAGGCGACCTATGCTGCGCGCAAACCCCCGGCGGCAGAGCAACGTCTGTGAGCTGCGTGCCGCCCAACAGCTGCGGCGGACCCAATACGACGAATCTGTGTGACCCGCTCGCCGCCGACCCGTGCCCCAACGGCGGAAGCTGTCAGGTCAGCGTCACTACGCTCTCCGGCTTCCACATCTGCTTCTGAGCTTCCGAACTTCTTAGCTTCCAAGACAGGGAAAACATGCGCGCTTCTTCCTTCGTGTCGCTCGGCATCATCATCGTGAGCCTTGGCTGCGGCGGCGCTGCCGAAACCGGTCTCTTTGGAAGCGGCGACGGCACGTCCGGAGATGCCGGGACGTCGACCGACAGTGGTCGCGACGGCGGCGTCACCGGCGACGCAGGGGTCACGTTCCGGGACGGCGGCAACCGGAAAGACTCCGGGCCCGGCTTCGATGCGGGCACCACGTTCGACACCACCATCCCCTGCGGAACGAGCATGGGCATGGACGTCACGTGCAACGTGAGCAGCCAGTTTTGCTGCGCGAAGGGCGTTGGGAACGGCAGCCCTCCGAGCTACATGTGCGAGTCCCCAGCGCCAGGAGCGTGTGCCGGCGGCATTCGGCTTCCGTGCAACGACACCGCCGATTGCCACGGCGAGATCTGCTGCGGAACGTTCGACAGCGTCGTGGGTTACACGGACGTGTCGTGCAAGACCACCTGCACGCCGACCGCGACGACCTCGCCCGTCCGCTTTTGCGACGACACCGCGCCCACCGACGAGTGCGTCGCGATTGGCCTGAACTGCCAGGCGAGCCAGGCTCTCCCCGGCTACGCGCTCTGCAAATAGGCTAGTTCTGGGCGGTCTCTTTGGGGCCCGAGAGGCTCGGGGACGGCGCGAGAGCAGCGGCCTGACTCGGCGTCGTGGTGTCTTCGGTGAACGCGGCAAGCTCCTCGCTCACCGTGCGCAGGTATTGCTGCTTCACGTGGAACGGAAGAAACGCGCTCTTGAACCCGCTCAGGATGATCTGCTTGATGTCCGCGAGCGAGAGGCCCATCTGGGTGTGGCAAAGCCATAGCTCTTTCGAGACCGTGGTGTCGGTGACGAGGCGGTTGTCGGTGTTGACCGTCACCCGCAAGCCGAGGTTCGCGTAGAGCTTGAGTGGATGGCTCGCGAGATCGCGAATGGCCCCGGTCTGCACGTTGGAGCTGGGGCAGCACTCGAGCGTGATGCGATGGTCGTTCACGTAATGCAGGAGATCGCCGTTCTCGCGGAGGCGGCAGCCGTGTCCGATGCGATGCGCGCCGCAGGTATGCACGGCTTGGGCGATCGACTCGGGACCGTAGGCTTCACCGGCGTGGATGGTGACGTTGATGTTGTTGTCGCGAACGAGCTGGAAAGCGTTGCGGTGATGCTTCGCGGGGTGATCGTACTCGGCGCCGGCGAGGTCGAAGCCCACCACGCCCCTATTTTTGTAGGCCACGGCGAGCTCGGCCATCTCGAGCGAGCTCTCCGGGGAGACGTTGCGGATTCCGCAGATGATGATGTTCGACTCGATCCGAAAATCGGTTTGAGCCGCGCGTAGCCCCGCGAGCACGGCCTCGACGACGTTCGTGAGGCGAAGCCCGCGGCGGGTATGGAGCATCGGTGCGTAGCGAACTTCCATGTAACGGACGCTCTCTTTTGCAGCGTCCTCTGCCAGCTCGTAGGCGATGCGTTCCAGCGCTTCTTCGGTCTGCATCACCCGCAGCGTCACGTCGAACGCCTTCAGGTACTCGACGAGTGAGCCGCAGTTCTCGCCGAGGTTCATGGCCTTGCGCAGGCCGTCCTCGTCGTCGGCGGGGAGCTCGATGCGGTGCTTGGCCGCGAGATCCAGGATGGTCGAGAGGCGGAGCGAGCCGTCCAGGTGAACGTGGAGGTCCGTCTTCGGGAGCTTCTGGAGCGTCTCCAGAGAGAGAATCGATTTCGCCATAAAGAATGATAACACGGATTCGTATGTGCATACTGCACATACGTAAGCGTAATTACGGCGCAATTTTGATGGTTTTTGCCTCCGCGTTCTCCGGATCAAGGCGTTGGGCTTCGGCCAGGTGCTTCCGCGCCTCAGGAGAATTTTTCAAGGTCACGAGCTCCGCCGCAAGGAGAGCGTGCGCCGTCGCCACGTTTTTCGGAGGGCCGGCGCAGAGGACGGCGCTCTCGAGCTCGTAGACCGCGTTTGCGTGATCTCCTACTGCCGAGAGGGCGCGTGCGTAGGCCACATGGGTCGGACCGTGCTCGACGTCGACGAAGATCGTCGACTCGCCGACGCTGCGTGCCTCCGGCCAGCGCTTGGCCGCGACGAGTTTGTCCAGAAGCATCCGCCACACTTTTCGGTTGTGCTGATCGAGCGGCGCGAGCTCCTTCAAAAGGGTGATCTCGTCGGCCTCGCGGTTCTCTTCGTGCGCCAGATCGAAGAGCCCCTTCACCGGCTCGCCCTGCGTCGGATCGAACCTGTGCGCAGCTTCGAACGCAGCGCGCAGACCGACCTTGTCTTTCTTCGCCTCGGCCACTTCGGCGAGTCCCATCCGGACCGGATACCCGTCCCCGCCCGCCTTCTGGATGGCCACGAGGTGCGCGAGCTGCGCGTCGGCGTCTTTGCCGGCCAGCTTCGAGCCGAGGTAGTGCGCGTTCATGTCCTTCGGATCGAGCTTGAGCGCGGCTTCTATCTCCTTCTTCGCCTCGTCCACCTTTCGCGCGTGCACGAGCGCGAGTGCGAGGGCCGCGTGCGCCGCAGCGTCGTTCGGCGAGGACTTCACCCTGGCCTGCGCTTCATCGAGCGGTCGTGCCCGATCATCGAAGAGGAATTGCGTCTTGTAGCGAGCGAGCCGATCCATCGCCCAGACGCGAAAGAGGCGATCGTATTCGGTGGCCGATACCCCGAACGCGCGCTGGATGACCTCCGGCGTGCGGACGCCATCGCCCCACAATTTCAGGGCCGCGACGATCTTCGGCATCCCATATTTCTCCGCGGTGTACACGAGCATCTGGCTCGCCGCGTAGTAGGCGACGGTCACGTCGTTGCCGTCGCTCGCGTGGGTGAAAGCGCGGTTCATGTCGACGGCGCCGGGGAGGGTGCCGCGCTTGATGGCGAGGTAGAGCTCAGGATCGAGCTCCCGTTGCCACTCCGGGCGCCGGGCGATGGTTTCGTATTCGCTGAGCCCCTCGGTGAACCAGCGCGGCACGTGGTTCTTGGATAGCTGGATGGCGAAGACGTGGCCGAGCTCGTGCCACACCACGTTGCCCCAGTTGAAGGGCTCGCTCTTGGGGCTCATCGCGGCCACGACCCGCCCGAAGCAAACGCCTTGAATGCCGATGTTGGGGAGTCCGCTGGTGCGCACGCTGAACTGTTCGCGATTCGAGTAGAGCTCGACCTGCACCGGATTCTGGGGAACGAACTCGTAGCGCGCCTTCATCGAGCCCCAGGCTTCGCCGAGCATGCGCGGCAAATAGCGATCGAGCACAGCGCGTTCGTCCTTCGGGAAGCGAATCTTGAACACGCCGCCGCCGCCGGTCTCGTACGCGTTGGGGATGGTCTGCTCGTAGAGGTTCAACGTATTGAAGACGCGGACGTTGTAGTGGTCCTTCGCCCAGGCCTTCTTCAGGCTGTCCATTCCGCCCGTCTCGTCGCCGCTTCGCATCTGGGTGAGGCCGAGCTGGGCCCACGCTTTGCCGTCCTCAGGGTCGAGCTTCGTGGCTTCTTTCATCATCGATACGATGTCGTCGTAGCGGTGCTCCCACTCTGCGAACTCTCCCAAGACGCCGTAAAAATCAGCGTATTCAGGGTTGCGAGCGAACGTTTCTTTCTTTGCGCTCTCGAAGCCTTTGGTGTCGTCGCCCAGGTATTTCGTGGCGGCGCGCAGGCTCCATAGCTCGAGATCGTTGGGGTTGATTTGCAGCCCAGTGGCGATGGCGCCGTCGCTCGCGGCGAGGTCCATGTCGTGGAGCGCGAGCCCGGCGCGGACCGCGTAAGCGCCGACGTGATTGGGATTGATCGCGATCGCGTCTTTCACCAATTTTTCTGCGGCCTCGAAGTCGAGCGTCTGATCGAGCTTCACGCGCGCCATCATCACGATCGCATCTGCCCGCTTGGGCGAGATCGCCAAGACCTCTTTCAGCACGTCCTCGGCGTGACCGGGATCGTATTTTTCCAGGAACAGATCGGCCCGCCAAAGAAGCATCTCGACGCTCTTCTTGTCGATGCGCTCGCTCTGGTTGAACGCGGCGTTCGCGTCCTTCGGGCTGCGAAGAAGGTGAGCGGCGCGACCGACCATCGACAAGCCTTCGGCGTCGCTGCTCTTGATGCCGTCGGCGTTGTACTCCTCGATGATCTTCATGAGCGGATCGCTCGCGTCCGCGCGATGCCCGGTCCTGATCCTGTAGTCGCCGAGCAAGAGGCGCGCGCGTCTCCCCGCCGGACCGGGAGCGTCCTTTACCGTCTCGAGCAGCTTCAACGCGTCGACTGCCTTGCCCGACTCGAAGAGCGCCTGCGCACGAACGTTGGTGGCGGCGGTCTTCTCCGTCGGGCTCGCTTGGGCGATCTGCGCGTATTTTTCCACCTCTGCGAAGCGACCTTGCTCGAGCATGATCCGCGCGAGCGCCGTGTTCGCGGCCGGTTGATCGGCTCCGCGGACAGCCGCAAGCTCACGCTCCGCGCGCGGGTAGTCGGTAGCTTTCACTGCCTCGAGCGCGGAGGCGAGCGCCCCCCCAGAGGGCGACTGCGCATGAGCAGCGGAACCAACCAAGAGGAACGCAAAACCAACGACGGAAACTTTTCGCATGGGGCTCGAGCTCAGCGTTCCAGACGAATCTCGTCTGGTCGAGCAATGATCTCTTTGGTCTCTGGATCGAAAAGAAGGACCATCTCGATCGCATCCTCGTCGTCGGAGTAGTACTTTTTCCTCACGTTCATCGCCGAAAACCCGAGCTTTCGATAAAGCTGAATCGCATCCCCGTTTGATTTGCGCACTTCGAGGAACACCTTCCGCACCTCATTTGTCCGGGCGAAGGCGAAGGCCTCATCCATCAGCGCGCTGGCGATCCCCCGCCGACGATGCTCGGGAAGAGTCGCCACGTTGAGAACGTGGAGCTCGTCGACGACGTGCCAGCACACCAAGAACCCCACCGCGATCTCGCAGGAACGCGCGACCCACAAGCGAGACCACGGACGCGCTAGCTCTTCGCGGAGCCCAGACGCGGTGGCGATCGTGCCCTCTTCGTCGAGCTTCGCAGGTGTGCGACGGAAAGCCGCCGCGTCGATGGCGACCACCGCGTCGATGTCGGCATCCTCCATCCGCGTGATCGTCACCACCCCAAAGGTATACCTCCTTAATCGATGTCGAGGACGCCGCTTGGGGTCGACAACGGAGCGCGTGGCCTGTCACTCGGGAACGCGCTCGTCCTGTCGGGAACACGAGCGAGCGCTCGGGCACGCGGCGCAAGGGCGAAGATGTCGACGGCCAGACGCAGCGATCCGTCCTCGCGGACGATGGCTCCAGAATAGGGCCCCATCGAAGCAAGGAGCGGCGTAAGCGGCCGGATGAGGACTTCTTCGGTGCGGCCGACCGCGTCTACGCCCACGAAGAATGGGCTCGCGCTCTGTTCGTCCTCCTCGACCTGAAGCTCGATCGCGAACCTCGCAACATCGTTGGGTCGAGCCTCGAGACACGCTGCGAGGTTCGGGATGCGGTCGCCGTCGCTCAGGCGCACCGAGGCGGCTTGAGCCGCGGAGAGCGCGTACTCGACCCCGCCGGCGGTGACCCACAGCACGCTCCCAAGTCCGCTCTCCACGGGGATCTCGACCCGCGCCGAGAAGCCCAATCCGTACTTGCTCGAGAGTCGAAGCGCTCCGCCGAGTCGCTGAATCGCGCTGAGGGCGATGTCGAGGCCGATGCCTCGTCCGGCGAGGAGATCAGATGTTTCTCGGGTGGAGAACCCCGGCAGAAAGAGCAGCGCAAGGAGCGTGTTGTCGTCCGCCGCATCGGCCAGCGCATGAGCGACCGCACCGGCCTCGACCGCGCGGGTGCGCACGGCGGCGACGTCGACCCCACCGCCATCGTCTTCGATCGTGATCCGTAAGCGGTTTGCCGTTCTCCGCGCGGAGAGGGTGAGGGTTCCCGCTGCAGGCTTTCCGAGGGCGACGCGCGTGGCCGCAGGCTCGATGCCATGGGCGACGGAATTGCGTGCAATCTGCAAGCATGGCTCGACCAAGACTTCGGCCAGCCGGCGGTCGATGGTCTCTTCAGAGCCGATCATCCTCACCACGACCTCGCGATCCGTCCGCCGTGCCTCGGCTTCCACTGCCGCCGCGAGGCGCCCGAACATTTGCTTGAGCGGGGTTTGTCGCATGCGCGACAAGAGTCGTTTTGCCTCCGCGACGCTGTCTTTCAGGGTGAGGTCGCTTCCGCGCACGTCTCCCAACGTGTGATCGAGCTCGTCCCCCAGTGAAGAAATCACCGTGGCAGCATGAGCGATTTTTTGCAGGGCAGCGGCAGGCGCACCCCACGGACGAGGAGGACCGATCAGGCGCAACGCTTCCGTGAGCTCGGCCCTCAGACGCCGCATCATCAGCGAATGCTCGCGCGTGCGCTCTGCCCCCGCGGCGATGCGCTCACGGACCAGGCTGATTGCCACGAACCGGTCGAGCAGCCGATCGACCGACGCCGCCTCGACGCGGATGGTGGCTTCGTCGACCGATCGCGGATCGTCCTCGCCCGCCGGGCGCAGGGTGACGATGCGCGGAGGAGTGTTGGAGCGCGGCCTAGGCGGAGTTCCTCGCAGCATGCGCAGCGCACCGTTCGGATCTTCGAGGAGCCCGCCGAGCACCACCCGCCACTGTCCGACCTCCTGGAGCGCCGCAATAGCAGCCTCACTGGTCACCGCGACCTTCAAGCGGTCCTCGAGCCCGTGACAAAACCAGCTCATCGGCTCGTCTCCGACGGCGCTCGCCGCACCTTTCATGGTGTGCACGTGACGGTAAGCGACCGCCGCCGCCTCCACCGGATCGCCGCTGCTCGCGAGCGCGGCGTCGATCCCCGCCAGGCGATCCGAGATCTCGGCTGTGTACTGTGCACGCATCAGCGGATCGAGTGAAATGGCAGTGAGATCCGCAGGCGGCTCCGGCCACATGGAGCTCGTCGCGCGCTCTCCAGCCGACAGACGCATCACCGCTCCGCGCACTAGGGTTGCGGTCTCCGCCACCGCGCCGGGCTCGGCCTCGCGCACCCGTCGCTCGATACGCTGGAGCGCGGCAGCGAGCTCGGGCTCTCCGGCGAGCCCCGCGGAGCCCTTGAGCGCGTGGACTGCGCGTCGGCAAGCGTCGAGATCGTCGGGTGTCGTTTCGAGCGTCACCAGGTGGCGCGAGAGCTCGAGAATGAGGAGCCGGGTTAGCTCCGGATCGCTCTCATTCACCCGGTTCCTCTTCGGTGCTGGCGTCGTCGAGATCTTTTTCTCCCGCCGAGGCTTCGTCGGCGAGCGCGCGAACGAGCGGGGCCAGCATGGGTCGAAGCGTTCCCATCAGCTGCTCGTGAGCGACCTTGCCGCTGAGGATGCCGACACTCTCCACGAGGGCGTGCGCATGCTCGCTGGCCAGAGCGATGGCCCGCGCAGTCTCGGGATCGCTCCCCGTTGCCTTGCGAATCCTAGCGTCGATCTCGATGAGCGCTCGTTCGGCATCGGCCGCGGCTCCCGCCGCAAGTGCCGCGTGCTGCGCGATCTCCGTGGAGGCTTCGCGCGGAACATCGAAGCTCGTGTTCAGCTGGGTGAGCTCATGTGCCATCTCGGCGAGCGTCGACGAGAGCTCGCGCACGCTCTCGCCTCCGCGAAGCGAATGGGTGCGCACCTCATCGCTCACCAGGAGCACCGCCCGTCCTGCGCTCTCGCCAAGGCGCGCTCCCTCCAGCCCGGCGTTCAACGCCACCAGCCCGAGCCTGTCGAAAACCTCCCCGATCCGCGCGAAAATCGTGGCCAGCTCTTGGGCCCTCGCGGCGACGGCTCGTGAGCGTTCGGCGATCCCGTCCACCGCGGCGCGCTGCTTGGCAACCATCGACGCAATCTGCTGCGAAGCCTCCGTCGCCTCGCGAGATCGTGCGAGCGCGCGCTCGTGGGAAAGCCAGAATGCATTTTCCTCTGCAGCGATCCGGTTCGTGGCCGACGTCTGCGCCGATTTCGCCGACTGCCGCAGCATCCGGACGAAACGGTTCTTGTTCGGCTTCAGCGGCATGGACGGATCATACAGGTTATCCGCCCCAGCGACCTGCCCACGCGCCTCCGCGGAGACGGCCAAAAATCCGCGCGATATCCAAGGTGAGTGCGGTCTCGCCGCCAAACGAAACCGCGTCGGAGCTCGCCCCGTCCGCAGTCGGAAAAATTCCGGAGCCGATCACCGCGCCGCCGACGAAGCCCACGAGCTCCGAGGCGTGCATGCACACCACCATCTGAGCGCGGTCGCCTCCGATTGCCACCACCGGGAGGATCTCTCCCTCGCTCACCGCCATTCCGAGGAGCTCCGACGGCGCGCCCGGGACGTGCACGACCTCGGGGTGCGCGGAAATGCGGAGCGCTATGGAAGCGGGGATGAAGATGAGAGCGCCGTCCACGCGAAGGAGGAGACCGCCGCGCTTGAGCTCACCCATCGACGCTCTCCGCGAGCCGCGTCGAGGAGGCAGGCGCGTCGCGGCGACGGACCAGTCGCGCCTCGATGAACTGGAAGAGGATCTTGCATGCCTCGAAGCTCGACATGTGCGTCGCGTCGATGATTTCTCGTATGGTGCGCTTGCCGTCGACGGCACCGAGCACCGTCCGTTCGACCTTCGCCAGTCCGTTGTCGCCAATAGCGCCAATGGCCGTGGGATCCGAGATGAGCACCTCGTCGAAGCGACCGACCCGCGCCTCGATTTGGCGCCACTCATCCACTCGGCGGAAGCCTTCCATGATCAGCGTGGCTACAGGAATGCCCAGGCGGGCGCGCAGAGCGAGCGGCGGCGCGGACTGGTTGCGAAACTCGAAACGCCCTTTTTGCCAGCGAAGCATCTCGTACGCGAGCTCGTTCGACTGGCGGACGAGGGCCTCCCGGAGCTGCACGTCGCTCACCTTTCCAGCTTGCACGAGCGCGTCACCGAGGACGGGGGCATTCCCGCCGGCGAGCACAGCGTCGATCTCGTCGGCGGTGACGAGGCCTTCTTCGATGAAGAAACGACCGAGGCGAAATTCGTCTCCCGCGCCGCGGGACTGAACGAGATCGACCAACCCTCGGCGCATGGTCATGATGATCTCGCTCGACCGATGCCAGACGATGCAAACCCCTGTTTGGCACTCGATCTGAAGAAGCTGGAGGACCGCGCCGATCGGAATGAGAGCCAAGTTGCCGGAGATGACCACTCCGCTTTCTTCCTCCGTCGGCGGATTGGAACCCCGCGGGGGGATCTCGTTCTCGTCGAGCTGCGAGACGTGAGGGTGAAGATGCCCGAGGTCCACTCTGTGAAAGACGTTCTCAACGAGCGCAATCAGAGCCTGCGCGTCGAAGGGTTTCGTGATCGCGTCGAGGGCACCGGTTTGTTGCACGAACTGCTCGCGGATGCGCTCCGACCGCGCGCTCATCAACACGACCGGCAGATCAAGCCATTCTTTCTTGGCCCGCATCGCTCGGCAGAACTGAAAGCCGTTCATGTTCGGCATTACGAAATCGACCAGCACCAGATCGACCGGTTGCTGCGTGAGGGCGACGAGGCCAAGCTGCCCATCCGCCGCGGAGCTCACCTCGTAGCCGTGACGCTCGAGAATGGCGACGACCGCTTTTCGAATCGTCGGGCTGTCGTCTACGACGAGGATTCTCTTGGCCATGCGACTCCTCGAGAGCGTGCGTCTTGGTGGTGGCAGTGGTCAAGCCGCAATGTGGTAAGTTTCGCGCCTCCATGCAGACGCTCTTTCGCGATGGAATCATCGTCACCTGCGATGCGAAGCATCGAGTCCTTACCGGCGACGTCTTGGTGCGGGGTCAGCAGATCATCGCGGTAGGACGAGGGCTGGAGATCGACGCAGCCCTCGCGGGCGATACCCTCACTCGCGTGGTCGATGCCCGAGGCTGCGCGATCATCCCCGGATTCGTCCAGGCTCACGTGCATCTTTGCCAGGCTCTCTTGCGGGGAATGGCCGACGATCTCCCTCTCCTCGAGTGGTTGAAGAAGCGCATCTGGCCGCTCGAGGCTGCGCACGACGAGGCCACTCTTACGGCCAGCGCGGAGCTCGGGCTCACCGAGATGAGCCTCGCCGGGACCACGACGATCTTGGACATGGGCACCGTGCACAACCACGACGTGGTGATGGACGCATGCGTGCGCAGCGGTCTGCGTGCGGTCAGCGGAAAGGCGATGATGGACCGGGGTGACGGCGTCCCCAAGGGTTTGCAGGAGACGACCAAGTCGAGCCTCGCCGCGAGCGAGAGATTGTGCGCGACCTGGTCAGGAAAAGGAGACGGACGAATCGGCTATGCCTACGCGCCACGCTTCATTCTTTCGTGCAGCGAGAAGCTCGTGCGCGGCGCAGTCGAAGGCGCTCGCTCGCAGGGCGCTCTTGTCCACACGCATGCCGCGGAGCACGCGGGTGAGCGCGCAGCAGTTCGTGAGATGCTTGGTGATGAAGATCTCGCGATTTTGCGAAAATGGGGCGTTTTTGGGCCGAATGCCGTGATTGCTCACGGTGTTCAACTCACCGACGAAGAGGCGCGCCAGATTGCAAAAGACGGAACGCGCATCGTCCATTGCCCCAGCGCGAATCTCAAGCTCGGCTCGGGGATCGCGCGCATCGTAGATCTCGACGCTGCGGGAGTGGCCCTCGCGCTCGGGGCGGATGGCGCGCCCTGCAACAACAACATGGACCCCTGGATGGAGCTTCGTCACGCTGCGCTCCTCGCGAAGATCACGAGCGGCGTCACTACGCTCGGAGCCGCTCGCGCATTTCGGCTGGCAACGATCGATGGGGCGCGCGCCCTCGGCTTGGATGCCATCACCGGGTCGCTCGAGAAAGGAAAACGCGCCGACCTCGCGGTGGTCCGGCTCGACGGCGTTCACGCCGAGCCGGGCGGCGACGTATTCTCCAAGCTCGTCTATGCCTGCGGTGCGCGTGACGTCGTCCATGTTTACGTCGACGGCGCACCGATCGTTCGTCACGGAGAGCACCAAATCTTCGACGCGGAGCGCGTGACGTCGAGGGCTCGCGAGCTCTCAAAGGAGCTCATCTCCCGCGCAAAGCTCGAGCCGATTTAGTTTCGAGCTTCGGCTTCTTCGATCTGGGAGAGCGCAACGGCCAGGGCGTCCTTGGCGCGCTCGAGCGATCCGCGATCCGATTCCCATTTGCTCAGGGCTCGGTCGGCGCGCGCGCTTTCGGCCGCGAGCTGCTCGCGTGTTCGTCCCAGATCGGCGCGCAAACCGATCGACTCTGCGTCGGCGACGGCAAGGCGATCGCGCATCCCGCTCAGATCGCGGTCCGCCGAGTCGCGGGCGACCGTAGCCACGGCCAATCGGTCCTCGAGGTCGGCGATTTTTGCGGCGTTGTTGGTGTCGTTCTCGCGCTTCGTCTGAGTGATGGCCGAGAGCTGCTCGCGGGCATCGTCGAGATCGCGGGTGAGAGAAAAGACGAGCGAATCAGCCGCAGATTTGGCTTCAGATGCCGCCGCGACCGCGTCGCCTACTTCGCGCGCCAGCCGGGCTTCGAGGGCAGCGAGTCGTGCATCGCGATCGTTCTCGATGGCGATGAGCTTTTCGGTGTGCTCCCCGACAATCGAGGAGAGCGTCGCCTCGTGATCGGTCTTCATCTCCGTCATCCGTGCGTGGAGGCTTGTCTCGAGTGACTCGATTTTCTCCGCTTTATCCCGCTCGAGCGCTTGAAGCAGCTCGTCGCGATCCCGCTCGATGGTGGCAATGCGTTCGTCGCGGTCCCGCTCGATGGTGGCAATGCGTTCGTCGCGATCCCGCTCGATGGTGGCAGTGCGTTCGTCGCGATCCCGCTCGAGCTCGCCGACGATGGAGGCCTTCTCCGCCGCAAGCTCGTGCTCCCGCGCCGCAAGACGATCACGTGCTTGCTGCTTGGTGGTCTCGACCTCTTCGAGGCGCCGCTCCTCAGCATCTCCTAGCTCTTGAGCATGCGTGTTTTTTGCGGACTCGAGCTCGCGTGAGAAATCCGAGCGGGCGCGTCCAAGCTCGTCTTGGTGCTCGGCCTTCAGCACGGAAAGATCGCTCGCGTACTGCTCGCGCATCTCTTCTTCGCGCTTGCCGACCGCCTGGCTCCTCTCGCGCGCCGCTCGCTCGAGCGCCTCGCTGAGCGCGGTGTCGCCCTCTTCCGTGGCTTTCGCTAACTCGGATCGGAGGCGTTCTTCGAGCTCCGCGAGCTCGTTTGCGTGGGCGGTCCGCGCTTGGTCCAAAACGTTGCCGTGTGCTGCCTGGGTCTGCGCGAGCTCGCTCGCGTGAGAAGCCCGGGCACCATCGAGCTCCTGGCCGTGCGCGCTGCGCGCCTGTTCGAGCTGGCCGGTGAGCGACGAACGGATCTCTTCGAGCTCCCGCTGGTGCGTCGATTGGTGCTCGCTGGCCGCGTGCTCGAGAGACTCGCTCAGGGCCGACGCATGCTCGGCATGAAGCGCGGTGATGCTTGCCTCGTTTGCCGAGATCTCCTCAGCGTACTTCGCGCGCAGCTCGTCGACCTCTTTGACGCGCACTTCCAGATCGGCCTGGGCGCGGGTCATGCGCGACCGGGAATCCTCGCTCGCTTTTTTCGCCTGCTCTTTATCGGCAGTGAGCGCTTCGATCTTGTCGCGGCCATCGGCGATCTCTCGCTCGACGGCGAGGATCCGGTCGTCTGCGTCACCTTTCGAGCGCGCGAACTCGAGCGAGCGATCGCGCGCCTCGACCACTTCTTTGTCCTTCCGTCCGAGGGTCTCTCGGAGCGAGAGGATCTCTTTGTCCTTCTTGTTGAGGTTTTCGCGCAGGTCGAGGAACTCTCGGCTGGATACCGCGCCCCCTTTTCCCGAGCTTGCCAGGCGTGTTCGGAGATCCTCGATTTCGCGCTGGAGGCGCTCCGTTTCGCCGGGTTGGACGGCGTTCTGCACGCTGTCCTGAAGCCGCGCGTTCTCGCTCTTTAGCGCGGAGAGCTGACGCTCGAGCTCGCGGACTTGCTCCTTGGCTCGCGCGGAATCGGCGTCGTCGTGGGGAAGCGGCATGTCGCTGATCCGCGTGGCCACGGTCTGCTCCATGGCCTGGGTGCCGTTCGTCGCCGCAATCACGGGAGGCGGAGCCTTGCTCTGGGTGATGCGGCCAAAGGCGGCGTCGGCGAAGGCGTCCACGTCGGCGTCGATCGGCCTTTTCGGCGCGTTCGATTTCGGCGCTACGTGCGGCGGCGGGGCGGCATCGACCGGTCGAGTGTCCGCGGCAAAATCGGGCATCCGACCGACCTGCGTGTGCGAGTCGTCATCGTCGACCACCACGTCGTCGTCGATGTAGATCTGATCGTTGCCAGCACCCTCATCGGCGAGCACTTCGCCGAGCGCAACGAAGGGCTGAATGTGCTGGAGCAGCTCGCCGAACGCGATCGGCTTGTGGACGTAATCTTCGGCGCGCGTGCGGAGCTTGCGGTGCTGCTCGAAGGTCTCGTCGCTCGACTCGCTCGACATGATGATGAGCGGGACGTCCTTCAGCAACGCATCTTTCTTCAGCTTGTTGCAGACCGAGAACCCGTTCATGCGCGGCAGCTCGATCGAGAGCAAAATGAGATCCGGCCTGTCGGACACGGCTTGCTGTAAGCCGACGTTACCGTCGTCGACGATGTGAGTGGTGCAGCCGAGCTTTCCCAGCTCGGTTCGAAGCTCGCCGGCAAACGCGGCATCGCTCTCGAACACGAGAACCTTGATCGCCATTTTTTCCGAGGATAATGGCCTACGGCTTCTTTGTCATCTTTAGGTTACCGCGCGCCCTACCGCGAGGCCTTCTCGGCGTGACCGCTCGTCGCCAGTCGCGTTTCGAGCTTCGCCAGCACGTCGCGCCACCCAATTCCCCTGGCGCGCAAGCCGACGAGAACATGGAATACGACGTCAGCCGCCTCGCTCGCTGCCCGGTCGCTGCTCTCCTCGACGATGGCGCGCGCGAACTCGTCGGCTTCCTCGCGGACCTTCTCGCCGATGGCCTCCGCTCCCGCTTCGTAGAGACTCTTGGTGTAACTCTTCTGCGCAGTGCTCGTGCGTCGCGCGTCGAGCCGCGCTTCGAGGCGTGACATCAGGGTTGCCCCGGTCGCGCCCGGGGTGAGCGCGCGGTCGTCGCCGAGCACCTGAAAGAAACAGGTCTCCGCGCCGGTGTGGCAGGTGGGGCCTTGCGGGTCGACCGCGTAGACGAGCGCGTCGGTGTCGCAGTCCACGTAGACGCGTTTTACGTCCAGCGTGTGTCCGCTCGTCTTTCCTTTTTCCCAGAGCTCGGCCCGCGAGCGGCTGAAAAACGTGGCGCGCCTCGTCGTCAACGTTGCCGAAACGGCCTCTGCCGATGCGAAAGCAAACATTCGCACCTCGCCTGTGAGATGATCCAAGGCGATGACCGGGATGAGCCCGTTGGCATCGAAGACGAGCGGAAGCATGTGCAGTCCTACTCCGCTTCCGTGTGTCCCCGAAAGGTGTTCCTTGCTGCGTGCAGAGCTGGCCTTCGCCTCCCCAAGAAAGCTTCCCAAGACGAGTGAGCTTCGCGGGCGCGTCGTCGTCCTCGATGTTGCTTTTGCGTCCGAAGCGTCGGGGGGCGGCTTCGAAAAAATCACCCGTCCGTTCATCGATGGGCTTGGCTCCCGTCTCGTCGGGTGGGTCGATCACCACGACCACAAGCTGCACGCCGACTACGCGTCCGATCCACGCTTCGTCTTGGCGACCAAGGCCGAGCACGGTGCCTGTCCCGAGATGATCACCCCTGAGGTCGTCGCCCGCATTGGCCCGGTCGACACGGTCGTGTGCCACATGGACTTCGACGGGCTTTGCAGCGCCGCAAAATGGCTCCGCGAGGGAATCGAGCCATATCCTGGGGCGGACGATGACGCCCGAGCCATCGATACACGAATCGGCACGCCCAGCACCGTTGGCGTTCGCTTCGACCGAGCCCTTCGCGCGCGTCGGAATGACACAGCGCTTTACGGGCTCATCGTGCGCCATCTGGCGACGGGGCTCGCAGACGCGTCGCTCTGGGGACCCATCGACGAGGCGGCAAAAGAGCTCAAAGCCATCGAAGAAGAAACCCGCAAGATCGCGGTCAATTACGAAGTGATCGAGCTATCCGGGGGGGTCGCAAAGACCACGGCGTTCGTCGACGCGTCCGAGCGTCACGGCAAATACGACAAGACGCAGCTTCTTTTGCTCGGCCAGGAGCGGGCGGGCATGGCCCTCCTGATCGATCGCGACACGCTCTCCCTCGCCGCCGGATTCGACAGCGGGCTCAATTTCCTCACGCTCCTTGGCCTCTCCGGGGGGATGCCCACGCTCGTCTCCGTGCATAAAGATCGCTTTCGCGAAGTCTTGGAGCGTCTCGGAGCATCGACCGCTGACCTCGCGCGCCTCGTAAAGTAGGCTCGAGCCGGGGCGCCAGGGGGCTATCGTGTGCCGACGTGTGTCGCTGGCTCGGCGTGTGCCAGTGGCGCAGGCAAAAAGGTGAACGAATGACAGGACTTCGCGATTGACCACGCGTTTTACGCCATGGTATCCGCCTTTCACTATTGAAATAGGATGCTGACGCCTGGGGGGGTTCACATGGTAGCTAAAGCATGGGGAGTTGAGAAAGGCGGCCGTTCCGTAACGCCGGCCACGCGCGGCGCGAACGTTCCTGCGGTAGAGGAGCTCTTCTTTACGAACCAGGCGGTGTCGCTCTGCCTGCTGGTTCATCGGCGCGCAAAGACGATGCGGGTCGTCGATTTCCGCGCAGGTGCGACCAGCGCCAAACGCCTCTTCGTTCTGTCGTTCGCCCACCGCGAGGGCGTCGAGAAGGTCTACACGCTCGTCGAGCGCGACGAGGTCTCGACGTGGACGAAGCTCGGCTTCACCAAAGAAGGAGCCGTCCCCGGCTTTTACAAACGCAGCGACGCCTACTTGCTTGGCTGCACCGTGACCGGCGAGCCCCGCAACATCCCGCTCGAAAGCGAGACGCGTATCGCCATCGCTCCTCTCGGCGGCCGCGATAGCTTCCTGCCCGCCGCCATCGAGGAGGAAGAGGCGGAAGAGGCGGAGGTCGACACGACCGGCCATGACTTCGCCGAAAAAACGCTGGTTATGGCCAAAAAACGGGCGAAAGAGCTCGCCGAGGATGCTTCCAGGCCAGCGCGGCCATTGAGCGCGTCGGTGAAGCGGGGGCAGCCAGCGAAGTCGGCAATTCCCACGGCCAAGGTCAGCGTACTGAAGGAAGCCGACGTCAAGAAGCCGGTCGCCGCCGCCCTCAAGTCGGGGAGGGCGCTCACCGCGTTCGAGCCGTTTGGTCGCGACGTCGTCCGAAGCTATTTTTCGATAACCGCGCGCGGCGGCTTCGAGCTCATCGCGTCGACCGAGTCGCAGGAGTGCTTCGGAAACGCTTACCTCGAGCTGCTCACGGCGCCGAAAACGGAAGTCGAACGGCTCGGAACCGCGGCAGCGCTTGGTGCACTTTGCGAGCGCCTCATCTGCCAAAACATCGTCAGCTGCTTCGGTCTCGTTCCGAGCGACGACGTTGCCCTCGCCACCGCCTACGTCTTCAACGGCTTCCGTCGCACGGGTCTCCTGCGAAACCACATGGTGGTTGGCGGCGTGCGGAAAGACGCGATCGTCTTCTCGCGAAAGCTCGCAAATCCTGCCGACGACTGAGTGAAATGCTAAATTCTTGTCATGAGGCACGTCCGCTGGAGTCTGCTCTTTTCCCTCGTTGCTTTCGTGGCGCTCTTCGGGGCTGCGTGCGGTTCGAGCGATAGCAGCGTTTTTCCGGGCGTCGATGGCGGAGCAGGTGACGACGCCACCAGCCGCCAGACCGACGGCGATCCTTCCTTCGGCGATGGCCAGGCCAGCGATGCCCCGACGGGCGCGCTCGTCATCACTCCGGCCGATCAAACGTTGATCGTCACCAGCGGGATGGCGGTCCCCACCTTGACGTTCGCGGCGACACTGAACGGCGGACCCGTCGCGCCGGTGTGGACGATCGATCGCGGCGAGATAGGAACCGTTGGCGTCTCCACGGGGCTCTTTACGCCGGGCGGGAACGTCGGTGGAAAAGCCATCGTGTCGGCCAACTACAAAGGCAACAAGGGCTCGACGAGCGTCATTGTGAAGCTCATCGTCGTTCAGAACGGCTCGCCGCCCGGCGTGGACGCTGGTGCGGGCCTCGGCGGTGTTGGCGGCGTCGGCGGCGAAGGCTTCGGCGGCGCCGTGAGCGACCCAGGTGACAAGCAAGTTCTCCTGAGCGCGCCCGCTGCAGATGCGGGTCTCGCGTTTCTCTATCCGTACGACAGCACCGTGTTTCCGCGCGGAGTGCTTCCGCCGCTGCTCCAATGGCAGCCAGGCGCACACGGAACGCCCACGAGCTATGATGCAGTCTACATCCACATCACAGAGGCCGCGTTCGAGTACCAAGGCTTCTTCAACAAGACGACGCCGACCGCGCTCGCGCCGACGTTCATGCACCACCCGATCCCTCAGGACGTCTGGAAGCAGCTCGCCCTCTCGAACGCCGGCGAAGACGTTTCGATCACCCTTGTTTTTGTGGCTGGCGGCGTTGCCTACGGTCCCGCGACCGAGAAGTGGAAGATCGCCAACGGGTCGTTGAAGGGCACCGTCTATTACAACTCGTACGGCACCTCGCTCGCGAAGCAGCTCACCACGAACCTGCCTACGCCCCATCTTTTTGGAGGGGCGACGCTCGCCATTCACGCAGGCCAGACCGATCCCGTCCTCGTCGCTGGCTCTAACGGAGGGCCGGACAAATGCCGCGTGTGCCACTCCGTCTCGGCGAACGGCTCCACGCTGATTACGCAGTGGGGAGACAACAGCGATCAAGAGACGAGCGCCTACGACCTGAAGACGGGCATGCAGACTCCGATGGCTCCGGCCAACGCGCAGTTCTCGTGGGGGGCGCCGTCACCCGACGGGACGTTCATGTTCTCGAACGCCGCGCCGCTCTCGGGCGCTTCGGTTGCGACACCGAGCGTGCTCTACACGATTCCGGGCGGCACGCTCATCGCCTCGAACAGCCCCGCAGACTTGCGCGCGGGCACGCCGGCCTTCTCACCGGATGGGAAGAACGTGGCCTTCAATTGGTACGCGGGTGCGGGCGGCGGCGACATGAGGTCGCTCGCGATGATGACCTTCAGTGCGCCGGGCACGTTCGGCGCAGTGACGAAGCTCTACACGCCTGGTGCCGGTGCCGCGCTTTACCCCTCATTTTTGCCCACCAACGACGGAATCGTCTTCGAGCTCGAGACGCGCTCGAACGGTCGCGCCCTTGGCGAGACGCGCGCAGACACGGATCCGGGCGACATCGGAGCGAAGGGTGAGCTCTGGTGGCTCGAGACGGCAACCAAGACCGCCGTGCGTCTCGATAAGTTGAACGGCCTCGGGTACGTGCCGACCGGGCCGAACGCGCACGACAATGACACGGTCGTGAACTACGAGCCGACCGTGAACCCGGTGCCGTCCGGCGGATATGCCTGGGTCGTCTTCACCAGTCGTCGTCTCTACGGGAACGTGGCCACCATCAACCCCTGGCACAGCGATCCCCGCTACACCGATCTGACCCAGACCCCCACCCCGAAAAAATTGTGGGTTGCGGCAATCGATCTCCACGCTCCGACGGGCACCGATCCGAGCCATCCCGCCTTTTACCTTCCTGCGCAGGAAATCTTGGCCGCCAACTCGCGCGGCTACTGGGTGGTCGATCCCTGCAAGACGGACGGCATCACCTGCGAGACGGGCGACGAGTGCTGCGGTGGCTTCTGCCGACCGGCGGCAGATGGCGGTGGCCTGGTCTGCACGGCGGAGCAGCCATCGTGCGCGCAAGAGTTTGAAAAATGCACGGTCACCGCAGATTGCTGCGGCACCAGCACCGGATTCACGTGCATCGGCGGCTTCTGTTCGAGGCCCACGCCGCGCTAGAGTCATCGCTGCTCGCAGTCGTCGCGCCGTGTTAGCCTCGCACGGCCGCGATGCACTTCGAGATCTCCCATGAGTTCGAGATTCCGCTGGATGCCCTCGAGCTTGCCGTGCTCTCGCCCAACCTGATCGAGAAGTTGGGAAGCCGCCTTCCGAACATCGAGCACGTGAGCCAGAAAGAGCATGTGCTGGTGGACGGCGTGCTCGAGCGTGTGTGGAGCTATCAGGCCAACGTGAAGATCCCAGCGTTCGCGAAGAGCTACGTGACTCGAGAAATGTGCGCGTGGCACGAGCGCTCGACCTACCGGATCAAGACGCATTCCTCGAACTGGTCAATCGTGCCGAACGTGAAGCCGGAGTGGCGGAAATACTTCGTGGGGTCCGGGACGTACCAGCTCCGATCCGAAAACGACGGGACGACCAGGCGGGTCGTCTCCGGCGATCTCGAGCTCCGCGTTCCACTTGGGATGAAACAGCTCGGCGAGCGAATGATCGTCAACGAGATCAAGAAGACGTTCGATGCGGAGGCCGACGTCCTCCGCGATCTCGCCACCCTTGCCTGAGACCTGACCTGAGACCTGAGATGCGAAGAGCCCTTGTTTTGTCGTTGGGAATCGTAGGCGGCTTGTGGACGAGCGATGCGGCGCGAGCGAGCGGACCGCTTCCGGCGCGCGCCGAAGGGATCGCGTCACCGGGTCGCGTTGCGGCGAGCGAAGACACGGTGGAGGCCTTGTCGCTCAACCCCGCGAACCTCGGCTACTTGCCGGCGCCCGAGCTCCGCTGGACGGGCGTCGGATGCCACGATGCACCGGGACGTGTTGGGTGCGGTCACGCGTTCGGTCTGGCGACGCCGCTTCTTTTCGGGCTGGGCACCGGTTTGCGAGTGGACTTCGTTCAGCCACCCTACACCGTCGGATTTCCCTTCAGCGGCTACGACTACACGTGGATCACCTGGGGCCTCGGCCTCAAGATTTCCGACAGCCTGGCGTTCGGCGTCAGCCTCCAACGGTCGTATTCGAGGAACCACTACACGAACGCGCTCTTCGGAATGACGGCGGCGATCACCTACCGGCCGAACACCCATTTCGCATTCGCGGTCATCGCCCACGACTTCAACGGCCCGAGCACGCAGCTCTTGCCGCCCAACCGTTTGCCGGTGCTCGATCAGAGCTATGTTCTTTCGACCGCACTTCGCCCGACGGGCAGGCGGGGTCTCGAGCTCGGCCTCGATCTTCGTTACCTCCAGGGATCCGAGCAGTGGATCCCGCGGGCGTCGTTGGGCATCGACATTCCCGGCGTCGGGCGCGCGCGCGGAGACGTGGAAATCGCGCACCTCCCGAACGAGGAACGACGTGGCGTGGTGGGTACGGCGGGGCTCGAAATCGCCTTCGGAAACGTGAGCGTCGGGGGCGGGCTCCTCTTTGGATCGGGCCTCGGCAACAGCAAGTCGCTCGGCGAATACGGAACGGCATCCATCTCCGCCTACAGCCTGCCCGGCGTCCCTCATGGAGATCGCGCGGTCTTTATACGCATGGAGAGCACGCCCGGCCCCCGCGCTCACATGGCTCTCCTCCGCAAGCTCTGGACGCTCGCCGACACCCGGGAAATCGCCGCCGTCACCCTCGTTCTCCGCGCCGAGCCGGCGAGCTCGTTTGCCCACGCCGAGGAGCTCTCGGACGCGATCCGAGTCCTGCGGTCACGCGGCAAGAAGGTGCTTTGCAGCTGGGAAGACGCTGGCCAGAAGGCGCTCTACGTTTGCGCGAACGCCGATCGCACGGTCATCAATCCCGCAGGTGGGCTGCGCTACGCCGGCCTCAAGAATCAATACATGTACTTTGCAGGTTTGCTCTCGAAGCTCGGCATCAAGGCCGACGTGATCCGGATCAGCGACCACAAGGCCGCTCCCGAGATGGTGACCAACGAGCAGGCCAGCGAGACGTCGCGCGCAGACCACGAGGACCTCTTGCGAGAGCTCGAGGCGGTGTTCGTAAAGAACCTCGCCGTCGGTCGCAAGATGAGCGAGGCCCGCGTGCGCGCCGAGACGTTGAAAGGGCCGTTCGTCGCCGCCGAGGCCCGTCAGGCTGGTTTCGTGGATGGATACGCGTTCGACGACGAGCTCGAACGGGTCACGCGCGAGGTCGTCGGCCGGCCCGTTTCCTACCAAAAATACGAGGAAGAAACGAAGGCGCCCGACACCTTCGGCCCGCGCTCGAAGGTGGGCTTGCTCCTCATCGAGGGAGACATGGTGGACGGTCGGTCGCAGCACATCCCGCTCATCGACATGCACCTGTGCGGCTCGTACACCATCGCCGAGTCGGCAAAGCAGCTGCGCGAAGACCCCAGCGTGAAGAGCGTGGTCGTCCGGATCGAGAGCCCCGGCGGCTCGTCGATGGGCGCGGACGTCATGTGGCGCGAGATAGCCCTCCTCGCGAGAGACAAGCCGGTCATCGTGTCCATGGGCTCCACCGCAGCAAGTGGCGGGTACTACGTGGCGAGCCCCGGCCGGACGATCTATGCGCTCCCACTCACCATCACGGGCTCGATCGGAATCTTCTACGGCAAGGCCGACGCGAGCGAGTTGCTCAAGAAAATCGGCGTGAACATCGAGACGTACAAGACGACGCCCCAAGCGGACGAAGAGTCCTTCTTCCGCCCCTTCACTCCCGAAGAGCGCGTCGCCTTGAAGATCAAGATCGAGCAATTTTACGACGTCTTTCTCGATCGCGTTTCCACCGGACGACACATGACCAAGGCCCAGGTCGACGCCGTCGCTCAGGGGCGGGTCTGGACCGGACAAGAGGCGTTCGATCGCCATCTCGTCGACAAGCTTGGCGGGCTTCGCGAGGCACTCGCTGAAGCGCGCGCGGCCGGTGGGCTCCCTTACGACGCGCCGACCTTGGAGGTGCCTGCGGTGGAGACGTCTCTCTTCGAGAAGGCCCTCAACCTCGTAGGATTCAGCCAGGCGGCTTCGCCTCTAACCATCGAGGGCCTCCCCGTTCAAGTTCGTGACGTCGCCCGCGCGCTCGCGCCCGTGGTGATCATGAAGGGCGATGTCCCGATGGCACGCCTCGAATGGACGCAGTTCGGCGGCGATTGAGATCTATGCGGCGACGGCGCGGAGGGTGAGGATCACCACCGCTGGAGCGACACCAATTCGGATGGGAGGGCCGGTGGTCCCGAGGCCGGGGTGCACGTAAAGCGTGGAGCGCACTTTTTTGTAGAGGCCCAGGTGAAAGTGATGCGTGAGATGGGAGAGCGAAAGCCACTTGGCCAAAAAAGGGACCGCAATCTGACCACCGTGGGTGTGGCCACTTAGTGTGAGCTCTACACCAAGCTTCGCTGATTGCGTGAAGCGCTCTGGATCGTGGGCGAGTAGGATCACGGGGACGCCCTCCGGTCGATCGCTGAGTGCGAGGAGCAAGTCGTCGCGTCGGGTCCACGTGTCGTCGATGGCGGAGACAAAGAGCTTCGCGCCGTTCTTTTCGATGACCACTCCTTCGTTGCGCAGGACTTTCGGACCGCGATCGCGGATGAGAGTGATGAGCGGCTCTCCCTCCCCGAAATAATCGTGATTTCCCATGGAAACGAAGACGCCGAGCTTCGCCTCGAGCATCGCAATCACGTTCGCGATATCCTCGTGAAAGTCGGTGCCGCTGGTCACCATGTCTCCGGTGACCACCGTGATGTCGGGAGCAGCGCGGTTGGCCGCACGCGCCCAGCGCTCGCCCCACGCGCGCGGGGTAATGGCCCCGATGTGGAGATCGGATAAGTGAGCGATACGAAATCCGTCGAGCTTGGGATCGAGCCCGGCGATGGGGACCGGGATCTCTTTGACCACGAACCAGCGGCGGCGAATCAGGATCCCGTATGCGGAGACCGCGACACCCACCACGTACGCCCAGAGGTAGAAATTCCAGGGTAGGGCGATGAGCCTGCCGCGCACGGCGTCGACGATGGGCGCGACGAGCGTGGCGACCGCGCAGGGTACGACCGTGAAGAGGCACGCGCACCAGTGGATGAAAGACGGAATGTCGACCAGGTTGATCATCGAGCGAGTGCGACGGCGATCGCTCATCCCGGCGCCGGCGCGTGCCATGAAAACGCCCACGCCGAACGTGGTGAGTGTGAGCGCCAGCGTCCACGGCGCGGGGAAGGCGATGCGCTTCGCGAAGACCACCACGGCGAGCAAGAACGGGACGTGAGCGATCACCGTGACCGCCACCAAGATTCGCAGGAAGCTGCTCATCCGCGGCCGCTTCCCAATGGCGCGTGAGGCTCCTTTCGGAGGCAAACTAGCTGGATGAGGCGTGTTTACGGCTCCCGTCGTCACGCCAACTGACCTTCGATCACCGCCCCGTCATCACACACCGCCCGAACGAAACGTGCGCCAGCCCAGATCGCAATCACTCCCGCCGCAACGCCGAGATCCCCGCTCATACGCACCCAGCTGTCGCCCGTGCGGCGCAGGAGGCGAGCTTGCGCGGCGCCGGCCCACGCCGAACCGTCTTCCGATATGGAGAGCGAGAGCAGGTCGCGCGTAGTCTGCACGGCTTCGAGGTGACCTTCAAGGCGAGGAGAGATGTAGAGCGCGTGACCGCCTGCGCCAACCGTGATTGCTCCGCCGTCCGGCAGCGACTCGATCGCCAGAAGATGTCCGCCGCAGAGCGACGCGACGTGCTCAGCATTTCCGGTTTCGAGTCGGGCGAGGGCGCCGAAATCTCCGCACACCAGAATGGATCCGCTGACCACGCGCGCCGCTGCCCGCAGGCGCAACGTTCCCGCCACGTCGCTCGCGAAGATCACGCGCCCGTCTACGAGCTGGACGAGAGTCCCCACCGTGGAGCCCCGCGTGGACGCGCGCCCCGGCCGATCGCCGCCGAGCGTGACCGATCCCGTGCGGTCGTCGACGAAGGCCATGTGAAACGTCGCTTCGCGATCCGGTACGTGCCAGACCTCGCTCGCTCCACTCGGCGCTATGCGCACCGCGAGTGCGCGCTCACCCACGAGCACCACGTCTCCGTTGCGAACGCGCTTCAGGCCGCGAACCAACCGCGTGTCGACCACGCTGGGAAGGGCGATCCCCACCCACGCGCCTTTCTCCCAACGCGCGAGCCCCGTTGGTCCAACGCCAATTGCGCTCTGGCCATCGGGGGAGAAGGAAGCTGCGACAACGATGCCCGCCTGGATCGTGCGGGTGGTGACGCGCCAGCTCCACGCCGCAGGCCTCCCTGCATCTGCCTCAGGCAGCCGCGATCTCATGTCCGAGACAGGTGCGGGCCGCGGCGCGGTCGGTACACGACCGGCGCTCGAAGTTTCTTCGCGCGGGGGAGACGGCATGTCGACTGCCGGAAGACCGCTCTGGCGGGTCGGTATCCGCCCTCCCGTCGGGTACGCGGGAACCGTCGCCAGGAACGGAAGCTGTTCCTCCGCAGCAGACGCCGCCGGAGCACCTGACAGGCGCGCGCCCGCGCTTTCGGCGGCCAACCGCAGAATCGGCTCCATCTTCCCCCAGAAATCGGCGACCGATGGATGGCGATCTTTCGGATCAGGGCTGAGCGCGCGCGCGAACTGTACATCGAGCTGCTCGATGAGATCTCCGCGCCCCTGGAGCTCCGTCGCGACCGCGCCGTGATTCTCGGCGAGAGACGGACGTGATCCGTTCAAGATGCGGGTGACGATGAGAAGCGGGTTCTCTCCATCGCGAAAGGGAAACGCGTACTTTCCGGTGAGCATCTCGTAGGTGATCGCCGCAAGGGAGAAGACGTCGGTGCGCACCGATACACGCTGATTTCCCTGCTCGTACTGCTCCGGCGGCGCATAGCCGAGCGACGCGCCCGCCAGCGAGGTCGTCCGCTGCATGCTCACTTCGACGAGCTTCACTAGACCAAAATCGGTGACTTTTGCGACCTCGGCACCCGCCTCCGTCGCGAGGAGGATGTTCGACGGCTTGAGATCGCGATGAACGATGTTCTGCGCGTGCACGAGCTCCAGCGCCTGTGCGACCTGACGGACGATGCGCCTGACGCGCTCGACGGGAAGACCGCGCCCACGCGTGGTGTCGAGGGCCTGCTCGAGGGTGAGCCCGTTCACGTACTCGAGGACGGTGAACGGCAACACCAACGGACCGCCGCCCACCGGTGACGGCATGTGGGCGACGGCATGATCGTAGAAGCGCACGATGTTTGGGTTTGGCCGCGCTTGCTGCGAGAGCATTCGCAGCACCTCTGCTTCGCGCTGGAACCGACGGAGCGCATCGCCGCTGACAGCGTCGGGCCTCAGCACCTTTACGATCACCACGAATCCGCCGGGCTCATCCCAGTTCGCGGTGAAGACCCAACCCTGCCCGCCTTCGCCGATGCGATCGCGCAGGTGATATTGGACGCCGTTGCTTCCGCGCAGCACCTGGCCGGGGAGCCTGTCCCGGAGTGCAAGAAGACGCGGATCGGTAGTGTAAGACATGGGAAGCGACTGGAAATTACGCCAAAAAAGGCACTGCGGCCAGGACGAGCTCACCGAGATGGTGAAGGCTCTTTTCGCGCGGGCGATCGCGCCGGAACCACCTCGTCGGGGGGACGCGGCGCGCCCGGCAGCGGAGGGGCTGAAGACTCACGGCGGTGGGGGGTGGTCATCTCGATCACTTGCTCTAGCAGGCGACGCGCATCGTCTGCGGGGAGGTGCGTCGTCGCGTGAAGCGTCGCTTCGTGCGTTTCGATCGCGAGGGCGTCGATCAACGGGCCCATGCCGAGCAACCGAAAGCTCAAGTCCTTCGACCAGCCGTCACGTTTGCGCTCCACCAACTTTTTCACTTCCGTACAGGCGTCGGCCGTCTCGCAGCGCAGCTCGACGGTCAGCTCCGTCGTGCCGCCCGCCACGCCCGGAACGAGGGCGACGCCGGCGCCTTTGACCGCGAGAACTCCCGCCATCGCCTGATTCCCGTTTGCCCCCGTCAGCTCTGCGTTCATGTCGTGCTTCAATCGATCGCGGAGCTTCGACGGCAGAAGAGCGGTGATCACGAGCGCGGCCGGGCCGAGCGCGCGTCGGAGCTCGAGGTGCTGCGGGCTGCCCTCGATCGACGGGTTCGTTTTCTCGACGGTGGCGACCATCTTCGTCAGCCAAGGCCCCCGCGCGAGTAGAAATGGTCCTCCCTCGTGGAGGGCGAGCTTTGCGCCGACGGTGGTGTCGTCGACGAACGTGAAGGCACCTTGCGGAGCGACCGTCGGACGCCCGCCGCGCGCTGAAATGACCTTCTTCGCGCACTCCACGAGCTCGTCGCGCCCCACGGCTCCTTGCATCGCGAGACCGAAATCGCCGGTGTCTTCCGCTTCCGGAAGCGCGATCGCCAGCTCGTCGATCTTCGCCGCTGGATCGAAACCGCACGTCGCACTCGCCCCTTGAATCGCTGCGCCCGCTCCGAGGCGACCGAGCCCAAGCGACGTGAGCGGGCCGGCAAGCGGGGACGCGCGGAGCGCTTTCATATCCACGGTTGCCACCATGAACGAGTCCTCCGGGAGCGCAGACAGAAGCGTCTTGCCTGCCGCTCCTTCCGGACGTTTTGCGCGCAACGATAAAGCGAAGAGCACTGCCGAAAGGGCGAAGACCGCCAAGAGGTACATCGCGTTTTTCTGCCGAGTGGTCACGCTCCGGGCTTCGTACTACGCTCGCGACGGGATCTGGAGGGATTCGAAATGCTTCTCGCGCTCGGCATCGTCGCGCTGGTGGTCGTCATCGTGGGCGTCGTCGTCACGGTCATGATGGCGGGGCGCCAAGCCAACGAGGAATCCCCTCTCAGCCAACCGGGCGATTTCGTCGCGCCCGTGAGCTCGGGGCACTACCGTTTCCGCACGGTAGACGAGACGCCCGAGCAATTTCGGGATCGAATCACCCAAGAAAATGCGGCACTCGGTGAGTCAGCGCCTCAAGCAAAGCCCTAGCGGTACATCGAGTCGCTGGTAGCGAGCCGCTAGAATCACGACTCTGCTGGATCGCCGCGTCGGCGCCCGCCTGTTTGCCTGCGTCCTTCGGGCCGTGGCGGGAAGGCGCGGCGGTCGTCGACCCGACGAACGGTTGATCCCCGACGCTCGGGCTTCTTGGTTGACGTTTGGGGCGAAGGCGTCTTTCTGGCCATGCCGCACGTGACGCTCGTCGTCGAGGATGGGCCAACTTTTCGGCGGGCCGTCAGCCCTTGACCCCGCCCGCGGTGAGCCCCGAAACGAGCTGTTTCTGTGCGACGTAGAAGAGGGCCATCACTGGCACGCTGACCAAGATCGCTCCCGCGGCAAAGGGTCCCCACGCCGCATCGTGCTCGCCCACGTAGCGTTGAAGAACGACCGGCAGCGTGAAGGCGGTCTCGCGCGAGAGCAGCGTCGCGGCGAGAATGAACTCGTTCCACGCGCTCATGAATGCGAAGAGACCCGTGACCGCGATCGCCGGCCTCGCCGCCGGGAGGACTACCAACCAAAATGCCTGCGCGCGCGAGGCACCGTCGACCATCGCCGCTTCTTCGATGTCCACCGGGATGGACAGGAAGGCTCCGCGCAGCTGAAAGATCGCGAACGGCACGGCGGTAGATGCGTAGACGAGGACGAGCCCCACGCGTGAGTCGAGCAGGTGAAGCGCGTCGAGAAGCAGGTAGAGCGGGACGGCGCTCGCTACCGCGGGGAACATCTGTGTCGCGAGGAGGGTGCTCATACCAGCGCGTGAGCCGACGAAACGGAAACGCGCGAGCGCATAGGCCGCCGGGGTGGCGATGGCCACGGCGACGAATGCTGTCGCGAGTGCAACGACGAGGGAGTTCGCGAGCTGCCGCCAGAAGAGCCACGCGCGCGCCGGATCGCCCATGCCGAGGACGCGCCGAAAATTTTCGAGCGAAGGATCGTGAGGGAACGGCAAGATGCCCGCTTCGGCACCGAGCCCGCCGGGCGTGAGGGCAAGTGCGATCACCCACAGGATCGGATAGAGCGCGAAGCACACCGCGGCGACGAGCAGCACGTGAAGGAGGCCGGTCTCGACGGGGCCCACGCGGGTCTCTTCCCGACCGCTCACGTGATCTCCTCCGCGCTGCGCATCCGCGCAAGGCCGCGCGTTACGCCGGCAAGAAGCAGAAAAATAAGGACGGCGTACGCCGCGGCGTATCCGTACTGCGCGTCGCGAGTGAACGCCCAGCGGTACGCTTCGCTCACCATGACGTCGGTCGTTCCGTCCGGCTCGCCTCCGGACACCAGGTACACGACGTTGAACATGTTGAACGTCCACACCGCGCCAAGCACGACGGCCGGGAGGAGCGCGGGCTTCAGCAGCGGCAACGTCACCAGATGGAAGCGTTGCCATCGTGTCGCTCCGTCGACCTCCGCGGCCTCGAGAACGTCGCGTGGAATCGACGTGAGCGCGCCGAGCGTGACCACCATCATGAAGGGAAAACCGAGCCACACGTTGGTCGCCAGGTTTGCCGCGAAGGCCGTGCTGAAATGAGAAAACCACGACACGGGCTCGGCGCCGAGCGCTACCAGGATCGCGTTGACTGCCCCGAATTGCCTATGAAACATGCCCTTCCATGCGAGCGCGGTCACGTAGGAAGGCACTGCCCAGGGAAGGATGAGGAGAACGCGATAGACCGCGCGCAGCTTGAGTAGCGGTCGCGAAAGCGCGATCCCCAGGGCAAGCCCGATGGCCACGTGCATGGTGACGTTGAGGATCGTCCAGACCACGGTGACGAGGAGCGTCAGGTAAAATGAACCGTGCGCGAGGAGATCGCCTCCTCTCGCCGTGAGAATCGAGACGTAGTTCGCGAGGCCCACGTACCTCGGTGCGTCACGCGTGCCTGCGAAGAATGAGGTGAGAGCACCCGCGGCCAGTGGAAAAATGACCAAGGCCACGACGGCCAAAGCGGCGTGCGCGACGTAACGGTACGCGGGAAGGGAGGCTCGTACTTCGCGACGGAAGGCGGGGTTGAAAGCGCGGCGAACCATAAGCGCTGCACCGATCAAGAGAACGAGCCCAGCGAAGAGTAGCGCTGGCGTAGGCGAGGGGGGCGGGGGCGGAGGGCGCATCACGTCGATGAAGCGAGCGCGTGCTTCGTCGAGCGCAGCGCGCGAGGTGGCGTCGCCGCGCAGCACCTTCATGATCGCCTGGTTTGCGGGAACCCACGTCGCGCGCATCGCGGTCGAGGTGGGCATCGGAACGGCCTCACGCGCCGCATCATGAAATGCGCGAAGACGCTCGTTCGACGCGACCGTCGGATCTTTCCAGGCATCGAGGCGCGCAACGACTTGCTGCCCTACCGTGGCGCGCACGATCGCAGCGTCATCGCCACCGAGCCAGCGGGCAAACGCGCGCGCCGAAGGATGCGTGGCTCCGGTCGGAGTGACGAATACGCCTTCGACAGTCATGTACGGACGCATTTTCTCGCCCGTTGCGGCGAGGCGCGGCAGAGGGATGATCCGGTAGGAGATCGAGCCCTTTAGATCCGCCTGAAACCATGGCCCGTTGATGACCGCCGCGGCGTGTCCGCTCTTGAAGAGGCTAGCAACTAGGGCGTCGTTCGGTTCTTCCGGAACCACGTGGGCGGCGACGAGGTCGTGCACGAAGTCCACCGAGGCGGCTGCGCGGTCGCCCGTGAATGCAAACCCATCGCTCCCGTCGATCATCTCGCCGCCGAACGCGTGGAGAAACGGTGCGTGAAAAAACGCGCTCGTGGTGTCGTACGCGAGGGGAAATACGTCGGGCGGGAGAGCCTGGCGGAGAGAAATGATTTCTTCGAGCGTCGCCGGCGTGCCGGGCACGAGCTTCTCGTTCACGTAGAGCGCCAGGCATTTGTTGGCGAGCGGAACGGCGTAGCGCGCTCCGGCCACGGTGACCGCAGCAACGGAGATGACGTCGAACTTGGCCACATCCTCCTCGGGAAACGCGTCGCCCACGGGAGCGACGAGCTTCTCCTTCAAGTACGAGCCGAGGCGCTCGTGCGCTTCGATGAAAAGATCGGGACCGTGCGCGTGCGGAATGGCCGCGGAGAGCTTGGCGCCGTACGCGTCGAAGGGGATCGCCAGAAGCTCGACGGTGACTCCGCGGTGCTCGCGCTCGTAACGGCGGGCGAGCTCGTTCAGGCTGGCTTCTTCGTCGCCGCGGTAGGAATGCCAGAGGACGAGATGCTCGCCCGGCTCACCGCACCCCGAGAAAATAAGGGCGCAGACGAGGAGTGCAAGGACCCACGTCGACCTCCGGCTCGCCACGATCCGAGCAGGGCTCATCACGGAGCAGAGGCGACGTCGAGCGTGACCCCGGAGACGCGATCGAACAGATGAATGCGCGCCGGGTCGACCCCGACCGAGATGGTGGTCCCTGCTCGCAGCTTCTTCGCGTCCTCGGGCTCGACGCGGGCGACGAGTCGGGTGTCGGCGCCGTCTACTTTGCCGTGCACGAAAGCCTCGGAGCCGAGCGCTTCGATCACCTCGACGCGCATCGAGGCCACCGTGCCTTCTGCCGCCGGACCGGCCGTGCGCACGAGATCATGCGGACGAATTCCAAGCGTCACTTCGTCGCCGTCGCCGCTCGTTCCGACGCGCGTCGAGAGCACGCTACAGGACAGGCCCCCTCCCACTACGAGCAGACGATCCGCCTCTTTTTTCAGCTGCGCGTCGATCATGTTCATGTGCGGCGAGCCTAGAAATGTCGCCACGAATCGCGTGCGGGGATGCTCGTAGACCTCGAGCGGGGCGCCGGCTTGCTCGACGACACCGCCGTTCATCACCCAGAGCTTGTCGGCGAGCGTCATCGCTTCAACCTGATCGTGGGTGACGTAAATGGTGGTAGCGCCGAGACGATCATGGAGGCGACGAATGTCGACGCGCACCTCCGCTCGAAGCGCCGCGTCGAGGTTCGACAGTGGCTCGTCGAAGAGAAACAGAGAGGGCCGTCGGACGATCGCGCGCCCCATGGCCACCCGCTGACGCTGACCGCCGGAGAGCTGCTTCGGCAGGCGGTCGAGGAGACTGTCGAGACCGAGGATCGCGCTGGCCTCGCCGACGCTCTTGGAGATTTCCGCAGGCGGCGCGCCCCGTAATTTCAAGCCGAACGCGAGGTTGTCGCGCACGGTCAGGTGGGGATAAAGCGCGTAGCTCTGGAAGACCATCGCGACGTCGCGTTCGCGAGGCGCAAGGCGGGTGACGTCGCGGTCACCGATCGTGATCGTGCCGCGGTCGACCTCTTCGAGTCCGGCGATCAAACGAAGAAGCGTGCTCTTCCCGCAGCCGCTCGGACCGACCAGGACGGCGAACGTTCCCCGCGGAATGTCGAGCTCCACGGCTTTGAGGATCGCTTGACCACCAAATGACTTTTCGACGGCGCGCACGTGACAGGACCGTGCGGGCTCGCCCGCGCTTGCGGTCGGCAGAGGGATCGCTCTCTCTTGGATGGCCAGGTAGGCGTCCGTCATTTAGGCCCTCAAGGTAAGCCAAGATTTGACTTTACGCCGCAAGATGTCAGACGCAGTAACTCACAAATGAGGCACGCCGCTCTCCCCTTCTTTTTGTCCCTCCCGTGGCTCATGGTCGGATGTGGCGGGCCGGCGGGTGAGTTGCACGGTCTCGAGGTCGACGGCGGTCCCAGCGAATCGCTCGACGCAGGCTCCATCACCGCAGACGGCGGGGCCGCCGCAGACGCGAGCTTCGTCGACTCCGCTCCGCTGCCCGATTGCTCTCGCACCGCACAGGCACGCACCGCGCCCCCTTCGCTCTACGACGCGTTCGTAAAAGACCTGCTCTCCATCGCCGATCAGCCGGGTCGAGATGCGCGGGTCACCAAGCTCATCGCAGACACAGCCGCAGCGGGCGGCGCACCTCTCCAGGCACCCGGAGGCGATCGCGTCGTCTTCCTCATGCGAGGCGCACCGACCGCGGGACCATGGAGTGTTGCCGGGTCATTCACGGCCTGGAAGACGAACGCTCTCGCGATGACCCAGGTCGCGGGCACCGATCTCTACGTACTCGATACGCGCGTGCCCCATGGCGTCTCGCACGCTTACAAATTCCTCAGCGGCACCGCCGACACCGGCTTTGCGGAAGATTCGCTGGCGTCGAACGTGGTGTGGGACGGCATCGACCACAAGACAGTGGGCTACTTTAACGGCATCTTACACGCCGAAGACGGCGACAAAACCAAGGGGCGCGTCGTGGCCAAGCGCCGCGTTCACGCCGCCATGTTGGGGGACGATCGCGACGTCTTCGTCTATCTGCCCGCTACGTACGACGACGGATCGTGCGCGGTCCTTCCGCACCTCTTGGTTCACGACGGCAACGAATCGCTGACCCGCGGGGACTTCGCGAAAAAGGCGGACGAGACCTACGCCGCGCATCCAGAGCTGTCGGCGATTCTCGTGTTCGTCGCGCTCTCGTCGCAGAACGTGCGAATCGACGAGTACACGTTCAACACGCCGAGCGCCCTCGCCGACAAGTACGGCGCGTTCTTGCTGAGCGAGCTCGAGCCCCAGATAAACAGCGCATACCGCGTGTGCAGCTCACCGGAAAATCGAGGTCAATCGGGCGCCTCGCTCGGCGGATTGATCTCCACCTACCTCGCGTTCCAGCACCCCGAAGAGTGGGGCTACGTTGGAGCGCAGAGCGCATCGCTCTTCTGGGACACCAACGCGATGATCACCCGCGCCGGAGCTGACCCGAAGGTGCCGGTGCGATTCTATCTCGACCACGGCTGTCCCGACGACAACTGCATCGAGAACCAGAACATGAGCGCGGCCCTCATCACGAAGGGCTACGACGTCGATCAGGTCGAAGTGGCGGGTGCGCAGCACGATTGGGCCTACTGGGCCGATCGCTTTCCCCAGATGCTCACCTACTTTCGCGCGGGCAAGGCAGCCTGCACCAAGTAGGTCAGGCGGCGCGGATCGAAAAAATCCGAGCCGTAGGTGAGACCGCCCTCTTTTCCGACGACGACGTGCGCTCCCTTCTTCGCAGCGCGTTGCGCGGGCTCGTACGCGGCCTTCGGATCAGCCGAAGAGCTCCTTCAGCTTCTCGACGAACGTCTTGCGCTGCGGGAGCACGTCTTCGCCGAGCTCTTTTGCGAGCTCCTCGAGGAGACCGCGCTGGCGTTCGGTCAGCGACGTCGGCACTTCGACGGTGACCTCGATCAGTTGATCGCCACGGCCCATACCGGCGCGCCGCGGGATCCCTTTCTGCTTGATGCGCAGCACGCTCCCCGGTTGCGTGCCGGGCGGTACGCGCAGCTTCCCTTTGCCGTCGAGGGTGGGCACTTCCACTTCACCGCCGAGCGCAGCCTGAGCAAAGGTGATTGGAACCTGGCAGCCGACGTCGTCCCCCGAGCGGCGAAAGAATGGGTGAGCGCGCACCTTGATGGTGATCTCCAGATCTCCCGCGGGCCGATCCGAGCGCGGTCGATTTCCGACGCCGCTCACCATGCGACTCTGATCGTGCTCCACGCCGGGAGGGATCGTGACCATGAGCTTGTTGGAGCTCGTGACGAGCCCGCTCCCTTTGCAGGTGGCGCAGGGGTTGACGACGATTTTTCCGCTGCCCTTGCACCGTGAGCAGGTGCGCTCGACGGCGATCGGAAGGATTCCTTGCTGGTAACGAACGCGACCCTTGCCCATGCAGGCTGCACAGTTTTCGGGAATGCTTCCAGGCGCGGAGGCGGTGCCGCGGCAATCGGTGCATGTGATGATCCGCTCGTAGGTAAGCTGTTTATCGCAGCCGAACGCGGCTTCTTCGAAGGAGACAGCGAGGTCGCGCTTGATGTCCCCCTTGTCGCCGCGCCCCACACCGAAGACGCCGAGCAGATCTCCGAGGATGCCGTCGACGGCGATTTCGCTGATGTCCACCACTCCGCCGGCAAAGGGTCCGGCGCTCGAAAACGGTGATCCCGATTCCTCGGCGCGATGCCCGAAGCGATCGTACATGGCGCGTCGCTGAGGATCGCAGAGGACCTGGTAGCTCGAGTTGAGCTCCTTGAACCGCGCCGCCGCCATCGGATCGCCCTGATTTTTGTCGGGATGGTGCACCGACGCGAGCTTGCGGAATGCCGCTTTGATTTCGTCGGCAGGTGCCTGACGACTTACGCCCAGGACTGCATAGTGGTCGCGCGGGGTCTCCGACATTTTCGCCCTCGGGAGTAGCACACTTCGTGGCGCTCGGCCCTCCGCTCTGGTATCGCCAGCCTCCCACATGTCCGGCGACGTCAAGCACACGGCTCTCACGTCCGAAGCGCAGACCGCGCTTCTTTCGAAGATCATCGCTCGCGCCGTACGTGCGCCAGGTCGTCCGCCACCGGTGGTGGTCTTCGATCTCGACGGCACGCTGATGGACAACCGCCCGCGTTCGCTCGCCATCCTCCTGGAAATCGCGGGCGTGTGGGGCGATCGCGAGCCGGAGGTCGCCGATCGATTGCGAACTGCGACGCCGCAGGGGCTGGCCTACCTGTTTCACGAGTCACTGCATCGCCTGGGAATTACGCGGACGGATCTCGTCGCCGAGGCCGAAGAGTATTGGCGCGCTCGGTTTTTTCGCGATGAGCATCTCGTCCACGATGTTCCGCTGCCGGGTTCGGTGGCGTTCGCGAAGGCCTGCTACGAAGCGGGCGCAGTCCTCGTCTACCTCACCGGACGCGATCTCCCTCTCATGGGCCTCGGCACCTTCCGTAGCCTGCGCGATCTCGGCTTTCCCATCGGCGTTGCGGGAACAGAAGTCATCTTGAAGCCCGACGCCGCCATGCCCGACGAAGCCTTCAAACGGATCGCGGCTCCCGAGCTCACGCGGGTGGGGACGGTCATTGCCTCCTTCGACAACGAGCCAGGAAACTGCAACGTATTCCTCTCGACCTATCCCGAGTGCAACAGCGTGCTCGTCGATTCGCAGTGCATGCCGGGCGCGCCTCCGCTTTCCCCTGGGGTCACCGTCATCACGGATTTCAGGCGCGGATGACGTCGCGGCTCGTCGTGCTTGCCTTGACGCTGAGCGTCGGGTGCAAGACCGCAGCGACGAGCGTAGATCCACCCGATGCCCTCGCCAGCCCGCAAGCGAGCGCGGTGCCGGCGCCTCTCGCGAACGTTCCCACCTCTCTCGCGAGCGCTACGGCCGTGAGTGTGGGCGCCGACGCGGGCCCTCCGCCGCAAGCGGTCCGCGGCGATCAGGCGCTCCCAGCGGACACGCTCTCGCGAGACCTTGCAGGATACACGCTTCAAGCCGTGCTCATGTCGGGCGAGCTGCCGCCGCCGGCAAAAGTGGGTGAGCTCAGTCTTGCCGGCCTGGACGCAGCGCGAAAGAAAACGGAGCCGCGTCTGACGATCGACGTCGCTCCCGCCCGCGTCCGCATCATCTTCGCGAGCGGCGGGTTCGTGCTCCCGGAAGACTCCGAGCTTCGCGCCAGGAGCGATCGCTACGGCCACGTTCTCACCTTACCGAACGCAACCGGGTACCGGATCGCGGCTCCTGGAGCGCTCCGCGCGCTCGTCGGCGAGCGTCGACTCGATGTCGCCCCGCTCTCGGCGGCCGAAGTCGTCCCCCAAGGAGAAGGCCAGCCGTCGCCACCCCGACGCCTCGGCTACCGCGTGCGTAGAGTCGGAGTCTCCACGCGCGCAGCACACGCTTCGTTCGAGATTGCTCGGGTAGCGGACGCGGGCGAAGGGGGCGTCCTCATTTGCCGCGCCCTCCTCGATCTGATGAACGCGCCCCCGTCGACTGCGCTGTGCGGCGCCGACGAAGTCCCGCTTCACGCCGAGCTGCGCTGGACGACGCGCGGCTCCATCACCTTCGATGCGATTTCGATCGTGCGTCGACTCGATCTCTCGCCGCAGCAGCTCTCGGTGCCGCCCTCTGGTCCGTTTCTCATGGGAGCGCTCCCGGCCCGCGCGGCCGAGCTCCTTCTGTCTCCTGCGGAGCTCGCCGCCATGCGCACCGGACCGAGCGCGGTCGTCGAGCCGGGCGCGCGCCAAGGCAACGACACCCACGCGTCGCTCACCCTCGTCAACTCCACCGACGAGCTCAGATTCGCGTGGATCGACGGCGTTCCTGCCGCTTGGGTCGCGCCCGGCGGTCGCGCAGAGACGAGCGCTCTTTTTCGCGGTCGGTATTCGATCGCGTGGCGCACGTTCCTCGGTGACGCCATGGACCTTCCTCGCGTCAGGACGCTTCCCGCGGTGAGTGAGGCGGGCGCGCTCGACGGCGGCGCGCCATGATCGGCCGGACGCTCGACGGTAAATATCTCGTCCTCGAGCGGCTCGGCGAAGGCGGCATGGGCGCAGGTGATCTCGAGCGCGCGGTAGATGACGGGTCCGGAGATCCTTTCGCGCTTCAAGCGTGAGGCACCCTCGTCGTCGTGCTCGCTGCCGCCGTCGCGCTCTACCTGCTCTTCTCGTAGTCGTCGGGGCCGAAGCGCACGTCGCCGAGCCCGCGCGATCGCATCTGGGCCGCGATCGATTCCACCGCAAGCTCCACGACGTCGAAGCGCGTCGATGGGGCGTAGAACTCGTCCTCAGAAGCGTCGGGAAGGGCCGCGAGCCGACGCTGAACTTCCTCGCGCTCGACCTCGTCCATCACCAGGTGGGCGTGCCAGCCGTCTGCCGGGCCGAGGAGGATTGCCTCACGTGCCATGCCGATCGGATTGAATGTAAGATACACGCGTGTCATCTGGATGCGCCACGTGTCGTGGTCTCCGTCGGCGCGCCACAGGCCGTGGTGAGCACGCCGGATGACTTCGCCGAGGTACGCGCCGACCGACGCCTCCACGAGGGGCAAGCTCATCGGCTTGGCCATGATCTCCGCCCGCGCATCGCGCACGTACTGGTCGACGATGCTGAGCGTGTCTGGAGTAAAATCGAGCGGCACGCCGTACTTTGCAGCCACGAAGCGCACGCACGACGCGCACAGCTCGGCGACGTTCGCGGGCATCCCTTCGAGCTCTTCCTCCGGCAAATCGGCATCCTCGAGACCTGGCGACGAGGGCGGCGCGCCGTTCAAGTGGTTTTCGGGTGGTGTTTCAGGCTCGTCAGGGATCATCGTTCGTTTCGTTGGAAGGGTGCTAGTGTGTTCATCCGCCGATGCGCATAGCTATCTTTAGCGATATCCACGCCAATCATGAAGCGCTGAGCGCCGTGCTCGAGGCGTACCGCAAAGAAAACATCGACGTGTACTACTGCCTGGGGGACACCGTCGGCTACGGCGGATCGCCCAACGAGTGCGCGGACCTGGTGCGCGAGATCGCGAAGGCCACCATTCTCGGTAACCACGACGCCGCGGTGTCTGGTCGCATGGACTACTCGTACTACTACGAGGCCGCGCGCCACGCGCTCGACGCCCATGCCGCCGTCCTATCGTCGACGAACATGGAGTGGCTGAAAGGCCTTCCGTACGAGCACAAGCTCGACGAGATCAACGTCCTGCTCTGCCACGGCTCGCCGGTGCGCCTCGAAGAGTTCGAGTACATCTTCGCCCCCGAGCAGGCCCGCGAGTGCCTCGCCATCTACGATCGCATCGGGCACATCACGCTCATCGGGCACTCTCATCTCTGCAAAGTGTTCGCCCTCAGCCGCACGTCGGTCGAGGAGCTGAACCCCGTCGATTTCGTGCTCGAGCCAGACAAAAAATACATCGTGTCCGTGGGCTCCGTAGGTCAGCCGCGCGACTTCGACAACCGCGCCAGCTACACCGTCTACGACAGCGACAAGAAGCGCTTCGAGTTCAAGCGCATCGAGTACGACATCGAGCTCGCAGCAGACAAAGTCCTCCGCGCGCGCCTCGAGCGCAACTTCGCGCATCGTCTGTTTATCGGCGTCTAGCGCGCCGGGGTGTTTATCGGCGTCTAGCGCGCCGGGGTGTTCATCGGCGTCTAGCGCGCCGGGATCTTCATCGTCGTCTAGCCAGGTCGCGGACGAACGTGTGGATCGTCGCCTCCACGCGGTAGGCGTGCGGGCTCGTGCCCATCGTGCCCTTCACGGTGAGCTGGACCTCGCCGCCGCGCACGCGATCGAGCTTGGTCACCGTCGCGTGCAAATCGGCTTGCGTTCCAGGGCTGACGAGGGTCAGCGCGCCCGGCACCTCCAGCTCGAAGCGCTCGATCTTTGCTTCGGTCGGGGGGTCTTTCGACACGGAGATCAAGAGCCCCATGCGCAAGCTCCCTCCGGCCGAATGAGGAACCGCACCAAGCTCGACGAGCGAGCCGACCCGCAAGCCGACGGTGGCGAGCTCCTTCGCGAGCACCACCCCGCGCTCGGCGTCCGCGGCGTCGTCCGACGTTGGCCGAGGGGGCTCGATGCTCCCTTCGACCGCGTGCAGCTCGATGTGAACGCGTGGCGTCGGCAGGGGGGGCAGTCCGGCAGGTGGCGCGTCGAGCATCGTCTTCCAGCGCGCGCACTCCCGCTCGCACAGACGCCGATCGGCCTTGTTTACTAGCGCGGCGCAGCGCTTCTCATCGCGGCTGACGAGCGCTTCGCAGCCCGCACGACGGCTCGCCATTTCGGCTGCGCACAAGCGCACGTCGCGGGTGGCCATGGCCAGGCACGTGGGCTCGTGACCGCGCGCAGCGTCGCTGGGAACGTCGAGCGGGCAGAGCTCGGCATTCGAGGTGGCCATGGCCACGTAGCTCTCGCAGCGCGCTCGGAGGGCGCTCGCCTCGATGGCGACGCAGCGCTTCACGTCGTGCGCTTTTGTCGCGTCGAGTAGACGGCAGGTGTCGCGCAGAAAATTGTCGTAGCCGATGGCGAGGAGACCATCGCCGACGAGGGGGTCGAGCGCGTTGTGCTCGGCCACGCACGCGTCGAGGCTCGTGAAGCGCTCCACCTCCGACTTCAGATCTCCTGCGGCAGGAGCCGGGTCCACGATGTCGATCAGATCGGCCGCGTCTTTCCCGAGCGCCTTCGCCAGGCTCACCGCGCTCATCGGAGCCGGTTGGGCTTGCGTCCCCGCCTGGTCACGATCGCAGCTCGCTAGGACCAGCGCCGCAACGCCCGAACCGAGGAGACTCACAATCTGCGCAACGTGCCTCGTGTTTTTCACCGACGCGAGGCTACACTCCCGGCCAATGCGACGGACAAGCCTTCTCTTCCCCCTCTTCGCGCTCGCGCTCTCGCCCCTTGCTTGCGGCCCGCAAGAGCGTCTCTCGACCGTGCCCATCGCCCAGGCGAGCGGTTCTTCGGCTTCGAATATTCCGCACGACGCCGATCCGCTCTGCGGCCCGAAGTGGAAATGGAACGGCACGCACTGCATCGCGACCGAAGCGTCGAGCACGGAGATGGCCTCGACCGGAACGAGCTCGGAGCGAAAGCCCCGTCGCGATCCGCAGGCTAATTTCGCGGAAGCCGCGCCCACGGCAAACATCATCCTCGTCGACGGTCAGGTGGGCACGGGCGCTGAAGCAAAGTCGGGCGACACCGTGAAGATCCATTACGTGGGCACCCTGAAAGACGGCACCGAGTTCGACAGCTCCCGCAAGCGCAACGCCCCCTTCGAGTTCAAGCTCGGCGCGGGGATGGTCATCAAGGGCTTCGATCGCGGGGTCATGGGCATGAAGGTCGGCGGCAAGCGGACCGTCACCATCCCGCCCGAGCTCGGCTACGGCCGCAAAGGCGCGCCCCCCATCATTCCGCCAAACGCCACGCTGATCTTCGAGATCGAGCTGATCGATGTGAGTTAGGGCCGAGACGAACGCGTTTTTTTTCCGCACGTTTTTCGTCCCTTGGGACACTCAAGGCACCGCGCAGTAGCTCGCGCACGCGCTGCCGCACGTTAGGGACGGCATGCAGAGCTGCCCCGCGGGGCACGGCGTCTTCGCGTCGCACACGATGGCGGTCGAGTACACGCAATCGCCGCACGGAGCACCGCTATCGCAGGTGTCGACTTGGTCACGGACGCACTGCTGCGTGAGGGGGTCGTTTACCGTGGCGCCCAGACAGCCAGAGGTACCGCACGAAGAAAAGCCCTCGGTCCTGTGGAGGCAGACGCCGGGGCACGGCATTCCGCCTGCGCACGCAGCCCGCGGGTCGTTCACGCACGCCTGATCGCTCGGGCAAGGACGGCTCGGATCGCACGCCTGGATCGCTCCGCCCCGGCATGGGCCACCATAGGCCACGGACACAGTAGGGCCTCCCATTCCCCAATAGGCGAGGCACGAATTCGCGTAGGTTTTTCCGTCGCATCCGCAAACGGGAAGATAGATGCCGGAGCACGAGCTTGGCACTTCCTTGCAGGTGCCTTCGCCACCGCAGTGATTGTCGGTGTTGCAGAAGGTTCCGGACGCGCACTCCGGGGACCCGGCGCATGCGGCGCCAACGCCGCCGGGCGCCGCCTTGCACGAGGCCACAAACAACAAGAGGAGAGAGAGCGTTGCTGCCACCGCGAGCGACGCGACGCCTGCCTGCTCCGGCGAGCGTGAAGCCATCGAAGAAAGTGTCCTTACGGGCACGTGAGCCACGCGCCCCTCCCCCCGTCGACGTTGACTCCCGCCGTCGTGCAGATGTCCTGCTTGCAAGTGTTCGCGGGGTTGCACGATCCGGCGACGTAACACCATCCTGCTGAGGGATTCCCGGTGCAGCCGCCGTCTGCTGCAAGTTGACTAAGCACGCACAGGGCACCTTGCAGCGGGGGCTGACCTTCCGATTGCAATTTGGCATTGATCGCCGATACGTCTTCCATGGGGGCCGCCGAAAGCCCTGCACTGGTGCACCCTCCCGCTCCCGCGACGACCAGCATGACGCGGCAGTTCGCGCTCCCCCCCGAGCCGGTCGGCAGGGGGAAAGGAAGGCACTCGTCGTTATTCAGACGAATCACGATGTAGCTGATCCCGCTCCCACCATCGGCAGTCCCGGCGTCCGACCTACTCGAATCAAAGACTTTGGCGTCGTTCGGCGTCGCGTCGTTCGAGGAGGCGTCGGCCGACGACGATTCGTCGCACTGAGATCCGCACGCCGTCAGGAGCGCAACGGCCACGGCGGCTAAGGCAAACAGCAGTCTCATTGCTGCGACCCACTTGAGCACCGGCGCGTCAATTGCAGCCCCCGCCGAAGCGCGTCAAACCCCCGTTCCCGCACCAAAAGCTTGCGGGTACATCGGCGCTTGCGGTGTGAATTCCGTCGGCGACCGTCACCGTCACCTTCGCCGCAATTTGAGCGTCCGAGCATGTGCTGACAACTACCGCGCTCCTCTGCGTCGTGTCTGCGAAACTGAAACTGCCATCGGGCGCGGCGATGAAAATGGCGCCGCCAGTAGCCGAGCCCCGGCCCGGGGGGAATGCCCCGGCTCCTGTTGAACAAGTGATGTAGCGGCGGCTCCTCGCTGGCCTGAGAATCGGGCCTGCGAAGGACAACCGAGCCCCCAGGGGCAA
>JAYTOU010000035.1:0-76442 GCA_043747615.1 Myxococcales bacterium | reverse complement strand
GTTGACGATGTAGCGCTTTCTCATGCCCAAACATGGAACATGTTCACGCGTCGATGGAAAGCGAAACCCGTCAGCTCAATGGAACCGAGGCACTAGTCGCCCGCGGCTCTGGTCGCCTCCCGCGGGGGGCTAACCGTTCAGGCGCTTGGCAAGCTCGCCGGATTTGTCCATAGCGTGAAGCTCGTCGGACCCTCCGATGGGATCGTCGCCGATGAAAATCTGGGGGACGGTGCGGCGACCGGTGACCTTGACCAGCCATGCGCGCTTGTCGTGGTCGTTCTGAACGTTGATCTCTTCGAAGGTAATCTGACGCTTCTTGAGGAGATTTTTGGCCTGGACGCAGTAACCGCAGGAATCGGTGGTGTAAACTCGGACGCTTTGCATCATGGATGAGCGTAACCACTTTGTGGTTGGGTGCTACGTTGCATCGGCCCATGGCCGCCGAACAAACCATCCATCTCGAACGCTACGCACCCGACGCCAAGGCGCTCGTCGCCGGAGCTCAGGCGCTCGCCGACGAACGCAAGCACGCCCAGGTCGAACCGATTCACCTCCTCACGCGCGCCATCGATCGCGATCGCGGAGTCGCCGAGGTGTTTCGCAAGGCTGGTGCCGATCCCGCAGACGTCGCGGTCGAGGCCGAGGCTGCGCTCGGACGCATCGGAAAGACGGGGAGCGGTCTCGCCTATCTCTCCACCTCGATGCTCGATCTCCTAGGGCGCGCGGAAAAAGAAGCCTCGGGCGGCACCGTCGGCGTGGAGCATTTGCTGAATGCGCTCTCTCAGGAGATCCGCGGATCAGCGGCCATCGTCCTCCAAACGTTTGCCCTCGGACCGGGCTCGTTCCGTCCGCACATGAGCGCCCTGAAGAGCGTGCCGCGCGATCCGAGCAGCGCAGCAGGGGCGACCGAAGAGGGCGTTGGACGCTTCACCAAGGATCTCATCGCCCGCGCGCGCCGCGACGGCTACGACCCGGTGATAGGGCGCGACCTCGAGGTCCGCCGCCTCATGCAAATCCTCGAGCGTCGTCAGAAGAATCATCCGCTCCTGGTCGGCGAGCCGGGCGTCGGAAAGACCGACATCGTGGGAGCGCTCGCGATGCGCATCGCCGCGGGCGAAGTCCCGGCGAACCTGGTGAATCTGTCGATCCTCGAGCTTGAGACCGGAGCGCTTGTCGCGGGCGCAAAGCTGCGAGGCGAGATCGAAGAGCGCTTGAAGCAGGTGCTCGGCGCCGTCAAAGGCGGCTCGCGCGACACGCTGCTCTACATCGACGGAATCGATTCTCTCCTCGGCCAAGGAGCTGCGGGGAGCGGCGTCGGCGAGCTGCTCAAGCCCATGCTCGCGCGCGGGGACGTGCGCCTCCTCGCGTCGACCACCAACGACGGTCTTCGCAAGATCCAAGAGCGCGATCCCGGGCTTTTGCGGCGTTTCACGATGCTGACCATTGATCCGGCAACGCCCGATCAAGCCATCGAAATCCTCCGCGGGATCGCCACGCGCTACGAAGAACACCACAAGGTACAGATCGGCGATCCGGCGATCGTCTCTGCCGTGCGCCTCGCAAAGCGTTACATCCAGGATCGCGCTCTGCCCGACAACGCCATTGATTTGCTGGACGAGGCTGCCGCGCGAAAGAGAGTCGAAATCGACGGCGTTCCTGCTCGCGTCGACGACGCCATTCGCCGTCTCGTTTCGCTGAAGGCCCAGCGCCAATCGCTCGCCGACGATCTCGACGCGATGAGCACGAAGACCCGCGCGCGCATCGACAAAGAGATCGCCGACCTCGAACCTGCCGTCCTCGAGATGCGCGCCAAGCTCGACTCGCGTCGCGGTGCGGTCGCCGCATTCGAATCGCTGCGGGCGGAGTACGACAAGCTCCAGACCCAGCTCACGGAGGCGCGCGACAAGCAGAATTTCGCGCGGCTCGGTGAGCTCGAGCACGTCACGATCCCGGACGTGAAACACAGACTCGACGTGGCTGAAGCGGCCGTGAAGAAAGACGGCGTCCCCCCCGCTTCCAACGTGGTCACCGAAGAAGACGTGGCCCTCGTTCTCGGCGACTGGACCGGGATCCCGGTGTCGAAGATGCTCGAGAGCGACGCCGAGAAGCTCCTCAAGATGGAGGAGCGCCTCAGCAAACGCGTGGTGGGGCAGGACGAAGCGGTGCGCGCCGTTGCCCGGGCTACCCGCCGCGGCCGCGTTGGTCTCCGCGATCCGGGAAAGCCCATCGGTTCGTTCCTCTTTCTCGGGCCGAGCGGCGTCGGAAAGACCGAGCTCGCCAAGGCGCTCGCCGAATTTCTCTTCGACGACGAGCAATCGATGACCCGCATCGACATGAGCGAGTTCATGGAAAAGCACATGGCGCAGCGCTTGGTCGGTGCCCCGCCTGGTTATGCCGACAGCGAGCAGGGCGGTTTTCTCACCGAAGCCGTTCGAAAGCGTCCTTACAGTGTCCTTCTCTTCGACGAAGTCGAAAAAGCCCACCAGGACGTCTTCAATCTTCTCCTCCAGGTGCTCGACGATGGCCGCCTCACCGACGGGCGCGGGCGCACTGCCGACTTTTCGAACACCGTCGTCATCATGACCAGCAACATTGGCTCGAAGCGCATCCTCGACACCGATCTAAAAATCTTCGAGACACCCGACGGCCGCGACGCCTTGCGAGACGTGCTCCAGGAGGAGCTTCGCAACTTCCTCCGCCCGGAGTTCTTGAATCGCATAGACGACATCATCATTTTTCGCCCGCTCTCCAAGGTCGATCTCCGGGGCATCGTCGACATCCAGCTCCGGCGCCTCGAGAAGCTCCTCGCGGATCGCGAGCTCAAGCTCGAGCTCACCGAGAGCGCCAAGATGCACCTGGTCGAGCTGGGCTACGAGCCAGCCTTCGGAGCACGTCCTCTCAAGCGCGCCATCCTGAAAAAACTGCAGGATCCGCTGGCTGAAGAAATCCTCGCTGGCGGCTATGCAGACGGAAGCGTCGTGCAAGTTGACGTCAAAGGGGAAGAGTTCATTTTCAAGAAGGGCTGAGCATGCACGTCCACCTCGTTGGTGTTTCGGGAACCGGCATGGGGGCGCTGGCGATTCTTTTTCGAGAGGCAGGCCACGACGTCAGCGGGTCCGACACCTCGTTCGATCCGCCGATCGGTCCGGCCCTAGAGGCCGCGGGCGTTCGCTGTCAGCACGGTTTCGACCGCGCTCACCTCGAGCCGGTGCCGGATCTCATCGTCGTCGGGAATGTGGTTCGCAGGGACAATCCCGAAGCGACGGCGATCCGTGAGCGAGACCTGAAGGCCACGTCCATGTCGGGTGCGCTTCGCGAGATCTTCCTTCGCGGACGGCGTCCGCTGATCGTCGCCGGCACCCACGGGAAGACCACCACCAGCGCGATGTGCGCGTGGATCCTCGCCTGCGCAGAGCTCGAGCCCGGTTATTTCATCGGCGGCTTGCCGAAGAATTTTCCCTCCGGCGCGGCGATCGGGTCGACCAAGCGAAGGCTCCTCGGCGGAGGCAAGCCCGCGCCCTTCGTCGTCGAGGGAGACGAGTACGACGCCGTTTACTGGCACAAGAAGCCCAAGTTTCTCGATTATCTTGGCGGCGCGGCGGGTGAGCGTTCGGCGGACGACGTGGTGATCGTCACCTCGGTAGAGCGCGATCACATCGACATCTATCCCGACGACGCCAGCTACGACGCAGCGTTCATCGCCCTCGCCAAAGCAACGCCGAAGGGCGGCCTCATCGTGTGCGACGCCGGTCAGCGGAGGGCCGCGGATCTCATGGCCGCGAACGCCGACGCGCGCGTTGTGTTCTACGCTCTTGAACGCGACGAGACGGGACCGCACACGCCGTCCTGGCTTGGTGCTCCGTCGACAATCAGCGCGAACGGAATGCAGACCTTCGATCTCTACGCGGGCGGCGTTTCGTGCGGACGATTCTCGATGACGAGCCCGGGCGCACACAACGTTCGCAACGCCGTCGCGGCCATCGCCGCATGCGCAGAAGGGTTCGACGTCCCCATCACGACGGGACGAAAAGCGATGGCCACGTTTGAAGGCGTGCGGCGCCGGCAGGACTTGATTGGCGAGCCCGGCGGCGTGCGGGTCTACGACGATTTCGCGCATCACCCAACGGCCGTGACCGAGACTCTCGGCGCCCTCCGCGCGCGTCACCCCGAAGGAAAGCTCTTTGCCGTCTTCGAGCCGAGGAGCGCGACGGCTTGTCGCTCGATTCACCAAGACGCGTATTCGCGCTCATTTGCGGCGGCGGATCGCGTTCTTTTCGCGCCGCTCGGGCGCACTAATATTCCGGATGCGGAGCGGCTCGACCTCCGCAGACTGGCGAGCGAGCTCGGGCATAAAGCGGAAGCGACAGACAGCGTCGATGCCATCCTCGCTCGCATCGTGGCCGAAGCCCATGCCGGCGATACGGTGGCGCTCCTTTCGAACGGAGCGTTCGGTGGTCTGCATGCTCGCCTTCTCGCCGCACTCTCCAGTCGACCTTCGGAAGAGATCGCGAGCGCACCATGACCCTCGAGTCCAAGGCAGAACGCCGCGACATCCTCGCGATCGCACTCGCGGCTGCGCGGGAAGGAGCACAGCTCGTCGAGGCCGGTTGGCGCAATCATCCGCGCGCGGAGCACAAAGGCCCTGTCGACTTGGTGACGAAATTCGATCGCGACTGCGAGCAGCTCCTCCGCGCGCGCCTCGGTGAAAAGAGCATTTTTCCGGTGGTCGGCGAGGAGCAGGGCGGTCAGCGCGCGCCGGGACCAGACGAGGCCACCTGGTATGTCGACCCCATCGACGGAACCACGAACTTCGTTCACGGACATCCCTTCTATGCTGTCTCCATAGGCCTTCTCCTCGGTACAGCGCCTGTGCTCGGCGTGGTCGTGGCTCCTTCGCTCCGCGTCGAGTGGGCTGGCGTCGAAGGCGACGTCGCCACGCGAAACGGTGAGCGATGCCAGGTCAGCATGGTGGCGCAGTTCTCCGATGCCCTCCTCGCCACGGGCTTTCCCTACGACCGCGCCACAAGCCCCGAGAACAATTTCGACGCCTTCGTGGCGATCAAAAAGCGCGCGCAGGCGGTTCGACGGTGCGGCTCGGCTGCGATCGACATGTGCTTGGTCGCCGACGGCACCTACGACGGTTACTGGGAGCAGAAGCTCGGGGTCTGGGACGTTGCGGCCGGCGCTGCGATCGTGCTCGCGGCAGGGGGCAAGCTCTCGTCCTACGACGGCGGTCCAGTGAACATCCCGACCGGCCACGTGGTGGCTACGAACGGGAAAATCCACGATGCCCTCATTCGGGAGCTCGCCTCCGCGTAACGGCCCCCCGGTGCTGCGCTCTGCATCTTATGTAAGAGAGACACCGCAAATCGCTTGTTTTCAAGGCGAGGAAGCGCATGCCCGGTGGAGATGGCAAGCTAACTGCGGACGATGACAGTCCAGCAACGAACTTAGCGAGAGTGCCATGTCGGACTCGAACGTTCTCAAGCGCATCGCTCACCTTTCGGATGTCCACATGCTCGGCGCTGCTAGCAAGGCGCGCGCGCAGAGCTTCCGCGTGAAATTCGTGAGCATCGGGCGCACGCTGGATGTGGAGGGCCGCGCGCGCAAATTGGCGGACGCGCTTCGTGTCGCGAAGGCAAGCGGCGCCGAGCACTTCGTGATCTCCGGAGATCTCACCGAGGTCGGCGCGACTGACGAGTTCGATACATTCGCCGGTGTCCTTCAAGACGCCAGAATTTCTCCTGACTCCGTGACCCTCGTTCCAGGCAATCACGACGCCTATACCGCCGGTGGTTGGCGTCGCGCGATGGATGGGCCCCTCGCTGCTTTTCGCGATGCGAGCGCCACCGATCCAGGGAAGGTCGTCGACCGCGGCAACGTGGCTTTCTTGCCGCTCGACCTCACCTACTTCCAATCGGTCGCCAGCTCACGCGGCGAGTTCAGCGCAGAGAACGCGCGTGCCCTCGAGAATCGTCTCTCAGACACGAGCCTGAAGAACAAGGCGCTGGTGATCGTTCAGCATCACCCTCCGTTCGGCAATCCGCACAACCCCTGGCACTGGATCGACGGGCTCCGCGGCTATGCGCGACTGATCGAGATGCTCGTGAACAATCCGAGAGTCCAGCTCCTGCACGGTCACATGCACCGCATGGTCGATCGCATCGTGGGTATCGGAAAGAAGCGAGCGTTCGGCGCATCGGCTGTGGTAGATGACCAGCCCACCTCTCCGCGCGTCCGGCTCTACGACGTTCGCAACGGTGTCCTCGAGAGCGCAGGCCTGGCCATAGTCTGAGGCGCACTCCGTTGCAGGAAAGGCGAGGGCGTGCCACGTCTCCGCGCATGCGCTCGACAACACTCGCTCAATTGTCGGAGCTGAAGATTACCTTGCCTACGTGGGCTTCGGCGTCGGCGGCGATCGCCCGTTCTTCCTCTAGAGCAGCGGCTTCAGCCTCAAGATCGACGAAGCGGTAGCGCACTTCGCCGGTCGGTTCGATGTCGACGTCTCCTCCGAGATCGACCACCGCACGAGTGAGCTCCGTAGACCCGGGCTCCGAGCCCGCGCCACTTTTCCACGCCGCGCGCAGGCCCGGCTCGGTGAGCGGGGTCCTTGCTTCGACCCGGGTCAGGATCTCGCGCAAGAGGCCAAGACGCCCATTTTCATGGCTGATCGCGCGTGCGCGAAGAGGCCGGAGAAGTACGCGGCCGAGCGGCAACAGGAAGAGCGCGATCGAGAAGACGAGGGGAATGAGTCCAAGAACGATCGGCATACCGTCGTACGGGAGGGGGACGTACTCGACGCCTGGACGAAGCGGGCGCAGGAGATCGATGATCCTCGCGATGGTGAGATTGTTCGCGATCACGAAGAGCCCCATCACCAGATTGAAGGCGTTCAGCGCGGCAACGAGGACGTTGGTTCTGAATCGATTGCCGGTGAGCGGAGGGACGATTCTTGGTTCAGACCACGCCGGCAGCGGCCGCGGATCGCTCGCGTCGAGCGCAGTTTTTCGGAGCGCTTCGAACTTGTAGATGATCCCCCCCGCCTCCGAGACGTCGACGTCTCCTTCGTAGTCGAGCATCAGACGCGCCATCATCGGGTCGGCCTCGTCGCGCGGAAGGCCGGTGACTCTCATGACGTCGCCGAGCCCGATCCGCCCCTTCTGGGCCCGGATCTCGGCAATCACTCGACGTTCTCTTTCGAGCGGATCTTCCGTTGCGACGGCCGGACCGAAGACGAAGCGGTTTACCTTTTCATAGAACGGGGTCTTGTTGGGATCGGCGCCGCGGCGGCCGTAGCGGCGGCTCTGAAGGAGGCTGTCGTTCCACCCGACGGCGATCGGTGAGAAGGGGTGGAACGTCCAGAAAAGTGCGTCGGCGAGGACGCGAAAGACGACGAATCCAAGCTGGCTCAAGCCGTCGTCGCGAGAGCTCCCCTGGCGCGCGAACGTGAGCCCGATGATCAATGCGAGAAAGATCGCGGCGTACCCGAGGATGGCGATCGTGAGCCACGCCCGCACCACGAAGCGCGCGACGCCGCTGAGGAACGTGCCGACGGCGCGGACCGTCCGATCAAGCGCGTCACGTGTCTCCCAGGGTTTCGTGAACCCGTAGGGAAAAAGAAAGAGAAGCTGACCTTCTTCGGTCACCCGGAGGTGGCCTCGGTAGGTGCTGGTCAACCAGTTGAGACCGCGGTCAGCGTCGCGCATCGGAAGCCCGCTCTGGGCCGCAGCGTCAGCGATCGTCAACGGGACGCTGGGGTCTTTCAGAGACGCCACGAGGACCGTCGCGGCGTCGCGCGCCTCCATGAGCTTTGGCGAAAGAGGGGACACGTGCCGGGACCCTAAGGCATTCAGTGAGACACGGACAGAAGCGCGTTCAGAACCTCGGCCTGCTCTATGATCGCCGCGTCGCGAGTGTCGCGGGCGAGAAGGGTCATCGATCGTGCATGCAATTGAGCGAGAGCACGGAGACCCCCCGCCCTGTTGACTCCGTCGCCCACGAAGGCGGCATCGAGCTTTCGCAGGGTGGCCAGCGCGGACGCGTATGCGATCACGTCTCCGTGGCGTGAATTGGCGATGCGCTCGATGTCGTCGTCATAAACACACGGAAGCTGGACGGAGAAATTGCGCGGGACTGCGCCTTCGACCTCGACGTAGTGCGCGGTGACCGTGAACACGAAATTTTCGTGCGGTACCCAGGCAGGCACCGTCACCCGAACGATCTCGGTGCGCGCCTCTCCCGCGTGCACGTCGCCAAGGACGAGCTCGCCCGCATCGAGCCTCCACACCACATCGCCGCCCGACGCTTCGAGGACGTGTGACGGCGCGGGCGTGCCTTCGAAAGTCAGGGTGACCTCGTTGAAAGACAATTTGCCGGCGGCGGGGATGGCGTTTTTTACCGCGCGGATCCGGTCTTCGAGGCCAGGGTCGGTCGACACCACGCCCGCGCCGGTGGTCCCGATGGCGGAGACGGAATTGATGTCGGCTTGATCGTTCGAGGCGATCGCGCTGACGATGATCCCGGCTGAAGCCATGGCTTCGAGCTGCGACTGCACGGCCGGCGATTGCGAGTCACCCTTGCCGTCGGAGAGCACGAGCACACGGCGGGTCACTGCACTCGCTCCCTTCGTCTCCACAGCGAACGCGGTCGCCGCGAGCCGAAGCGCACCCAACAAGTTTCGCGCTCCCCGTTTATCGTGGATTCTTTTTTCCACCGCAGCGAGCGCGAGCGAGCGATGAGACGCTGGGATGGAAGGCACCACCACCTGCGCGCTGGCCGCGTCGATGACCGCGAGACGATCGCGCCCGGCGAGCTGCTCGAGCGCCGCGGCGGCCAGCGCTCCATTTCCGTCTCCATCACCGTCGATGACGATCGCCAGATCTTCGCCCATCCGCGCTGTTCCCTGGGCTGCGGGGGCGATCACGTCGATACGCACGAGGACCTCGCCGCCCCACGAAGGGACCCTGGTGTCACTCGGCCGAAGCACAACAGCGAGCCCCGTCGTAGCGACCACTGTGGGGCGACTCGTCTCTGTGAAGCGCCCGCTCTGCGGCAAAATAAAGCCGATGGGAGCGCGCCACGGCTCGTTGGGATCGCGCGAAATGATCCGCACCGGGACATCGTTGCGATCATGGAACTCCAGACCGTTCGCGGTGACCACCGCCGCTCCGCCCGCCCCTTTTTCGGGAAAGAGGAGCGTGCCGTCGCGCTGAACGTATGGCCGCTCGCATCCGCACAGGAGTGCGAAGAGTGCGAAGGGTGCGAAGGGAACCAGTCGGCGCGCCACCATGGAGTTTACCTATGCAAAACTGGGACGCCACCCGGTCGGGGCCGGGAGCTAACTTGCGATAGCACGAAGAGCTGCATCGCAGTCGTCGGCGAGCAGACGGTTGCCGCTTTCTCGCGCGAGCTTGCGTGCCCTCTCGAATTCGGCGCGGGCGTTCGTCACTTCGCCGCGGCGTTGAAGGAGCTGCGCGAGGAGCGTGCGACCGTTGACCACGTCCCATGTGAAGTCGTTCGCTTCGGCATAGCTGATCCCCTGACGAAGCAAGCCTTCCGCTTCGCGGTTGCCGGCGACGCCGTCGAGGAACGCCAGAAACATGCGATTTTGGCTCGAAAGACGCTCGAATCCTTCGTCGTCGCACAGCTCGACCGACTGTCGTATCGCGCCGTAGGCACGCGGAAAGTCCTCGAGGCGGACCAGGCAATCGCCCAAGTTGTGGAGGTTGATCGCGACCTCGTAGGGGACGCCGAGGGCGCGCCCCATATCGATCGCCTTCTCGCTTGCGAGAACGCCAGCCCGAAAATCGCGGCTGAAGTAATCGACGAGGGCGCGGATCTTTTGCCGCTCGCAGGCCGCAGCCGCGTCTGCCGGGAAGAGCTGCTCCGCCCGCGAGAGGGCCACGAGCGCTGAGCGACGATCGCCAAGACCGGCATGCGCTTGAGCTCGGTGGAGGAGGATTTTGTGCTCTTCCCGGCGATCGCCCTGGACGGTGGCGATCTTGTGGAGACGCTCGAGCATGGCGATGCAGCGGTTGAAGTCTCCCTGCCGGCTGGCGAGCTCCGCGTAGGCCAGGAGGATCGTCTTCGCGAGGGGCCCGTCCCCGGCGGCGACGCGCTCTGCTTCCGCGAAATGCGTGTTCGCGACGTCGAACTTGTGGATCGCGCAGAGCATCACGCCCGCGTCGACCCGCGCCCGAACGCGCAGCGTCGCGTCTCCCGCAGCGTCGATCCGCGCAAGCACGCGATCGCACATCTCGATGGCTTCGGGCAGAGAGCGCACCAGGCGGACGGCATTGGTCAGACCGCCGAGCCACTGCGCGAGCACCGCCGGATCCTTGCGCGAGACATCCGACAGATCGATTGCCCGGGCGTAATCGCGCGCCGCCGCTTCGAGCTGACGGCCTTCGAGGCGCCGCTCCGCGCTCGTCGCGAAATACCGTGCCGCACGTTCGCGATCGCCCGACTCGTACAGATGGGTGGCGATGCGTGCGGCGTGCTCCGCCGCTTTGTCGCCTAGCACGGCTTCCAGGGCGTTTCCTGCGGCGGCGTGCATCTCTCGAGAGGCCTCGAGCGTGAGCGCGTCGACCACCACCTCGCGGATGATCGGCGACGTGAAGCGCAGCTCAGAAGGACCGGTATGCATGAGAAACTCGCGCGTCTTAAGCGCGGCGAGAGAACCTTCGAGCGACGACATCGGCTGCGCGAGCATCTGGGCAAGCACCGTCGCGTCCACCGGATCACCGAGCACCGCGGCGGCCTGTAGCGTCGCGCGATCAGCGGGCGAAAGCCGCGTGACCCGGGAAGCGACGAGGCCTCGCAGCGTCTTGGGGAGCGCGAGCTCCTGACCCACGAGCCGCATCGACACCACCTGCTTGTCGGCGACCTTCACAGCCTCGGCGTCGAGTAGACCCTTCAGCAACTCTTCGATGAACTGCGGATGACCGCCGGCGCGATCGCGAACGAACCGCACGAGCTCCTCCGGCGCGCGAGCCACGCCGAGACGCGCGGCGATGAGCGCCTCGGCATCGGCCGGCGAGAGGTCGACGAGCTCGATGACGCCGTGACCGGGCGAGCTCTCGAGGGCGTGCGAAAAGCCCGCGCGGGCAGAGAACCCGAAGACGACGCGCGCCTGGGTGAGTCGACCGAACGCACCTTCGACGAGGGCGACGCTGTCCTCATCCATGCAGTGCGCTGCGTCCCACGCGAAGGTATGCGGCTTGTCCTCGCACAGGCTTGCGACCATCCGAGTGAACGCATTTTTGAGGGCGGTTTTCGCGTTAGCGTTCGGCGCGGGCACCGACGCTCCGAGGGCGTTGAGGATGGCAGCCACGTCTTCGTCGTGCAGACCGAGCGCACGGAGGCGGGGTTGGACGGCAAGAATGCGCTCCGCTGAGTCCCCTTCGGTCAGCCCGCAAAGTACTTGCAACATGCACACGATGCCGGAAAGCGGAAATTCTCGGCCGCGCGGGGGGCAGGTGGCGACGTACCAGCCGACGTTGTACCCGCCTTTGCCGAGGCGTCGCTCGGCCTCGACGAGAAGGCGCGTTTTGCCGACTCCGTGATCGCCGCGAATGGTGAGGACGCGCGCGCTGCGCTTGGTGGCCGCGGCGAGAATTTCTCCCAGCTTGCGAAGCTCATCCTTGCGACCGACGAAACGACCGTACGCCTCTCCGGCGCCGCGAACGTCTTTGACGATCGAACCAGTGACCGGGCGCGACGAAGTAGCGTCGGCGATCGGCTCGAAATCGAAGAGCCCGCGTAGCTGGCGCATGGCCGGAGCGGACACGGCGCATTTTCCGGAGCGAACCCGGGCGAGATCACATGCGGTCGAGCAGAGCGACGACAGTCGATCATCTTCGGTCGGCTCGCCGTCGCGAGCCACGTGGATCCGCGCCGTGTGGACGCCAGCGCTCGGTGGCGTAGGTCCGCCCATCGATCGAAGTGCGACGAGCGCGCAGCGGGTGGCCACCTCGGTATCGCGGCCATCTGGATCACCGAGGCCGAAGAGAGCCACGAGGTGGTGCGGCTCGCGCTCCAGCATTCTTCCGCCGTAGCGGCCGATGATGGTCGCGGCGCGCTCAAGGTGGGCATCCGAGTTACGCTCCGAAAAATCGATGGCGAGCGCAGTGACTTCGCGACGCTCGCCCATGCTCGCCGCGCGATCGATTCCCACGAAGCGCACGCCCGTCTCCTGAGCCGATGAAAGCGGGAGGGCGCGGGAGGGAGGAATCTCGACAGGCGTCCGCTCCGCCGTCGTGGGGAGGCCCTGATCCTGATCGAGCAGGCGATCCGGCGAGAGCGAGAGAGCAGGCTCGGCATCGCGAAAACGAGCCAAAAATTCGGCCAAATCGTGCGCGCTGTAGCGACTTCCCTGCGCGTAGAGGAACGCGAGCATCGCTTCGTACATCCGACCGGCGTCGGCGTATCGAACGTTGATGTCTTTGGCCATCGCGGTCTGCACGATGGTCACGAGCTCGGGCGGCGCATCCGGCCGGAGGAGCTCGACGGGCGGTGCCTCCCCGGCCTGAACACGCCGGAGGGTCTCGAACGTGGTGGGCGCGCTGAATGGATTCACGCCGGCGACGCACTCGTAGAGAAGCACACCGAGCGAGAAGAGATCGCTCCGTGCATCGACCTGTTCGCCGCGCGCTTGCTCCGGGCTCATGTATCCGAATTTGCCGTGGAGCTGTCGCGTGCGGGTGTCCTCCGAAGGGGGCTCGAGGGCTCCGCGTGCTTTGGCGATCCCGAAGTCGGTGACCTTGACCTCGCCTTCGAGCGACAAGAGAACGTTCTGCGGAGACACGTCGCGATGAACGATCCCGAGCGGGCGAAGCTGTTCGTCGCGACGACGATGCGCGTGGTCGAGCCCCTTGGCGACCTCGGCGGCAATGAAGACGCACATGTCGAGAGGGAGCGTGACTTGAGCGCGACGGCAGCGCGCGAGGAGCGTCGCCAGGTCGAAGCCCTGCACGAACTCCATGGCCATGAAGTACGCGTCGGGCGCCGCTGCGACTTCCGCTTCGCCCGAGCCTACTGGGGAGGCGGCAGGGCCCCCCAGGGATGGCGCGAGCCCGAGATCGAAGACTTGCACGATGTTCGCGTGCGACAAACGCACGGCGAGCTTTGCTTCGTGAATGAACATGTTCACGAACTCTGGACTCCGTGCGAGCTCCGGAAGAATTCGCTTGATGACCAAGACTTTCTCGAACCCCTCGACGCCAAAGCTTTTCGCCTTGAACACTTCGGCCATCCCGCCTTGGCCGAGTCGCTCGAGAAGTCGATACCGACCAAAGGTCGCTTCCACCCCGGTCACCACGCCTTTGTTTTCCAGACGATCACGCCCCGCCCCCAACTCTGTTCTGTCTTCCGTCTGTTTTGCGCAAGCGTCTTCGGCCCGTCACACGCGCACAACGTATCATCGAAGTCTTGTGCGGGCGAGTGAGCAGGCCGTTTTCTACGCGAGAATTTTAGGGGTTTTGGTCGACGGCGCCCTTGTCGCCTGTTGTCCCACTTCGGGTGATCCAGATCGGATTCGTGAGACCGAGCGGCGGGATGGGCATGAACGGAAGAACGTCGTCCAAGCGACGCGTACCTCGCGCAAGAATCAAAAACCATGTGTTCGTTTCAGTGATGGGAATAGCGACTTCACCAACGAAACGGATGGTCCTCGCAAATGCTTCCTCGCGCGTTCCGATCTCTAGACCAAGCTGCGTCGGGCGCGACGGGACATCGATCGTCTTCATCACACGTCCACCCACGATCACCTCAATCGAGGTAACGTCGACCCACGGTGCCGCGCGAACGAGGACGTGCGCGTTGAGCTCTGCGCCTAGCGGGAGGGAGACCTCGTCTCCGGGCCCAGCGCCGTTGGCGGTGAGCTCGATGATCGGACCGCTTGTGACGACGGCGTGTCCTTTTTTCAGCTGCGCGACGACCTTCAGCGGATCGAAGGGCCCCCCCGCGTCGGCCTCGGGCCCCACGCTCACCAGCGTTCGCGGATAGCCCGCCCACTGGTACTGGATGCGATGAGAATCGCTGCTCCCCGTCGCGACGTAGTGATGACCCTGATTGAGGAGCGCGTAGTAGTCGCGGAGGACGGCGTCGATCCGCGCGGGGAACGGGAGATCGTAGCCGTTGTAGACCTCGATGCTGTCGAAGTCGGTGCGCATGTTGCGAGGAGGGTTCGGCGCGTTTGGCTTGAATCCAAAGAGCTCGAAGTAACCGATGCCCTTGGGCAAGCGCGGATGATTGACCTGCAGAATGCGGTTGGGATCCCCGCGGTGGGCATCGTTGAAGACTTGATTGATGTTGCTGTGACGGTAGCGGGGAACCGTTGTCCCGCGCGGATACGGGAAGAGGCCGAAGTGACCGAGGCGCGGACTGTAGGTGGTGATCTCGACCCCAGGGACGGTGAGCATCTCGCCCTCGAGGTGGAGCGTCTCGAGAGCGGGCACGTAATCGCCGACGATGTTGTGCTCCGTGGGAACCGCAAAATCGATCCCTGCGGACACGAGAGAGAGCACGCGATCTTCGGCGGAGACCGGCGTGTCGAAGCTCGGCCTGGCGTGAACGTGAAGATCGCAGCCGATGACGCCGGGGGTGGGAACGACGTGGCGCGGAAAGAGATCGACGGAGACGCCGCGGCCGCCGACGATGTCCACCACTTTGGCGTCGATGCTCCACTCGAGCCCCTTCGTAGCCGCTACCCGATAACGCCCGGCAGGGAGAGGCGTGGCCACCTCGCCGCGGAGAGAATCGATGATCGGGCCTGCACCGGAGGCGCGGTAATCAGGCCCGAAGCTCGGGTCGAGGGTGCCGTCGATGCCGTGGACGAGAAGGCGCGCGGTGAGCGGCAAATTCGTGTCGCCGTCGATGATGCGAACGCGGAGCTCGCCGCCGGGGGAGACGTCGAGACGAAGATCGTAGGTCGTGCCCGGCAAGAACGCGACGGGCGCGCTGGTGCGTGCGGTGTCGAGGGCGGCGTACCACTGGACGACGGTGCGCGGCACTTCCAGATCGAAGCGACCATCGATGGCCAGGAGCGCACGTACTTGAGGAGCGCCGTCTCCATCGAGACCGAAGACGCGCGCCCGTTCGTGGGCTCCGGTGACCACCCCGGCGACGCGGGCGGTAGGCATCGCGCCGAGGTTGTAGAGCGACTTCCAGATTGCCGCTCCCGTTGAGCCGATGGTGACGCGGAGATCGGTTGCCCTGCCCCTCTCTCCTTCGGTGAGCGGTGGGCTCGAGACGGCCAGGTGAAACGGTGGACCCTCTTCTTCGGAATGCGCCTGCACGCCGAGTGGGCCCGACGCGGAGACGACGCCTACGGGATGAGGGTCACCATCGATCACCAATATTTTTCCGGAGACCTGCGCGCTATCGGAAATTTCTCCGATTCCACTGACGAAGGCCACCCGACCCTCCGAGGGCAAATCCAGACGCAGAGCAACGGTGTGCGTGCCGAGCAACGCCGTGTCCGGAAGAGAGAGCTCGACGATGAGCGCGTCCGTCGGCGTGTCGAGATGGAACTCGACGACGGCTACGACCGCCGTTCCGCCGAACTCGATCACGGCTGAAGCCCCGAGCCCATAGCGAGAGGCGAGTGGCTCGAGGCGCGAGAGCGGGAGCGGCTGGGGCACTCCATCGACGAGAAGGGAAAGCTCCATCGGCAGAGTGAGCAGGCCGTCGAGCGTGCGCGCGGTCACCCGGCCGAGCGACGACTGAAGCGCGTAGGCGACGCGTTGCCCTTGCAGTCGGCCCCCGCCCGGCGCCCGCACGGAGTGGGTTCCGGTCTTGTCACTTGTATGATGCACGGATCCCCGGACGAGCCCGAGAGTGAGCAAACCGGAGGCGGCGCCGATGGCAACGGCACGCATCGCCCCCATCACACCGCGAGCTCGGCTTGCTTCGTCCCTGAAATTTCGGCGGTACGCGCGCCGTCCGTGAGCACGCGCAGGCGCACGTCGAAAGCGGCCTCGACGCCAAGAAGACTTTCGATCCCCTCGCCCCACTCGACGATCACTATCGCTCCCTCGCCACGCTTCTCCCGGATACCGAGCCTCGCAACCTCGCTCGGAAGACCACTCGTTGACCCACGCAGACGGTAGAGATCGGCGTGAACGAGCAGGCCCCCCTTTGGGCAATCGTACTCCTGCACGAGGGTAAAGGTCGGGCTCACGATCGTGCGCTCGCGGGGGACGCCGAGGGCGCGGGCGATAGAGCGGGCCAGGAAGGTTTTTCCGGCTCCAAGATCTCCCGAGAGCAGCACGAGATCTCCGGGCTCCAGCCGCGCGGCGATCGCTTTTCCCAACCGCACGGTGTCGCGCCGGGAGACGAGGTCCAAATTAGAACCGAACGACGACGCGGGCTCCGCCGCCGACGAGGGCGATCGTTCCCGATCCGCCGGGCGCCAACGCGAGATCGCCGAAGCCCTCGACCTGAAAGCGCTCACCAATTCCAATACCGGCGAAGAGTGAACCTCGCCCGAGAAAACGAGCCGATTTGTCGCCACCCACCGGGAAAAATCCGCCCAGACCGAGCTCCGGTCCGGCGTACATACGAAGCGTCGGGACGACCATCAATGCGTAGCGCGCACCGACGTCGAAGTAGACCGCCTGCGGGCCGGCGACGGCTCCGGCAAGCTCGCCCCGAAGCTCCAAGCCGGGAACGGTCTCGATCGCGTAGCCGACGACGCCCCCGATGTTCGCCGACCCTCTCGGGCCGCGGGCGTTCGAGGGGCGAGCAAAAGCCGCGAACCCGCCAGCTTCGAGTCCAAACGCGATCGGATGGCCTTCGGCGTAGGCATGGCGCACCGGCGGTGGCTCGGGCGGCTTCGGCGGCGAAGGAGGCGAAGGAGGCGCAGGCGGCGTGGGCGGCGTGGGCGGCGGAAGTGGAGGCGGCGGCGGCGCAGCGTGCTCCCATGGAATGTCGACGTTGGCGATCCCCTCGGGACGAAGGAGGATCGCGATCATCTCTCCGATCTGAGGGGTTGCCTGCGGAGGATCGATTTCCCGCGCGAGCGACTCGACCCTTCCCGACGACACCTGACATGCCTCGAGCTCGATGCGGTAGTGCGCACCGTGGAGGTCGACCCGCGCAGACACCGTCCAGTCGGAGCTCGAAGCGCGACCTGCCGCCCGGTACTCCTCGCTCGTATCTGCGACGCCGTCTTTGACCGCCATCTCGGCGGTGAGCATCTCGGAGGCACTCGGCAACGTGTGTCGGTGCTCGACGACGGCGTCCTTCGTGGCCAACCGGGCGCGCTCGAGATCCGCTCGCGTGGCGACGCTCGTCGAGCCGCTGAACGGCAACACCGCCACCTTGTCGGCCCACGCGCTGCTCGAAAAAACGAGCGGTGCGCACGCAACGCTCGCCGAAAGAAAAGATCGAAATCTCACGCGCAATCTCAGCTTTCGGCGGGATCTCCGGCCGGAGCATCGTCAGCGTCGTCTTCGCTCGCTTCGACTTTCGCGGGCGTCTTTTTCCTGAGCCCTTTTTTCGCTCGACGCGGGACGGGAGCGGCATCCGCCGTGTCGTCGCTCTGAGCTTCGGTTTCTTCGTCCGCTGCCTCGTCTGCGGCGCTCTCTTCGTCGTCGCTCCTCGCTTGGTGATCGAGATCGCCGTCGACGCCGAGCGCCATGGCCATGTGCGGATGCTTCCGCGCGTCTTGCCAGAAGCGTGCGTAGAAATAGGAAACGATGAGACCCGTGGTGAGGCCAATCAGTTGGCTCGTCGACAGCTGCACGTTCATCTGGCTCCCGAACGATGCGGGCTTCAGCACCAGGTAGGCCACGATCGGCGGGACGAACGCGGCAATGCGAGCTGCGGTGCGTGCGGTCGGATTTTTGATGCCGAGCGCGATTCCGAAGGCGAACCCGATTGCCAGAAGAAGGAGCGCCCCCGGAACGAGGATGTGCTCCGCCATCACGGGGCCGTACTCACCGCGCTCTGCGTCGTCCCGAATGATCTCGAGGAGGAAGCGCAAAAATCCGTAGCCGAACACGAAGGTAAAAAAGATCTGCCCGCGAAATTTCTGGTGCTTTCGCTGAAGCAAGAGGATCCCGAGCAGGGTGAGTCCGACGAGCGACTCGTAGATCTGTGTGGGGTGCACGGGAAGAGACGCGTTGGTCTTCATGAGCTCGCTGCCGAGCGGCGTGCCGCGGTAAATCTCCAGGTGCCTTATGAACGCAGGCGATCCGTCGCCACCCTCGATCGTGCCTTTGGCCCAGTGCGGGAACGTTCCGAGCTTCTTTAGGAAGCCGGGCGCGCCTTCGGGGAGGCGCTTTCCGAAATCGCATCCGAACAGGTAACAGCCCATGCGGGTAATCATCAGCCCCGACGCAAGGCTCGGAACCGCGACGTCGGCCCACGGCATCAGGCGAATTTTGTGACGCGCGAGAAAACCCCAGCTCCCCAGGTATCCGCCGAGGAATCCGCCGTAGGCGACGAGGCCGCCGCGACGAAGCGCGAAGAGGTCCGCCGCCGTCTTGAACTCGTCGAGGTTGGTAACAATGTAGAGTACACGTGATCCGACGATGGCCGCGATGGCGGTGACCACGTAGCAGTTTGCCATCGTCTCCTTCGGCAGACCGTCCTTCTCGGCGAGGGTCAGCGTCAGGTACCAGCCGACGACGAGCGAGAGGCCGAGCATCACGCCGTACGAGTAAATCGGCAGGTCGAGGGCCTCGAACTGCGTCTCCCGGAAGTAGTAAGCCGTCCCACCCGCGAGGATCGCCACGGCCGCGCCGGACATCGCGCTGTCGCGAATCGCCTTCCGTTGCATGGCGATCGCGTAGACGAACGACACCGCAGCGATCGCGGCGAGGGCCCACCAAAGCTTGAGCGGCACATGGGGAAGCGGGATGCGAAACAAGATCGGGTGCATGTCGGAGACGTTTGTTACACAAAACCGCCCGCTATCCCAGATACCTCGAGGACTGTGCTAGAAAATCGGCCCTCATGAGACCCATTGTTTTCCTCGGCGTGGTCACGGTAGCGGCCGCGTGCGTCCCACCCGGCAACAGCACCCCCTCTGATTCAGGCCCTTCCGTCACGGCGACGCCTGCGCCCGTGGTCCGCCCGAGCGGGAACGTGATGACGGCCCCTTTCGAGGACAATTTCGACCGCCCCGGGACGATGCCCGCCCTCCTCGACGCTTCGCCGGCGCTCGCAATGATCAAGGATGCGGCGGTTCTCAAGACGTCTGGCGAGGCCGGGAAGGCCGACGGCGCAGAGGTGGTAAAGACCGATTTACCCCTTGTTTCCAAGCCTGCGAGTGATCTCGGACCCAACTGGAATCAGGTCAACACGACGCTCTGGCACATCGAGAACGGGAAAATGTGCGTCGCCGGCGCCAAGAACCATGGGGTCTGGCTCAACAAGGTTCTGCCCGTCAACGCGCGGATTGAATTCGACGCGTCGACCGATTCGGCCGACGGTGACTTCAAGGCCGAGGTGTGGGGCGACGGCCAGTCGGCGGCCACGTCGGTGTCGTACACGAACGCGACGAGCTACCTTGCGATCGTGGGCGGATGGAAAAACACCTTCCACGTTCTCGCTCGCATCAACGAGCACGGAGCCGATCGTCAAGAGATCAAGATCGACAAGACATCCGACGATATGAAGGAAAAACCAGTCGCCAGCGGGCAGACCTACCACATCAAGGTAGAGCGCGCGGACGGCAAAACCGTGCGCATGTACGTCGACGGCGTCGAATACCTTGCCTACACGGATCCCACTCCTCTGGTCGGCGCGGGCCACGATCACTTCGGCTTCAACGCCTACTGGGACCACAAGGTTTGTTATGACAACGTTCGCGTAACTCCCATCTCGCCGATGTAAGGTCGGACCGGGAGAGCGCAGTGGAGCAGGCGGAGATCGAAGAGAACGTCAAGGAGCTCGAGACGCGCCTCGATCGCCTGCGCTCGCTCTACGAACAGTATTTCATGGGCATCGAGAAGATCGAGCCCAACGTCCCGCGGAAAGACGTCGAGCGTCGCTTCCAGACCCTGCGTCGCGAACAGATCCGGAACACCGCGCTCCGGTTTCGCTTCCACATGGTTCTCCAGCGGTACAACACGTACCAGGCCTACTGGATGCGGATCTGCCGCCAGATCGAAGAGGGCACGTACAAACGCGATTTGCGCGCGAAGGTCCAAGGTGTCGCCCAAGGTGCCGGGACGCCGAAGCGGCGACGCAGACGAGGCGCCTCAGAGGCGGACGAGGCGGCCGTCGACGCGATCGAGGACGGCTCGGAGATCCACGTCACCTTCTCCGTTCCTCCCGCTTCGATGCCCGCGACGCCGCCGCCGCTGCCCATCAGCATTCCGCGCCCGCCGCCGCTTCCGAACGCTGCAGCGCCCGCAAGGCCCCCCGTCCCGGCGTTGCTGCAGGAAAAAATGCGCCTACTCGCGGCCCAGATCGCCTCGAAAAAGCCGGTCGCCGGTGTGCCCCCAGCTCTCCCTCCGCGAGCGCCCGTACCGGCACCGCCCGCGGCTCCCCCTCCTGCCGTGATCAAAGAGCAGTCGGCGACCGCGAGCTTGCGGGCCACGCCGCCGTCGGTGCCCCCTCCTCCACCTGCACGGCCGGCCACTCGGCCCGCGCCGCGTCCTGCTCCTCCCCCTCTCGCGCCGAAGCCCGAGCGGGCCCCGGGCGAGCTCACGGACGAGCGCGTGCGGCAGCTCTATACGCAGTTCGTCGACACGAAGCGAAAACAGCAAGAATCCACGGCTGCGGTGACGTTCGACGGCCTCGCAAAAACGCTGCGCGAATCGACGGCAAAGCTCAGAGAAAAGCACTCCGGCAAATCCGTCGACTTCGAGGTCACGGTGAAGGACGGAAAAACGATCCTCCGCCCCATCGTGAAGTAGTAGCGAGGCGCCGTGGAAGCCCGCGGTGCGTGACGCCCTAATGCGTGAGCGGGCGCGGCGGAATCGGTAGGATCTGCGGACGGCGGGCGCTCGAGGGCGGCGGCTCCGTCGTCTCGTCGCAGAAGACGATGGCGCAGTGCTTGTTGTCGCTTTCCTGCATCCGACTGCAGAGAGCGACCAAGTCCTCGTCGGAGTCGACGACCGTCCCCTCGACGGGGTGTGCGGTTCGGGAATCGTAGCGGCAGTCATCGAGCGCGACCCAGCGCCCTCGGAACATTTCGCTATCTTTTATCTGCGGCCAACTCAGGCGACTGCCCATGCAATCCTCTTTCGGGTTTTGACCACGGACCGCGGTGTGTTGCGGATGCCCGTTCCCCCCAGTCAATGAACACCGGATATAACGGGTGGATTCAATTGGTCAAGATTCGGGTGTCGCATGAGGGCCACACCCCGTCATGCGTTCAGCGAAACCGGGCCTTTTGCACACTTTGCCGAGGATCCTGCCGCGTTCTTTGGCAGTATCATGAGCGAACATGCTGATCGTCATGCACAAGGATGCGACCGTGGGCGAGATTGCCGCGGTCACCGAAAAGATTGCCGCGCTTGGGCTCACGCCTCATGCGATTCCGGGGGCGCAGCGCATCGCCATCGGAATCACGGGAAATAAAGAAGGGCTCGAACCCGCGCAGTTCTCGCTGATGAAGGGCGTCACAGACGTCATCCGTGTGAGCCAGCCGTACAAGCTCGTGTCGCGGGAGGTGAAGCCCGACGACACGATCGTGGACATCGCGGGCGTGAAGGTGGGCGGCGGCTCCTTCTGCGTGATGGCCGGGCCTTGCTCCGTCGAGACGCGCGAGCAGGTGATGTCGACGGCAGAGCACGTGAAGAAGCACGGCGCCAATCTCCTCCGCGGCGGCGCGTACAAGCCCCGCACCAGTCCGTACGAATTTCAGGGCCTGAAGCTCGACGGCCTCAAGCTCCTCGCCGACGCGCGCGAACGCACGGGCTTGCCCGTGATCACCGAGGTGAAGGACACCGAGACCCTCAAGCAAGTCGCCGAGTACGCCGACGCGTTCCAGATCGGCGCGCGCAACATGCAGAACTTTTCGCTCCTCGAGGCCGTCGGCGAAACGCGGAAACCCGTGATGCTCAAGCGCGGTCCGTCGTCCACGCTGCGCGAGTGGCTGATGGCCGCCGAGTACATCGTGGCCCGCGGCAACAACAACGTCATCTTGTGCGAGCGTGGGATTCGCACCTTCGAGACCGCCACCCGCAACACGCTCGATCTAGGCGTTTTACCGGTCCTCCAGGAGATGACTCATCTACCGATCATCGTCGATCCGTCCCATGGAACGGGGAAGGCGGTGTCCGTCACCCCGATGGCGAGGGCGGCTGCAGCGACGGGCGTCGACGGGATCATGGTCGAGGTGCATCCCGATCCTCCGTCTGCGCTCTCCGATGGACCGCAGGCCCTGACGTTCCCCATGTTCGAGAAATTGATGCGCGAAGTTCGCCCGATCGCGGAGCTCGTTGGCCGCGCCGCGGAGCGTAAATGACCGAGCGCGATCCGGAGCACGAGGCCCGAGCGGTCGCTGCGATCGCGCGCGCGTTCAGCGGCATCCCGTACTACGTCCAAAAAGAGCGCACCGTTCCGAGCGTGACCACCCCGCTGAAAGAGGTGCTCGCGGGTGCGCCTCTTTTGTTCAAGAAACACCTGCGGATGACCCTGCCGAAGCACTGGGTACCCGCCGGGCGCGACGCGAAAGCGGAGCTCGCCTCTGGAGAGCTCGAGCTGGTGGAGACGAGCGGGTCGACCGAAGAGCGTCTGCGCATTCTGTGGGACAAGGGTTGGTGGCTCCGTCAAGAAGCGCGCGCCATGCGGACGAATGCGGTGATCGACGCGGCGATGAGCGGCGCGCTCGGAGCTTACAAAGAAGCTGTTTTGACGACCCCGGCCTGTGGGCTCGGCACCTGCCACAGGGGCGAGCTCTCGTTCGAAGAGCGGATCGAAGATCCGCATCTCTTCTTGAACATGCGCCCGGACCCGATGTTCTGGCGGCCCGACGACATGGCGCGAATGCTCGACGAGATCACCAAGCACGCAACGATCGGGATGGAGAGCGATCCCGTCTACCTCGCGGTCCTCGCGCGTCACGCCGTCGAGACGAGCCGGAAGATCGACGTCCGCGGGTTCATCCAGCTCACCTACGCGTTCACCACGCGCGCGCACCTCCGGGCCATTCGTCGCGCGTACGCCGGCCCGCTTTTTCAGCTGTACGGTGCGAGCGAGGTCGGTGTTCTCTTCATGGAAGGAGAAGACGGTCTCCTCCATCATTCGCCGCTGACCACCCACGTCGAGCTCCTCCGCGCGAAGGTACCGACGCCCGGCGCCGAGGACGTCGCGCTGGTAGTGGTCACCTCGCTCGATCGGTTGGCGCAGCCTCTCGTGCGCTTCGTGGTGGGCGATCTCGTGCAGGTGAAAGAGAGCGGTCCGCGTCGCTTCACCACCGTAGCTCCGCTCGCGAGCATCGAGGGTCGCGTGCAGGATGCGCTCTTCACCCCGAAGGGTCAGCTCGTGACCACCGGCGCTATCGATCGCGCTCTCGGGTCGATCGACGAGCTCGCGCAGTTTCAGGTGAACCAGCCCTCGCCCGACAAGGTTGACGCCGACGTGCTCCTCACGGCCGAGGGTGGCGACGAGACGGTTGCCCGGGTGCGCGAAGCGCTCACGCCATTGTGTGGGGATGCGACGCTGAGCGTTCGCAAGGTGACGGCGATCGCCGCCGAGCCGAGCGGGAAATTTCGCGTGGTTCGTCGCCACTTCCCGATCGATTTCGCCCGGTGTTTCGAGGGCTGTGAAGGGGTTACGCCATGACGACACGTGACGAAGATCGCATCGCGATCGATGCGCTCGCCATGCGCGTGCGCGAAGATTTTCCGCTTCTCTCCCGAATGGTGGGAGACGCCCCGATCGTCTTTCTCGACAGTGCGTCGACGACCCCCAAACCCCGAGTCGTCATCGATGCGGTCTCTCATTACTACGAGAGGTGCACGGCAAACGTTCACCGCGGCGTCCACTCGCTCGGTGAAGAAGCGACGCGCCTGTACGACGGAGCGCGCCTCGAGGTGGCCGGTCTCATCGGAGCGGCGCCCGACGAGATCGTCTTCGTTCGCGGGACGACCGAGGCGATCAACCTGGTGGCCCACGCCATGGAGCTCACCCACGAAGACGAGGTGGTGTTTCCGGCGAGCGAGCATCACGCCAACTGGCTCCCGTGGCGGGTGCGCGCCAAGCCGATCCCGATGGCCATCGATGACGACGGTGTCCCGCTGTGGGAGACGCTCGAGTCACTTTTGACCTCGAAAACAAGGCTAATTGCCATGGGTCACGTGTCGAACGTCACCGGTGCGATCGCGCCTGTGGCCGAGGTCGTGGCCATCGCGAAGAAGCACGGAATCCCCGTGCTGCTCGACGCCGCGCAATCGCTCAGCCATCTCTCGCTCGACGTGGCCGCGCTCGATGTCGATTTTCTGGCGGCGAGCGCGCACAAAGCATTCGGCCCGAGCGGGATCGGAATCCTCTATGCCAAGCGGGCGCGGCTCGCGAAATTTCCGCTCTACCAGGTGGGCGGGGGAATGGTGTCGCTCAACGAGGACGTCGGCGTGGGGAGCTTCGTTCCCCGCGACGCGCCGTTCCGCTTCGAAGCGGGGACGCCAGCCATCGAGGCAACCATCGGCTTCGGAGCCGCGATTCGTTGGATGCGCGCCGTGGGAATGGAGACGATTCGCAAGCACGACGAGCACCTCGCGCGGTACCTTCTCGCCGGATTGAAGACCATTCCCGAAATACGTGTTTTGGCCGCAAATATAGCGGCAGAAAAGCGGATCGCTCTCGCCACGTTCGTGGTCGACGCACCGGCCATGACTCAGGAAAATGTGGCCCGCGCCCTCTCCGACATGTTCGGCATCTGTGTCTCGGGCGGCTACCACTGCGCGCACGTCCTTCACGCGCGGGCGAAGCTCTCGGGCACTGTCCGCGCAAGCCCCCACATCTTCAACACCTCCCAAGAAATCGATCGGCTCATCGAAGGGCTCCGCGAGATCGTGAGCTGAGCATGCGCAAGCGAGTCATCGGGATGTTGGCGCTGGCCGCCCTCGGTTACGCGGTCTTTGGCGCGCGCGGCGAGCAGCCTGCCGTCGCCCAAACCAACCGACACGCGGCGCAGGTCTCGCCGGCGAGTGGGTCCAAGGTGAGCGCTGCGCTCGAGGCGGCCATTGCCCGCGTGCCGCAAGCACGAGATGCGGTCGTGCGCGGCGACGTGCTCCCGGGCGGTCGCTCGGCGGTGGTCGCGGCCGACAGCGAAGGGCCTTCGTCGGATTGGCGCTCGTCGCTCTATCGCGTCGACGACTCGGGAAAAATAGCCTTATTGGCGATCGGTCTCTATCACGCTAGTCGACCGCTCGCGTCCACCGACGGCGCGATCTACGTCGAGCGCGGAGCAAGCGGCGCGTGGCCTTCGCGAGAAGAAGCAGCGAACGGACGCTTGCGCACGGACCCACTCCACATCGACGCCATCGACCCGCTCACCGGCGCCGCACGCACGCTCTACACGTGGACGGGATACACTCTCCACCTCGCCGGAGAGCTCGCGGGCGAGCTTATTGTCTACCGCGTCGCGTTCGAAGGGGCCGATCTCGTGGCCATTGATCGCCTCTCCGGCAAGTCGCGCCTCGTCACCACGGTCCTGCCGTTCGCTGGTGATTTTTCTATCGACGAGCAGCGCGCCGCGCTCGTGATGTCCAACCGCGACGAGCACGACTCGCATGTGTGGGTCATCGATCGCATCGATCTCGCGACCGGTGCCCGGGTTCGACTGACGAGCGCGCGCGACGAAACGCCGACGCTCGCGGGGCGCGAGACGAGCACGTCGCTCAGCGGACCACGATGAGAAAAGCTCGATTTTCTCAGGGGATCGTCCTCTTCTTCGCTTTCGCGACGACGGCGAGCGCGCACGCTTTCTGCCCGAGCTATACCCCCGGTGGCACTGCGAGCGGACAGATGTGCGGCGTCGCTCCCGTGCCCGGAAGCAACCCGAGCGTAGAGGCGTGGAAAACGATTTTCGCGAAAGTCGCTCCGGGGCAAGCCTCGTGGGGCACCGACGGGCCCGCCATCGGCACCATGGGCGCGGGCTGCGGAAAGCCTCTCGTCACCCACGTCGTGCCGTCGCATTTTCCGTGTCACGTGCTTCAGGCGATCGCGATGCAAGAGAGCGGCTGGCGGCAGTTCTGCGTCCCCGACAATCCGGCGAGCGAGGTGGGGAAACCCGAGCGAACGATCGTGGCCTTCGATTGCGGCTACGGCGTGGGCCAGGTCACGACCGGCATGCACGTAGGCGAGACGCCGAGCTTCGATCGCGCCCGCGTTGCTTCCGACCCTACCTACAACCTGGCAACCGGCACGCTCATACTCCGCGACAAATGGATGGCCACGAGCTGCGTCGGGGACAACAATCCCGACCTCGTAGAAGATTGGTACACGGCGGTGTGGGCCTACAACGGACTTGCCTATTCCAACAATCCGAACAACCCGAACCTCACGGCGGGTCGCGGCCCCTACGATCCAAACGTTGGCGGCAGCTACACCTACCAGGAGCGGGTGTTCGGCTGGATGGAGCATCCGCCCGCGGGGCACTGGCCGGCGCTCGCGCCCGCGTATCCAAATCGCGGCGACATCGGTGGAACGGGCTCGCCGCCCGCGCTCCCCGAGCCAAGCTGTGCGTCACCGACGAGCTGCACGCAGACGCGCGCGACCCATATTTCCTCGTGCGGAATGACCATCGGCCCCGACGCTGGGCCGGTGCTCCCCGACGGTGGACCGCCCCATCCGATGATGCCCGGAGCAGATGGTGGTCCTGGGCTGCGACCGGCGGAGGCTGATTTCTCTGGCGGGTGCGGCTGCCGCGCGGCTCCTTCGGCGGCGAGGCCGCTCGGCCTGGGCTCGATGATGGGGATCGTGATCGCGTTCGTTGCGCGGCGACGACGCCGAAGCGCAGAGTCCTAGAGCACGCGCTCCGCGATCTGCACGGCGTTGAGCGCGGCGCCCTTCCGGAGATTGTCGCTCACCACCCAGAGTGAGAGCGCGCCGGGCACGGCGAGATCATTCCGCACCCGACCAACGTAGACCGGATCCGTCCCCGATGCGGCGATCGGCTGCGGGTGATTCCCTGGCGCGTACGGCCCTTCGACGAGGACTACGCCTTCGGCCTTTCGCAGGAGCGCCTTCGCTTCTTCGGCGTCCATCGGGCGATGAAAGACGACGTGAATCGACTCGCAGTGACCATTGATGACGGGCACACGCGCGGTGGTCGGAGAAACGCCGATCGACGGATCGCCCATGATTTTCTGCGTCTCGTGAACCATCTTCCACTCCTCTTCGGAGTAGTCGGACGCGCCCGCCTTCCAGTCGGAGAGCACGTTGAAGGCGATGGGCCCAGGGAACACTTTTGCTTCCACGGCCTCACCGGCGAGGAACGCGCGCGCCTGGGTCTGCAGCTCGGTGACCGCGTTGTGCCCCTTGCCGCTCGTCGATTGGTAGGTGGAGACGACGATGTGCTTGATGCGCGCAGCGTCGTGCAGCGGCTTCAAGGCGACCACCATTTGAATCGTCGAGCAGTTCGGATTGGCGATGATCCCCTTCGGCCGGTTCCTTGCGGCAGCGATGTTCACCTCCGGAACGACGAGGGGACAGCCGTCGTCCATCCGCCACGCGCTCGAGTTGTCGATGACCACGGCCCCTGCGGCAGCGGCGATCGGGCCGTACTCGCGGGCCACGCTCGCGCCCGCGCTGAAGAGGGCGAGATCGACCCCGATGAACGACGAAGGGCCGAGCTCGTCGATGGTGACCTCACCTCCTGCGAACGGAAGCTTTCCCCCGGCGCTTCGTGCGCTGGCGAGCGCCACGAGCTTTTTAACCGGGAAATTGCGCGCCTCTAGCGTGCGCAGCATTTCCCGGCCTACCGCGCCCGTGGCGCCAACGACCGCTACGGTAAACCGACGTGTTCCGAACGAGGCAGCGGGGGAGCTCTCAACCATGGGTCTCGATATGACATACTAGGAGGGAGAAGTTCAAAAATGCCCCCTCTTCTTCCCATCGAGCTGGCAGCGCTCCGCACGGAGTACGTGAGGGCCGGGCTAACCGAGGACGGCGCCTCCGCCGACCCAATCGCTTTGTTTCGAGCGTGGTTCGATCAGGCCATCGCCGCCGAGGTGCGGGAGCCGAATGCCATGACCCTCGCCACCGCAAGCAAAGACGCGGAGCCGTCGGCTCGCATCGTTCTTCTGAAGGGCTTCGACGAGAGCGGGTTCGTTTTTTTCACGAACTACGACAGCGAGAAAGGGCGGCAGCTCGCGGAGAACCCACGGGCCGCGCTGTGTTTCTTTTGGCAGCCCCTCGAGCGACAGGTGCGCATTCAGGGGAGCGTCACCAAGGTGACGGCCGAAGAGTCGGAACGGTATTTTCACAGCCGGCCGCGCGGGAGCCAACTCGGCGCGCTTGCCTCGCGTCAAAGCGAGGTGATTGCGTCGCGTGAGGTGCTCGAGGAAGAGATCGCGGCGCTCCACCGAACATACGGGGAAACGAGCGAAATTCCTCTGCCGCCGTTCTGGGGCGGCTACCGCGTCGCGCCGCTCCGCATCGAATTCTGGCAAGGCCGCTCGAGCCGCCTCCACGACAGGCTTCTCTATTCCAGACGGGCCGACGGAACATGGACGCGCGCTCGACTGTCTCCATGAGCGTGAGGCGAACGCGAGTGCTCGTGGGTGGCCTCGCGATGTCAGCGGCGTTACTGGAGGCGATGGGATGCGGGCACGCAGAGCTCCCGCTCGCCCTCGAAGCCAAAGGAAATCTCCACAGCCTTGGAGTCGTGCCGCTGGCCGATCCCACCGTCTTCGGGGCGCGCCTCCTTCCCGAGCTGATCGACGACGAGAAAACCTTCGGTCTCGAGCCAGGCGGCGGAGTGCGCGGCGTCGCGTCCGGTGTGCGCGTGGTCAGCTTGGCGAACGGCGCGGTGCTCGCGGCGGAAGACAGGTTGCCGCAGCCCCCGAGCATCACGATCGGACTTCCGGATCGTCTGGGTGGCGGTTTCCTCTTCGTGATCGCCGCGCCGGGGAACGCGGTGGTGTGGCGTGCCGAACGTTGGTTGTCGCGCGCGGCTCCGCTCTTCGGCTCGAGCACGCCGATCAGCGAGATCGTCGTGGGCCTCGATCGCATCTACCTGCGAGGACCGAGCGGTGCTGCGCGGGCCATCGATCCGCGCACCGGTGCCGTCCTCGATCGCGGAACGTGGCCGGCCTCCCCGTACGTCGGCGCGTATGCGGCGCTCGATGGTTGGCACGCGATCGCCATCACCGATCTGCGCGGAGTGGTCACCACCGACGATGCCGGGGCCACCTGGAAACCGCTTCCTTTACCGATGAACCCGAAGAAGATCACCTCGCTGGGGGATTCGCTCGCGGTGGGCGGAGTCGTCGACAACACGCGCACGCTCGCCTGGTACGAGGTGAGGCGCGATGGGCAGGTCGCGCGCTTGGGTGCGCTCCCGAAGCCGGTGGCGAACGAGCACGTTGCGAGCCTCGATCCCGTGACGAAATCTTTTGGGAAGAGGCCGCTCACTGCTGCCATCGAGGACGGTTGGCCTCTCGCCGATGGTACGGCGGTCGTAGCCCGAGACGGGTCGCTCGCACGCGTGCGCCTCGCCGATGGAGCGCTCATCGACGTCGCCCCAGACGCTTTTGCCATGAAGCCTGCGCGCTGCCATCCCGTGCCGATCGGGCGCGCACCGGCGTTCGGATTCGTCTGCGGTGCGCCGCGCGGAAAGACTGTATTATACACCTTTGATTCACAGCACGGACGCCTCGTGGAGCTCAAAGGCTTCGGCCAGCCGCGCGTCGTGATGGCCGGAGGAAACGGGGCAATCGTGGTGCGCGGCGGTTGCGCCGACGAAGCTCCGTCCGATGACGCCCAACAAGGACAACAGAGCTACTGCTTGCTCCCGCGGGATGCCGTAGCGAGAGGCGCAGCGGGCTTTCGCGAGGTTCGTCTCCAAGGAGAAGTCGGCGCAGAGCGGGTGACCTTGCTCGGCGACGGCAGTCTGGCGGTCCTCTCTCCTCCCCGCGGCGATCTCTCGACCGCGCGCCTGACGATCCTCGACGACAAGGGAAAAGCGACGACGCGCGCGATCGCATTTTCCGTCAGCCCCGAGGCGGAGCGTGTCCTCAAGGCGGGCATCTGGCTCGAAGGGTTCGAAGAGCGCATCCCGGGTACGCTCTCGGGATGGGTCGAAGCAGGGGGCACGATGCTCGGCCTCAGCATCGACGTGAGCGGACGCGCGACGGTCGGAAAGTTCGTGCGTGACGCCGGGGCGACGGTCGTCTCCGGACGATACGGCCTCGGGTGGGCCGCGTCGAAGCGCGGGTACGAGACGATCGACGGCGGCATGACGTGGACGGACGTCGACGTGCCCGAGCCGACCGGCAATCTGCGACTGACGACGACGCGCGCGTGCGGGCCCGTCGGATGTATGAACGCTGGGTGGCTGCGCGTCGGTTGGGGAGCGCCGAAGATATTCCCCCACGACGAGCCCGTGAGACCGTCGGACGTGAGACAACCGCGGCGCCCGCCATTCGAGCTCGCTTGTGAGCCTCTCGGCGGTCCGCCGCCCGCGACGTCAGCGGCGACCATCGCGGTCGTCGAGCGTCCGTCCGAGCAAATCATGTGGGGCCATCCCGTCGGGCTTCACACCATGATGACCTCGGACTGGCAGCCGCTCTATGCCGCCGGAGCTCCGCCCCTTCGCGCCGATGAGCTGGGCGCGAGCACGGAGTGGGCCGGCAAATTCGAAGATGCCCTCGGCGTGCGGAGCTCGGGCCCTCTCGTGCGCGTGTTCGCGTGGGGGACGAAAGGCCCGGATTGGGAGCACTCGAGCAAGTGGATGACGCGCTGGGTGTGGCCGTTCGGCAGCTCTCAGGAGGTGTTCTCGTCGCTCCCGATCGCCGCTCCGAGGCCGGTCGTCGAATCCTCCCGTTTCGGACCGCTTGGCGTCACCCGCAACATCACCGCGTGGAAGCTCGAGCCTGGCGACGACGCGCGTCACGCGCTCCTGTCCGCGAAGCGCTCGGGCCCCGACGAGACGATCCTCTTCGAGCTCGAAGCTGATCGCACACCGACCGAAATTCATCGCCTCGACGGCGAGCCCTTCACGGAGATCGAGTCCGCCGTGCGCCTCGGCGGGCACTGGTACGCCGCCGGTCCGAGCGCGAGCGGAGACCAAGCCACGTCGGTGGTGTGGACGATCGAGGGTGGCCACGCCCGCGAGCTCGCGCGCATTCCGCGGGTCGCAGCCGACAACGCAAAGCCCGCTCCGGTGCGCCTCGCACGGCGGTCCGACGCACGCGCAATCGGTGTGGTGGTGGAAGGTCAGGCCGCTCCCGAACGCCCGAGCGCGGCGCTGCGTTGGCTCCTACCGGTCGACATGGAATCGGGAGCGATGGGGGAGCCCGAGCCGCTCGGCGCCGTCGACTTCGAAGATCGCGAGACGATTTCCCTCTGCAGCGGAGACGAGGCGGGCTGGGTCATCGATCTCCCGTGGACGCACGCGACCGTGATCACTGCAGCCTCGCCCACGAAGCAGACCCTCGAGCGCGCGATCGTCCGCGCCCGCATTTCAGCCGATCGGATGTGCGTCGAGCGAATCTCAGCAGCGGTCGACGGAGGTAGTGAAGGGCTCGCCCGGGAACTTCGTGGCAATCCGCCACGCGGTGAGGCGCTTAGCATCGACGTCTCCGTGTTCGCCGCTCATGCGCGCTTTCCCTTGCGGTGCGTTCGCCGCTAATTCGAGCGTTCGCGTCTCATCGGAGCGACGGCACGGTCGCTGCACTACGTTGTCTTGCCTGCGCGGAGTGTGGCTGCCCCCCCGGTCCCTCTGCGCAGGTACTTTTTTTGAGCGTTCCCGGATCTTTGGTTCGGCGATTGGTCTATTCTGCCGTCGCTTTGAATACGAAAACCGCGCTTATTTTTCTCCTCGCGCCCCTCGTCGTCGGGTGCAGCTCCAACCCCGTGGCCGCTCCGGCGCCTGTCGGCCCGCAGCCCAACCCCGGCGAAACGTGCGACGCGCAGAACGCGGCCCCGCTGAAGGTTCACTTCGACCCGCCGGCGCTCGTCCTTGCTCCGGGGCAGACCCGTCCCGTGCGAATGATCGTCGACCCCGACGTCTGCACGCCGACCCAGGCCACGTTCGCAACTGCCAACGGCGCTATCGCATCCCCGCCCATGAGCGGATCGTTCGATCTCCGGCACGCCACCTACGACTTCAACGTCACCGCCAATGCGCTTGGGACGACAACCATCACCGCTACGATGGTGCGCGCATTCGACGGCACGATGGTGAATTCAGCGTTGCCAGTCGAAGTGCGAAGCGGCAACGCCCCCACCTGCGCGCCGGGCTCGCCCGCGACGGCGACGCTCAGTGCGAGCAATTCCATTCTCAAGGGCCCCGGAGATCTCGCGAATGCCGCGCTGAGTATTCCAGTGCTCGCCTTCACCGAGACCGTAGAGCTCCCCGCCGTCCCCACGTTCCCCGCGGAAATCGGCTGCGACAGCGATCTCACTGCTGCAGCACCCGGTGCGCCGATCGCCCTCGGGCCCGCCGTCTCTTTCGTCGCCAAGGCGCCTCTCGGGATGGGCAAGTCGCTTCGTCGTGAAATCGATTTCGCGATTCCGGTGAACCCCGCTGCGATGCCCCAGCCCGGGCGGATGCGGCACCTGCAGGTGCTCTTTCATTCGCCTATGGTGAAAGGATCACGAGTCGTCCCTGTGGCAAATCCGCGCATCGAAAAAGCCGAGGGCTCGGATGGCTACGTCCTCAAGTTCTCGTCGCCGTGGTTCGGCACCTACCAGGCCGCAGCGGCGAGCGACGCGGGATCGATTCATCACACCCGCCACCTCACGCACCGCGCGGTGATCGGTTTTTCGATGGGAGCAGGCGGCGCGGCGAGCTTCGGCACGCGGTACCACAATCGCTTCGATGCGATTGCACCTCTCGGCGGACCGACGGACTGGACCTTCCTCCTGTCGAACATCGAGAACTTGCTGACGCAAAGCTTCTGCCCCGCCGGCTCGCCGAGCTGCACGAAGTACGCGCCGAACGCATACCCCACGAACGAGCCTCTCTTCCACACCGAGGACTTCGATCACTTCTGGTACCAAGAGGGCGGCGGCAACGGCGGTCACTTTCCGCGGAGCGAGTACATCCAGCTCCTCACCGACTTGTCGCTCATGCGCGGCAATCCGTTCGGCGGAAATTCGCATCCAGAGATTGCATACGCAGCGGCCGGGCCGGCTCCGACCGATCCCTGGATTCACGGCGATACCACCGGGCTGAACTTGCCGGCGGGCGTCGATTGCCGCTTCGTGGTCGATCCCATCAGTCGCGATTCGGCATCCGATCAGCAAACCAAGATCCAGAAGCAGTGCAACACATCGAGGTGCGCTCCGGCGAACGCGTACATCGCGCCCACCAACTACTTCGACCGCAACTTCAATCCGGACGGAACGAAGCAGGTCGTGAGCTTCTGCGACGGCGGACAGAACGGTGTCAGCCCCTACGTCGACACCTTCGTGCCCCCCACGCCCGACGAAGCGTTCCCCGTCGATTTCACGATGGCCGTGGACTTGAACAAGAACGGCCTTCGCGATCTCGGTGAGCCCGTCATCGTCGCCGGACACGAGCCCTTCACCGACACGGGCGTCGATGGTCTCGCCGATGCGAGCGAGCCCGGCTACGACGCGGTCACCAATCCCGACCCAAATCAAGACGACTACGAGCCACAGATCAATCCAGACGGAACCGAGAACGATCATCGCCACGAAGCCGGTGAGCCCTATCTGGACTATGGGCTGGACGGCGTAATTAACACCGCAAGCCGGCACGTGGGCGGCGACGTCGGCGAGCTCGACGGTAAATTCACGGAGTCCGACGGGCTCCGGAACTGGTACGAGATCGATCCTCACAGCTTGATTCATCAGCTGGTCTCGAACGTACCCGGCGGCAAATTCGACGACGACGCCTTCACCCGCTTCGATGTTCTCACCGACGGTGGCGTGCGCGATCTCTTCAACTTCGGCGCCGTGGCGCGTCACCTGGGCGGCGCAATCGCCAGTCGAAAGCGCGCAAACGGACGGCAGATCAAGTCGACTGCCTACTTCAACAACTTCGAATACCTCCCCGGCGAAGACATAAAGCAGCCGAACAACTACGTCCCGGCCGACATCCGCTGGGCGGACGTGCCGGACGCTCCCAGCATTCGCTACGGCAACGTCGACGCCACTCCTCTGCAAATCATGCAGGGCGACGGAATGCACGTTGGCACCGCGGCGCAGCTTCTTTACCGCCTCGAGACGTCTTTCTACTTCGTCGCTCAGCGCTGGCCCGACGCCGATCGCACGCTCACCGAAACGACGGCAAACAATCCCGAGAGCGACACCCAGAACGAGCTCGGCCCGACCTGCGAAGTAAGCGGGCGGTGCGAGAAAATTTTCACCGGCCCAAAGACCGGCCGCACGGGGCCCATCGCCGTCACTCTGCCGCCCGGCTACGCGCTCGCCGAAAATCGCACGCGCGACGTCCGCTACCCGGTGGTGTTCGTCCTCCACGGCTACGGCCAGGATCCGCGCGATCTCGAGGCGGTGGCCCTCATCACGAACAATTTCATGAACGACGGCCAGCGCTCGTACGCCACGCGGCTCCCCAAGTTCATCGTGGTTTACGTCGACGGCCGCTGCCGTGTGCTGCCCAACGGCAAACCGGAGTGCATCCGAGGCACCTTCTACCTCGACTCGGTGCGCCCCGACGGACCCAAGCTCGAGTCCTGGTTCGACGAGGTCATCGACTACGTCGACCACAACTACCGCACGATGCCCGCCAGCGACGTCGACGTCCTCGAGTAGAGGCGTTTAGAGCGTCACCAGCAAGCTGAAGTGATCGTAGATGGCGACGTCGTTGCCTTCGAAGACGGCTTCGAAGGTGCGCTGACGATCGCACAAACCTCGCGGCGCGAGGAGCTCACCGCTGCGGAGGGAAAATACGTAGCCGTGCATCGGGCAGACGATGCGTTCGCCGCGCAAAGAGCCTTCCGCCAGGCTCGCGCCCGCGTGGTTGCACGCGTCTTCGATGGCGAAGGGCTCGCCGTCGACGACGGTGACCGTGACGTCGAAGGGGGGATAGGTCAGCCGGACGAGCTCGCCGTTTTCAACGGATGCACGAGGCACGCGCCCGACGAATTTTTTCAATGAAGCACGCCGCCCGAGTCCCGGAGCAGAGCGCTCTGCTGGTGGGCGAGCTCTCTTATCACCCTCTCAACGCGCTGCGCGACGTCTAGCTCTTCGAGGATCGCCTGGCGAGCAACGACATCGACCACCAGGTGATGCGCACACAAATCGGCGAAGGTGTTGACGTTGATTCCAGCAGGCAGGTGCAGCGAAAAATTCGGATCGCGCTTGTGCACTTCGGCTGCAAAGGCGTGGGCGGCAGCGAGGAGCGCGGTGCGGTTGTCGGCGGTCACCGGCGTGTGCACGTCGTGTAAAATCGTGGCTCGTGCGCGTCTGTACGGCGGAACGAACGGCAACTCCTCGAGGCGAACCCGGGCACTTCCGTGAAGGAGGAGGTTGTAGCGTCCATCGGGAAGGAGCTGGTGCTCGACGATGACGCCTGCGCCGGCCACCTGGGCGATGGCTGGGTTTCCATGGGCGTCCACGTTCGCCGGATCCATCACCAGCGCGATGGCCATCGCTCGATGCGTGGACAAGCAATCCTTGATGAGCGTGCGGTAACGCTTCTCGAAGATATGGAGCGGAAGAAGCGCACGCGGGTAGAGGATCACTTGTCCGAGCGGAAAGATCGGAAGCTCGTCGAGAGCGTCTTCAAGCCGTGCCGGGCCTTCGAGATCCTTGTTTTCTAGTTTTCTCATCGGTGATTCCTCATCATGGGCCGAAGATTTCGATCGCGCTTCCATTCATGGCGCTCGGTGCGTCGAGAGCCGCGTAGGCAACGACGCCGGCCACGTGCTCGGGGGTCATCTGGGGTGCAAAGCCGCTTTCTTTTAGCATCTCCGTGTCTACCGAGCCGGGTAAGACGCAGAGCGCCTGAACGCCTGTGCCGCGGAGCTCTTCGGCGAGGGCTTTGGTGAAGCCCACCACGCCCCATTTCGACGCGCAGTACGCGCTGAGCTCCGGCGTCCCGAACGTGGCTGAGATGCTGGCGATCGCGACGCATCTTCCCTCCCCTTTTTCTAGCATGCTCGGCAGGAACGCGCGGGTGACGAGGAAGGTACCTTTGAGGTTCACGTCGATCACTGCGTCCCAGTCTGCTTCGGTCATCGTGGCAACACGCGCACGTCGAGCGATGCCGGCGTTGTTCACCACGACGCGCGGAGAGCCGAACTCGCGGTGAATCGTGATGGCTGCGGCCGCGACGTGGTCCGAGCGCGCGACGTCACAGCCGAGCGTGAGCGCTCTTCGGCCGAGGGCGGTGATCTCCTCGGCGGTGCGCGCGAGATCCTCCACCGTTCGTCCGAGGAGCGCGAGGTCGTATCCCCGGCGTGCAAGCTCGAGTGCGACGGCGCGGCCTATTCCTCGCCCCGCGCCGGTCACCACTGCAACGCTCACGAACGGGCCTCGCTCTCGCGCTTCGCTCCAAGGGCCGCGTAGGCGAGGGCCGCGTCTTCACCGCCTTCGAACGCAAACGTCTCCACCGACGCCCCGTGCCTGCGCTCGCCTCGAGCCGTCATGCACGCGTGCGAAAGAATGATACGGCACGCTGCCCACGAAGGTTCGAGTGATTTCATGAGAGCGCCGACGACCTCACGACCGATGACCTCCTGCAGCGTAAGGCGGTGCGCGAAGACGTCGACGAGACGCACGACGGCGCCAATGCCCACGACCCGCGCGCGCGGCGCAAAGGCCACGTGGGCAAATCCCTGCGCCGGAAGGAGGTGGTGCGGACACATCGTCGAGACGGCGATGTCGCGCACGATGACGAGCTCGCCAGGAGCCGCGGGAGCCGCGATGAGGTCGCGCTCGATCAAGGCAGCCGCGTTCACGGCGTAGCCCTCGCAGAGCTCGTCGATGAACGCATCTGCCACGCGCGCCCCCGTCCCTGCGAGCTCCCGGTCGGCGAGCGGATCACGGCCGATCGCCCTTAAAAATGCGTCGATCGCACGCGCCGCCGCTTCTCGGTCAACAGCCATCTCGGATCTAGGTGAGCAGCCGTTGGCGGATGTCGTGGCCAATGGGGCGACCGGACGAGAGCCCTTCGTCGAGCGCGTGGTAACGACCACTCTCCGGCTCGCCGTACTTCCAGCAGAGCCACACGCGCGTGTCCAAACGCGTTAGGAGTTGTGCGCGCACCATCACGTTAAGCTTCGGAACGAGCGCATTTGCAGCTTCGAGCGTGAACACGTGCACGTCCGTCATGGCAGCGCCGGCGATTATGCCACAACCTCGCAATTCTGGTCTCGTCAGTTGTAGACCTTCGAGAGCTTCAGGAAGTCGGCCATGAAGGCTACGTTCTGCCGACGCGCTTGGCTCAGGTGAACGAGAAGCTTCGGCTTGCCCGCCACGAGATCGAAACCGAGCACGAGCCCTTGCGCCACGTCCTCTGGATTGGCAGCGACGGAGAGGATGTCGATGCCGTCGAGGGCATAGCGAATGTCACCGATGTCGCCGCTGAAGCCGGTTGAAATGTAGACGATCGAGGCACGATTCGCGCGGCAGGTTGCGGCGAGCTCCGGCGCGCCGTCGTAGGCATGGATGGTCTCGTCGTGGGGAACGCCGTCGATCTCCGGGAACGCGGTGAGCGCGGCTTGCATCTCCGCCACGGCGGACACGGAAGCGCGATCGTCGGGTTTGAAGACGAGGATCACGCGCACGCGATCGCCCGCGCGATGGAGAAAGTTCTTGTCGTAGCGAGCCGCTTTGACGAGGAGCTTCGCCGCAGATTCCGTGGGGAGCGGGCCCGCCTCCGCCACCGGCGCAAAAGCGCCGCAAACGCCGACCAAGGCCGCGGCCAAGACTCTTTTCAGCCCTTGGGTCAGTCGAGTTCTTTGCCGGACCGTTCGCAAGCATCCCTCCGTGCGCTTCGCAAAATGTACCATGAGCTCCATGTCGACGACGAGCCGCCCCCGCTTTGCCCTGGCCTTGGGCACGCGGCTGACGCTCGCGGTCGTCTCCATTCTCGTCATCTCCTCCGCGCTCCTGTTCGTCGAGCTCACGACGCGGGAGCGAGAGAGCTTGCTTCGCTCAAAGCAGACTGCGGCCTCCATCGTGGCCGATCTCTTTGCGGCCGCCGTCTCTGCTCCTCTCGACTTCGCAGACACCGACGCCATCGACGCGGACATTCGGGAGTTCGCCAAGAGCTACGACGTGGAGTGCGCAGCGGTGTGGAACGCGAACGACTCCAAGCCGATTGCCGCCTTTCGGGACGAGAGGTGCGCGGAGCTGATCGGACCGAAGGAAGAAGACCTGGGAAAGACCCTCGTCCTCGCCGACCGCGTGGAGGTAGCGCGGGTCGTGACGGGGCCGGGCGGTCGCCTCGGTCGCACGTTGGTCGTCTTTTCCCTCCACGCCGAGAACGCCGCATACGACGCCAGTCGGGCCCGCCTTTTTTGGCTTTTTTTCCTGCTGACGACGGTGACAGCCCTTCTTTTGATCATCATCGTGCGAAGGCAAGTGGTCTCGCCGGTGGAGCAGCTCGCGAACGCCGCGCGGCGCGTCGGCATGGGCGACCTGAAAGCGCGCGTGGAGGTCACCTCGCAGGACGAGATCGCCGCGCTGGCGAACGCCTTCAACGCCATGGGGCAGGCCATCGCCGATCGCGAGGAGCAGATCGAGGCCGCCACCCGGAGCCTTCGCGAGCTCTTCGACCACATGCAGCAAGCGATCTTGGCCTTCGGGGCGGACGGGAAAGTGGAGGGCGAGGTCTCGCGCGAGGCCGCCAAGATCTTCGGCAAAGAGGCGCTCGTCGAGCAAGACGTGCGCGATCTTCTCTATCCGAACCGCACGCAGAACGACGTCGACGCTCAGGCTTTCGACGAGTGGTTGTCCGTGGCCTTCTCGATTGCACCGAGCGAGTGGGCGCGGGTCGGCGAGCTCGCGCCGAAGGAGGTAGCGTTCACCGTCGGCGCGAAGTCGACGTTCTTGACCACGGAGTTCCGGCCCATCGTCGAGAACGGAAAGCTCGCCAAGGTGATGCTCCTCGCGACGGACGTGAGCGAAAAGAAAAATCTCGAGCGCGTCGTCCGCTCGCAAGAAGAAGAGTACGCCCGGCGGATCGCAGCGATGCGACGACTGGTCGCCGGCGGGGGCCAGATTTTCGTAACCTTCCTGGATGGCGCGCGCGAGCGGATCGAACGCTGCGAAGCCATCGTGAAGAGCGGATCGAGCGGAATGCTCAAATCTGAAATCGACGAAGTTTTTCGGCACATTCATACCATCAAGGGTGAATCGCGCGCCTTCGACATGCGCGAGCTCGAACAGGAATCGACCACCCTCGAGGACAAGCTAACCGACCTCCGCAACAACGCGCGCGGAGTGGTCAGCACTGTGACCTCCGTGCCCGACCTCCTGGCTCACCTCGAACGCGTGCGTGTGGGCGTCAATCGGGCGTCCGAGATTTTCGTGGCGGCGTCTCCCATCGGCAGGGCGGCGCTCGATCAGATCACCGTCCTTCGCTCAGACGTCGAAGAGCTTGCCGCGCAGATGCGAACCGAAAAAGGCGCGTTCGTCGACCGGGTCGGAGCGATCGTCGAGCGGTTGGCGGCGCGCCCGTTCGGCGAGTGCACCCTTTCGCTCATCGACTCCGCGCCCACCTGGGCAGCAAACGAAGGCAAGCAAGTCCAAATAGAGGTCGACGGGCGCGAGTGCCGGGTGCCTGCGAAGCTCTCACGCGTTCTTCCGGCAGTGCTCACTCATCTCGTACGCAACTCCGTCGCCCATGGGATCGAGCTGCCGGAGGTTCGAACCGGCCGAGGAAAGAATGCGTTCGGCGTGATTCGCCTTTCGGCCAAGGAGGGCGCAGGCGGTCCCGAGATCAAGGTGGAAGACGACGGCGGCGGCCTCGACAGCGGGGAAATTGCAAAGCGAACCACGATGAGCTCGGGGATGCAGCTAACGGAGGTCATCTTCACGCCGGGCTTCACCACTTCGGCTGCGGCGGGCGGGCTCGCCGGCAGAGGTGTCGGGCTCGGTGCCGTGCGCGCGGAGCTCGCGAGCGTGGGCTACGAGATCAAAGTGTTCTCTATGCCACTTCGTTCGACGCAGGTGATTCTCAGCGCCCTGAAGAAGCCTTGAGGCGTGATACGGTGGGCCCGTGGCAGCGGCTCGTTTTCGCGTTCTCGTGATCGACGACAGTGAAGTCCTGCTCGACCGCACGAAGCGCGCGCTCGAGGCGGAGGGCTACGAGGTCACCACCACGTCACGGGCAGTCGGAAACGCGCGCCACATCCCGACCTGCGATCTGGTGATCATCGATTTTCACATGCCCGGGATCGACGGCGGCACGGTGATGGCCTCCCTTCGCGGCGCCGAGGGCGACAAGAAAAAGGCGCATTCCTGCCTCTTTTATCTCTACAGCTCGGACACCACGCTCGATTTTCGCGCGCTCGGCTTCGACGGGGTACTCACCGGAAAAGGGGACGACGAGGCGCTCGTCCGGCAAGTCCGAGCCATCGTTCGTCTCTCCCAGCTCCGCGCCATGAAGAAGACGAAGCCCCCGCTCCCGCCTACGACCTAACGGGCGCTAACGGGCGCTCAGCTTTATCCGCGCATCGCCTCGACCGGGTCCATCGAGGCCGCACGCCACGCGGGAATGATACTCAAGCCGACGAACGGCGCGACGACCGCGAGAGCAAGCGCGAGGAGCTGCGCGAGATCAACCGCAGGGGTCAGCGGTCCGGCAGGATAAAGGACGCTCCAACCAACGATCGCCTGCCGCAAGCCTGGGGCACCGAGCGAAAATACCCAGACGTAGGCCAAGAAGAGCCCGAGGGTCGTGGCTACCGCGCTCACCAGCAGCGCCTCGAACAGCTTCGCCCACAGCACGTCGGCGGTGCTCCAGCCAATGGCCTTCAACACGGCGATCTCCCTCTTTTCTTCGGGCCCGAGGCCACTCGCGCGATCCCACGCCAGGATCAGCAGAGCGAGGAGCGCAGGAATCGATGCAGCAAGCACCAGCCCCGCGCGGCGCCCGTAGACGAGCGCGTACACGCGGCCGAGGAGATCCTTTTCGATGACGCGCGTGCCGGGCAAACGCTCCACGATGGTGCGAGCGATGACCCGGGCCTCGGCGGGATTGATCACCGTCACCGCGAGATCGGTCGCGGCGTCCGCGGGGAGGCCGAGGATCGCGCGCGCATCCGTTTCGTCACAGAGGATCACGTCTGCGGCGTAGAGATCGACTTTGGAGCTAAACGTTCCGACCAGCGTGAGCGCGGGCAAGGGCGCGCCGATCGTGGGGAGGGCGATGGCATCTCCCATCGCGATCCCGAGGTAACTCGCGAGCGTCGCGCCGGCGATCATCTGGTGCGCGCCCACCGTGAGATCGTGCCCATCGGCAAGTGCGCCCGCCACGCTATCGAGCGCTGGAAGACCTTTCGGCACGCCCACCACCGTGACGTTGCCCTGCAGCGCGGGGACGAACACGTAACCCCAGACGCGTGGCCTCACGTCGCGGACAGAATCAATTTTCTTGATCGCGTCGGCGTCGCTCGCGGAGAGGATGGTGGGGCGACCGCCGATGAGCCGGGAGACGACTACGTCCGGGATGGCCGCGCGGGCCCTCTCGGAATCAGCGCGGAGGGCATCTGTGAGAAAGAGCACTGCCGCGACGAACGTGACCGTGAGGGCCAGCCCGCCACCGAGCGCGAGCGATTTCGTCCGCCGTCGCCAGAGCGCGCGCGCCGCATGCGCCAGGAGCGAGAGGGAGCCCTTCACCGCTTTACCTCGGCGTTCCAGACGGCCTGCGGAGGAGACATGACGCCGCCCGCAGGATCGGGATCGGGGAGCGCAGGTCCATCGGCGAAGGCCGCGCCCGGTTCTTCGAGCGATGGATTTCGCAACCACCGGGCTCCACCGGAGAGCGCAAGATCCGACGATGGCAAGCGGCGTGCGACGGCCGAGATCGCCTGCTCGTCGGCGGCGCGATCGCTGCGACGAGAGCGCGCATCGAGGGAGATCCACCCAAAAACAAGGGGGATCGCTAGCAGAAGGCCAAGCGCAACTTTCATCCGCCGAAGATCCCGATAAAGATTTTCGTGAGAAAAAAATCGGCCACGAGGATGGCGATGGAGACCACGACCACGGTGCGCGTCGTGCTGAGCCCCACCCCTTCGGTGCCCCCCGTGGTGCGGAGACCGAAGTGACAGCCAACGATGGAGATAATGAATCCGAAGAACGGCGTCTTCATGAGGCCGCTCATGAAATCGCTGAGGCGCATCGACTCGAGCGACGACTGAATGAAGAAGTCCGGGGTGATGTCGAACTGCAGCGTGCAGATGAAGATCGCGCCTATGGTGCCGAGGGTGAGCGCGAACACGCTGAGGATCGGCATCACCAGGATCGACGCTACCATCCGCGGCAAAACAAGCTTCTTTGCAGGGTCCGCACCGAGCGCGCGAATCGCGTCCACCTGCTCGGTGACGTTCATGGCCCCCACTTCGGCCGCCATCCCGCTCCCGATGCGGCCGCCCACGATCACCGCGGTGAGGGTGGGCGCAAGCTCGCGCGCGAACGACAGCACGACCACCCGCGGAATGAACTCGATCCCGCCAAAGCGCTGGAGGCCGAACGCGAACTGGAGGGTCATCACCATTCCGATGAAGAGGCTGGTGACGGCCACGATGGCGAGCGAGCGGACGCCGAGCGATTCCATCTGGGAGATGATCGCCTTGAGCTCGAGGGGACGCCGAAACATCGCGCGAAACGTGCGGACAATGAGGAGCGTCACGTCTCCGAGGTGCTCGACGAACGAAACGAGCTGCTCGTAGTACTCGGCACCGAGAGACTGCGGAGCCGGCGGCGGAGCGGGGCGAGAGAGCGGCGCACGCGACGACGGGGGCTGGTCGTCGAGATTCGAGCGTGAGGCGGTTGATTCCCTCACATCGCACCCGGGCCGGCGGTGTGGAAGCCCATGACGAAGCGCTCGAACTCGGGCACCCCGGCGACCCGCTCGGGCGGCGCGACGTAAACGAAATCGTAGACGCAGCCGTCTTTTTTTAGGACGAAAATATCGTAGGACATCTTCACGCCATCGAGCTTCGCGCGCATTTTGGTGTGCATCGCCTCGCGTGAGTCGAGCGGCACCACGACCTCGGAGTCGAACTCGCGCTCTGTGGTGCCCATCACGAGATGACCGGTGAGCGCGGAGAGCGGCGTGTCGTCCACTCCCCTCTGGCCGCAGCGGCCGTTGATGAGCACCGTGCCCTGGTGGCTCGCATCCCGGAAGGCGAGGCTCGCGTCGACCACCGAAATGCGCTCCCACGCCGGGGGGACGCTGTTCACCCGGAAAGCGACGTTCCCATCCCGGAAGGAGGCGCCGTCGAAGCGCTCCTGCGAGCCGCCGCAGCCTACGGCCCCGAACCCCAGAGACACGACAAAGGCCGCTCGTGCCGTTTTGGTCGCGATGTTTACCGAAGCGCGCGCGGCCAGCATCCCCCGAAGTTGATACCACGCGTTTGCCCGAATTTCGGCTATATCCGCACAGTCCAATGACCCTCCGCTTTCACAACACCCTCACCCAGAAGCTCGAGAACTTCGAGCCACTCGTTCCCGGGACCGCGCGCATCTATTTGTGCGGGCTCACCACATACAACGTGGCCCACGCGGGGCACGCGCGGACGATGACCACCTTCGACGTTCTCGTGCGGCACCTGCGCGCGCGCGGGCTCAAGGTCACGTACGTCCGCAACGTGACGGACGTGGACGACAAGATCCTGAAAAAATCTAAGGAAGTCGGCGAGGAGCCGCTCGCGTTCTCGGCGGCGCGCGCCAAGGAAGTGGAGCTCGAGCTCAAGTCGATCGGATGCCTCAAGCCCGATCACGAGCCGAAGGTCTCCACCCACATTCCCGAGATCATCGCGCTCATCGAGAAGCTGATCGAAAAAGGGTTCGCATACGTGGCAGACACGGCGAAGGGTAAGGACGTCTACTTCTCCGTTCGAAGCTTCCCGAATTACGGCAAGCTCTCCCACCGCAACATCGACGATCTCCTCAGCGGCGCGCGCATCGAAACGGGCGACATCAAGCGCGATCCCCTCGATTTTGCGATGTGGAAGGGCGAGCCGGAGGATGGCTGGGGCTGGCCGAGCCCGTGGGGGAAGGGGCGGCCGGGCTGGCACATCGTGTGCTCGGCGATGGCCGCGAAATACCTGGGCGAGCATTTCGACATCCACTGCGGCGGAACGGATCTCATATTTCCGCACCACGAAAATGAAATCGCCCAGAGCGAAGCCATTTACGGACCAGAGTTTGCGCGCATGTGGATCCACGGCGGCTTCCTCAACGCCGACAACGAGAAGATGAGCCAGTCGCTCGGCAACTTCGTCACCATCAAGGACGTGCTCGCCCGCAACGACGCGGAGGCGTTTCGCTACTATCTGCTCGGCACGAAATACGGGCAGCAGCTCTCGTTCGAGCTCGAGAAGACGGGCGACGGGCGGGTCACCTTCACCGGCGTCGACGAAGCCGAGCGGAGAATGGATTACTTGTATACCACACGCGATGCGCTCGTCTCAGCCGCAGCGGGTGCGGAGCCCGCGCTCGGGAATGTCCTTCAAGGCCAGGCGAAAGTGGTCGAAGAGGCACCCATTCGCGTGCTCGCCGCGCTCGACAAGGATCTGAACACGCCGGTCGCTGTCTCCGTGATTGGTGAGCTGGCGAAGGCTGCAAACGAGATCGTTCTCCAGATCGCCAAGCTGAAAAAAGACAAGGCGGCGTGGGACTCGGCGCGTCAGCTCGCCGCGAAGGCCGTTCTTTCGCTCGACGGATGCTGCGCGCCCCTCGGCCTCATGCAGGCGAGCTCCGAGAACTACAACGCGCGCAGCCTGAAGCGCCGTCTCAAGATCCGCGGCCTCGATGAGCCCGCGATCAACGCGAAGGTCCAAGCCCGCATCGAAGCGCGCGCGGCCAAAGATTTTGCGCGCGCCGACATCATCCGCGCGGAGCTCACCGCCATGGGGGTGGAGCTCCTCGATGCGACCGGCGGCGCGACGGCCTGGAAGATCGTGGCCTAGGTGCACGTGAAGAGACCCGCGCTGCTTGCGTGCCTCGCGGCGATCCTCTCGATCGCGCTTCAGGGCTTCGAGTTCGGGATCAACAACAACGTCTTTCACATTCCGATCGTTCTGCGGATGTACGATCTGCCTCAATTCGCGCACGATCCGGTGATGCAGTCGCTCCACAAGTTCGTCTCACCCATCTATCCGCTGCTCGCGCACGTCGCGACGGAGGCGAACATCGTGGGGCTGTTTTTTGCCTGCCACGTGCTGACGCGGGTGCTCACGTTCTATGCGCTCATCTTGATCATGATGGCCAGCGGCCTCGCCGAGGCGCGGCTCTGGGTGGGAGCGATGATCCTGGTCTTCACGGGCATCTATGGGTTCTCGCCGGTCGGAGGCGACGGCATGCTGATCGAGTATTTTACGCACACCGAGCTCGCCCAAGCTTTCGCGCTCATCAGTGCCAGCTTGATCATGCGGCGAAGGATCGTCGCCGCCGCGCTTGCCTCCGCCGTGGCTTTCGACATCAACATTTTCGTCGGAGTGTGGATGCTCGCCCCCCTCGGCATCGCCAGCCTCCTTCAACTCGGGCGCGAGAGCGGCAAAGCGAAAGTCCTTCGCGAGATCGCCCTGGCTGCTGCGGTGTTCTTCATCGTGGTCGTGCCGGTCGTTCTGTGGGTTCGCTCGGTGGTGCACGAAGCACCCCCGACCTTCGATTTTCGCGGGTATCTGCGTTTCTACTTCCCCAAACATTTTTTTCTCGATGCATCCTCTCTGTCGAGTATCGCCAAGGTGCTGGAAATCGCCCTCTTGGGAATTCTCGCGGTTCGCTTTCTCAGGCCCGGCGGCGCGCAGGTCGTCGTCGGATGGATGGTCGTCTTCGCCGCGGGGGCCATGGTCGGCGCGATGGTTCACTCGACCCTCCTCCTTCGACTGCACCTGCTGCGGGTCGATGGCCTGCTCGTCATCGGCGGCGTGACCTTGGCAGTCTCCGCTGCACTGAGCATGTGGGATCTCACGCGCGTCGGGAGGAGCGTGGCCTCGGCGGCCATCCTCTACGGACTGGTCACAGCGCAGTACGTCGTGCCGATCGTCACTCTTCTCCTCCTCATCGCCGCCGAGCGCGGGCACGGAGAAAAGAGCGCGGGTGTGGCGTCCCTCAGGATTCGCGTTGGAGCGTGGCTCCGCGCGATCTCTGCTCGTCCTAGGCCGTACGCCGTTGCGGCAAGCGCCCTGCTTGTCGTCTACGGCACCCTCGATGCGTACGCGACGCGCACGGGGAGACTCGCGGACGGGGCGATCCCCACAGCGCAGGACGACGAACTCTTCGAGGGCCAATGGCCGAGGGCACCTCAGTGGCGTGAGGTTCAACTCTGGGCGCGACACACGACCTCGCCCGATGCCACGTTCCTCGTGCCTCTTTGGCCGCTGGGCTTCCGCGTCGGCGCGCAGCGCGTGGCGTGGGTAGACGCAAAAGACGGAGCGACCGTGTTTTGGGCTCCCGAGACGTACGACACGTGGCATTCGCGCTTCAACGAAGTGCGCGCCCTACGAACGCTGCATGACCAGCTGACCTACGCGCTCGCGCACGGTCTGTCGTACGTCGTCGTCGATAAGCGATCGGTCACTCCCGACCCGGGTCACTCCGAGCCGGCGCCGCTCTTCAGCAACGCCGTCTTCGCCGTCTACGCCGCGCAACCCGGCTAGGGCAGCCCCGAGGGACTAGTCTACCGAGCCAAGCTTGCGCTCGAGGGCTTCGATGTGCGCGCGCACTTCCGGATCGTTGCCGCGTAGCGCCTTCACCTTGCGCACGGCGCTCATGACCGTCGTGTGATCGCGGTTACCGAAGGCGCGACCGAGCTCGGGCAGGCTGCATTTCAGGCGTTCCCGGCAAAGATACATGGCGACGTGGCGGGCGAAGGCGATGCTCCGGTGGCGATCCTTCGACAGGAGATCGCCGCTCTTCAGCTTGAAATGATGGCAGACGACACGCTGCACGTCCTCCACGCTGGCTTCGTTCGCACGGGTGTTCGACGAGAGCGCGATTTCCGTGCGCGCGAACTCGAGATCGATGATCCGTGACGTGAGGGAGGCCTTGGCCGCGAGACGAATGAGTGTTCCTTCGAGCTCGCGAACGTTGCTCCGCACCGCTTGGGCGATATAGTGCAGCACCTCGTCGGCGACCTCTAGCCCCTCGATCTGCGCTTTTTTTCGGACGATCGCGACGCGAGTCTCGAGCTCCGGAGCCTGGATGTCGGCGACGAGCCCCCACGTGAAACGAGAGACGAGGCGCTCCTCCATCCGCTCGAGCTGTTGCGGGTACTTGTCGCTCGTGACGATGATCTGCTTGTCCGCCTGGTGAAGGGCGTTGAAGGCGTGGAAAAATTCTTCCTGGGTCTGCGTCTTCGATGCGAGAAACTGGATGTCGTCGACGAGGAGGAGATCGCATTTCTCGCGGTACCGCGAGCGAAACTCGTTCATCTTCTGGTCCTGCAGGGCCTGGACGAACTCATTGATGAAGCGCTCGGCGGAGATGTAGAGGATGCGCGTGCTCGGACGCTCCGTGCGCACGCGGTGCGCGACAGCGTGAACCAAGTGCGTCTTGCCGAGCCCCGTTCCACCGCACAGAAATAGGGGATTGTACCTTCGCCCGCCGCCTCCCGCTGCGGCGATCGACGCGGCATGCGCGAGCTGGTTCGAGGGGCCGATCACGAAATTCGAGAACGTGTACTTGCCGTTCAAGCCTTCGAGCGGAGGAGGCGCCACCTGGATGGACGGGCGCCGCACCGAAGCGGGAGCAACGGTCGACGGGTCTTTTGCGCTGCCTGCAGGCGTCTCGTCGATCATGGGTGATACCTCCTCGTGCACCGACAAGCGGCGCGGAGAGACCGGGAGCTGCGGCACCTTACCTACGTGCTTGGCGACGGAGCGATCGAGGGTGCTGTCGATGATCCACGTGACCTGCACGCTCCACTCGGTCTGGGCGCGGATGTGATCGGTCAGCGTCGGAAGAAAATGCTTCTCCACCCACTCACGCACGAACTCGTCGCGGGCACGCAGGCTGAGGACCCCGTCGGAAAGCCCGTCGAACTGGACCCCCGAGAACCACTGGTCGAACACTCCGGGGGATTTCTCGCGTGTGTACGCGACTGCCTCGTCCCAGAGCTCCGCCCGACTTTCGATCCGACCTTGCACCGTTCGCTAACCACTTTCCGGTCGGCCATGTTCTGCCGACAAATTGGGCACAGCTTTCCCACAGGGTGTGGAGTAAAAACTCCGCGCCCTACTCTCGATCCCCCACAGCCCCCCTGAACGACCGACCACAGCCCCAACCCAACCCCGCTCGAGACCCGCTCGAGACCCACCCGAAGAAGCCGGTCGTTACCCGAACGCGTGAGGGGCCAATGACCCTGCTCCCCGACGCTAAGGATGAGGAGCTACCATCCCTTTTTGCACCGCGTCCACGCCGATTGTTCGAAACAGACGAAGTCACCGAAATGGTTGGCGTTTATTGCTTGTAGACCACCCGCGAAATACGTTGCGCAGACACGCGGGAACCTCATGCATCGTGCAACCCCGCGACGTACTTATTGAATCGGGATCTTCAGGAAAGTGCGCTCTCTGAATGAACGGAATTTCAGGGCGATTGGGCTGTCAAGAGTGCACGATCCTGTGACAATCGCCGGGCATCGTGGTGGCGCTTCAGGTCGAGGGTTCGTCGCAGGTGCGGCCAGTTACAGACGACTGGGTACGTCGAAGAGCCTGCCGAAAAGTGTCCCGTTGCCGCATGCACTTGTTAGGGTCCGGCCAATCCCGCGCATGCACAACGGTCCCGCACTGATCTTCCGAACGCTTCCTCTTTTTCTTGGGGCCATGCTGGTTGCGTCGACGGCTCACGCCGATCCCTCGTCGACGTCGGTGGAGCAAGGGTACGATCTCGGTGAGGTGTACACGCCACGCTCCGTCGGGATGGGCGGCGCGCAGACCGCGCTCGGGACCTCGACGAACGCGATCTTTCTCAACCCGGCCAATTTACCGCTTGCCCGCGTCTATCACTTCGAAGGTCTGGCGGCAGTTTCGCCGGATGCGCGACGGCAGAGCTACGGCGGAGCTGTCGCCGACTCATCGACGAGCCGCCTCGCCGGAGGGTTCGGCGGGACCTGGAATCAGCTCGATCCCGATGGAATTCATCGTCAGTGGACGGATCTCCGTCTGGCGCTCGGCTACCCCCTCGGCGACAAGATCGCCCTCGGGATGACCGGTCGCTACCTGCGCTCTTCGCAGAACACGGCGAGAGGTCCATTCGGACAGAGCCTCGCTTCCGACGGAAATCCGAGTGGTCCGGTGCTGAACAATTTCACCTTCGACATGGGCGTCACGGTCATTCCCACGACCGGGCTCAACGTCTCTTTGGTCGGACACAACCTCACCAATCCGGGAACGGGGCTCGCGCCGACTACCCTCGCCGGTGGCATCGGGTACGCAGCGGGAATCGTGGCCATCGAAGCCGACGGCATGGCCGACTTCACCACCTGGAAGGGGACACGCGGGCGCGTGATGCTCGGCGCGGAGTTTTTCGTGGCCGACCACTTTCCGATTCGCGTCGGCTACCGCTACGACGACGGGCAGCGGGCACACGCCGTCTCGCTCGGCGCCGGCTACGTCGACAAGAAATGGAGCTTCGAGCTCAGCGCCCGCCGCGACGTCGTTGCCGATCACCCGATGACCCTCTTCGTCGCTGGCCTCCGTTACTTCTACGACGCCGGAAACGCGAGCGGCGCCGAGTCCGGGCAAGACTCGTTCTAGTTCCAGAACCTCACGCACAAACTGTCTGATGCGTGGCGGACGGCGAGGACGGGGGCGACCGGACCTGGTGACGCGAGCTTCGTCGAAGCGGCCTTCGGGACGAGCGCGATGGCCAACGGATAAGGATCGGCGTCTGCTCCGCACAAGTGCGCTTCGACCCGGGTGACTCGCAGAGTCGATTCGAGCGACGTGAGCTGCAGGCGTCCGACGACGAGCGGGTTCGAAGGCTCGATGCCGAGACGCACGACCACCTCGCGCCCGGTTTGGGCGTCCTCGCCCGGAAGCGGAAGGAGCGTGCGGATCCGAATGGCAGCCATATTTCCCTCGGAAACGGCGCGGCGAAACGCGGGCTCCTTCACGTGCAGAACGGCGCCTGCCATCTGTGCAGGGCCAAGAAGGAGGTGCGCGACCGAAGGGCGGTGCGAGGCCGACTCGTACGCGATGGGCTCACCGGCGTCGTCCGAGCTCGGCTCGAGCGAGCCATCGGGAACCGACAGCAGGTGTGCGTCGAAGGCGCGAGGCATTCCCGACGCACCGAAGGCAACGAAGAAGTCGAGATCGCCGGACACCCAGGTTCCGCGCGGGAGATTGATCTCTTCGATGACGACGAGATGATCCTTTGCCACCTCGATGCGCACGCGCGCGATGCTCGGGAGCGAGGGCAGAGGCGACGCGGGACGATCCGTATGATGCGGAGGATTCCCCGCGAGAACTGCGCTTCCCCAGCCGGCGAAAGCGATTACGAAGAGAGCGAGGCCGTGCCTCCTCACGCGAGGGCCTCTTCGAGCACGCGAGCGAGCGCCGCCCCTGCCCCCACGTCGATGCTCGGAGACTCGTCTCTCGCGGCGAGTGAGGCGCGTGCCCGGAGGGCCTCGAAGGCCCGCGGATTTCGGAACCAGTCGTCATCGAAGCGATCCACGAGCTCGCGCGCGAGGGGGAGCGCGGTTGCGAGGGCAGCCATCCGCGCGGGCTCATCGTCGTGCGAAGACGGCCAAGCGCCGACCAGCGAAGGCGGCATCGGCGCACCGAGGACCCGATGGGTCAGCTCCTCGAAGAGATCCTTCGAGGGGGCACGCGACTCGTCCGTGAGGATGGTGCGCATCGCCCGCAGGCGCGCCTCGACGAGGACGGTGCGGGCCACCATACGCACCTGGAGCTCCGCGACGCGGGCGCTGGTGCCGAGCTGTCGCGTGTAGAATGCACGCTTCAAGCCGAGCGCTCCGAAGACGATACCGACCCTGAATTCATCGGTAAAATAAGGATCGCGCGCGAGCGCGAACGGAAGAGGACGCGCATCGCCGCCTGCGCGGAAGGCGCGACCAAAGGCCTCGAGCGCCCGCAAGAAACTGGAAGCACCGAGCGGCGCGGGCAGTACGGGAAGGTCGATCGAGATACCTCTCAGATGGGACTGGAACATCTCCGCGAGCCACCGGGGCGCGAGGTGCGCGGGCCAACCTTCGCCCGCCTCTCGCGCGATGGCGAGGTGGATGGCGTCGACTGGGGAGGTGGGCTCGGGAAGATTGGCGCGCTTCGCGGCATCTCGCCAGACGGCGAGCCACACGTCGTCGGTGGCGGCGAGAAATGCGTGTGCGAAGGCGACGCCGTCCGTCGCGGAGGGTACGAAGAGAGCGTGTGAGCCGGTGAGGCCCAGTCGCCGCGCAACTTCGATCCGTCGCGCGCATCGATCGCGCGTGACGCCGGCGATGTCCCCAGCCTCGGAGGCCGCGGTGAGATGAGCCATGGCCCGCGCACGCGAGCGGTCCTCCACGACTCCGCGCCACGAGTCCTTGAAGCTCACGTGCTTCACCGGGTCGAGGTGGAGGATGGCAGTCTTGGCGTGGCGCGCCCGCTCGACCTCGACGTCGGCATCGTGGGAGAGGCGCGCCTGGAGGAGCGCGACGACCCAGCGCTGGAGCGCATCACGCCAGGGAAGATCGAGGGCGACCGGAGAGAGCTCCCCGAGCGCGTCGTAGACCGACTTGGCTGCGACATGCCGAAAGTTCTCGAGCGGATAGCGTTCGGCGTTGACCTCGGGATCGACGGCGAGCGCGCGCTTCCACGATTTCTGGGCAGCATGAGCCCGGGCGATGTCTCGGTCGAGCGACACCAAGTCTTGAACGATGACCTTGGCCTCCATGTCGTCAGCCGTGGATCGAGCCGCGCCTCTCGCGACCGGCGAGCTGCTGGACGATGGCCCCTTCGAGGGTGCTCAAGACGAGAAGGCGAGCTTCGACCATGACGCTGTCTCCGGACGCGGCGACGATCGCGAGATCCACGAAGGTGCGGTAGTGCTTGGCTTCCGCGGCAAAGAGATCCATGTAAAATGCATGCATCTCGGGATCGGAGATTCCCGCCCCGGCCAGAAGCTTGAAGCGCTCGCACGAGCGGGCTTCGATGAGCGCGCACACCAGCAAGCGATCGACGACGGGCGGCACGAGATGCCCCGCCGGATGGCTCGCCGCCGCACGCCGCAAATCTGCCGCGTACGTGTCGACCGGCGGATGCCCGAGCTTGAGACCACGCCGCGCGAGGAACTCGACCACGCGCTGAAAATGCTCGATCTCTTCACGGGCAACGTCGGTCAGGGCGCGGACGAGACCGAGGTCGTCGGGGTGCCGCGCGACCAGTGAGAGCGCGTTCGCCGCAGCCTTCATCTCGCAGTGCGCGTGATCGATGAGGACCTCGTCGAGCTCCAAGACCGCCTGCGCGGCCCACGCCGGATCGGTTGCTACCTGAAGGCCGAGCATCGCGCGTGGCGATAGCACATATTGAGCTTCTCGACCGCGTGGCTCAGCACGAAGCCGCAGTGACCGCTTCACCGCGTGCCTCAGCTCAACGCGGTAAACGACGCTTCCCCCCCACCCGCCCGCCGATCCCCGCGAACACCGTGAGGAGAAACGTGGCTCCGGCAGCACCCGCAGCAAGCGCCACCAGGCTTCCGCCTGCGCCGAAGGCGAGCGTGCTGACGATGATGCCGGCCATGAGACCGGAGAGCGCGGCCTCGCGAACACCGACACCCGCACCGCCCCAACGACCGACCAAGTAGCCCCCTGCGAACGCCCCGCCCGCGAGCCCGACAACCGTGAGCCCCATGAGGATCGCTTCGAGTCGCGTCCGGTCGCCGGCTGAGAGCGCGAGAAGAGCTGAACCGATGCGGTCCTCGCTCATCGGACCGAAGAACGCCGCAATCACCTTCTTTTTCAGCACTTCCGTTGCATACGCGAGGGGAAGCCACGCGCCGAAAATCACTGCGGTACCGAAGCCGACCCAGTGCCACGGAGGGCGCGGGTCTTCGTCGTCCTCCGACGTAGGCGTTGCGATCACGGGCAAACGACGTTTCTCCGCCACGAAGGAAACGTAGTATGACGAGCGCCTAAACACGACCGCGAGGGGTGCTCCGTTGAAAAATTCAGTGATGGCTAAGGCATTCGCGCTCGGCTGCGTGATCGCGCTCTCGACCGCATTCGTGGCGGGAGCAGGTTGCTCGTCCTCCACCAAAGCCAGCGGTCCGCCCGACCCGTCACACTACGCAAGTGCCATCGCCACGGCCTTTTGCGACGCTCTCAAGAGCTGCTGCGACGCGGGCAAATTCAAGTACGACGCAACGTCGTGCGATGCGCAGCTCGGGAACAACTTCCAGGGCGTGGCGGACGTCGTGAAGCACGGAAAGGTGATCTACGACGCGAACGCCGCGGTGGCCTGCGCCGCTGCCTTCAAGAAGCGTGAGACCGCTTGCTCGGATGACGGAGGAAAGCCCCAAGCCAGCATGGGTTTCATCGATGCCATCGCCGCCGCCTGTTTCCCGGTGTTCAAGGGCACCGTGAAGGCCGGCGAGGCGTGCCTCGATCCCGCAGAGTGCGCGGCAGCTACCGTCGACATCGGTACGCTTTGTCAGGCCGACCCCGCAGCCAAGGGCGCCGCGGCAGCGGTGAACGTTTGCTTCCAGGTGAAGCAGCATGCGCCTCCGGGCACGGCATGCACGGTCTCGGGCGGCTCCGGTCCGGTCATGGCCACCAACTTCAACCAGACGCAGTGCGAGACCGCCACAGGCTTCTGCAAGCCCAACATGGGGAGCGCCGGCGCGGGCACCTGCGTCGCTTACGGCAATGTCGGGGACGCCTGCGGCGTGCAGGCCGGCGATACGTGCGATCCCTCATCGATGTATTGCGACACCACCGCCATGAAGTGCGCGGCGATCCCCGATGTTGGCGGCGATTGCCGAGCGAGCCAGGGAGCGTGCGCGCAGGGCTCGTACTGTCTCAAGACGAACACGTGCGCGGTGACGCTCGACGAAGGTGCCGTCTGCAGCAGCAACGGCGCGTGCCAGTCGGGCGTCTGCGATGGGCTCTCCTTCTTCGCGATGGCTGGAGACACGGGCGTCTGCGGGGCGGCGTCGGGCGGCGCGTTCAGCGTCTCGCCTCGAACCTGCGGCTTCGGACCGCTCAGCAGCGGCAAGGACAAGGACGGAATTCTGCCGCCCGCCACGGCGCAGTCCATCTTGCTCCCCTTTCCTCGTCGCTGGTTCGCGTTCCCGGATTGATGCTTTCGCCGCCGCTCTCACCGGAGAAGAGCAGCACCCGGGTGACGGTGAGAGTTCGGTTTTGTGAGACCGACCTGATGGGGATCGTCCATCACGCGAACTACTTAATCTACGCGGAGGCGGGGCGCGTCGAGTGGCTGCGTCGACGGGGTGTGACCCACGCCGATTGGACGAAGCGCGGAATCTTTCTCCCGGTGATCGAAACAGGCTTCACCTACCGCGCGCCCGCGCGCTTCGACGACGAGCTGATCGTGGAGACGCGGCTCGCGCTCGTGCGCTCGGTGTCGCTTCGCTTCGAGGTGCGCCTCCTTCGCGAAGAAACGCTCCTCGCAGAGGGATTCACGCGGCTGGCCTGCGTGGATGCGACTCATAGCCTCCAGCGAATTCCCGAAGACGTGCTCGCCATCATGGCCGCCGGTGAGCAGAATCTCGCCCCCATCCGCATTCCGACGTAGACTTGCCGGCGATGCGATCTTGGATTGTACTCCTCGGTTTCGGCCTCGCGCTCGGGGGCTGCAAGAAGTCCCCACAAGCGCGGCTCGAGGGGCACTGGCGTGGCTCGAAGGCCGAGGGCGTCTCCCCCGACGTGCAGGCCGCCGCCAACGCTTTCGCGGTGCAGATGGAGCTCGACTTTAAAGGAGAGACGGTCTCCGTTCGCACGACACGCGAGAAGCAGAGCTCGAAGTACAAAGTGGTGCGCTCCGACAAGACGTCCGTGGTCATCGTCACCGACGCCGACGGCGCCGCCGACGAGCAGACCTTGAGCGTTCTCACCGACGATTCGCTCAAGTGGAAGGTGCTCGAGGGAAAAGCCGTCACGTTTCTCAAGGAGCAGTGACTGAGGCCCTGAAGGTGACCTAGCGCCGAACCTGCTCACGCGGGACGCGAAGCGTCAGGGCTTTTTCGGCGCGACGGAGCTTCACGATTACGTCGTCGCTCACCGGGCCCGTAAGGCCCTGGCGGGCTTCGGCGATGGTGCGAACGGGGTGGGTGTCGATCTCGAGCACGACGTCGCCAGGGGCAAGGCCGGCGCGTTCGGCTGCGCTCGCCTCGCTGACCGCCACGAGCACGACCTCGTCGGCGTTCGTCTCGCCCAGGGTGACGGCGACGCCGCCCGAGCTGGGCAGCTCCGGGATCTTCTCCTCGGCACGCTTCAGGGTAATGCGGGTGTCGTCGGTCGAGCGGCCGGCGACGACGCGGACCCCTTCGATGCGTCCCCTTCCGATGTCCGGCGCAAAGGCTTCGAAGGCGAGCGAGCCTTCGGGAAGCTCCATTAGGCGAAAGCGGCCGTGCGCGTCGCTGATCGCCATGCCCGCTTGGATTGGCCCCGCAGCGAGATAGGAGGGAGCGCGGTCACGGGCGATACGTGCACCTTGCACGGGATTTCCGCGTTCGTCGACGACCGTTCCCTGGACTACGCCCTCCCTGGGAAGCTCGACGCGCGCGAGGGACACCGGCCCGGTTCTCGCTTGAGGATTGATCGCCACATCCCGGAAGGCGGGAGCGAACCCCGGGGCGCGAACCCTCATGCGCGCAGTTCCGGTGGCGAGTCCGGCGATCGAGAAACGTCCCCCGGCGTCGGTCTTCGCGCGCTTGGCGCCGAGCTCCGTGTAGAGCACCACCTCCGCATCGGCGATGGCTTCTCCGCGGGTCGAGCGCACCTCCCCCGTCGCCGTCTCGGCGCGACCGAGCGAGATCGAGATCGACGTGGCGGAGGGCTCGACGGTGATCGCGGCGGGCGCGTGGTTCGGCGAAAGCACTTCGATTCGCAGTGAAATTCCCTGCGCGCCGACGATAGACGCTTCACCGCGCGCGTTCGTGTACACCGTTGTGCGAAGGGGAGATGACGGATCGAGCGAAGAGACGGAGAGCTGCGCCGCGTCGACGGGGTAGCCGCGATCATCCTTCACGACGACCGGCAAGGCCGGGCGCGGAGCGGAGAGAGTGACGGTGATCGTTTTGCGAGATCCGTCCGGAATGACGACTGTGACCCGCGCGCGAACGGCGCTCAGATCGTCGTCCGTGGTCACCGAGATCGTGACGACGTCGGGAACGGAGGCGAAAGCAAATGTCCCGTCCGAAGCCGTGCGTGCCGTGTGCTCCATTGCTCCGCGCGTGGCTGCGAGAAGGACGCGCGCTCCTGCTACCGGGCGACCGTCACCCTCCACCACCACACCCTCCAGCGCGCCACCGGCCTGCATCACCACCTCGACGTGCGCTTCCCCTCCGGAAGAAATCGTGACCACGTCGCTGATGGCCTCGACGAACTGCGGATGGCGGACGAGCGCGCGCACCCGACCCGGTGACACCGGGGATGCGCGAAAGGTACCGTCGTTTCGGGTGACCCACGGTTCTTCGAGGGTGCGCCCCCCGCCTGCCGTGGCGCTCGGCGGCGGATCGAACGAACGCGGAATGGGGGGGACAGGTCCGGGTACCACCCCAAGCTCCCCGGCAGAGACGAGCGGCGCAGGCCCGCCGAGGGCGGACGCGAAATGCGCTTCGCGAAATCGAGAGCGACGGGGATCGTCATCGATCGGAGCGCCGTAGAAATCGGTGCCTACAACCTCGATGCTCGCGCCGTCCACCGCGAAGCCGCGCTTGTCCACGACGTGCCCGGTGAGCACTCCGGCGCGCGCGAGGTGGAGCGCGAGCTCTTTCGGGAGCGGCTGGGGAATCGGAATCCCGCCACGCGCCACGAACCCATCCGCCCGCGCGGACACCGTCGACGGACCGCGAAACACCGGACCGAGGCGCACGCGTCCGTCACGATCGCTCACCCCTTCGAGGGGAAAAGGAGAGACCCCACCTTCGGCGAGCGAAACACGTGCCCCCGGAATCGCCTTGTTTTCAAGGCCATCGGCGATCAATCCGCCGGCTTCGCCCTCGCTCACTCGGAGGGCGACGCTTTGGCCAACTTCGAGATGAAGGGTTATTTCTTTTTCTTCGCTCCCTTTGATCGGTACGTCGAATTCGATGGGTGAGAGCTCGTCGCGAAGCACCGCGCGCATGGCGTAGTTGCCGGTCGGGAGCGCTGCGATCCGCACGGTGCCCGCCTCATCGGTGTCGGCGGCGCGCGGAGGCCAAAGCGTTGCCCCTGCGATCTGCACGTGCGCTTTGGGCGCGGGCGCTCCCGCCGCGTCGACGACGTGCACCACGATCACACCCAGGTGCCGAAGAACGATCCGCGCGACGCTGCTTTCGAGCACTCCGTGCTGGGTCACTTCTTCGAGGCCTGGTGCACGTGCGACGACGATGTACGGACCCCTCCCCAAGCGATGAACCGTCGCGTTTCCAGCCGGATCGGTGCGTGCGCCGAGGGGAAGCGGATCCCGTCCAGCAACCTCGATCTCCGCGCCGCCGACGGCTTTGCCTTTTTCGTCTTTCACCTCCACGGCGAGCCGATGCTCCGACTCGAGCTGCATCTCGATTTGGCGCTGCCCCGAGCCGAGGGCGACCGCCGTCGATGCGCGCGCACGCCCGTCGAGCTCTGCGGTGATCCAATGCTCGGCGCGGGGCAAGCGGGAGAGGGTCACGCTGCCCGAGGCATCGGTGACTCCTTCGGCGGCGAGGTGAGCCCGTCCTTCGAGGATGGCGATGGCCCGCACCATGACTCCCGCAAGGCGTGAGCCGTCGGACGATCGAGCCATGACGTCGAGCGAGGCATCGCGATCACGAATTTCATCCGGGAGCGGCGGCGCAACGCGCTCGAACACCAGGGGGACGAGGCGCGCGCCCGGGACTCCGGCGATTACGAGCGCGCAGAAGATCAGCACGATCACCGCCGCCACGCGCGGCCAGAGGCCTTGTTTTCCCCGCGCGTCCATTCCCACCACCTGAATGCTAGCCTGTAGGTGTGCATCCTTGGCGAGGGTTGAATGTTGGCGTCGTCCTGGCGGCGCTCGCGCTCGTGTTCGCAGCCTGCGGGAGCAAGCGCAGTCAATTCCCGAATCTTGGCGACGACGAGGCTGACAGTGGCGACGGCGGCGGAGATGGACCCGCTTTCGCGGACTCGAAAGAGACCCCACATTGTCAGTACGGCGCCGACGGCGGGCCATGCGGGTGCCTCGAGCTTTCCCTCCTCGGCGACGCGCCGAACCTCTACTTCATCCTCGATCGCTCGGGGAGCATGAACGACCAGGGCAAGTGGTCGACGGTTCGTACGGTGGTCGCCAAGACGCTGGTCAAGCTCGGCCCGCGCGCCAACTTTGGGGCGGCCGTGTTTCCCAATCCGCAGGGAGCCTCGTGCGATCCGGGCGTGGAGGTGTTCCCGCCGCAACGTGGAGATTCGCCCGCGGGCAGCCCCGGCCCCACCAGCATGGGCTTCGTTACCGCCACCAACGTGGTCGCCTCGGGTGGAACGCCCACCGCACGTACGATTCGCGCGCTCACCCCGCGCTTGTCCGCGCTTCCTGGAAAGACCTTCGCGATCCTCGCGACCGACGGCGGGCCGAACTGCAACCAGACCATGACGTGCGGCGCGAGCACGTGCATTCCGAACATCGAGTCCGCGGTCGGGTGCTCCCCGAGCGGATCGAGCTGCTGTGACCTGGCCATGTATGGTCCGACCGCGTGCCTCGACGGGAATGCAACCATCAGTGCGGTCACAGACCTCAGCGCCGCGGGCGTTCCGACGTTCGTCATCGGCGTGCCGGGGAGCGGCCCTTACGCCGGGCTCCTCGATGCACTCGCGGTCGCCGGCGGCACCGCGCGCAGCGGTTCACCGCGCTACTACAACGTGGATTCGGCGGATGCGGCGGCGTTCGCCTCGGCGCTCGCCAAGGTGGCGGCAAAGATCACGGCGACCTGCGTTTTGACGCTCGGCTCGCCGCCAGCCGATCCCAGCCACGTGAACGTTTACCTCGACGACGTGGCGGTTCCGAGCGACCCGACGAACGGCTGGGTTCTCGATGGATCGACGGTCACTCTGACGGGATCAGTCTGCGACCGCGTGATGTCTGGCGACGTGCTCGACGTCCGCGTCATCGCCGGATGCCCGACGGTGATCGCAAAATAGTTTCTAGTGAACGGTGTGCCAGTCGCCGTCGTGCTCGATTTTGGGGAGCCCTGGAGCCATGCGCATCGCGGGGTGATCGGGGAGGCCTGGGAGGCCGGTCTCGATGCGTGCGCGGCGTTCCGCTTCGTCGGCGGCGGCAACCGCGGCGTCGAGGGCGGCCTCTTCCTTTTCCCACCGTGAGAGGGTGGCCTTTGCCGCGCGGCGCCGGCGAACGTAACCGACGGCCATCATCGCGATCAGAAGTACCCAAATGAGAGAGCCGCCCGTGAGGATCGGGATCAGGCTGTAGTGATTGAAGAGCTCTTCGCGCCACTCGTATTCGAGCTTGCGGAGGTTCGTGCCGTACGCGTCGCCGAGAGAGCGCTCGAAGGGGTCACCGCGCCGCACCCGCTCGAGCAGCGACACGAAGCGCCCGCGATCGGCGTCGCGCAAGAGGAAGCGCACGAAATCGGCGGACTCTGCGTACGCGATGTTCACTTCGTAACGCTCGCCCGGAAAGCCCCGGTCGAGGTCGGAGAGCGGGATCACCGTCTTGGACAGCGTCGCGTCCGAGAGCGTCTTCACGCGCAAAAACGGTAGCTCGCCCGACTCGTGGATCGCCACGCCCTCGTTGAACCACAGAGGCACGTGATGCCCCGCGACCGCGTCCTCGAGGGCGACGTGGGCGAGCTCGTGGTCGAACACCTCTTCTAGGTTCGGCGCATCGGCGCTCGCGTCGGGAGCGGTGAGCGTGAGGAGCACGAGGTGGAGCGCAGGGTAAGCAACACCGCTCGCGTAGGCCGGCGGCGGAAGCCCAACCGGCGCCAGCTGGGCCATTTCTTCGGTGGTTCGCGCGACTCGGACGTCGACGTGCGCGAGCACGGTCTGGCCAAAGTGCTCCTCCAACTTGGCCTTCATCTCGGCGGCCTTGGCGATGAGAGGCTCGACCCGCTCGTGCGCCGCCGGCACGTAGCTCAGATGGAGCCAGCCGAGATCACGTTCTGTGTAGTTTGCAGGTATCGGGGGAATGCGAACGGCGCTGACGTCTAAAATCTGCGGAGCATCGCGAGGCCCGTCGGTGAGACCGGAAGGCGAATCGGCTTGCGCGCTCGGCATCGCGAAAAAGAGGGCTAAAAACAGCCACAGCGCGGGAAGAGCACGCCTCGCCCCTGCGGCTATTGCGGCGCCCGTCACTTAGGCACCTGGGCCGAGAGGTGGATCGTGCCGTTGCTACCGTTGTTCTGGGTGGCGAAGTAAACGGCCGTGGCTCCGACCGCCGCGGCCCCGAGCGCGCCCCAGAACCAGGGAGACGAATAGAACGGATGCGAAGCCGACGCGTCTTCCGGCTTGAGCTTGGGAGGCGCGGGGGTGAGCGGACCGGGAGGTTGCGGCGGCAGGGCAACGCCGTAGCTCCGCTCGAGCGATCGCACTGCGCCCGCCCAGCTCGCGCCATCGTCGTCCGCGTAGTAGCGCGCGGCATCCATCGAGCCCGTTTCGACCATGAAAACACGAGCAAACGGCTGCGAGGAGCGAACCGGCGGCGGTGCGTCGCCCGCCACTCCCGTGGCGACCGTTCCCATGGTGACGACGGGCGCTTCCACGCGCTCCGAACCAACCACGACGAGCCCGCGTACATGGAGGTTCTGGGCAATCGACAAGAGGAGCTGGCGCGACGGCGCGTCGTCCCCGTGAACGGCAACGCGTGTCTCGGCCAGATCGTGAAGCGCGGTGGGAGCCTGAGGAGGCAGCGGCTCACCGGCGAGGATCCGCGCGCGTGCTTCGTCGAGCGAGGCCGGGCGAAGCGTGGGTCGCGCGTAGATTGCTTTTGCAAGGGGCCACGCTGCTTCGCCCGCTCCCTCCAGGGCAACGACAGCGAGGCCTTGGGGATGCGAGTCCCCGGCGTCCACCGTCACCGCGAGGGCACAAACCGTAGAGATCGCCGCTGCCTGGAGCGCCCGCTTTCGAAAGGTTGTCATGTGTCGTGCTCTGTCGTTGGCGAGAGTCAGCGGTTGCGCGACGAAGAGAGAATGCGGAGCAAGAACATGAAGAGGTTCACGACATCGAGAAAGAGACGCAGGGCCGCGCCGACCGGATCGCTCTCGTCGCCGGAGCGGAGCATGCGCGAGGTGTCGTAAAGAATGTATCCCGCGAAGAGGAGGACGCCCACACTGGCGATCGCCAGTTGAAACACCGCCGAATGCAGAAAAAATCCTAGAATCATGGCACCGAGCACGACCCAGACGCCGGTCGAGAGAGCGGCGCCGAGGAAGGAAAAGTCCTTCCGCGTGATGAGCGCGTACGACGAGAGCCCCGTGAACGCCGCTCCGGTGAGGAGGAATGCATCGCGGACCGGTGCGCTGTCGAGGGTTGCGCCCTGAGAAGCCATCAGCTGAGCGAAAAAGAGAGTGGGGGCGAGAAAGAGCCCCGTGATGAGCGCGTACCCGAAAAGCGCAAGGACGTTCAGACCGGGGACCCTTCGCGCGAAGGTGGCGCCGAAGAACGACGCCATGTAGATCGCTAGCATCACGAACCAGTGCTGCACTCCGAAGGCGACGAGCGGCGGCAGGGACGCATTGCCGGCTCCGATCCGAACCTGAACCTCGGTGCCTGCGTAGAGCGCGAGGAGCGCGCCGGCGATCGCGAAGAGGATCCCCCCCGTGAAGAGGAGATAGACCTTTCGCAAGTACGGAAGAGCGTCGCTTCGCCCCGGAGCAAACGTTTGCTCATTCGCCGCTTGGTTCATGTTGTACATGCGCGCCTCATGGGTCGTAGAAGCGCAAGTTAAGGCAGCGTTTCCCCACGTCAACGCCAGGGGTCAGTCGCCGCGTAAAGCGGCCCGAACCGCCGGCGCAAAAGCGGGCGCGCGCTCGTGGATCGCAGCCTCGAGAGGGGCGGAGGCATGAAGGGTGGTGAGGCCGAGCGCAAAGAGCGCGGCGGCGACGGGGGGGCCGAAAATGGCCAAGATGCGGCGGTCTTTGAGGTCCGGGCTCGAGGCGAGCAGGGCGGCGATGGCGAACGCGAGCAGATCGACGACCACCGCGGCCGCCGGCGCCGAGAGCGATGCACTGGATCCGAGGCGCGCCACGCGGAGGTTTACGACGAGCACACATGCGACGAAGAGGGCTCCCGCGATGACGAGGCGGGCGACCTTCTTCTCGGTAGTCCACCGGTCGAGAATGCCCGCCGTGTGCGCGGAAATCGGCGCGAGGAAGAGCGCGGCCACGAGCGTGACCACCGCAAAGGTGACGCCTGCGAGCGCATGATGATGGGTGGTCGCGCGGAGGGCCGCACCGATCAATGCCATGGCGGCGAGAAGAAGCGCGCTGAAAAGAAAAAGGGCAAACGCACGCACGCTTGCGCCCACGCCGGAAAACGCGCGCACGCCTTGCCGCGCCCGCCGCAGGAGGTAGATCGCTCCAAGCATCGGGAAAAAAAGCGCGGCCGCGAGCGCGGGCCAGGCACCGGGCGCGCCGTTGAGGGCCGAGGACACACGCAGCGCCGCGGGACCAGAGGCGAGCGCCGAAGCGACGACCGCGAGCCCCACCGCCGTCCCGAAGCGGGTGGTGACGGGTACATGCTCCTCAGGCAGATCGCTGTCCATCGCTCAGAACGAATCGAGCGCGAAAAACGAGGGGAGCGCAAGAAGCGAATCGGCCCGGAGGAGCGCCTCATGGTCTCGTGCCTCGAGCCATCCGAGGCGCGCAGCGTCGGAGGGGAGGAGTGCGCCATAGAGAATCGAAGACAGGGTGCGTGCGTCCACGGCAATGTCCGCTCGGTCGTCTTGAAGCGGACGTGTCGTTCCTCTTCCGCGCTCGACGGTCAGAAGAACGCGCGCGCCGCCCGTAACGGCAATCGAGAGCGAGCCTTCTTCGAGGTAGCCGCGAGCTTCGAGGGCAAACGCGGGCTCGTGGATGCGAAGCACTGGCCCGCCTACGATCACACCGAGAGGATGCTCGACATCGCTCGTTCCGAATTGTGCGAGATCGGGATCGACGAACGCCCGACCGACGACGTCGTCGTCTGCCAGCGCGATCTCGAACTCCGTGACCTGATCGCACTGAGCGCCGATCGCCCCAAAAAGAAGCCTCCGCGTGCGATCATCTTCGGCGACGAGCTCGTCGACCACCAACCTGGTCATGGCGTGAGGCTCGGACTGACGAAGCTTCCACGCGACGTAGCCGGTCACCTTTCCGGGAGCGCCAACGACGAACCACTGACGCCGCTCGTCGATGAACCGCCGCTCCCACAGACGCTCGCTGCGGCTGAGGAAGCCCGTGCTAGTGGCAGCGACGGCTTCGTAGACGCGGACGATTTCTCCGCGCTCCTCGGCCCCGGCGCGACGCAGCTCACCCCGCTGGGTGTCTACGACCCACGTGCGCGGAACGGCGCGCGGGCTCACCGTCAGACGGCGAGACGGCGAGACGACGCCGTAGCCGTGGCGATCGTAAAAGCCTTGTCGAAACGCGTAGAGCATCGTGAGGGCATCTCCCCGCTCACGAGACAGAGCGTGGAGGTGATTGAGGAGGGCGGAACCGATTTTCTGCCCGCGCGCCTCCGGAGCGACCCCGACCGAGGCGATCGCTCCCAGCCCCACCGGCGCTCCGCCGAACCAAGCCTTGAGGGCGAAGAGAAAAGCGTGGGCCACGATCAGCCCATTTTTCTGGGCGATTTGCAGTTCATCGAAGGAGCCGAAGCCGTTCGCGAGGAAGTTCGTTCGGCGCGCGTCGTGGCGGCGGGCGTCTGGAAATGCGCTCTGATGGATCTCGATCAAGCGGTCGAGGTCGTCTTCGCGCGCGTGGCGGAAGGTGAGCGCGTCGCGATCGGTCATGAGCGCGAATCATGCCCTCTTTTCAACGTCGCTCGGAGCCTTTCTCCGCAAACTGGCCACTTTTAGCCAGGCCTGCTACGGCCGAATACGCATGGAAAGCGAACGTCCGGGAGCACGAACATTGGCAGAAACGAGCGGCGGTCGCCTTGGGGGAGCGCGCGCAGATTTCGTCGCCTCCCTCGGCCGCAAGGTCCTCGACGCACGGAGCGTGCTCACGACCGTCGAAGGTGAGCCGGCAGCTCGCGGCCCGCGCGACGATCTGCGGCGCAAGCTTCACGCGCTCGGAGCAGGGGCAAAGCTCCTCCGTTTCGAGTCGATGTCGCTCGCCATCCTCGAGGCGGAGGCGGTCCTCGAGCGAATGGTGACTGCGGGAAGCGCGACGCCCGAAGACGTGACGGCGCTCGGCAAGTGCCTCGACGATCTTCCCGCCCTTGCCTGGGGAGATGCCGCGGATCGCAAGACGACGAAGGTCGAGCCGCCCCCAGTCCGAACGGCGGCGCACCTCGCGCTTGTCGTCGGCCGAGAAGAAGAGATCGCCCAAGCTCTTCGCGAGCAGCCTGAATCCGAAGGTGCAGCGCTCTTCGACTGCGAGCGCACGGGCGATACCGAAGCTGCCGGCGAGCTTGCGCGGAGCCTCGCGCCCGACGTCATCGTGATCGATGGGGATCTCGAAGGTGCGCTCGCCCTGGTCGATGCGCTCGTCGACGATCCGATGACGGAGAGCGTGCCCGTCGTGGTGCTCGGCCGATTTCAAACACCGGATCGCGCGGCTCAGTTCATTGCCCTGGGCGTCGCCAAGACGCTGGTGAAGCCTGTTTCTCCAGACGTTTTGCACGCCGCGTGCGAAGCGGTCGTCGATCCACGCCACGCGCGGACGAGCAGGATGACGCTCGGCGAGCCGACGCTCGAGCAGCTGGGAGAGCGCCTTGCCGAAGAAGTACGGCGAGCCATCATCGACGGGACGGACGCCGCTGGACGCAACTGCCGCGTACCGCTCGGCGAAGGGGCCGAAGTCTTCGGTGCGATGTGGGGCGCCATTGCCCGCGTGCGCGAAGTAGTGACCGCGCGTACCGACGGCGTCGTGCGGTTCGTGAACAACGGGCCGGAGGGAACCATCGCTCTTGCACCGTGGCTGCATCCCGAGACGACGGGGGCCGATCGCGCCACGCCGCGTGGACGCGGAGCAGCGGCGGACGTGAAGCTCGAAGGCCGGCGGATCATCGTGGCGGACGACGATCCCGGAGTCACTTGGTTCATCTCGGATTTGCTCCGAACCACGGGCTGCGTCGTGCACGAAGCACTCGATGGAACGACCGCGCTCGATCTCGCCTACCAGGTCTCTCCGGATCTGGTGGTGAGCGACATTCTCATGCCGGGCCTCGACGGCTTTGCCCTCTCGCGCATCCTCAAGCGAGACGTAGCCCTCCGCGACACGCCGGTGATCTTGCTCTCGTGGAAAGAAGATCTCCTTCAGCGCGTTCGCGAGCTCGGGGCGAATGCTTCGGCCTATCTCCGCAAGGAGAGCGACGCGAGGGCCATCGTCGCCCGCGTGCGCGAAGCCCTCTGGCCGCGCGCGCGAGTGGAGACACGCCTTCGCGCAGGAGGCGAAGTTCGCGGGCGCCTCGACGGGCTCAGCATGCGCTCGCTCCTCGAGATCGTGTGCGCGTTAAGGCCGGATTCGCGGGTATCGGTGCGCGACGCATCGTATCTCTACGAAGTCGAAATCCGCGACGGCGCGCCCAGGCGAGCGTCGCGAACCTCCGGCGACGGAAGCTTCGAGCGAGGCGAACGGGTAGTTGCCTCTCTCCTCGGCGTCGGAGCGGCCCGCTTCGTGGTGACGGCCAACGGCGATCTGCTCGAGCCGGAGCTCACAGGAACGCTTCAGACCCAGCTCGCGGCGCCGATCGCGATGGCGCGTGGCGCGGCCCGGGTGCTCTGCGGAGCGCGCACGATCTTGGTTGATCGCGTGGTGATGGACATGCAACAAATCGGGGCCTACCTCCGCTCCACACCGGAGCCCGCGCGTGGCCTCATCGAGCGCATCGCGAACAGTGGATCTCCGCGGCAGATGCTCCTCGCTGCCGAAGTAGAACCGGCGCTCCTCGAGGACGTACTCGTCGACCTCGCCGTGAAGGGCATCGTTCGCGGCGTGCAAAGCGTCAGCGGCGAGGATCTTCTCGGCCCTGCCGTAGAGGCTGCCTACCTTGCGTTTCAGGGTGCACCGTCGCGTCGCGCGTTGCCGCATGGGTCGCTCAGGCCAAGCCGCCCGGCTCCGGAAGTCATCACCAAGGCCAAGGCTCGGGCGCCCGAAGAACGCGTCGAGCGCGTGAGCAGCGTGCCGTCGTCCCTCGCCGACGCGGTGATGCGCGAGCTCAGTCATCGCTCTCCCGAGCCCGGAGGCGCGCGGCCGGCGTCGTCGACCCCTCCGCCGATCGTCGAGCCGGGCGACCTGCGAAAGCGCGGATCCAGCAGCCCGCCTGCCAAGTCGCTCTCCAACCCCGCTCCGGCAGTGCACGTCGGGGCCGCCGGCACGGACGTCGACCTCGTCTACGAAGTCGCCGGCCTGACCCCCTCGATTCCGATCGACATCGACGCGGCGCGCCCAACCGACGACGTCGTGAGCGTAGCGGCCGGTGCGGCGTCTGAGCGTGATGAAGCCGAGTCGCCGCGACCTTCGTGGACGAACGACTTGCCGAAGACGCCCTTCACCTCCGTCACCGCTCAGACGAGAGATCCATTGCCGCGCGCCTCGCGAGGGTGGGTTGCATGGGTGGGACTAGCCCTCGTTCTGCTCGTCGTCGCTGCGGGAATTCGCTTCGGCTCAGGGCCTTCGGTGGCCGGTGCGCCGGCGGTGGAGCTCGATCAAGCGCGCCTCCCCGCGGCGGAGCCGGCGCCCGTCGCTCGTCCCGTCAGTGCACCCGTCAGCGTAGCCGTGGAGAATGCCGCCAGCGTGCCCGTGACGGATGCGGGCATGTCGAGTTCGCACGGAGACGCCGGCAAGGCTACGCTGCCTGCGCTTTGACACCAGACAACATCTGGCCGCTCGCGCTTCTTGCGCTTGCAGGCTGTACGCGGATATCGGCGCCTGCCCCGACAGGATCGGCGACTCCGCCTTCCGTCGCATCCGCCGCGCCCTCCGCTGCATTGTCGGTGGCCCTCGATCCGATAGCCACGTTCGACAGCTGCGTCCTTGGACACCGCGGGATCCTCCTCGATCTGGGTGACAGCGGGATGCGCGCGCGCTTCGCTTCACGAACTGCTCCGGGGGAAGTCGAATCGATCGAACGCGAAGGCGCGACGTGGGCTCGACTCCGCGGAAAATCCGTGACGATGACCTTCTTCTCGACCGGCCCGGGCGACGGCGATGATCCAGCGCACGCCAGCGAAGCCACATACGTCGAGGCGCGCGTCCGCGGCGGAGTCGCGCGATCGGTGAGCCTCTACCTCAATGACAAACCAGTCGGGCTCCTGCCGCTCAGCAAAGGCGATGTGAAGACGGTCTCGGTGCGCGCGGCGAGCAGCCTCCTCGTTGCCGGAACGAACGAGCTCGCGATGCGCTTCAACGCGCCGCGATCGGCGGGCGACGTGCTCGCGGAGATCGACTGGGTGCACATCGGTGCGGGAGAGCCCGAGGCCGCTTACTCAGCGCCCACGCGCGCCGACGTGCTGACCAGCGGAACCTTTGGAGGCACGGCAAAACAAAGCCTATCTCTTCGCGCGCCGGGTTTGGTGCGCTGCAGCGGCTGGCTCCCCGCGGGCGGATCCGCCGAGGTGTACGCAGGCATATCGGGGCAAGGGAATGCGGACGTCGAGCTTCGACTCTTGCGCGATCGCTCACCGCCGACCGTCCTGCAGAAGCTCCACGTGGTGGGTGGTGATCCGACGGGTTGGGCGCACGCCAAGGCGTCACTCGGCGATCTCGGCGCGAAGCAAGGGACGCTCGGCGCTCTCGAAATCGCAGTGGTGCGGGCCACGAAGGGGACACGCGTTCTTCTAGGTGAACCTCGGGTGACGGCTCCGGCTTCGGCAGCGCCGAGCGCCATCGCCCCCTCGCGCGGCGTCATCCTCATCGTGCTGGGAGACGTGCGGCCGCGATCGCTGAAACTCTACGGAGGCTCGCTCGAAACCCCGGTCCTCAACGGTCTCGCCGACGCGGGTATCGTCTATGAGGCTCACCGATCGAGCAGCACGCTGCCGAACGGAGCGCTGTCTGCGATGCTCACCGGAAGGACCGCGCGCGCGAACGCGGTCGACGATGGCGACGCGCGCCTGCCGAAGAGCGTCACCACGATTGCCGACACTGCGCGCCAGGCGGGCATCGTCACGGCGATGTTTACCGCCAATCCGATGACCGGAGCTGCCTTCGGATTTCAACGCTCGTGGGAAACGTTCGCGGCGCACACGCCGCTCGAGGACGCAGCGGCGGTATCCATTTTCGACGAGGCCAGCCGCTGGATCGACGCGCACAAGACAGAGCGCTTTCTCGTGGTGATCCACGCCCGCGGAGGACACCCGCCTTGGGACGCGACGGCCGAAGAGCTCAAGACGGTGGCACCGCCTAACTACGTGGGCGGGCTCGATCCAAAGCATGCCGCGGAGCTTCTCGCGAAGGCGCGGCACGTTCCTCCGACGCTGCGTTTCAACGACTCGGACCGCGCGCGGGCTTGGGCCCTCTATGCGCTCGCAGTAGGAGCGCATGATGCCGCGATCGGCAAGCTCGTGGGTGCGGTGCGCAGCGCGGGACGCGACGCAGACACGACGTACATCGTCGCCGGAGACGTCGGCGTGAGCGAGGGTGCGCACGTTCCGTTCGGCGACGGCGAGGCTCCGGACGACGAGCTCCTCGGCGTGCCGCTCGTGGTGCGGAGCGCGGGTCACTCCCTCGCCGGCACGCGGGTCTCGCTCCCCACGGGAGATCTCGACGTGGCACAGACGGTGATGTCCGCGCTCGGCCTCGCGCCTTCGAGCTACTTTCAAGGCGTGGATCTGTTCCGTACGGCGGGAGGCTATTTTCCCCCGTCGGCGAGGCCCCTCATGGCGACGTCGGCTGGATACTTTTCGCTGCGCTGGGGGGCGCTGGTGTGGAGCGGAACGGCGAAGCGCGAGCAGCTGTGCGACGTCCTTCTCGAGCCGGCCTGCGTCACCGACGTGCGTGCGACCTACCCTCTCACCGTAGAGAGCCTCGGGCGCGCGGCCTTCGACATCGGTCGCCTCGATGCGCCAACCGTCGTGCACCGCGAGCCCGCGACCATCGATACCGTGACCTCGACCGCCATGCGCGTTTGGGGGCGGTGAGGGGTTTTCACAAACAAGTCCGCGTGGTCAACACCAGCGGATCGAGCGGTTTTTGGCTGAAGTCGAAGGCGTTCATAAGATCGTTGGCCTGAGCGTCTTGCGCCGCGGGGTCGAGATCGTGAAGCGTTTTCTTGGCGCCAAATATTTTGCCGATGAAGTGCGGGATGGATGCTTGCTCCGCCACTTCCTTGAAGACGTTGTGCGGCTTTGCATACGGAGAAATCACGATGAGCGGCAAGCGAAACCCGAGGCCGTAGGGGTTGTCCCCGTTGCAGCCGTACTGCCGAGGAGGCGCGACGTGGTCGTACCAGCCGCCGAAGTCATCCATGGTGAAGAGGATGACGGTGTCCTTCCAGTAGTCGCTCTGCATGATCTTGTTGATCTCGCCCACGGTCCAGTTTTCACCCGCGCAGACGCCGCCGATGTTCGGATGCTCGTCGTTCAAGTCTTGATTGACGAGCCAGCTCACCGCGGGGAGCGTGTGATTCGCGACGTCGGCGTCGAACTCCGAGGTCTTCACGACCTTGCTCCAGTTGCTCGGGGTGTTTCGGATGGAATCGATGCCGTTGAACATCGACCATACCTCCGGAAGGAAATAGAAATTCGAGCCGTAGAATTTCCAGTCGACGCCCGCGGGAAGGATGTCGGGCACCGACGGGATCTTGAAGCACGGAAAGACGCTTTGCGCCGTGCACGATCCGTTGTCGAGAATGGGCACCCGCGTCGAGGCGGTTTGATCGCAGCCCCAGAACGGATGCGTGATGTCGGTATTGGGGTTGCCCGTGGCCCAGCCTGCTTGCCCGGCAAGGACCACCATGTGACCAGGAAAGCTGGGGCCAAGCACGTTCGCGAAGAAGTGATCTCCGAGGGTGAAGTTTCGCGCGTACGCCCAGTAATTGGGGATGTCGCTCTCGTGGTATTGCGCGTAGGCGAGGTTGTCGCCGCCGTTGGAAGTGCCGGGCGTCGAGTCCCACGCGTCCATAGCGCCCTTGTGCCAGTCGGTGATCGCGCAGTCGTGCGCGTGGCAGAGGTCGCGCGGCGTTCTGTCGGGCGCGTGCGGACAGGGGATCATTCCGGTGGACGTGAGGCACTGCGACGCGCCTTCTGCGCCTGGAAAGCTGCCGAAGTAGTTGTCGAAGGTGTGGTTCTCTTTGACGAGGACGATGACGTGCTTGATCGGCGTCGGCATGGCGACGGGCGCGTCTGGCGATAAGGCGTCCACGTCGGCGGTCGGTGTCGAGCTCTCCATGGTGCCTGCGTCGGGGGATCCGCCTGACTCGGCGACTGTCCCGCCACCGCAGCCTCCGAACGCAAGGGAGGAGACCGCGCCCGTGGAGAGCGCGAGAGCGGCGAAGCGCAGGGGATTCTTCATAAGAGACGAAAGATGGGCGTTCCCCGGCCGGACGCAACCGAATTTCGGTGCAGGAGACGTCCAAAGGACCCTCCATACGTGGTAAGAGGTGCCAATCGTCTGGAGAGATGACCGAGTGGCCGAAGGTGCTTGATTGGAAATCAAGTGTGCTCGCAAGGGTACCGAGAGTTCGAATCTCTCTCTCTCCGCAAAGTTTAGCCGATCGTGAGCTCGTTCAGATCGCGCAGGCGATGGTCCGCCGGCCCCGGGCGATGGTGCGAACGCTCCACGAGGACGCGGGTCAGGCCAAGGCTGCGTGCCACGCCGAGGGCGTAGTCACCGTACGCCGAGACGTGCCACCAAGACGGAGCAAAACGGCGCGTTTTCCCGCTCGGAAACCGCATTCCTGAATGTCCGTGCGCGCGATGGAAGGTGATGAGGTCGACCTTTCGCCCATGATTTTGGGCTCGCTGACCTGCCGGTCTTGACAAAGAGAGGCCTGATCTAGAGTTTGGCCGGCGGAGAGATGTCCGAGTGGCCGAAGGTGCCTGATTCGAAATCAGGTGTGCCAGCGATGGTACCAGGGGTTCGAATCCCCTTCTCTCCGCTGAGGTTTGCCTAGAAAAGCGGGGGGGCCGGGGTAGCGTTCCCCGCTCTCGCCAGCGTAACTAGCCGGGGAGCTCGCCGGCCATCGGGACGTCGACGATCCCGAGGCGAGTCTCGATGGCCTGTTCGATGAAGCGGGCAGAGCCACCCAGGCCCACGCGACGCGCCTTTCGCGGTCCACATCGACGAGGACCGTTCCTCCGCAGTTTCCACACGTTCCACACGCGATTTGCATTTCGTTAGTCCCCCGCGGACCCGCTCAGAGGCTCGAGTCGCTCGCAGATGGCGGCCAATAGCGACTCGAACGACGTCAATGCAGGCGCTTCTTCCGGCGTGAATTCAATGTCGAATTCTCGCTCCAACGCCGCCAGAAGCTGGACGTGCCGCAAAGAAGTCCACGAGCCGAGGTCAGCGCTGGTCGAAGCATCCCCGAAGGACACGGCCTTTAGCACCGCCCGACCGACGCGCGTGAGCGTGGCGCGGATCGTCTCGAGGTCCGGCGAGACCGTCTCCGTCATTGAAGCGCTGCGCACTTCTCGTAAGCATCACAGAGATCCCCAACGGTGCGAATGCTCGTGATCGAAACGGTCTCGGCAAAGGGATCGAGATCGAGCTTCATTTCGAGCGCGGCGAGCAGTCCTGCGAAATCCATCGAGCTGAGGCCGAGGTCGGCGACCAATTGCTGATCGCGCTCTATCCCCGTGCAGCTCGCAGACTTTCTTTTCACGATGTCTAGGACCGTCTCGCGCACCGCCTGAACCACATCAACCATTTACGTCAATCTCCCTTTGCTTTGATGACATCTGGAACAAGACTCGTTCTGCGCTTCGCAAAAGCGCTTTTTGATCCGGAGGAACTGCGAGCGCCTTCGTACCCTTCGAGGCGAACAGCAGGCGTCCGGTACGCTCTTCGTACATCTCGATCACGAAGGTAACTTGGCATATCGGAATGTGCCGCTTCGCATTCGGCGAGCTCGCGTCTGCATCGCATGGCTCGATTCGAGCTCTCGCGCTGATCTCTATTGCGCGATCGCCATACGTGTTGTCGATGTAATACGATTCCCGTTCACGCAGTTGGAGACACGCCAACAAGCCCGTTTCGAGAGGCGGCCAGAGGTGCTTCGACAACAGCTCTCGCTCGGCATGCTCCTGCAACCAGACGAACGTGGAGAACATCACGGCATGTCCAGGGGCTATATCGCGCCCTGAATGCAATTCATACCGAAGCGGTTTCGGTAGTCGAAACTGGCTCGCGAATTCTTGGTCGACCGTGCCCGCGGCTTGCACCGCCTCGAACTTGCCAATCGACGCCGGGGGCTCGACCAGCTTCGGCAGCTTCGCAACCAGCTCGCGCTTGGGAATTGCGGGCACCGCCTGCCTTCCGCGGCTTCCTTCGACGACCCACAGCGTTCCGCTTCGCATGTACGGCAGACCACCAGTTTCGAAGGTGCCCGCGGCTTGGAGCGTCTGCCCTGGATTGCAAAAGACGAATCGGGAGTCGACGATCATTCCGCCGAACGACTCGGCTTCGACCGCGACCGACACCTCTCGCCACAGTGAATATTGGTCGAGCGGGTGTTCAGCCGGCACGACCAGATGAGTGGAAAAAAAACCGGGATAGAGGTGATTGCCACTAGCGTCCGTCACGTCGAAAACCGTATTAGTCGTGCCTTCGGTAAGACGGCGGCTCAAGAGGTCGCCACAAAGAGTCATGGCGGCATATTCATTCAGCACACCGAGCCCGACGTGGCTGAGCGTGAGCTCCGAAGACCGCCTCAGCACGTGAGCCCACCGTCGACGACGATGGTTTGACCCGTTACGAATGCGGCGCTCTCGGAGAGAAAGAACTGCACGACTGCGGCGACGTCTCGGGCCTTCCCGAGTCGTGCGAGAGGCGTTCGCTTTTTGATCGTCTCTTCGTGTGCCTTGGTGAGACCGGAGGTCATGTCCGAATCAAAGTAGCCGGGCGCGACGGAGTTCACCCGAATCCCAGCTGCTCCCAGCTCCCGCGCAAGACTTCTCGTGAAGCCGTCTAGACCGGCTTTCGTTGCGCCATACACCGAGACACCGCGAAATCCTCGAATGCCATTCAGTGAAGAAATATTGACGATGGATCCCGACTGCTGATGAATCATTACCCGAGAGACCGCGCGCGTCAGGAGAATGGTGGATTCCAGGTTCACCGCGATGAGACGATGGATGTCATCCGGCTTCATGAGCGGCAAAAGCCCCTCGGTCAGCGCAGCGGCGTTGTTCACCAGTGCGTCGATGCGGCCATACCGCTTCGCGACCTTACGCGCGAACTTGGCGACTGCGTCGAAGTCCATACTATCGATCGACTCCCAGTGAAACGAACGAGACTCGGGGTCGCTCTTCAACATCTGATCAATGAACGGTGACGCCGAGCGGCTATAGGTCGCAACGACATAACCCTCTTTCGACAGCAGCTCCACGAGGTCGGCCCCGAGGCCTCGGCTTCCACCGCTAATCAATGCTACCGGGCGCGGAGTCGTCATTCGTTTGTCTCCTCAACTCGTCGTATCGCGAATCTTCTTGAACCGAAGGCTTACGGGCTGTTGACCAACGACTTCGACGTGCATCGGGATTTGAAACGCGGAAAGCTTGCCAGCGCAAAACTCCCGAACCCGCTTCAAGAGTGCACTCGGCTCCTCGTGGTCTACGAGGGTGAGGCGAGCCGAGACGATCTTTCCGGTGAGGGGGTTTGATCGACCGACCACCGTGGCATCCACCACGTTTGGCATGGTCAAAAGAACGCTCTCTACCGCGGCGGGGTAGACCTTCTCACCGCCGACGTTGATGAGATTGGACTCGCGCCCGAGGACACGCAGGTACTCGCCGTCTACCTCGACCCGATCATGCGTGTTCATCCAGCCTTCGCTGTCAAACGGGTAAGGGGCATTTAGATACCCAATCATCGACGTCTTGGAACGGACCCACAGAATGCCGTCCAGCACCTTGGTCTCGTAGCCCTCGCCTCCCAGTCGGACCCACACCGAGCCCGACTCCCGCGACTGAGAGCGGAGAATTCCAAGCTCGGTGGTCCCATACATTTGCTTGAGCTCCACGTTCGGCAGAGCGGCGCGAAGCTGCAGCAAAACCGACTCCGGCATGACTTCGGTGCCGTACGTGATCATGCGGAGAGACGAAAGATCGTGGCGGGTATGCGCGCCCGAAATCAGCATCATCTTGAGAAACGTAGGGGAGACCGGCAGCAGCTCGACCTTGTGCTCGGCCATGATGCGGCAAACCTCGCTTGGGTCGCGGCTCTGTGTGGTCACTACGGAGCCCCCGCTCGTCAGGGTGTAAAAGAGAGTATTGATTCCCCCGATGTGATCGAGCAGCAGGAACGAGAGCATGCGTATCGGAGGCCGCGGCGTGTACCGACTGAGGAGGGCGAGGCAATCGAACAGAGAGCCCTTCGGACGGCCAGTCGAGCCCGAAGAAAAAATGACCAGCCCTGGTCGCGCCTTACCTAGGAAGTCGATCGTGACTGGGTTGATCGGTGGACCAGGTGCCCGAGGCTCGATGCTCCAACCCTTCGCCATGGACGCTGACGCAAACCACTGCGCCTCGGCGACCTGCAGGTTCTCGTCGTTCTGGGTGTCGGTTCCACCAACGATGACAGCCACTGCGCCCACGCGAAGGAGCGCGAGAAACAACGAAACAGATTCGGCGGAATACTCCCCCGTCATCCCGACGATCGCCCCGCGGGCCACCCCCGCTTCCTTCAAGCGGGTGTCCCAGTTGGAAACGTGATCGAGCAGCGAGCCATACGTTACTCGCTCCGAGTCACCCAGGATCGCGGGCTTACCCAGATCCTCGCCCATGCGAGCGAACAACGAGTCAACTGGCATTGACGATTTGCATCTTGGCGTGGATCCCGCGAGATTTTGCGGCCCCGGTGGTTCAATTTAGCTAAGCGGCTCGCCACTCAGTCGTCAAACGGTATTTCGATAGCGCCGTCATTTCCGCGGAAGTGAGCTCTCGATCAGCGCGCAAAGCTCCAGCCTGCGACGTGCGATCGTGTCGTCGTGAAAGAGCTCTTTGGCGCCACGCAAGCCGACGAACATTCGTCCGTCGACCGTGCCCATGGCGATTGCGAGATCGTTCCGTGCTCCGGAGCGCCCACGAATCGGTCCGCTGGTGATCGTCACGTCTCCGACGCTCGTCGAGGCACGCTCGGAGCTGCCTCCGATGACGGGCACGTTGAGGACCACGCGGCAAAGCGGGTGATCGAAAACGTGGGCCGTGTCGAACACGCGAACGGCCGGTGCCGCCTCCTGCGAATGCGCGTCGATCACCGCCTCTCGAGCACGCGCGACGAGCTCGGAGAAGGACGGATCGCCGGCGGTCGAGACGCGGATGGGGATCCAGTTGCCGAAGCGACCGACGAGACGTTCGAAATCTGCGCGTACGTTCCGCAGATTGATGGAGGTGACGAACGTGACGTCGTCGCTCCCTGACCACCGCGAGAGCAGCGACGCCGCGAGCGCCACGAAGATCGTAAAAGGGGAGACCTTCATCGATTGTGAATACGCGTCCAGGCGTGCGGACGTCTGCGCATCGAGCGTGAACCAATCGTCTATCGCTTCCGGCGATACGGGACCCGTCCGAGACCGGTCGGCAATCTCGATCGGTTTCGCCCCGTCGAGTCTCTTCCTCACCGCGAGCACCTCGTCGCGGCCGTGCTCCTCGAACCAGGTTCGTTCCCAAGCCGTAAAGTCGGCGTACCCGATCTCGGGCTCATGGGGCGACGGTGAACCTTCCGAGATCGAACGAAAGTGGTCGATGATCTGTCCGCTGATCATCTGG